>JAFGEO010000105.1 GCA_016931575.1 Bacteroidales bacterium | reverse complement strand
GTCAGTCAAATACATGCCGGCTACATCAATTTCAGTATCGCCGGCGTTGTAAATTTCAATCCAATCATCGTTGTCACCCTGCGGATCAGTAACTGATGTATAGTTTTGTGCCATAAACTCGTTTATGACCAGCATGGCTCCTTCACCGACAAGCCAGTTATTAGCTATAAATGCGAAGTCACGAACATTAACACCATCTTTACCGTCGATATCAGCCTGGCTTCCAACCGGATCCAGCCATTGCTCGGCAAAAAGTAAGATATCCTTCCAGTTTACCTTATTATCGATGTTTAAATCACCCAAAAGCGGTTCAATGACCTCAATCGTAACCCGGCTGTAACTTCTCTGAGAAAGTTCGTCCCATGCCTCAAGCTGTAAAATGTATGAACCGGGTCCGTGGAAAATAACACTGGGATTTTGAATATCATCCGATGGATCAAAATCGACGGAATTTGGACCACTAATTAAAGACCACTTCACAGTCAGTATTTCCAGCCCACAAGGATCATCATCAGAAACTATAGGACTTAATTGGAGTGTGTCGTTCGGCCATGATAGCGAGTCATAATTCCCGGCATCGACTTCCGGAGGATTGTTTGTGTTTCCACTTCCTCCAGCGACTGCTGCTACGGTATACATATTCCTGTTTGCACTATCGTTCTGAGCACCAAGTGTTATCGTACCACCAGGTACATCCAGGGAAAAAACCGATGACCAGCTATCGATAGTTCCATCACCGCTTTCATCAATACCTATATCCTGCTGCGTATCTGTAAAACCGAGGTTATTAATCCATGTCATACCGGCTGCAGTGAGATTTGGAGCGGTTCCCTGTTCACCACTTGTGTCGCCGATTCTGTTATCCAGGATAATATATAGGATGGAACTCTGTGAAAGGGTGATGTCGAGAGCATAATTTGCTATGGTCTTGTCATTGTTTGATGTCATAACGTAGTCAGCTCCCACTAATTCAGCAGGAACCGACCTGTATTTATGAGTTCGATCTACATAACAAAGACTCTGTTCAGCAAGGGGCAGGGGAAATATATCAGGTGCAGGATTTTCGCTTGATCCAGTTCGGACAGCTTGAGTAATCACTCCTCCATATATGCTTGAACCCCAGAAAGAAATAAAAATGAGTGAAAAAAGAGTCCAACAGATACACTTTTTTATTCTATATACGTCCATAGACAGTCCCCAAACAGTACGCATTAAGGAAGGGGACAGCCGTTATCCGGATGATTCCCGGAAAATGACCTGCTGCGCATCTTCTGTTTCCTTCCTCGGTATACGATACATGCAATCAAGGTTTTTCCGATAAATCTTTTATTTTCTCTATGTTAACATATTTCGGGAAAAAGAGTCAATGACTTTTCAAGATTCACCATTTCCACAAAAAGGCCCATTTAATTATAGGTCATGAACCGGAATGGGCAGATTATAAAATATTTGAGAATTATTGGGTTGACATACGATTACATATGTAATACATTTGTTAATGATGGCCTTATCCTGAATAGGGATTATTTACATGTGTTTTCTATAACGCGATGACAGCCAAAGATTGTTCATAATACGGTTAAAGAGGCTCTATGCTGTTTTAATCTAAGATATTGAACAAAAAGAATAACCTGTGCGTAATGAAATTTGGCGGCTTATTCGTCTCGGGTGCCTGTGATAACCATCCGAGGCAACGAAAGGGCAATATGGAGAATGCTGAACAGGGCGATGAATGCTCTCAACGTACACCGGATCATGATGAAAGCCAACTGATTGAACGCCTGCACAAGGGATGTGCAAAGCTAAAACATGAAGTTCACAAGGTTATTGTAGGCCAGGAAGAAGTCATTGATTCCATGCTTTGTTGCATGCTTGCAGGGGGGCATTGCATAGTCCAGGGTGTTCCCGGCTTGGCGAAGACTTTAACCGTTCGTTCAGTTGCTGATGCGACGAGTATGGTTTTCAACAGGATTCAGTTCACACCTGATCTGATGCCTTCCGACATCACCGGCGCTGATATAATCCAACGAGATCCACAGTCAAAACAGAGACGATATGAATTCGTCAAGGGACCTATATTTGCCAATGTGGTATTGGCGGATGAGATTAACCGTACACCTCCTAAAACTCAGGCCGCACTACTCCAGGCGATGCAGGAAAGGGAAGTTACCATTTCAGGTCGAACGTTTAAGCTGGAGGAGCCGTTTTTCGTCCTTGCAACACAAAATCCGATCGAACAGGAAGGAACATATCCATTACCTGAAGCTGCTTTGGATAGATTTATGTTCATGGTCTACATAGATTATCCAACAGCCAAAGAAGAGCATCTGGTCGTAAAACAAACCACTACGGGAAGACAGAATCTTATAAAAAGCGTTTTGGGAAGAAATGATATGATTCTGTTCCAGGAAGTTGTAAGGATGGCCCCGGTTAGTGATGTGGTAATTGCTTATTGTATCAGACTGGCGCGTGCAACCAGGCCAACCAGTCGCAGCGCCACTCCTATAGTAAAAAAGTACCTGAAATGGGGAGCAGGCCCTCGTGCCGGTCAGTTTATGACACTGGGAGCCAAGGCTCGCGCATTAATACATGGGCGAATTACCCCGAGTTTCGATGATGTAAGGGCGATCTGTAAGCTCGTGCTCAGGCATCGCATAATACCTAATTTCAATGCCGAAGCCGACGGTGTTAGTGTAGAGGCCATTCTTTCTGATCTGATTGAGCAGGTGCCTTTACCTAAGTAATCGCATATTTTCTTGTTCAACAAAAACTGTTGACCAGCGTATTCGGAATCAATAATGGCAGGCAATTCTGAGTATCTTGATCCAATATTCCTTAGTAAACTCGCAAATATGGAGCTGGTGGCGCGTTGTGCTGTTGAAGGTTTCTTCTCAGGTTTGCATCCAAGTCCATTTCATGGATTTAGTGTCGAATACAGCGACCATCGCGAGTATCATGCCGGGGATGAGATCAAATTCGTCGACTGGAAGGTTTTTGGACGCAGTGACAAACTGTATATCAAAAGGTTC
>JAFGEO010000013.1 GCA_016931575.1 Bacteroidales bacterium | reverse complement strand
CATGGAGTGCATGTTTTATCTAATTTACTAAAAATAAATGATTGATCAGGCAGGTACATGATTTCAGTACCTAAAAATGTATAGAATAATAAACGCTTGATTTACATTAAATTATATTGACGGTGACAATTTGTGACATGCTTTTACCAGAAGGTGACAGTTATCAACCGGCATGTGGTTAGATTTGTAGTATTATTTTAAAGATAGCAAAACTGGCGGAAGCAATTGTGCATATCCGGAATTAAAATCTGAAAATAAGCTGTCATCGTTTATATTTACACCAGCATCTATGCCCGGAAAAAAACAAAAAACCATGAGAACTACCCGGAAATATCGAATACTCTGGCAAACCCTGACAGGCTTACTTCTGATCTTCATGAGTACAACTGCACGTGCGGGAAACAAGTATGTCAGAATTATCAACCTGGAAGGCAAATGGAACTTCTCCATCGGGTATGATGAAAAGTGGCTGAGTCCCGGCTTCAATGATGCCGACTGGGATAGAATTTCGTCACCCTCCCCTTGGGAGGATCAGGGTTTTCACGGATATGACGGCTATGCTACCTACCGAAAAGAATTTATCGTATCCGGGAAATATTCCGGGACCAACCTGTACCTGTACCTGGGTTACATCGATGACGTTGATGCAACTTACATTAACGGACATAAGATTGGCATCACCGGCACCCTGCCTCCGGATTACCAGACCGCTTACTGGGCCAAACGCTTGTATGTAATTCCCGAAGAGTACCTGAATTTTGACGGTAAAAATGTCATTACAATCGTGGTCTTTGATTCCTATCAGCGCGGGGGAATCGTAAGTGGTGAACTCGGAATTTATACCCGCCCGGATGAGGTTCCCACAACGCTGAAACTACACGGCGCCTGGAAATTTCAAACAGGGGACGACTTTGCCTGGAAAGCAAGAAAGTATGACGATTCCGACTGGGCTGAGATTTTTGTGCCAGGAAAGTGGGAGGATGAAGGATTCAGGGATTATGACGGTTTTGCCTGGTACCGTAGGAGCTTTTATTATAAGGGCTCGCTGAACGATGAAAAAATTGTGTTGGTCATCGGGAAAATTGATGATGTGGATGCAGTCTACATCAACGGAGTCAAAGCCGGGGGAACGGGAGAGCTTACAAATACTGAATATCAGAAAGTAGATCCCAAAGCTTATTATAACTCATTCAGAACCTATGTTATGGATGCAAGTCTGCTCGAAAAGAACCAATGGAACACCATTGCGGTGAGGGTTTATGACTCTGGCGGAGTCGGAGGTATATACGAAGGTCCCGTTGGATTCCTTACACAGAAAGACTTTATCAATTACTGGAAAGAATTAAGAGGCAATAAATAATAATTATCTGTGCTTACCGCAAGGATAATTTGGTTAGGGTTTTGTTTTTGCATACGGCCTGCTGTAGAAAATACAGCAGGTCATTTTTTTGCCAGAGGGTATGGAACTGTGCCGGAGCCAGTTCAAAGAATCAGAAAAAAGCTCTGTCAAACCTTACATCATAGGTATTCGTGTGCAAAACGGGGGGATTTCTTCGCGAAATGTATGGGTATTACCATGTAGGTTTTTGTAGGTGGAAAACCGCCAGGGTAGTGGTGCGATGTATAGTTGTTTGGCTACGGTCTCTGACAGCTAAGTTCAGGCAGTACTTCTGAACAAATAAGCAGATTCAAAAATCTTCCACTGACTTCAAGGGTAGTCTCATTTTAATTCCTTTTTTGCAATCGACAGGTGTTTGTACCAGTCTTTTCCGAATTTTCGGATCAGGGCATCGCGCACAAACTCAAAAACGGGCAGCTTTAATTCTTCACCTTTTAACCTGGCAGGTTTACAAATATCCCAGGTATCATAGTTAACCGCTGTAAACTGCTCGTATTTACGGATCCGGACAGGATACAGGTGACAGGATACCGGCTTCTGAAACTTTATCTTCCCCTCGAGGAAAGCCTTCTCGATGGCGCAAAAAGCAATCCCGTTCTCAAAAATTACATAGGCACATTCTTCACCGTTCACCAGAGGGGTGACGGTTTCTCCTTCATCATCGATCACATGCGTTGCCTGTTCCTCAACCGCCCGAACACCTTCCGGGCGCATGAAGGGTTTTACCTTTTCGATGATCCGGGGCAGAAGCTCCACCTCCTCGGCAGTAAGCGGTGCACCTGCATCTCCCTTCACACAACAAACGCCTTTGCATTGCTCCAGGTCGCAACAAAAGTGTTTCTCAAGTACATCGAAACTGATCAGTGTATCATTAATTTGAAGCATGCTGTTTTTCTTAGAGGGACAAAGATATATAATTCAGGAGTATGTAGATAAAACATCAGCTTTCATTGATTTTTTTTTACCATACCCACGATTTATACTAGTTTAATTCCGATTTTTGCATCGCAAATGCAAGCGCGCTGTGAAACCCTAAATCAACTTTTTTACGTATTTGGGGTTATTCTTTATTAACATGATATTAAATATATGAAATTCAGACTGACAAGTATTCTGCTTACCCTCGTTCTAATGTTAGTGATACCCGAAAATTCTATGGCGCAAGGACCGCCTCCGGCATTGGGGAAAATCGTTGGTAAAGTATTTGACTCATCCTCAGAAGTCCCCCTACAATTTGCCACCATCAGCATATTTGATACTGACTCAAAACTGGTAACAGGTGGAATCTCCGAAGCTGACGGATCGTTCTCAGTCGATGTACGCCCCGGCACTTACACAGTCACCATCCAGTTTATTGCGTTTGAGTCATCATCTCTTGCAGATATTGAAGTGGGTGCCATTAATCGCACATACGATGTAGGAAAAATCCTCCTGCAGCCCGAAACTAAAAATCTTGAAGAGGTCCAGGTGATCGGTGAAAAAAGTGAGATGGTCATCAACCTCGACAAAAAAGTATTTAACGTTGGGAAAGACCTGAGTAACACAGGGCAGACAGCCTTGGATATCCTGGATAACATTCCTTCCCTGACGGTCGACCTTGATGGTAATGTTAGTCTCCGGGGGAGCCAGAACCTCCAGATCCTGATCGACGGCAAACCTTCCGGTCTGGTTTCCGGAGGAAGCACCGATGCTTTAAAAAACCTTCAGGGAAGCATGATCGAGCGGGTCGAAGTTATCACCAATCCCAGTGCCCGCTATGAAGCTGAGGGTATGGCCGGGATCATCAACATCATCCTGAGGAAGGACCAGCAAAAAGGGGTTAACGGCTCCTTTGAGCTAACAGCAGGGTATCCCCAGAACTACTCAGCCGGAGCCAATGTAAACTTCAGACGGGAGAAGATCAACTACTTCCTCAACTACAACATCCGTTATAACGAGCGCCCTGGAGGAGGGTATTCCTGGCAGCAGTTCAACCTTCCGGACACCAGCTATATCACCGTCCGTGAGATGGAGCGCAACCGTGCGGGCCTGTCAAACCGTGTCAGGGCCGGGGCCGACATCTTTCTGAGTCCCACCAGCACCCTCACACTTGCCGGCCTGCTGGCGTATGACGATCAGATGAATATTGCCACCGTACAGTACAATGACTATCTGTATTCCCCCTCCGATCAGATCACATTGCGGGAAATCCCCGGTTCTGATAGGCTGGCGTATTTTACCGAACGTATTGATACCGAGCTTGAAAATCAGCTCGATATGGAATTTTCGCTGCACTACGATAAGAAATTCGACAAAGACGACCATAAACTGACAGCGATGTTCCAGTTCATCCACGATGCTGAGGTTGAAACGTCTAACATCCTTGAGAATTTCGATTCGTACCTGGACAACAACGATCAGACTGTTTCCAATCCCACACAGCGAGTGAATAATGCTGAAACCGAAACAAACTTCCTGGCGAAGGCAGACTATGTCTATCCCTTTGGCAACAAGGGCATGTTTGAAGCCGGATACCAGGGCGAGGTTCGTTTAATAACTAATCCCTATTATGTTGATACCGAGACCGGCGACGATCAGTGGGAACGACTGACAGAATATTCCAATACCTTTGAATATGTCGAGAACATTCAGGCACTCTATGTACAGGCCGGCAAAAACTTCGGGAAATTTTCCCTCCAGGGGGGACTGCGTGCCGAACTATCCGATGTGCGGACCTATCTGCTGGAAACCGACTCGGCAAATGAAAGACTGTACCTGAACTTATTTCCTTCTGTCCATTCATCCTTCGAGTTTAACACGGTACATTCAGCCCAGCTAAGTTATAGCAAGCGTATTCACCGACCGCATTTCTGGTTTTTGAATCCTTTTTTCAGCTATACCGATCCGCGAAACTACCGTTCAGGAAATCCAAACCTGGAACCGGAATACATTCATTCCTTCGAGGTGGGTTACCTCTTAAAAAAGCAGAAGATCAATTTCTATTCCGGTATCTTCTATCGCTACAGCACCAATGTCATGGAGCGGGTAAATGAAATTGCAGAATATGCAGGGAACACGGTCACCGTAGTTACTCCCCAGAACCTTGCCGAAGGGCAGTCCTATGGCCTGGAGGCCAATGCTACGCTGAACATGGTTCCCTGGTGGACACTTTCAGGAGATGTAAACTTTTACCGCAGAATGATTGACGGGAGTTACAACGGCATCGACCTTTCCAGCGATTATTATTCATGGAATACCCGTCTGAATTCTAAATTCAGGCTCCCCAAGAACACCGATATTCAGCTTATCTTCTTCTACCGTGCACCTGAGGAATCTGTGCAGGGGGAAAGGGAAACTTTCTACATGCTGAACGGAGCCATCAGCAAGGACGTACTAAAGGGAAAAGGCACACTTACCTTCAACGTTCGCGACATCCTGAACAGCATGCAGTTCCGGTTTATCCTGGATCAGGAAGAATTATACTCCTATAATGAGTTCCACCGCGTAGGCCGAATCTACAACCTAACCTTTGTCTATCGACTGAACCAGAACAAGCGTTTCGGTCAAAAGAACGACCAGCAGAATGGTAACAATGGCAACGGAGACTTTGGAGGGGACGAGATGGGGTTCTAAAGGAAGTCAAAAGATTAACAGCATGGGGCTGCCCGATTCTACGGGCAGCCTTTTGTTTGGATAAGGGGTATAAAATAGTGCCAGAGCCAGTTCACAGAAACCAGATTGATTCCCTCCGGGTAAATTATCTGCGAAGATCGTCAGTTCCTCAGTTCCACCATCAACTCCTCAAACATCCCCATCCTATACTAAAAATGCCTCACGGAAGTTTTATATCTTTAGGTGAGCTAATGCTTATCGTAAAAGTTCCGACTCATGATAATACCCGCACATATTCAACTAAGGACGCAGGCCAGGATATTGTTAATCCTGATGCTTTTTGCTTTTCCAAAGCTTGTAAACAGTCAGTCCGGCAAGCTGGGATTTGACAAAAAAGAGGTCGATTTCGGGAAGGTCGCCACCGTAAGTTATGTTCCGCAAACCGTGAAATTCAGGAATAATACAAACCAGGACCTGGCCATACTGATCGTTGAAAAGAGCCGGAATGTGAAGGTCAGCTTTGAGCGGAAGTTCTTCACCCCGGGTGAAGAGGGCATTATGGCATTCTCCATAGAACCCGGGAACGAGGGAGCTTTCGAGGAAACCGTATCCATCTATACCAACCTCGATGACCATCCCTATACCCTTACTCTAAAAGCAAATGTCGTTAGTATTTTGGAGTGTTTCCCGGATCCCGGCAACATGCTGAAGCGGACGATAGAGGTCATTGATGCTGTAACCAAGGCCCCCGTTCCGAATACGGAAGTGGTCCTGTTCCATAACAATAATTTTAACCACCCGCTGAAAGTCAGGGTGAATAATGAAGGAAAATCGGTTGAGGAAATGCCGATCGGCTTGTACCGCATCACCGCGGAAGCAACAGACTATGAAATCCTTGAAACCGAAAAGTATGTCCCCAAGTCGCTGCCGGGAATTGTCCTGGAGCTTGTTCCAAAGAAAAAGACTGCGCCCCCGGTGCTTCAGCCAAAGCCTGATCCGCGCCTGCTTGCCGGGACACCCCTGGAAAATCCACCCTCCGGGAATGAGCCCCCAAAAAACCAGCCACCGGCCGTCAGCAAACCCCTGGTTACTTCCACTGAGTTGCCGGAAGATCAATATGCAGCAAATAACCTCATCTTCCTGCTGGATGTTTCCACCTCGATGAAGTCGGGCAGAAAGTTCCTGCTCCTGCAGCAATCGGTGAATAACCTGGCGATGATTCTTCGGCCGATTGACAACGTTTCCATCATCACTTACTCCAGTGAAGCACACGTGGCGCTGACGGGAGTAAATGGCAGCGAAAAGGAAGCCATTCTCAACACAGTTCAGGAGTTGCAGCCATATGGGATCACCCGTGGTGTAAAGGGCCTGAACACAGCCTATACCCTCGCGGCAGAAAACTATATTAAAGGGGGAAATAACCAGATTATCCTGATGACCGACGGGGAATTCAGTGAACAGGGGATCAGCGATTCCGAATATCAGCAGATGCTTTCCGATTACGCTGCCCGTGGGATTTCACTGTCCATCCTTGGATTTGGTGTTAACCAGGAGGCTATCAACAGGATGAAACTCATGTGCAGGGCCGGAAACGGATCCTTTATCCTGGTCCGCTCCGACGAGTTCGTTAAAGAGGTATTGATTGATGAAGTAAAATCGAAGTCGTTTATGGGGGAAAAGTAGGGTAAGGAAAGATGGGGTTTAGTTGTTAGTGGTTAGTTTGACTTTTTATCAATAAGGTTAACACGAAGTTTAGTTTACTGTCGGAAATATTCAGGATAAAAAAAAACTCCGGCATGACCGGAGTTTTTCTTTTAGTGTCTTTTGTGACTACCTGTTTTTCAGTCTGCTGCCAGGTTGCCTTTTGGTAGTTTCAGCGGCCTTTTCTACAGGAGCTCCGCTGGATTGAGTAGCTTCTTCACCGGCATTCGCGGCAGCAGCGCCCTGTTGTCTCAGACCACCTTCCCTATCGCCGCTGGGGCTCATTCTGCCTTCGCGCAATCCGCCTCCTTCTGTTTTGGCTTCGTCAATTTCTTCTACCAGCGCTTCAATATCCTCAATAGCCTGATTTACTTTTTCTGTAGCAGCTTTGTAGTCGCCTTTTTTATCGTCATGAACTGCCTGGGCATCCTCAAGCGTTTTCACGATGGCTTCTTTTTTCTCCTTCAGATCGGGATCCATTTTGTAAATCCTGGCATGTCCTTTCTTTATCTGGTTATCTTCAAGCATCTTATTTGCCTTGTCGATAGCAGTTTTCAATTCTTCTTTTTCTTTCTTTTTGCCGCAAGCAACAACTACGGCTACCAGCAGAAACGCCAGACCGATCAGTTTCAAATGTTTTTTCATAATTAATCGTTTTAATTATTATCAGGTTTTTAGTCGTTTTTTCAGGTTTATTCTGAAAACCTTCTCAGAAAGTTACAATAAAAATTTTTTCCCGCACACAATTCAGCCAAGATTCTGATTTTTGTTTTTTTACTCCATGGTCCAGGAATGAAATTACCCCCGATTGAAAATATGCCTCAAGTATCAGTCTCCCAGAGGATTTCACCTACTGACAACCCGATCCATTTTGATGTCGTTTTCTGTTGCAGGAATTTTTTCAAAATGGTGTTTACGGTAACATACTCCAAGCCGGTATGCACGGGTCTTTGGCAGAAAACGGTCATAAAAAGCCTTCCCCCGGCCCAGACGATTGTTCTCATGATCAAAAGCCATACCCGGAATGATGATCAGGTCGATTTTGTCCGTCTCGGTAAAATTACCCCCGGAAGGCTCAGGAATAGAATACGGACCTGCCGACACCATATCCCCCGGACCCGTGAACTGCACGGGATAGATATCCCCACCTCTGATCACCGGCAGCAGGAGCGTCTTCTCCTGATACCATTTCAGGATAAAATTTCGGGTATTCACCTCATCCGGGAGCGACCAGTAGACCATGATCGTCTGTGCAAAATGAAAAACATCCATGCCTTCGATCTCCTTAAAAATACCTTCTGAAGCATGCTGTTTCTCCTCGGGAGACATTTTGTTTTTCCCTTGCCGGACCAGCGCCCTGAGTTTTTGCTTTTCCTTAAAGATATCCTTATTCATAAATCTAAAATCCCGGGGATCGCTGGTTTTCAGGAATTCAAAGCAGAAAGGACCTGCACAAGGATCCCCTCCCAGTGTTCCTTCATCATTTTTCGTTGTGTTGCATCGCTAAGCTGCTCCTGGTGAAAGCTGATCGTTGTGCCGGTTTTCGCCGGTATGGTCCGTAGCTGGAGAACCGATTCATTCTGCCACTCACTCATTTTACAGGATAGCCGGATGTGCGAAAAGACTTTAAACACCCTGACCGATCCTGATACGCCGTCAGCGGAAACAAAACCAATGCCCGTCTCCCACTTGTCCAGCTCATGCGTGCCGAGCCACAACTCCAGCCCATCCTTTGATATCAGGAAATTCCAGGTTTCCTCCAAAGGAACATGCACCGTGCGGCGAACACCGACCTGGTAACCTGCTGATTTTGTCTGACCGATGGAATGATGGTACCCCATACCGTAAAATTAGGGATTATATTGATCGTGTAGATTGGTGTTTAGGTATAAATATTAACCGCCGGGGGCATAGAGTTGTTCACGGAAGGTGTTTTACCATTCATCAGGCTTAATTATATGCTATGAGATATATTTTTATAAAATTTTAAAATATTTTACGTCAATACAAATAATATAGACGATTGACAAAAACAATGTAATCAGATTTTCCTCCCGGGAGATGGAATGTGAAGGAGGAAGAATGAAAATAGACAGAAAGACCGGGGAGAATATATATTGTACAAGTTAGTAGTTCGTGGACATGTACATTGGAAACAATAACCGGTTACATTGGCAAATGATCGAAATCTTGCAGATCATTCGCCCCGAAGGGGCAGCTAACAATAGCGCAGGGCATTGCCCTGCGTAAAGGGAACGGATGTGACCAAAGGTGCACGAGCCATCCATTATCCAGGCGATGACAATGTATGCACCGCACAAATAAGCATTGAGCCGACAGTAATAACAATCCAGTGGGGAATACATTCGTACTAGTATTTTCCTACATGCTCAAGAATAATTCTTATAAAAAATACGCTTCTTTGCCGCCATGGTATTTTTAATTTCACCCAAACGGATTCACTCTTGCCCAGCCTCTAAATTGTCAGTGTCGGAGTGAAAAATCAACATTCCTGACATCTCTTCCTAATCTTCCAACAAGCCCTCAATAAGGGAAGGATCATACTCTGCTGTGTCAGTGTCAGTCTCAGTGTCAGAGCCTACGGCAAGGACCCCGAAATATAACAGAGTGACAGTTCCTTGCTCTCTCGTCTCACTCTCACTCTGTCCTTAGACCACCTCCGCTTCGCTTCGGTGGTAAAAATCAGAGCGAGAGCCGTTTCGCCGTCTGTCGACTGCTCACTCACTCTCGCTCTGATTTTTAGTGGTGCCACCAGGAATCGAACCGGGGACACCAGGATTTTCAGTCCTGTGCTCTACCTACTGAGCTATGGCACCATCCACAAAAAAAGTCAGCGTCAATTTTGAGCACCGGCTTTGTTTTTTGCGCTGCAAATTTATATAAAAAAACTTGTTTCGCAAAACTCAGGATTTATTTAATCATTTTTTTATGCCGGAATGTTTGACAGGTGTATTTAATTACTCCATTCCCTTACCCGGAAAGTCAATGGATTCCTGCAATTTACTGTCCTACACATAAAAAAATCTTTAATCAGGGAAATCGCTGTACATTTCATACTTTTGTACTCTTTCAGGAAGAACAGGAGCAGATGGAATTAGTCATACACACTCTCAGGAACGGAATCCGGTTGATACATCAACCCACTCAGTCGCCGGTATCACATTGCGGGGTGATCATGAATACGGGCTCGAGGGATGAAGCCGACAACGAACATGGACTGGCTCATTTTATTGAGCACATGATCTTTAAAGGAACGAAGAATCGTAAGGCTCACCATATCCTCAGCAGAATGGAGGATGTCGGGGGCGATATCAATGCCTATACAACAAAGGAAGAAACCTGCCTCCATGCCAGTTTCTACAATAACTATTACGACCGGGCATTTGAGCTGATGTCGGATATCCTGATCCACTCGTCCTTTCCTGCCAATGAGATCCGCAAGGAGAAGGACGTTATCCTGGACGAGATCAATTCATACAAAGACTCCCCCATCGACCTGCTTTATGATGATTTTGAAGAGATGGTTTTCAATACACACCCCATAGCCCGCAATATCCTTGGCGACGAAAAGAAACTTGGTGAGTATACCCGCCAGCATCTGCTGAACTTTTACAGAAAACATTACAGCACCCATGAGATGATCGTCAGCAGCGTAGGCAGCATTTCGCCAAAGCGTGTTATTAATTATTTTGAAAAATACTTCACCGTCATACCGGAACGAAAAACCGGAGGCGGACGCCTTAAGTATGATGAAGCCGGGTACCGCCCACGACATGAACAAGTCAGCAAAAGCACCTATCAGGCGCATTGCATCCTGGGAAACCAGGCCTACGGTCATACCGACAAAAAAAGACTTGCCCTGCACCTGCTGAACAACATCCTATGCGGTTCAGGAATGAATTCACGACTAAATATTGCCCTGAGGGAAAAGCGGGGACTTGCCTACAACATCGAATCCAACTATACCACTTACAGCGATACGGGAATCATCAATATCTATTTTGGTTCCGACCGGGAGGATATCGGCCGGTGTATCGATGTCAGCCTGAGGGAGATCCGGAACATCAGGGAAAAAGCCCTGGGTTCCATCCAGCTTTCAAGGGCCAAAAAACAGCTCATCGGTCAGATTGCCATTGCCACCGAAAACTACGAACACCAGATGATCGCCAACGGCAGGAGTCTGCTCATCTATGGCCACGTAGACAGTCTGAAAGAAATCAGCGATAAAATAAACCGGGTTCATGCCGGGGAGATCCTTGAGGTTGCCAACGAGATCTTTCAGCAGGATGAACTCTCCCAACTTATATTCAACTAGTCATGTCCACAGAATTTGACCCTCTTCAGCATTATATCGAGACACACTCGTCCGAAGAGGATGAATTGCTCTATCAGCTGAACCGGGAAACCCACCTGAAAGTAGTAAACCCGCGGATGCTTTCCGGCCGTGTACAGGGCAAATTCCTCGAATTTATCAGCCGGATGGTGCAGCCTTCGTTCATTCTCGAAATCGGCACGTTTACAGGCTATTCAGCGATTTGCCTGGCCAGGGGACTGCGCCCCGGAGGCAAAATGATCACCATTGAGGTAAATGACGAGCTTAGCGATTATGCCCTTAGATACTTTCAAAAGGCCGGTCTGGAAGAGCAAATAGAGCTGATAACCGGTGATGCGCTGGAGATTATCCCGAAGCTCGACAGGCAATTCGACCTGGTTTTCATCGATGGGGATAAAAAAGAATACCCAGCCTACTACGAGCTGATCATTGACAAACTGAACCCCGGGGGCTGCCTTCTTGCAGACAATGTACTCTGGGGAGGGAAGGTGGTTGAAGATGCGTCATATAATGATCCGGAGACCGCCGCAATAAAAAAATTCAACAAGCTGATTAAGGAGGACAAACGGGTGGAAAACGTAATCATCAGCATCCGCGATGGCATCAGTCTTATCCGAAAAAACTGATCGTTTCAAACAATTGAGCCGTCTGAGTGTTTATTAACCATCAGATTAGCTGAGAATTTATTATTTTTCAGATGGCTAATTGAAAAAACAAACCAATTAATCCACAATTATTTTAGTATTATCTGATGGCGAACTATTCTATAAAAGATCTGGAGCGACTAACTGGTATTAAGGCACATACCATCCGAATCTGGGAAAAGAGGTATGGACTTATTGAACCGGAGCGCACATCCACCAACATCAGAGCTTACTGCGATGCTGAGTTAAAGAAACTGCTCAACATCTCCATACTGAATAAAAACGGCTTTAAGATCTCCAAGCTTGCCGGTCTCTCTTCCCAGGAAATTGCTGCCAGCATTAACAAACTTTCCGATCAACCTTCCGACACGGAGAGCTTCATTGAGAACCTGTCCATCGCACTGATCGACATTGACGAGCACAAATTTGAAAAAATCCTGACAAGGGCCATTATTCAGTTCGGCTTCGAAGATACCCTGGTAAGGATCATCATGCCATTTCTGGTCCGCATTGGTGTCATGTGGCAGACCGGCGCCATTAATCCTGCTCAGGAACATTTTGTTTCGCACCTCATCCGTCAGAAAATCATGGTGGCCATTGACAGTCAGATTACCGGTGAGTCGCCATCCAGTAAAACCTTCACACTTTTCCTGCCCGAAGGTGAACTCCATGAACTCAGCCTGCTTTTTGCCAATTACCTGCTGAGCAAACGAGGGCACCAGGTGATTTACCTGGGTCAGACTGTCCCCATCAGCGATCTTCCGGAAATTGAGAGAATTAAACCCTCCGATTATTTCCTTACTTCTTTTGTTACTTCCATAAACAGTTGTGAGATCATCGACTATACGAAACAACTGCACGCGCTTTTCCCCACAAAAAAAATCTTCATCATCGGAAGTCAAACCCAACAGATTACCGACTCGGTCCCTGAAAACGTATTCCCTCTGAATACGCCGGAAGACCTTATTCAGACATTAAATCAACTCCCCTGAATCCAACAACCTCAAGCATCAATCTTATTCCCTCCAAAACTTGACAATCATTCCGGCAAGTTGTAACTTGTATAGAGCAGCATACTAAACTGTCCGGTTCCACCCGTGTAAAAAGGCTTAAAGAAGAAAAAACTATTTTGTTTAACTGCTTAAACTTCTTGTTAAACATTTAACAATTCCACTCAGCGTATTTGGAACTTATTTGGAATGAAGGGTGTAATTATGGTCTATAATATTGTTATTTAATGTTTTACATTGTTTTACTTATTTGTAATAGTCTTTAGAATTGCCCTGTTTTGGAAGATCTGAATTTGCTTCGTGTTTAACTATTGATTATTTTTGTTAAACATTTTCACAGATCAAAAACTTTAAAACAGTGAATTATGACAGCAGTTGAATTTAATTACCAGTTAACGAATCTTTCAGGAAACCTGCAAAGATTTGCGATGAGTCTGACTTCGAACATGGAAGATGCCAAAGATCTCCTGCAGGAGACTTTTGCAAAAGCCATAGCCTACAGGGATAAATTTGAAGATAACACCAATCTTAAAGCCTGGACTTTCACCATTATGAAGAATACTTTCATCAATAATTACAGGAGAACGGTAAAGGCCAATACAACTTTCGACCATACCGATGACCTGTATTACCTGAATCTGAATACACAGTCGAACTCGGATAATCCCGATTCACAGTATTCGGTGAAGGAAATTGAGAAGAGCATCAATGAATTGAGTGATGAATTCAGGCTCCCCTTCATAATGCACACCCAGGGCTATAAATACAAGGAGATTTCAGATAAGCTGGGGCTTAAGATCGGCACGGTAAAAAGCCGCATTTTCTTTACCAGGAAAAAGCTGATGGAAAAACTTACAGATTACAGCTACAACTAGATCCCCCTATTCAGGTACCCATTAAAAAGAATTCCAGTGAGTCCGACAAATAATGCCATCAGGGCAAAAAACAACGAGCAGCCAGACAGCAAGGAACACCTTCGCATACTGGGGCCTTATCGTTCCCCGGAACAGGTGAACCTTGAAAGTCTGGAAAAAGAGACCAGAGACCGGTTAAAAATCGACACCATCGCCTGGCATTTTGGTGAGATTATGAAAACCCTGGAGCTTGACCTGACAGACGACAGTCTGCAGAACACGCCACAGCGGGTAGCAAAAATGTATGTCAGGGAGGTGTTCCAGGGACTTGACCCGGACAACAAGCCGGATGTAACCCTTTTTGAGAACAAGTATAACTATGACCAGATGCTGGTTGAAAGGGATATCAAGGTTCACTCCTTCTGTGAGCACCACTTTGTCCCCATCCTTGGGAAGGCCCATGTAGCCTATATCTCAAGCGGCAAAGTGATCGGCTTATCCAAAATAAACCGTATCGTCAACTATTTTGCCCGCAGACCGCAGGTTCAGGAACGGCTTACCGGTCAGATCGCAGAAGAGCTCAAGAAAGTTCTCGAAACCGAGGATGTTGCGGTACTCATTGAGGCAGACCATATGTGTGTGGTCATGCGGGGAGTGCAGGATCAGAACAGCAACACCACAACCTCCAGCTACCATGGCAGGTTCCTGGACAGGGAATTCCGGGATGATTTTCTAACACATGTTTATCGCAGCCATAAGTAACAACAGCTTAGTATATGCTCACAGAGGGAAGCAGGGCGGTCAGCATTCCGTTCACCCTCCTTCTCCTGAAAGAACATTCATTCATTAGCCGGAACGAGGCGGCCGTCGCCCTGGGTCGGCTGTTTTTTTATGGCTCCGATTCCTTATCGGCAAGTGCTGCCCTTTGTATCGTAATTATTTATATTTTTGCAGCACAAAACAGAATCAATATGAGCAACGATCAGAGGTATGCCGCAAGAGGAGTTTCTACACAAAAAGAGGACGTACACAAGGCCATTGAAGATTTTGACAAAGGCCTGTTCCCAAATGCCTTTTGCAAAATACTGCCTGATTTCCTGACCGGGGACAAAGACTATTGCTCCGTAATGCATGCCGATGGCGCCGGAACCAAGTCATCACTTGCCTACATCTACTGGCGCGAGACCAATGACGTTTCAGTATGGAAGGGAATTGCACAGGATGCAGTGATCATGAACATTGACGACCTGCTCTGTGTGGGCGCAACAAACAACATTCTTCTTTCTTCTACCATTGGCCGGAATAAACTGAAGATCACAGGCGATGTGATCCTGCATATCCTGAAGGGATTTGATGAACTGATCCAGCAGCTTTCCGAATATGGAATGAATGTTTTTCTCACCGGAGGGGAAACGGCTGACGTTGGCGACCTGGTGCGGACCATCATCGTAGATTCCACCGTTACCTGCAGGATGAAACGAAGTGAAGTGATCGAGAACAACATCCGGCCGGGTGATGTGATCGTAGGACTTGCATCATACGGACAGGCGAGTTACGAAAGTGAGTACAACAGCGGAATGGGCAGCAACGGACTGACATCGGCGCGCCATGACATGTTCTTTAACTACCTGGCCAACAAATACCCGGAAAGCTATGATGATCTGATTCCCAGTTCGCTGGTCTATACCGGAAAATACAGCCTCACCCATAAGATCCCTGAGCTAAATATGGATGCAGGGAAACTGCTTCTTTCCCCGACCCGCACCTATGCCCCCATTATCATTCCGGTTCTTAAAGAGATCAGGAAGCACATCCATGGAATGATCCACTGCTCAGGAGGGGCCCAGACCAAGGTGTTGAAATTTGTGGACAAACTTCATATCATTAAGGATACTATGTTACCCGTCCCTCCCCTGTTCCGAATCCTTCAGGGACAATCCGATACTGACTGGGACGAGATGTACGAGGTGTTTAATATGGGGCACCGTTTTGAGATCTACCTCCCTGAGGAGTATGCCCAGACTGTCATTGACATTTCAAAAAGTTTTAATGTCGAAGCACAGATCATCGGGCGCGTTGAGGAATCAGACACTAAAAAGCTGACCATAAAAAGTGAATTTGGAGAATTTGTATATTGATATAAGAGACTATGGCAGGAAACATGATATTGGATAAGCTGAAGGGCGTAAAGACACGTTTTGAGGAGGTTGGAGAACTGATTACCCGACCGGATATCATGAACGACATGGAGCGCTATGTGAAGCTTAATAAAGAATATAAGGCCCTGAAGCCTATCATCAGTACCTATGAGGAATATAAGACCCTTCTGAGCAATATCACAGATGCCAAAAATATCCTGTCCACCGAGAAGGATGAGGAAATGCGGGAAATGGCAAAGGAAGAGCTCGACCAAATGCTGGACAAGGTAGAACCGCTGGAGGCAGAGATCAAGATCCTGCTGCTCCCCACCGACCCCGAAGACGACAAGAATGCCGTGCTCGAGATCAGGGCAGGAACCGGAGGGGACGAGGCCAGTATCTTTGCCGGCGACCTGTACCGCATGTATGCTAAGTACTGCGAATCGAAAGGCTGGAAAATGGAAGCCAGCAGCATCACGGAGGGTACTGTGGGAGGATACAAGGAGATCATCCTGAATGTTAAAGGTGAAGGGGTTTACGGGATCATGAAATATGAATCCGGGGTACACCGCGTGCAGCGTGTCCCCCAGACCGAAACCCAGGGAAGGGTGCACACCTCAGCAGCAACGGTGGCGGTTCTCCCTGAAGCTGACGAATTCGATGTTGAAATCAGGCCCGAAGATGTGAAACGTGACGAATACTGCTCGTCAGGACCAGGCGGACAGTCGGTGAACACAACCTACTCCGCGATCAGACTGACCCATATCCCGACGGGCATTGTGGTCACCTGCCAGGACCAGAAATCGAAACTTAAAAATCTGGACAAAGCCATGGCAGAGCTGAGAACAAGGCTCTATAACCTGGAATACCAGAAATACCTTGACGACATTTCTAAGAAAAGAAAGACCATGGTTTCCTCGGGCGACCGTTCAGCTAAGATCCGCACCTATAACTACCCCCAGGGCAGGGTAACCGATCACCGGATCAACCTGACCATGTATAACCTGCAGGGCATCATCAACGGAGACATCGAGGAGATCATCGACAAGCTGCAGATGGCTGAGAATGCCGAAAGACTAAAAGCCAGTGGGATGAGTTGATGGATTGATGGAAAATCTGAAAAACTAGTGAATTATGGATCATAAGGTGCTGTTTGAGAATATAAAGAAGAAGAAGTCGTACCTCTGCGTAGGTCTTGACAGCGATATAGACAAGCTCCCCGAACACCTGAAAAATGCCGAACGTCCGGTTCTGGAATTCAACAAACAGATCATCGATGCCACAGCTGCCTTTACGGTAGCCTATAAACCCAACCTGGCATTTTATGAAAGCCGGGGGCTGGAAGGCTGGGAGGACCTTGAACTGACTGCCCGGTATATAAAGGAAAAATACCCTGATATTTTCCTGATCGCCGACGCCAAGCGCGGCGACATCGGCAATACCTCGAAGATGTATGCCAAAGCCTTCTTTGAAAAGATGAACTTCGATGCTGTGACCGTTGCTCCTTACATGGGAGAGGATTCTGTCAGCCCCTTCCTGAGCTTCGACGGGAAATACATCATCATCCTGGCGCTGACTTCAAATCCCGGTGCTTCCGATTTCCAGTATTTCACATCGAAAGAAGGCAAACCGCTATTTACCGAGGTCATTGAAAAATCCAAAGGCTGGGGAACGCCTGACAACATCATGTATGTGGTAGGCGCCACCAAGGCCTCCATGCTGGTGAACATCCGTGAATCGGCCCCCGATCATTTCCTGCTCGTCCCCGGCATAGGTGCCCAGGGTGGAAGTCTGGAAGAGGTCGCCAAATACGGCATGAACAAACAATGCGGCCTGCTGGTGAATGCCTCGCGCTCCATCATTTTCGCTTCCAAAGGAGTAGATTTTGCCGATCAGGCAGCTGCTGAAAGCAACATGCTGCAGGAGCAGATGGAAGTAACCCTCAAGGACGCTGCCCTGATTTAACAGATAAAAGGGACAGTCACCCTGGCGAGCACAGGCTCAAAATCCGATTTCTTTGCGTTCAGCAGGATTCATTGCAGGTCCCTGCCCCATTCGGTTTTGGCACATCAGGAAGATGACAGGGCCATAAATTAGCCGGTTTATCCCTATACTGTTTGCCACAATAAACAAAGGGCTGCCTCAGATTCGTGAGACAGCCCCTCATGTTTTCTTCCCCAGGGAAAAAAATCCTATTTAGCTTTCCATAAATGCTCAATCTCCTCTAGCGTCTTTCCTTTAGTCTCCGGCACCATTTTCCAGACAAACAGGGCTGAAAGGATACTCATCACCCCATAAAACAGGTAGGTCATCCCCCCGCTGAATTCCATCATGGGCGGATATGTTGAAGAAATAAAGAAGTTCGCTGCCCACTGAGCTGCCACGGCAATAGCCACAGCCTGGCTCCTGATCTTATTTGGATAGATCTCAGCGATAAGAACCCAGCAGATAGGCCCCCAGCTCATCATAAACGAAGCGGTATAAATGATGATAAAAACAAGGGTACTGATGCCAATGATATTCATGAATGACAATACGCTGATGGCAATCATTCCCACTGCCATGCCAATGGATCCTGTAATCAGCAGGGGTTTCCTTCCCCAACGGTCTACCGTCATGATGGCTACAACCGTGAATACCACATTTATAAGCCCCATAATGATGGTCTGAAGCATAGAGGCATCCTTGGCAGCTCCCATGCTTTCAAAGATCCGGGGTGCATAATACAGGGCAACATTGATCCCGACAAATTGCTGGAAGACAGATAGTAAGATCCCGACCAGAATGACAATTTTCCCATAGGAGAAAATTTTTGCCTTAGAGCTTTCTACAGATGCCCTGATATGCGACAATATTTGTTCTGCCCGTTCTTTGCCGTTGATCCGGGCCAGGATGCGCAGGGCTGAGTCGTTCCGGTGTCTTAAGGCCAGGTAGCGGGGAGTTTCCGGCATAAAAAACATTAATACGGCAAAAACAGAGGCAGGAATAGCTTCGGAAAGGAACATGCGGCGCCATCCGATATCATTGATCCACTGGATCGACTGCCCGTTGGCGATTCCCCAGTTAACGAAATACACCACCAGCATACCGAAGATGATCGCAAACTGGTTCAGGCTGACCAGGCGGCCCCTGATTTCCGGGGGAGCAACTTCACCGATATACATCGGGCAAACTGCGGAAGCGATCCCTACGCCAATTCCGCCGATAATCCGGTAGAAATTAAACATCCACAACAAGCCGGCGGTCGGTTCGCCCTTAGTAAAAAATAAAAATTCAGGGTTCCCCGAGCCAAGTGCCGAAAGTAAAAACAAAACCCCTGCAATGATCAGGGCACGCTTCCGACCGAAGTTCCCGGCAATAAGACCTGAAATTGCGCCACCGATGATACAACCGATCAAAGCACTAGAGACGCTGATACCATGCATAAATGAACTAAAACCCAGGGGCTCGATCAGGTAGGCCTGAATAGACTTCTCAGCTCCCGAGATGACAGCGGTATCGTACCCGAACAGCAATCCGCCCAGTGTGGCCACAACCGTGATGACATAAATGAAATACTTGTTTTGTTTCATGGTGAGAGATTTATAATTATCAAGATTTTTTCGGGGACAAATATTGGGGCTCTGATTTCAGAAAACAAATAATTCGCACAATTCTTAACATTTGAGCAGGTATTTTTTTCCGGGGCGACCAACTTACAGCATAAATCAGTTGCCACTTTCTGTTCCGGAGCCTCATACAGCTTAGCGGGATGCATTTTAGTGAAAAATTGTATTTGTGAAATAAAATTGCATATAGAATGTATATCTTCCCCGTGAGAAAGTACTTCAGTATGCAGGAAGCGTTGCTGCAATTTATATGGAAGAACGCGTTATTGGAAGAAACAGAATACCTGTCGGATACTGACGAAAAGATCAGGATTCTAAATGGCGGAGTTCACAACCTGGACGCGGGACCGGATTTTACGCAGGCAAAAATCCGGATTGGGGATACTGTGTGGGCCGGAAATATCGAGATCCACCTGCAAAGCAGTGACTGGTTCCGGCACAGGCACCACCTCGATGCTGCATACAACAATGTTATTCTTCATGTGGTACTGGAAAACGACCGGGAATGTCTGACAGAATCAGGACGCAGGGTACCCGCCATAGTTATCAGCCCTGACCGGACCCTGGAAATCAAATACAGGCAACTCATGCTTAGCGAAAAAAAAATTCCCTGTGCCGGGGAGCTCCACCGGCTGGATCCTTCACAGACAGGCTTTTGGCTCAGCCGTCTGCTGATCGAACGTCTCATTGAGAAAACGGCATCACTGAATCACCTGCTCAACAGCACGCGCAACAACTGGGAGGAAGCCTTTTACATCCAGCTGTGCAGGAACCTTGGCCTGAACATCAATACCCTGCCTTTTGAATGGCTGGCCCGTTCGCTGCCCCTGAAGATCATCCTCCGGCAGCCGGGGAACCTGCTCAGGACCGAAGCCCTGCTTTTTGGTCAGGCCGGCTTTCTGCAGGAAGAGCCAGCCGATGAGTACATGGAGCAGCTAAAAACAGAATACGCCTACCAGCAAAAGAAACACAAGCTGCACCCCCTGGAAAAGCATGTCTGGAAATTCCTGCGTTCACGCCCCTTAAATTTCCCCACCATCCGGATAGCACAGCTCAGCGCCCTGCTGAGCAGTACCAATCACCTGTTTTCCACCCTGCTGGAATTTGATCATCCGCGCAAACTGGTTGATTTCTTTTCCCGTGATCTGTCTGAGTATTGGAAAAACCATTATATTTTTGGGAAAAGGACCGCTCCCCGCGAAAAAAAACTTGGGGAAGGCAGCATTTACCTGATCGTGATCAACACCCTTGCTCCTTTCCTGTATGTATATGGTCATGCCAAGGATGATGAGGCCATAAAGGAGCGATCGGTCAGCTGGCTTGAACAGCTCCCTGCCGAAAACAACCATATCATCCGGGAATGGGAGTTGGCAGGGATCAGAGCCCGGCACGCAGGCGAAAGCCAGGCACTGATCCAGCTGAGTAACAACTATTGCCGGACGAGGCAGTGCTTGCACTGCCAGATAGGGTACAGGGTTCTCAAACCTTAAAGAAATGAAACAAAACAGTCTGAAGAACGCCTACATAGCCCTTGGATTGCTGATGGGGATCATCCTGATCGGGGTCACCGGCTACATACTGATTGAGGACTTCACCTTCACTGAGGCCTTCTTCATGACCATCATCACCATTGCCACAGTAGGATTCAGGGAAATACACCCCCTGAGCACAACAGGAATGTATTTCACGGCATTCCTGATTATATTCAGTTTTGGTATCTTTGCTTATGCGGTGACCACTTTTACACGCTACGTTGTAGACGGCGCCATTGGTCATTACTATAAAAACAAAAGAGTGAGAAATAAAATCCAGCAACTAAAAGACCATGTTATCATTTGTGGTTATGGGCGCAATGGTCAGCAGGCTGTTCAGGAACTGCTCAGCCATAATACCAAGATTGTCGTCATCGAACGTGATGACAATGCCATGGAGCGTCTCCTTGAGCAACCCGGACTGCTCTACATTAATGCCGATGCCACCCGGGATGATACCCTGGAGATGTGCCGCATTGACAAAGCCAAAGCGCTCATTTCCGCCTTGCCGGTTGATGCCGATAACCTGTTTGTTGTACTCACTGCCCGGGAGATGAACCCATCTCTCAAGATCATCAGCCGCGCCTCGGATGACCATTCCGATACAAAACTGAAACGGGCCGGCGCTACCAACATTATTATGCCCGACCGGATCGGGGGCCAGCGGATGGCCAAGCTGGTAACCCAACCCGATGTGGTTGAATTCATAGAATTTATCATGTTGCAGAGCTCCGAGAATGTTGCGCTTGAGGAGGTAGAGTGCAGGAACCTGAACTCGTTTTTCGAAGGGAAATCCATCCGGGAGCTGGATATCCGGAATGAATCGGGGGCCAATATCATCGGACTCAAACGATCAGACAATTCCTACGTCATCAATCCGCTGCCGGAGGTACTGCTGACCTCAAGCGACAAGCTGTTTGCACTGGGAACGAAAACCCAACTTGGGAGGTTGAGGAAGATTTTGATTGAAGGAGAAGACCATTGAGAAAGTGAGATTTTGTGAATTTGTTTTAGTAAAAGAGTAACAAGCCTGGATAATGCCAAAAATAGTTGACTATAATGACCCGGAGACCGGATTTGACCACCTGAAATTTGATTCCGCAAAATATTTGTGGGATTATGCAATTCGTATAAAGTCTTAGGGATGGAAATTTAAACTGGAACGATTACGACTTGATTTTTCCACTTTCCGATTTATATGCCGGACAGACAGGATAATAAACCACAATCGAGTTGAACGATGCCAGGCATTGGCTTGCGGAGAACCTCTCACACCAACCGGCGTATGCAACATACCGGTATTGGTGGTTTTCGAAAGTTTTGTACCTTGTTTCAAAAACGACTCTCCATAGATAGAAACACAGCCTGGAAATCCGTTACGTTTCATACACAAAGAACGTTGTGTAAAATTACTAAGACATGTTACCTTTTATTATTCGAAATTTAATACTGTTTGGATTTGCCCTTCTCTTAGCCGTGCTGATTGATTACAAACAGTCGATCAGGAATTGGCGTTTTCTACTATTATTTATTGTGTTTGGAATTGCTGACAATTTATTTTATATCCTAACAGAAACATATCCTGATTTTCAGATAATCAGATATCACACATGGGATAATAATCTGGGGTGTAATTGGAGTGCAAAGATCTATAGCATCGTTTTAGCTATGATTTTATTGATTCCTTTGAAAAGATTTATAAAACCTATTGAGATAGGTTTGACAATAAAACAAAATAAAGGCTCAATCAGATTTTCTCTGTTATGTGTCATTTTCGTCTTTGTAGCGGCAATATGTATTGGATATCTTAGCAAAAAAGGTTCGTTTGACGCTAAAACATTACTCTACTTGGCAATAATGCCAGGAATAAATGAAGAGTTGATTTATCGGGGATTTTTACTTGGATTTTTAAATAAAATCTTTGCTAAAGAATTTAAACTATCAGGAACAAGCTTTGGGTGGGGGGCGATTATTAGTTCAATTGTATTTGGCCTTCTACATGGGTTTAATCTGACCGAAAACTTTCATTTTCAATTTGATTATATGGCAATATTATCGACAAGTTTTTATGGATTTATTTTTGCGTTGCTTAAAGAACGAAGTGGAAGTTTGTTTTTCCCAATTATTGCACATGGAACCTTAGATTTCTTTATTTTCTTTATTAGAATGATATAGAGCCGATTAGATAAAGGGGATCCATGCCCCTTAACTTTCTATGGTGTAATCCGGATTTTTTACTTTTTTCCCGTGGCATTAATATACCTGATACAGAATCGCATTTCAGACCTGATTTCACATCTCAAATCTGCCCCACTCCGTCCTCTGAGGTAAAATAACCCTCATCTCCAATGTCTTTCCGAAAAAGAATCACCAAACCCCTTGTCTGTCAGAATTTATTACCTATCTTTGCGCTTCTGTTTTTTTGGGAACTTAATTAAAACTGAATTATGTATTTAACAGCAGAATCGAAAAAAGAAATTTTCGGAAAGTACGGAAAGTCTAACGAAGACACTGGTTCTCCCGAAAGCCAGATTGCCCTGTTTTCTACCCGTATTCGCCACCTCACCGAGCACCTGAAGGAAAACCGGAAGGACTTCAGCACACAGCGTGCCCTTCTGAAGCTTGTAGGTAAGAGGAGGAGATTACTGGATTATCTGAAGAAAAATGATATCGAAAGATACAGAGCAATATTAAAGGCTTTAGACCTGAGAAAGTAAGAATCAGAAAGGCAATTGAACAAATTGCCTTTTTTCTTTTTATAAAGAGGGGTATCTTTAACGGCAATTACTAAAAGTATACCCCAAATAAGAATCATTAATCGAAGAAAAAGTATGTACAAACCAATTGTTAAGACTATCGCTCTGGAAGATGGTAGAACGATAGAGATCGAAACAGGAAAACTCGCCAAACAGGCCGACGGGTCTGTTGTCGTTAAGCAAGGAAACACAATGTTATTAGCCGCCGTTACCTGTGCCAAGGAAGCAAAAGAAGATGTAGATTTTATGCCGCTTTCTGTTGAGTATAAAGAAAAATATGCCTCAGCAGGAAGATTCCCGGGTGGTTTCATGAAAAGGGAATCCCGGGCCGGAGATTATGAGATCCTGATCTCCCGTCTGATCGACCGTGCCCTGCGCCCCCTGTTCCCGGATGATTTCCACGCGGAAGTATTTGTGACGGTATTTTTAATCTCTGCCGACAAAGATATTATGCCCGATGCCCTGGCAGGGCTTGCAGCTTCTGCAGCCCTTGCAGTTTCAGACATCCCCTTTAACGGTCCCATTTCGGAATGCCGGGTTGCCCGTATCGATGGCAAGCTGGTCATTAACCC
Organism: Bacteroidales bacterium; assembly: GCA_016931575.1. GTDB lineage: Bacteria > Bacteroidota > Bacteroidia > Bacteroidales > UBA10428 > UBA10428. The sequence goes on along the minus strand of JAFGEO010000013.1, from coordinate 9,305 downwards.
CACGTTCACCGAACTGAAGAATGCCGATATCGACATCATGGTAGGTGCTACCTACGACAACATCCTGATGGTAGAAGGTGAAATGAGCGAAGTGTCTGAAGCAGATATGCTCGAAGCCATCAAGTATGCACACGAAGAAATCAAAAAGCACTGCAAGGTTCAGATGGAACTTACCGAAGAGGTACAAAAGCAGCAGAAAAGAGAATATTCACATGAAGTGAACGATGAAACCCTCGAAAAGCTGGTTTGGGACAAAACCTACGACAAAGTTTACGAGGTCGTCAAGAGCACACCTGCCAAACATGAAAGGCACGACAAGCTGGAGGAACTGAAAACTTCATTCACTGAAGAATATGCAGCAACACTCCCGGAAGGTGAAGAAGCCAACCTAACCTTGATTGGCCGCTATTACCACGATGTGGAGAAGAAAGCTGTCCGCAGCCTGATCCTGGACGAGAAAATCCGTATCGATGGCCGCAAAACCGATGAGATCCGCCCAATCTGGTCCGAGATCGACTACCTGCCTGCAGCGCACGGATCAGCCGTGTTCACCCGCGGCGAAACACAGTCGCTGACCACGGTTACCCTGGGAACCAAGCTCGACGAGAAAATGATCGACGAAGTACTTATTAAGGGGACTGAGAAATTTGTACTTCACTACAATTTTCCACCCTTCTCTACAGGTGATGCAAAACCAATGAGGGGAGTCGGACGCCGTGAAGTCGGACACGGAAACCTGGCCCACAGGGCGTTAAAAAGGATGATCCCGGAGGATAATGCGTATGCGATCCGCGTGGTCTCCGATATCCTCGAATCAAACGGTTCATCATCGATGGCCACCGTTTGTGCAGGAACTCTTGCACTGATGGATTCGGGAGTAAAGATTAAAAAACCCGTGTCAGGAATTGCCATGGGCCTTATTACGGATACTGAGAGCGGAAAGTACGCTGTCCTTTCAGACATCCTTGGAGATGAAGATCACCTCGGTGATATGGATTTCAAGGTAACCGGTACGCTGGACGGCATCACCGCCACCCAGATGGACATCAAGGTTGACGGACTTTCCTACGAAGTACTGGCTGAAGCTCTGGAACAGGCCCGCAACGGCCGCCTTCACATCCTGGGCGAAATGATGAAGACCATGGACGCCCCGCGTGAAGACTACAAACCCCATGTTCCCCGAGTGGAAAAACTGAGCATCCCGAAAGAAATGATCGGACCCCTGATCGGCCCTGGTGGAAAAATCATCCAGGAAATCCAGGCATCTACCGGAGCTACCATCGTCATCGAAGAAGTTGACAATGTGGGGATGGTAGATATATTTGCTGTTAATAAGGACTCCATCGATGCTGCCCTGGCCAGAATCCAGGCCATCGTGCAGGTCCCTGAGATTGGCAAAGTGTATAAAGGAAAAGTAAAATCGATTGTCAGCTTCGGAGCCTTTGTGGAGATCATTCCGAACAAGGACGGATTGCTGCATATTTCGGAGATCGACTGGAGGCGCATCCAGAATGTGGAAGATGAGCTGAAAGTAGGCGACCAGCTTGAAGTAAAGCTGATCGACATCGATGGAAAAACCGGTAACCTGAAGCTGTCCCGCAAGGTACTGCTCCCGAAACCGGAAAATATGGAGCAGGAGAGATCTGAAAGACCTCCCAGGCCGGAAAGATCAGACCGCCCGGACCGCCCTGACAGGTCTCATGGCCGCTCCGACAACAGGCATCAGTAAAAAAATCTGAAAGCCTCCCAGGTGTCCATAAAAGGCACCTGTCCCAAAGTCTCACGTCATTCTGAACTTGTTTCAGAATGACGTTTTAACTTAAAACCGGCACAACCGTCAACTATTCCACCCTTTGCTGATATTCATATGGAAAAATGGTCTGATAAAATATTTGATCAGCTGGAAGAAAAACGATCTTCCATCCCAAAGAACGACTTCAGGTTTTTGAGTATAGGCCGGATCACCCTCATGGCTCAAAAGACAGAGGAATTTGCAGAATCCTGCCCTGCCTGTCAGAACAACAGGCAAATCATCGGGGAGATGATCCAAAGCCTCCCTGAATGCCTGAATTCTCCCGGAGGAAGAAAATCCTATGAAAAGAAAAAAAACCTGATAGAATCGCATCTGAGCAAGGTGCACCATATCCGTCCCGCCCACTATCTGTATGCATTCTACACGCTACTGGGCCTGCTGGCAGGCTTCCTGGCGGGATTGTTACTGAGTTTTACGGTCGGAAAAACCTGGGATCGAAGCTTTCTTCTGTCCGGAAGTACCCTTGGCCTCCTGCTGGGTCAGGCATACGGAAAATATGCCGATAAGAGGAATTATAAAAAAAATCTTCAGATCTGACAGGCACCTTACCTGTTAATCTACTGACAGTAAATGCTTTATATCCTATGTCTTAAGAGCGACACAACCTGCAGCCGGTTTTTACGTATAAGGGGTCATTATCATAAATCTTAATAATTTTATTCCATTGATAACTAAGCCTTTTTCGAATTTTTCTTATTTTAGTAAAAATTTAAAACCTCCCTGAGGTTTACTTTTTTTATAATGAAAACATTCTTATGTTTGTATTAATGCGGTAAGCATAATCGAACCGTCATCAATAAATTGTAAATTAAATATTTAGTAGATCATGAAAAAACTTACGCTGAACCTATTAACACTTGGTGTTCTTGCCATCGTTCTTAGCGGTTGTGGAGGCGTTAAAAAAATGGTAGAAAACTCCCCGACAGTGAAATACGATGTGAATCCCTCTCCGCTTGAAACTCATGCCGGTGATGTAGAGGTAACCGTCAAAACTACTTTCCCTGAAAAATACTTCAACAAGAAAGCAGTTGTTACGGCTACTCCGATCCTTAAGTACGAAGGCGGACAAACTGAATTTGAATCTACTGTTCTTCAGGGCGAAAAAGTAGAAGCTAACAATCAGGTTATTTCCTGGGAAGGCGGCAGCTATACCTTCACCGGTAAAGTGCCTTATAACGCAGACATGCTCAAATCAGAACTGGTTGTTGACATGGCCGTTCAGATCAAGGAAAAAGATGCCATTCCGATCCCCGGCATTAAAATCGCTGACGGAGTTATCGCAACTCCAACCCTGGTCCAGAACAAGCCCAAGGCCATCCTGATGCCCGATAATTTCCAGCGCGTCATTCCTGAAACTTACGATGCTGAGATCCTTTATGTCATCAACAAATCAGATGTTCGCAATTCCGAATTGAAGAAAGAAGAAGTTGAAGCATTCCAGGAAAAAATCGCTAAAGCTACGAAAGACTCCACTATCCAGATTAAAGGCGCTAAGATCTCTTCTTATGCTTCTCCTGATGGTGAACTCGAGCTTAACGAAAAACTTTCCGGTAATCGTGGTACTTCAGCTGAAAGATACCTGACCCGCGCCCTGAAAAAAATGGATGTTGAAGGTTACGATGTTAAAGGTTTCCTTAGCACAATCGAGACTGCCGAAGACTGGGACGGTTTCAAAGAATTAATGGAAGCTTCTGACATTCAGGATAAGCAACTCATTCTACGTGTTCTTTCTATGTACTCAGACCCTGCTGTAAGGGAAAAAGAGATCAAGAACATTTCTGAAGCTTATGAAGAAATCAAAACTGAAGTTCTTCCGCTGCTCCGTCGCTCACAGATGATGATCAATGTTGATAACATTGGGTACACCGACGAAGAAATCGCTGCTTTCTCTAAAGATGCTCCTGAAAAACTGACTGTTGAGGAACTCCTTTATGCAGCTGCTTTAACGGACGACAATGCTGAAAAGCTGAGAATTTACAACTTCACTGCTAATAAATTTCCTGAGGAAATCCGCGCGATCAACAACGTAGGTTTTGTTAGTCTTGCTGAAGGTGACGTTGCCGGTGCAAAAGCTGCTTTCGAAAAAGCTAAAGCAATCAAAGACACTGACATTGTTAAAAACAACTTAGGTGCTGTTGCTCTTGCTGATGGTGACCTTGCCACTGCAGAACAATTATTTACTTCTGCTATGAGCGCTGGTGATGCTGTTAGCTACAACCTCGGTATCATTAAGATCAAGCAGGGTGACTACACAGCCGCTGTTAATTACTTCGGTAACAAGCCTTCTTTCAACGCTGGTCTTGCTCAGCTGTTGAACGGCGATGCAAACAAATGCCTTTCTACGCTTGGCGAACTTGGAGACACTGACTGTGCCCCTGTTTACTACCTGAAAGCTGTTGCCGGTGCACGTAGCGCTAACGACCAGGTGGTTATCTCTAACCTCAGACTGGCGATCGAAAAAGACGCTGCAATGAAAGATTACGCTAAGAAAGACTGCGAATTCCTGAAATATGCAGGAAACGAAGCTTTCGTAGGTATCATACAGTAATTAGTTAAAAATTACCATATAAAAAGGCTGCCTTTTGGGCAGCCTTTTTTGTTGAAAGAAAATACTAGATCGTAGTAGAGATATTATATTATTGACCAGGATACATCTTCTTGAAAAACTGCCAGATCGCAATGCCGGCGCATACTGAGATATTCAGGGAATGTTTGGTGCCAAACTGAGGGATTTCAACGCATACATCAGCAGCATCTACGACTTCCTGCTCTACCCCTCGTACTTCGTGACCAAAAATAAGGGCATATTTTCCTCCTTCTTCCGGATCAAAATCCTGGAGTTCAATACTCCCCTCAGCCTGTTCAATACAAATCAGTGTATACCCTTCTCTCCTTAATTCATCCATCGCATCGAGTGTATTTCCCTTATAGAACCATTCAACCGATTCAGTGGCCCCCAGGGCCGTTTTATGAATATCCTTATGTGGAGGCGTGGCCGTTATGCCACATAAATAGATCCGTTCCACCCTAAAGGCATCCGAGCTTCGGAAAACTGAACCAATATTGTGCATGCTGCGGACATTATCCAGGATGACCACCAGGGGAATCTTACCCACTTGTTTAAATTCATCGACACTCAGACGGTTTAATTCTTCATTTAATAATTTCCGCATATTCCTGTTAGCTGTAATATTCTCACAAAAATAAGGCTTAGGATCTATATCTTCAATGATACGGATATAAACATGAGTAAAGCTGAACGTTAAATCTTCCTGACGGCCGGAATGAATTGTTTGGCTAGTCTGAAAATTTTGGATATTTTCGTAGGCCATTAAAAGCAGGAGAAAATTATGAATATTCACGAATATCAGGGAAAATCCATCTTAGCAAAATACAAGGTACAGGTACCGGTAGGTAAAGTGGCCTTTTCTGTTGAAGAAGCCGTAGAAGCTGCCAAAGAGATCACTGCTCAGACAGGTACCGATACCTGGGCGGTTAAAGCCCAGATCCATGCCGGAGGACGCGGTAAAGGCGGAGGAGTGAAGATCGCCAAATCCTATGAGGACGTGAAAAAATATGCCGGCGATATCCTTGGAATGACCCTGGTTACTCACCAGACCGGCCCCGAGGGGAAACTGGTACAGAAAATACTGGTTGAGCAGGGGATTTATTATCCCGGAGAATCCAGGGTGGAAGAATACTACATGAGTATCCTGCTAAACCGGGCAAGCGGAAAAAATATCATCATGTACTCCACTGAAGGGGGAATGGACATTGAAACTGTTGCTGAAAAGACCCCTGAACTGATATTCAAAGAGGAAATCGATCCGGGAATAGGCCTGCAGGCATTTCAGACCCGTAAGATCGCTTTTAACCTGAAGCTATCCGGCACAGCTTTCAAAGAGATGACTAAATTCGTCTCAGCCTTGTATAAAGCTTACCTGGCCAGTGATGCATCCCTATTTGAGATCAATCCGGTTGTAAAAACTTCGGATAACAGGATTTTTGCTGCCGACAGTAAGGTAAATATAGATGACAACGCCCTCTACCGACATCCTGAGATCGAAGAGATGCGGGACCTCAATGAAGAAGATGCTTCTGAGGTGGAGGCTTCAAAATACCACCTGAATTTCATTAAACTCGACGGTAACGTTGGTTGTATGGTTAATGGGGCCGGTCTGGCAATGGCCACCATGGACATCATCAAACTTTCGGGGGGCGATCCTGCCAACTTTCTGGATGTAGGGGGAACTGCCAATGCCGAAACCGTTGAAGCCGGATTCAGAATTATCATGAAGGACCCCAACGTTCAGGCAATCCTGATCAATATCTTCGGTGGCATTGTTCGCTGCGACCGCGTGGCGCAAGGTGTGGTCGATGCCTATAAAGCCATTGGCGATATCCCTATCCCTGTCATCGTCCGTTTGCAGGGAACGAATGCCGAAGGAGGAAAGAAACTGATCGATGAATCAGGACTGAAAGTACACTCTGCCATTACCCTGCAGGAAGCTGCAGAGAAAGTAAAAGCAGTGATGAACTAGTCCGTTCCGGTCAAGCTGTTCAGGATTCTTCCCGGAACTACAATTTTGTACCCCCTGTCGTTAAAGCCTACAAATATGTAGTTTTCAGCCTTTACAGGTATTCTGCATATATTTGATTTACAATGGGTTTTATTCCGTGGCATGCTATCTGTTTTCTGAACAGCAGCACATCAATCCTGTACGATATGAACGTGATTATTCCAATAAAAAATCAGGAAGCAAGTTATGTAAAACTTGTTGGCGGATTTCACAACGCCAGGGAGGTATTCCTCAAGGATGTTGAATCCGGAGCATCAGAATGGGCAGGCAGCGAGGGTTGAACCGCAACTAGCCCAGCTGTCTGCAATGGCTCACAGCTCTAGCTGTTCAGGCGGGTCCTGCAGCTCCAGCAGTTCAAGGCTTAACGCATAATAATTGAAACTATGTCATTAGGAAATGCACTGAAATTTGTCCGGCAGGTAAGTAAAGACAACACCTTGCGTGACCGGTGCAATTCAAGCCGGTCGAGGGAAGAATTGCTGCATGCACTAAAGTTCGACGAAGGAGATTTTGAAAATGCCATCAACATGCAGCTGGTAAAATGCCAGACCTATGAAGAAGCTGATGTGGTTCAGGAAATTCGAATGTGGTTCTCACTGTTATAATTTGAAAGCATGAAATACAGAGATTTAGAGAAAGTGCGCAAGATCATAGATGAAGCTACAGGGCTTGAGATCAGCTACGCTTATGATGACCTGGTTTTCCCTGATTATACCGCTTTCATCCTTCGCTATGATGACAACACTGAAAATAACTTCTTCTGTCATTTTCACCAGGACGTTGATCCGGAAGAAATGAAAAAACTGAAAGGAAAACTGGAAGCCTCATGCAAAAATCAAAACAGCACCTTAAGCCTTGATAAATATTTCACCCTGAATCAAAAAGGCGAAGAGGTAGAAATACAGTTCATATAGGCGATTAGGGTATATCCTTCCTTATTCACGCACAAGGGGAAGTGTCATACACCGGGCACCTCCCCCGCCCCTGGAAAGCTCTGAGCCTTCGATGGTGACGATCAGCTTTTTGGTGTTTGCATACCTTTGGGAATCCTTCACAAAATCTGCTGCCTTTACAATTTCATACTGATGGTCCGAAAGCTCCTCAAGGGTATAGATATTCCTTTCGTAGGCTATCAGCTGTCCCGGACCAAAAGCAAAGAGGTTTGCGCCGCTGTGCCACTGCTCGCGGTCCTGGTATTTCTTTTCTTTGCCACCGCAATACAAAGGATGCAGGTTATAGCCAACTTTTTTGAGACCTTCCAGCAGGTTGTTAACATAGCTGATCCTGTAAACTTCCTGGTTGCGTATCTGAATATGCACGGTATGGTAGCGGTTTTCATCAAGGATCAAGGGTTTATACACCATACACTCATCATTATCCAGCAGCGTAAACACCATATCCAGGTGTATAAAGGATTCCGGCTGATCAGGCAATTCCTGCACAAAGATACTTTTAATCTCGGTCTTATTGGCAATTTGCTTGATCAGGGCATCAGCCGCCTGAACCGAAGTCCTGTTACCGATCCCCAAAATCAGAGTATCATCGCTCAGCGCAATAACATCCCCTCCTTCAATAGAAATAGGGTGTAACTCGGTTGCAGCAGTCTCACGGATGCTTATCACCTCCGCGTCAAACTCCGAATGGTGTTTAAAGATACTGCGCATGACCAATGCTTCCGGTACCCGGATCTGTTTTGCCATGGAGCTGACAAAAACCGCTTTCCCGAGAATGAAGGAAGGATCGCGCATATAGAAAGCATTGTGGAGGGGACTGATCAGGTATTTTTCCTTCAGCAGAAAACTGGAAAGCGAGAGTGATGAATAGGGCACCCCTTCAATAATCTGGCGGCCAAGTTCCTCGGCCGAAAGCTCATTCAGCTGTTCAGGCAGGAGACCATACCTTGAGAAAGCTGTTAATACCTGGATGATTTCATTCCGGGCATCTTCATTCTTCAGCACATCAATCAGCAGATCTTTAAGCTCGTAAACTTTTGATACCCGCTTCAGTACCTCCTTAAACTGGCTGTATTCCCTCGATGCCACAGACAAGTTGAGGATATCGCTATAGAGCGCCCTCTCAGCAGTTGTCGGGGTCATATTCTCGACTTCCGGTCCAGGTTCATGAAGTAATACAGCTTTTAGCTTTGCGGTTTCCGACTTGATATTTAATTCAATCATGGTATAGTTTTCACGAAAGTTAATCCAATTCTGTAATTCGGGCAATGAGCTTGGTCATGTGGCTATTTGGAACTAAACCGGATCTTCCGGTGGGTGCCGTCACAGAAAGGCATCTTCAGGGACTGACCGCAGCGACAGAAAGAAGCGATCTTCATGGATTTCATTTTTTCTCCGTCGGAGCCGGTGATGGTGAAATCACCTTTCACCAGCAGGGGCCCATCCTTCATTACCCGGATATCAGCCACAGCCTTAAAATCAACAAGCGGGGTTTCTGTGCTGACAGATCCGGAGGGCTTAGCTTCCCTTTGTTCTGCTTCACCATTCCGGGTATAGCTCAGGGCATCCGTAGGGCAAAGATCGACAACGCGGATTATCTCCTCGGTGGAAGCCCCGTCCATATTAATCCATGGACGTTTTCTGGGATTAAAAACTTCGATAAGCTCACGATAGCAGGTGGTAACATGAATGCATTTCGAAGGTCGCCAATAAACGGTGATCTCACCATTGGTATATTCCCTGTCACTACTGTTTTTGCGGTCGTCAGTGTCCATTCTGCGCTAAATTTGTCTAAATTGTAAAGTTGAAGAATCAAATTTAAAAAGTATTACCTTTTTACAACTAATACTCTATAATTTCGTTTAATCATCATCCGAAAACGGTTTAAGACCTGAAGGTAATGTAGCGCGGGATACCCTTATGAAATCAGTTTTTTCGATACTATTCTTATTTGTGCTG
>JAFGEO010000012.1 GCA_016931575.1 Bacteroidales bacterium | reverse complement strand
TGCACATGCAAGTATAATTAGCAGTGCGTGAACTATAGTTTTCTACTCTCCTAGTGTGTCCCATAGTTTAGGCATTTTACACAACGGGAGTCTCCCGTCTGGAGGGCGGGACAAGTTGTGCATAAACCCGTTTCAGCAAAATAAATATAAGCATTAATTGGGTTTAAGGATCGTATAGGGTGCTTAAATTTTCCCATCCGTCAAAGGCATATTTTCAGTGTTTACACTTTTTGTTCCTTAAATAAGTGCATATTCTTGCCCAAAACGGACACTCATTCCTGCTGAACGCGGACACCGATTATTGTCGAAAGCGGAAACCTACCTACATCCTTCATTTTCCACGGAATATCCATTATCTCTGTTGGCGTTATTAACCAACAAGAGAAAACAAATGCCAGTAAAAAGAACAAACGTGGAAAAAATAAGAGAGATATTACGACTCAGCCAGGAATTGAAATTTTGCATACGCCAGATTGCAGGGGCTGCTGGCGTTATCATAACTAGTGTCGGAGAGTACCTTGCAGAGTACATGCGTTCCGATTTATCCAATTAGGATTTCACCATCCATAGCCAGGAATAATGCTGATTCAACTCCTTTGCTTCTGGGATTATTTGCATGTGTTAACGACCGAAAAGGATTGATGGGCAAAAAAGAAAATGATTTGAATAGGTCTGAATGAATAAATGCATCCAGATTACCAAAGGTCATTTCTTTATACTGAATCATGTTTCCAAAATAGAAATATTTTGGAAATCAGCAGATACTTCAGGATAAATAATCTCATTGACGACTATCCTGACGTATATTTTAAAAGGCAAACCTGGATCTACTTCGTAATGACAATGATGGGATAATCACCAAATTTAGCCAGTGTTTTCGGATGTTTATCTTCCACTTTCATTAACCAGGACAGAATTTTCTTTCCAAAGAACCACTTATGGATGTAAACATTCAGAAAATATTTGTTCACAGTTCTCCAGCAGAAGATCTCCATATTGTAGTCTTTGAAATTGCGTCTGAACCACCAAAGGCTGTGTGGGAAAAAATATAATCTTGGCTTACTTTTAAATAGTCTAACATACGCTTTGCCTGCAAAATGTCTGGCGATCCTGTATAATTGTAATGGTAACAGAGAAATGTTCATCAACCAGCTATTATAAAAGAGACTATATACGATTGCCACTTTCCCCTGGCTTTTGGTTACCCTGTACATCTCGTGAACCGCTGTCTTTTGTTCATTTTTTGGTATGTGATAAAGGGTATGCTGACACAACACACCATCACAGGCATTTTCTTTAATAGGGATATTTGTGATATCACAGCATAGATACATTCCCTCTCTGTGCTGATAATTATACTTTGCCTGAATGAGGGCGTTGACCGAAATATCAGCACAGATACGGACCTCATAATTATCTGAAAGACCTACATACTCTTCTAAGCCGATGGGCCCCGAAGCAATATCAAGTAGATATTTTCCTTTGTCAAGGTATTTTTTTGCCTTTGTAAATGAATTTCGGATATATGCATCGGATACCTCTCTGAAATCAACCCATTTGGGTGAATCTTCATAGATCTTCAGGCTGTTTTTTGTGTCGTAATTTATCTGATTGTAGTATTCAAAAACCCTATTCTTGTCAAATACCATTTTTTCTCGTTGATCGGTTTCATTTCCAATATATAGGGCGTATACGGGTAATAAAAGGATTATATCCTCGAAAATGGGATAGAAATAAGTCCGGCTTTCATTGGTGAAACCTTCTTTAATATTATCAAATTGAAGAAATGAAGTATCGTACTTTTTAAGTGTTGCATGAACCTCTTCGCTACTGAGTTTGAGAAGACCTTCCTTAGTAATGGGGCATTGCAGAATAGAATAATCCGGTTTCATACAGTGGTATTTTATAGAGATACTTGAATCAAATTTGCGCAAAGTAACTAATAAAAGATGGGAATTTCTATATGAGATTAATGGATGGTGCAATCTCAGATAATATATGAACTGATAATGAAGCGCTTTCGATATTCCAATATACTTACTACAAGAGAACGGTCAACACTATTTAGGCAATGACACCTTTTTGCCCTCTGCCTTTTACCTTTTTCGCCTCATCAACCCCTAAACCTCCATCAATTCCTTCGGAAAATTCGTCAACAGCTCCGGCTCCCCGTCACGAACCAGGATCGTATCCTCAATCCGAAGTCCGCCCCAGCCGGGAATATACACTCCGGGTTCAACGGTTACCACCATGCCTGTTTTAAAAACTGTATCACAACCTTTTTTAATGAAGGGTTGCTCGTGGATCTCGAGGCCTACACCATGGCCCATACCCGGATAATAGTAAGGGAGGTATTCCTCTGACAGGGTTTCACGAACCACAGCATCGGGGGTATTTCCCACAACACCGTCCCGGATGGAGAAGACGGCTTTTTCCTGGGCTTCCCTGATCATGGCATAGACTTGTTTATGCCTGTCGGAAGCTTTGCCCACCACCAGGGTCCTGCTGATATCTGCATGGTATCCTTTATAGAGGGCCCCGAAATCGAAGAGCAGGAATTCCCCGTTTTCCAGTTTTTTTGTTCCCGGGTGGCCATGCAGGAGGGAGGTTTTGCTTCCCGAAAGGACGATGGTGGCAAAGGAAATATCCTCGGCACCCTGCATCCTTAGCTGATATTCCAGTGTGGCAGTGAGCTCCAGTTCAGAAACGCCTGGCTTAATTGAGGGGATAAGGGCCTGAAGGGCGGCATCGGAGATCTGGCAGGCCTTCCTCAGAAAAGCGATCTCGTCATCATCTTTGATCATTCTGAGCTCATCGATGACATCGGTGGTCGCGATCAGACTGGCATCGGTGAGTCCGGCGCTGAGTTTAAGGTAGTCGGCATAACTCAGAACGTTCGATTCGAAGCCAAGTTTTGCGGCATTCATCTTCTGCAGGACATAGGCATAGGTTTTCACGCCATACCTTTCGTTATCCAGCCATTCCAGCACTTCGACCCCTGCCGGGCACTCCATGCGGGCTTGTTCGGAGTACCTCCCATCGGTCAGCAGGAAGGTGCCGGTTTCCGAAACCATCAGGTGCGATGAATCGCCGGTGAAATGGGTGAGGTAGCTGACGTTTTCCGGTTTCACAGCCAGGAAAGCATCGTATCCTGATGCGGACATTTTTTTAAGAAATTGCTTTATTCTTTCCATGGGTATATATAGTTAATGTCGATGGAACTTTTACGATAATAAGGCCTGGCTGTTTTTTAAAACAGCTTGACGAGTCTGACCGAAATATGAAAGTAGAAAGTATTTGTCAGAATATTTGTTTTTGAAGACAAAAAAGTTGCTTTACCAACTGGTTGGATCTGCTCCTTTAGGGTATCTTATACTTGTGGCAGGTAAATGACTAAATATCAGGAAAACAGTGGTATAGAGGGGATTTCCCGAAATCATCCGCTCTGGTGAAGCTTGCCGTCCCAGGTGTTTTTCAGTAATTTTCTGAATGGATTTTCTAAGTAACTGACAAAATAATACAATAACTGACGACCATTTTATATTGTAAGAATATAACTGCCACTCTTAAGTAGGTACAATTACCTATTATTGTATGGGCCTTAATGGATCAAAATCGGGGCCAATACTGAGCTAACCTAACTATTGCTTATAAACAAACCTTTTTATCTATGGAATCAATCATTAAAAAATGCTCTTATTATGAGAGGAAAGTGATTAGGAAAATAGTCGCTGTACTGATCTTTTCTCTTGCACTCTCTCAAGCCGGCTTTTCGCAATCCGAAATTCGGGGAACCGTCACCGATGAAAATGGCGATGCAATGGCCGGAGTAACGATTTTTGTTAAAGGAACTTCCAACGGGACCATTACGGATTCCGAGGGAATTTTCGCTCTTCAGGCTGAAGCAGGGGATATCCTGCAAATCAGCTTTATCGGCTACCTCTCCGAGGAGGTGGAAGTCACCGCAGGGATGTCTGTACTGGATCTCGCGATGGCTCCCGACCTCGTAGGATTGGATGAGGTGGTCGTCATCGGATACGGTACCCAGCGCAAAAGCGATGTGACCAGTGCCATTACCTCTGTTAGTTCTGACGAATTTGTCACCGGTCAGGTGAAGGATGCCGGTCAGCTGCTGCAGGGAAAAGTCGCCGGTCTGGCCGTTCATAACCCCTCCGGTAACCCGCTGGACGGTGTTCAGATCATGTTAAGGGGTATTTCCTCCCTTCAATCCGGGTACTCACCCATGGTGATCGTTGACGGAATTCCCGGTAGTCTGGATATGGTAGCTGTGGAAGATATTGAAACCATCGACATCCTGAAGGATGGTTCCGCAGCCGCAATTTATGGAACACGCGGTACCAACGGTGTGATCATTATCACCACGAAAAAAGGCACCAAGAACATGGAGATGTCTGCAGAATACAATGCCTATGTCAGTACACAGCGCATGTATGAAACCGCACCTTTCTATGGTGTGGAAGATTATCGGCGACTGGCTGCGGCCGGCGTTGACAACTTCAGCGACCTGGGGTATGCAACAGACTGGTTGGATGCCATCACCCACAATCCTTTCAGTCAGATGCACAGTCTTTCTATCCAGGGCGGCAGCAAAAAAACAGCCTATGTGGCCAGCGTAAACTACACCAAAGCAGATGGTATTTTCAATAACTCCTACCTTGAAACTTTCAAGACAAGGGTAGATGTTACCCAGGAGATCTGGAAAGACATACTTTCTGTTAATATCGGAACGTATACCAGCAGGAATACCAGTCCTGTAGCCGATATCAACTGGGCTTATCGACAGGCAATGATCCATAACCCCACTGAGCCTCTCACCAACGAGGATGGAAGCTGGTACGAGGTGGATAAGTTCCAGTATGAGAACCCGGTAGCCCTTCTGGAGGAAACTTTCGGAGGAACCAAAGGATTACACTCAAGGGTATATGGAAATGTAACGCTGACCCCAATCCGGGAACTTAAGATCAACCTTTTACTCTCCCGTCAGATCTACAACCAGGTATGGGCAAGGGCTGAGACCTTCAACCATATTTCCAATACACGTGATGGACAGGGTGGTCAGGCTCAAAAATCTGCTGACGCCAGCGAGAACAAGCTGCTTGAACTTACCGGAGATTATTCAAAATCTTTTGGTGCCCACCGCATCAGCATCGTTGGAGGATACAGCTATGAGTACAATACCTGGGAAACTTTCTGGGCCTATAACAAGTATTTCCCGACAGATGCTTATCTGTATAATAATCTGGGAAGCGGAACAGCTCTGCCAGATGGAGCGGCTGACATGAGCAGTAATAAAAATATGTCACTCCTGATAGGATTTTTCGGAAGGATCAATTATAGTTACGATGGAAAATACCTCCTCACTGCCAGTATGCGCCGCGAGGGGTCTTCCAAATTCGGAGAAAACTACCAATGGGGTAATTTTCCGTCCATTCAGGCGGGTTGGAGGATCAGCCAGGAATCCTTCATGGAAAACATCGATTTTGTTACCGACCTGAAACTGCGTGCCGGTTATGGGGTAACAGGTATCATTCCGAGCAATCCGTATCAGTCATTGACATTGTTGAATTATAGCTCATATATATATTATAACGGAGAGTGGGTTCCGACCATTGTTCCTGGAAGTAACCCTAACCCCGATCTTCGATGGGAAAAGAAGAAAGAAACCAACATTGGTCTGGATTTTGCCTTCCTGAGAGGACGGGTTTCCGGTACGGTTGATTACTATATACGTAGATCAGAAGATCTTCTATACAACTATCCGGTGTCTGTACCTCCTTACCTATATTCAAGCATCCTGGCAAATGCTGCTTCAATGGAGAACAAGGGCATCGAGGCATTACTGACACTCGTTCCGGTACAGACAAAGAATCTTACCTGGACCTCAGCCATTAACTTTTCTTCAAACAAGAATAAGCTGGTTGCGCTTCAGGGCTATGGATTCGAACTTGATTACGATTACCTAGATGCCGGTTATACCGGAGACCCCATTCAGCAAGGGACACACCGTGTCTATGTGGGCGAGCAGATCGGTAATTTCTGGGGCTATCAGTCGGTGGATATCGATGACCGGGGACGCTTCCTTGTGTTGACTCCCGAAGGGGATACTGTCCGCTATACTTCAGCAGCTCCTGAGGATAAGATGGTACTCGGTAACGGAATTCCGAAATTCTATGCCGGATGGAACAATACCGTCAGGTTCATGGACTTTGATCTGTCAGTGGGTATCCGTGGCGCTTTCGGGTTCCAGATCCTGAACTTCCAGCGTATGTTCTACGAAAATCCTACCATCTCTTATAATATGCTTGAAACGGCTCACCACCTGGTATACGGTAAGGATACGCTGAGCAGTCCGCAGTCATACGTAAGTTACTATATTGAAGACGGTGATTACGTTAAAATTGACAATGTGACCCTTGGCTACACGTTTACGCCAAAGAATACTGAAAACATGAAATCGCTTAGGGTATATGTTTCTACCCAGAACCTGTACACCTTTACCAACTATACCGGTATGGATCCGGAAGTTTCTCTGGAAGATGGATCTATCCTGGCTCCCGGAAATGATAACCGCGATAAGTATCCAACCACACGAACGTTTACGGTGGGTTTAAATGTCAAGTTTTAAGCGATAAAAAATAACGATCATGAAAAAGACTATCATACGAATATTTAACATTGCACTGATCGGTACACTCTTCCTGCTTAATGCTTGTACCGACACATCGGAAGTAGTATACCACGATCTGCTTTCAGAGGAATTTATTCCTACCCCGGAGGATGCTGTTGCCATTACCGGACCCGCCTATACTAACCTGAGAGAGGTTCTGTTTTACTGGCATGGTATGTTTGACACCCAGGAGGAATGTTCGGACATTATTGTTACCCCTGAAAGGCCCAATGGATGGGTTGACGGCGGTGTTTACCGTGCCATGCATGAGCACATCTGGAATAGCGAACAAAGTCATTCATCAGCGCTCTGGAATCGCTGCTACACAGGGATTAACCATTGTAACCGTGCCTTGTACCAGATTGAATCAGGAAACCTTCCAATGGATCCGGATGATGCGGTAAAAACTTTGGCTGAGCTAAAAGTCGTTCGGGCATTTTACTACTACATCCTTCTGGATAACTTTGGTAACGTACCGGTAACAACGCAGTATGATGTTCCTGAAGATTTTCTGCCTGAACAGAGCACCCGCCAGGAAGTATACAACTTCGTAATACAGGAAATTAACGATAACATGGAGAACCTGCCGGCAGAAAACAACGTAGAAACCTACGGTCGTTTCAACCAGTGGGCTGCTCACACGCTGTTGGCAAAAGTCTATCAGAATGCTGAGGTATACACCGGTACAGCCCAGTGGGCTAAGTGCATTGAGGAATGTGATGCAGTGATTACAAGCAACCTGTATAGTCTCGAACCTGATGTCAGGAATACCTTCAAGACGAATAATGAATCATCCGTTGAAATCATCTTTGCCGTTCCTTTTGCATCCAAATCTGACCCATTTGAAGATTATGGATGGTTCCACCTGTTGAATAAGACGCTTCACCCCGGCAGCCAGGCTACCTACGACCTGGAAGTACAGCCCTGGGGTGGAAACTGTGCCATTCCTCAGTTTATCAATACGTATCATCCGAATGATGACAGGCTGGCAGCAACCTGGATCATGGGGCCCCAGTTTGCTTTGAACGGGGATACCGTATATCTTTCCATGGACGATGCCAGAACCAGCGAACAGCTGAACTACACCAACATCCTGCAAGGAATCGAGGATACCTATGAAGAAGAAGGTTACCGGATCGGTAAATATGAAATTGCCGTGGGTACAAAATTCGGTCGCCTCGAAAACGACTGGGTATGGTTCCGCTATGCCGACATACTGATGATGAAGGCTGAAGCGCTGCTTCGCACAGGTGATGCCGATGGTGCTGCAACACTCGTTACCGAGGTCCGTCTGCGTGCTTTCGATGATCCTGCTGATGCAGAGGTTACCGGAGCTGAACTACAAGCTGGAAGTAGCTATGAGTATGGCAACGTTACCGAAGGTGTTCTGGAAGCCAGTCCGGAAGGTGGAGCCGACATTCAGTATGGACGTTTCCTGGATGAACTGGGATGGGAGTTCGCTGCAGAAGCCCGCCGTCGTCAGGATCTGATCCGATTTGGTGTATTCACTACTAAAAAGTGGCTCTCCCACGTGCCAAATGGTGATTTCAGAACCATTTTCCCGATTCCTGAAACCGCATTGCAGACAAACTCAAACCTGGTACAAAACCCGGGTTACTAGGATATCACAGATACTTCATATTAGGTTAAATAGGTAATCAGGGGCTGTCTCACAGGAGACGGCCCCTTTTTTTATTAAATACCCTGAAAGGGCATGGGAAACAGCGACCTGCCAGCAGCAGACAGCTACAATGAAGGTCTTCGTCTCTTATCATTTCGCGCTTTTGCATGACAGTAGTTGCGGCACATGATATGCCTGACTGCCATGAAAAGTCGGTGACCCTCTCCAGGTCGGTGGTATCTTGTATTTATAATAACCTCTTACCATGTATTTAACACCCACGATTCAATCACTTTGTCCTGTCTCCACAGGTAGATAAGGATTGTGATGATAAATAAAAGAAAATCAATTAGATAAATCATTATACGATAGTATCCCTGAATAAAAACTCCAACTTTTTGAATTAAAACTCCAATTACTGACAGCCATTTCATACTTAAAGAATTGTATCAACACGATTTTTGAGGCTATTCCGGTTAATATTGTAGTATGCAGAATGTCCAGACCATAGAAGTGATGTGCCGGGTCAGGAATTACTGCCGGACTCATAATAAGATCTAATCGGGATTAAAGACTATTTCTAACTTTTAAATGTACTTAGCTATGAAAAAAACTTTTACTTTTTTAATGATTTTGTTCGCTGCGGGTAGCCTCTCAGTATTTGGACAGATAACGGACGATTTCAGCGCTTCTCACGACTACCTTGACGGAGTTGACGGAACAATCTGGGATGGCGTCAAGGAAAATGGCGGTATCCTTGAGGTTGCTGAAGTTGCAGAAATTTTGGACCTGAACACTACAACCAATTCAGGTGCGCTGACCTTCACAACGGTTTACTCGTATTTTGCTGGTAATAACGACAACGGTTGTATGATCTACAAAAACGTTCCTGCCGGATCTGATTTCTCAATTACCGTTGAGATCTTTGATGGTACTTTCCCTTCATTCGGAAATGGTGATACCGTGGACTACCTTATGGTTGGACCTATTGTTCGTGTTGACGATGCTGAAACAGTCAGCTTTGTTGCCCTGCAGGCTTTTGACCGTCCGAATTGGGGAGCAGTCTATGGTTTCAGAAACATTCCGATGGATCCGGAAGAAAACTGGATCTCTGTGGATGCTGACGAGAATGAAGTTTCTGTCGCTTCACATCCCTGGATGCGCCTGAGCAAATCTGGTTCAACCGTTACAGGTTCTATCAGCGAAGATGGAGAAACCTGGTGGGAGTACTGGAGTGAAGATCGTGAAGATATGGATGCATTTCCACTGCAGGTTGGTTTATACAACGCTTCCTACACCGATCAGGAAGGAACGGTTGTATTCGACAACGTATCGATCACCGGTTCAACGCTGGCTATTCCTGCCATGAATGGTGAGGAAATCAAGCTCTACTACAGCGCCCTCGATCAGATGATCAAATTCGGCTCTGACAACATTTCAGGCCTTAAGCAGATCCAGGTCGTAAATATGGCCGGACAGCTTGTTAAATCTGTTTCTGACATTGATGCAAACGGAATCAGCGTCGCTGGCTTAACTGACGGAACTTATGTTATCGCAGTTCAGACTGCTGATGGTCAGATTTATTCTGATAAAGTTGTCATTTTCTAATAATACTGGTTTTCCTGAACTTTTACCAATTGTTGACCTGTTCATAGTATAGAAAGTGAGGATGAAGACGCACTACTTCAGTTCTCACTTTCTTTTTACTCTTTTTATTTTTGAGCGAATTTGCTTAGTGCATTTCATTTTTTATTCATCTTGAAGATTTCCGATATGAAGACTACCAAGCGGATTAGACGCCTGTTGCTTACAGGCATTTTGACAATCTCCTGCATGCTGATAAGTTATGCCCAGCGGAACATTGCCCTGGAAGCAGATGAGATCCTGACATCGTATGTTTCGGATTGGGAGGATCTGTACGCCATCAATGACGGGTACGACCCTTCGGGTTCGACCGATAAAACAGGCGGTGCCTATGGGAACTGGGAAAGCGGGAGCAATGGCGACTGGGACTGGGTAGAGTACCGCTGGAATGATATCATGGAGATCAGCCGGTCTGATGTTTACTGGTGGACTGACAACGGCGGGATCCAGATTCCCTATAATACCTATCAGCTCTATTGGAACCTTCTGGATGAAAGCTGGGATACCCTCCCCGGTGTTTCAGGAAACGGCATTGCAACGGATCAGTACAATATTACCACCTTCGATACCCTCGTAACCACCCGGATCCGGGTATATGCTACCAGCACCATTGCCACCGGCATCCTCGAATGGAGGGTTTGGGGACAGGAAGGTGAGAATATCCCTGTTGGATCAACCTGCTCTGTTGATATGCCATTGACTAAAGGGGGCACCAGCACGTTTACCCTCACAGCTATTGATAATAGTGGAAGTCCCGTGCAGGATTATACGTTTAAACTCGGCATTGAACTTATGAGTACCGTACCGGACAACACCGAGAGCTACACGGTCAATGGGACAGATTATACCAGCTCACCAGGGATCATTGAGCTTTCCGGCACCGACGCCCTGGGTGTGGTAAGCTTTGATGTGACCCTGCCCCCTGTTATCGACCCCAAAGATGGCATTGCCCTGTATGCGTATTTTAACAATGGGTATACACAGGTCGGGGAATACTATGCCTTTCAGGAACCCGGTCTTGTACCACCTGATTTAACGGGAGATGTTTCAGACAACACTGTCGATAATGATATTGAAATATCGTTTACCGATGATATCGACTGGCGCGCAGCCATTTCCGGCGTTTCCGTCAATGGAAATGAGCTGAATGGAGGAATCGACTTCTCCGTGAGTGCCGGTATCATTACCTTATTTCCTTCAGCAGAAAATCCTGCACTTACCGGTGCAGGAACCAAAAATATTCTGGTCCATGCAGCTGGTTACGAAGATGCAGGTGTTCAGCAGATCCTGCTGACTGGCGAAGTGAATGCTGAACGCTCCGAAGTCAGCACCTTATTGAACCTTTACCTGCATACCACCACGCAAATACAACTTACAGCCAGGGACCAGTACGATAATCCTGTTGAAGGTTATGCTGCAGCCTATGATATTACGGTAACAAATGCTGATGCTACAACCAATGAGGCATATACCCTTGGGGGAACGGCCGTTTCTGCCAGTCTCGCCGATCAGGATTTTCCGTTGACCGGTGCAGACGGACAAGCCTTGCTAAGCATCACGATCCCTGATTTTGTTGATTCGGAAGACGGCGTGCTGATCCAGGTAAAACTTGCTGATGAAACACCGGTTTCGAATCCGGTGAGTTATTCAAATGATGGCTCAGAGAAGGAAATAGTTCTCCAGGCTACTGTTAACCAGCAAAGCGATTTCAGTTGGGAACGTACCGCCCAGTCCCGGAATTTCATTGTTTACTGGGGAGGCCGCATTGTTGGCGATCCAACGGATGCAGCAAACGGAGACCTGCGTTTCAACCCGAATAACATCCTGGAGATCATGGAAGCCCTCTTGTCGTATATGACGGATACAATCGGGTTTATCGAAAACCCGGATGAGGGTAATATGGGGCGATACAAGCATGAAGTGGTGATGAATGAAACATGGGAAAATACCAGCGTTTTCACGGGCTATGCCTTTGGTGGCTGGATTGGTGACGGCAAGGCCGGAGGCATGTGGATACATCCTTCAGCTACAGGCGGCCCTGCAGTTCTTGCCCACGAATTCACACACATGTGCCAGGCCATGATCATGAGCCAGTATCCCGGATACGGACTGAATGCCAGTTATGCCGGTTTCTTCTGGGAATCGCATGCCAACTACATGATGGCCCAGTATTCAGGAACATATTCCGGCGTGCAACCCGAGCGTTTTATCAATACCTCCATGTTGCATTTCAGTACAACACGTCACTACTATCAGAATGCATATTTCATTGACTATGTCAGAGATACTTACGGACTGCAGGCGGTGAACGAGATCTGGAGAAAAGCCAGCCCGGTATACAGCCATCCGCTCACCAGTCTGCGTGACTCAGTACTTCGTTACACCCAGTCAGACCTGAACGATGATTTCGGGCGCTATGCCATGAAGAATGTCACCTGGGATTATGTTAACGGCCCCCTCATCCGCAGTGCGGTTTCTTCCATCAGTGAGAGCTATATTGGCCGGGAATATACAATACCCGATTCACTGGCTGATGGTTCAGGGTCTTTTGTAGTTCCCCGACACCTCGCCCCGGGCGATTATGGATACAACATCATTCCGCTCTATCCCGATGAGGCGGCTTCTGAGATCAGCATTCAGTTTACGGGCTATGCCAACGAACCGGCAGGAGGTGCCGGAAACCGGTACGGTTTTGTCGCTGTTGACGAGGAGGGGAACCCACGGTACAGCGATGTGTATTCCGATTTGCAGACAGATGCAACTTTCACCATATCCGCCGCCGATAGTAAAGTATTCCTGGTTGTGACTGGCGCTCCGCAGAAGCATCATAACTATGGGTGGACGACAGGATTCCCGAAGGAATACCGCTATCCATACAGCTTTTCGATTCAGGGAGCAGTGCCTGCCGGACATAAAGCCGGTTATAACAGCGAACACGAAGGCATAGCCGGTGATGCCCACCCAAATGGGGGAGGCTTTGTTGCTTCAACTGCCACCGTTGCAGAAACTGTCTGGGTAGGACCTAACGCTCAGGTGCTGGAAAATGCCGTAGTATCTGAGGATGCCCGCATCGAAGGTTTTGCGATCATTAAAGGCAGTGCCACAGTGGACGGATCAGCGGTTGTCAGGGGAACTGCCATTGTTGGTGGCACATCGATTATCACTGAAAATGCTGTCGTGGAAGAAGCTGCAAGGGTATATGGCTCCTCACTATCAGACAATGCCGTTGCAACTGGAAGTGCCCTGCTGTATAATTCCAGGTTAAGGCAATCTGCAATTGCAAAGGATCTGGCTTACCTCTCAGATGTGAGTCTTTCCGGAACGGTGATCGTCGGTGGCGATGCAGAAGAATGGACGAACTGCTCAGAGGGAATGTACCTGCAGATGGGTACGGTCAGGACTGCAGGCTGTGACGGGGAAGTCACCCACAGACTGAACGAGGATGTGAATCCTGACTGGGAGATTTATGCTTATCCAATCGGAGAAATCCCGACTGCCCCCATGAACCTGGATGCCCTGAATATTACACAAAGCACAGTTTCCCTGAGCTGGGATGCTGCGGAGTCCGTGAATGGGCTGTCAAAATACATTGTTGTCATCGATGGAAATACGGTACTGTCATCGGAAGAAACATCCGCAATCGTTGGGGAGCTTGAACCGGAAACTACCTACGAGGTTTATGTCAGGGCTATGGATTATCAGGGTAATTTCTCTGCAAGCAGCGATACCATTGAGATCACAACAGCTATTGCCGGTTTGCCGGGGCTGAATACCGATCATGCAGTCCGGATATTCCCGAATCCTTCCGAGGAAGTAGTTAACTTTGTGTCAGATGCATCAGAACCCGTTTCGGTTGTAATCTACGAAAGCACCGGAAGGGCCATTTTCAGGACCAGTTTTACGGGTAGCCTGGAGGTCCCGACTGCTCAGCTGGGAGGCGAAGGAGTATACTACGCCGAGTTGGAAACGATAATGGGGCGCTACACCAAAAAGCTGATCGTTATTCCTTAAGTCCTTCACCAAAACTAACTGGTTACATAAGTAGATAAAAGATAAATGGCATGAAAAACAAGATCGCAATAGTATCTCTCCTGGTCCTTGCCTGTGGGATGAGCTTCGGACAGAAAAGGGCTGTTGAACCTCCTGCGGGACTGACAGGAAGTGACTATCCCATCACTCCGATACCTTTTACGCAGGTAGAGGTTACGGATCAGTTCTGGAATCCCAGGATCGCCCTGAACCATGAGGTGACAATACCCCATGCCCTGAACATGTGCGACTCGCGGATTATGAATTTTAAAATTGCCGCAGGTCTGGAAGAAGGCCATTTTCAAACCTCACTCCCTTTCGATGACAGTGAGGTATACAAGGTGATTCAGGGAGCCAGCTATGCCCTGCAGTATTATGATGATCCTGAACTGGATAAGCAGCTTGACTCCCTGATAAGCATTATCGCACTTGCCCAGGAAGACGATGGCTACATCTATACCATCCGTACCATCGACGGGGACAATGCACACCCCTGGATTGGCGATGACCGTTGGGTGCTGGTTCATGATCTAAGTCATGAGCTCTATAACATCGGCCATTTGCTGGAGGCTGCATCGGCACACTATGTAGCTACCGGGAAAACAAATTTCCTCGATGTGGCCATCAAGGCTGCAGACTGCGTGGATAATGCCTTTGGATGGGGAAAAATCGAGAACTACCCTGGCCACCAGGAGATCGAAAAAGGACTGGTTGAATTGTACCGCGTTACCGGGGAGACCCGTTACCTAAACCTGGCGAAATTCTTCCTGGACGTACGGGGTGGCGGACCCGAGTACTGTCAGGCACACCTTCCTGTAACTGAACAAACCGAAGCTGTAGGGCACTCAGTGCGTGCAGTGTACATGTATGCCGGGATGGCAGATATTGCTGCCATCATGGGGGAAACCTCCTACATCAATGCCATTGACCAAATATGGGAAGATATAGTTTCAAAGAAGATCTATGTAACAGGAGGCATCGGTGCATCAGGAGGGAATGAAGGTTTTGATGAACCCTATAACCTTCCTAATTCAAGTGCTTATTGCGAAACCTGTGCCTCAATCGGTAATATTTACCTGAACTACAGGCTGTTCCTGTTACACGGGCAGGCTAAATACATCGATTTACTGGAAAGGTCGCTGTACAATGCCATGCTTTCCGGGATATCTTATTCGGGCGACCGCTTCTTTTACCCTAACCGGCTCGAAACTTCAGGTGCTGAGCGCTCAGCATGGTTTGAATGTTCCTGCTGCCCTTCCAACGTTACCAGGATCATACCTTCAGTACCGGGATATATTTATGCCACCCGGGAGGATAGCCTGTATGTGAACCTGTTTATGACCAATGAAGGAAGGATAAAAGTTGGGGATGACACCGTACATGTTCAACAGCATACCAATTATCCCTGGAGTGGGGATATCGCTATCTCAGTTGCCTTAGAGAGCCCGAAGACTTTCACCATGCTTGTCCGTAAACCGGGCTGGGCCAATGAGGAGGTGCTGCCGGGCGATCTGTATACTTTCAGTGATTCACTGGAACAGACTTATACCCTGCAGGTAAATGGGGTAAGCTTTGATGCCCCTGAGCATGATGGTTACCTGGTGCTGACCAGGGAATGGTCAGACGGCGACAGCATCAGCTATGAACTGCCCTTTGAGGTGCGTAAGATCGTTGCTAACGAAGCGATCCTTGCCGACCGCGGGCGTATAGCGCTGCAGCAGGGACCGCTCGTATTCTGTTCCGAATTCGTGGACAACCCCGATATCGATGTGCTGTATCAGCGGTATGACAGTGCGATGCTTGTTGAGTCGGGCTTTCATCCCGACCTGTTCTTTGGCACCAATGTGCTTACTTCAACGGTAGTGAATGATGACGTGGAACAAGAGGTCAGTTTCATACCCTATCACCTGTGGGCAAACCGCGGAACCGGACCCATGCAGGTATGGCTTTCTGTCAAACCCCTGCGGGTGCTTCCCGATTCCCTCATTATCATCGATGAGGATGCCGGTGATTTTGCTACGACAAACTATGTCTCAACCTGGGAAGACCTTACGGGGATTTACGATCTGTACGACCCACAGAGTTCTGCCGATAAGGGGCCTGCAGCCTTCGGCAACTGGGCAGCAAGCGGTGAGACCGTCGGTCAATGGAACTGGGTGCAGTTCAACCTGCATAAAGTCTATAACATTACGGCTTCCGATGTTTACTGGTGGGATGATAATCAAGGGATTACACTACCCGATAGTTACTACCTGGCCTATTATGATGCCGGAACGGACGACTTCGTTGAGGTCCCTGGAAGTATGAAATATTTGAGTCGTGGCGAGATAGAATGGGACAAGTACAATACTACTGATTTTGAAACGGTGACTACCAATCAGATGAGGCTTTACTTCAAAGGCGATACCCGGGCCCAGGGCATTCTGGAGTGGATGATCTACGGTGAAGAGGCAGACGCAATACAGGCACAGCAGGATGATCGCGGCGAGGGATTTGAACTTTTTCCGGTTCCGGCAGAAGAAAAAGTCTCGATACGGCTCCATAATAAAGGGGAAGCCAACCTGAAGGTTTTTGCCCTGAACGGAAAGCTGGTCTATGAACATCATTTTGATAGTGAGATGGTGCTTAGAAGAACTGATCTGGCTGACAAAGGAAATTGTTATATTGTTACCCTTGATTCCGGGGGGGCAAGTTTTTCCCGTAAATTACTCTTTTCGAATTAAGAGAAAGAATAAGTTTTAATTGGTTTTTGATTGATCGGACAGGTACGCAATATATAGCGTGCCTGTTTGTTTTTTTGGTGGTACTACTGTTACCCTGCTGCCTGAATCTTTATCTCAAGGCTTGCACAATACCAGGATTTTCAGTATACGGAAAACTCACTCTCACACTGTATCACAACCTCATCCCCTCAATATCCTCAATACCCTTCGGAAAGTCCTTTCCCAGTTTCCGGTGTCCGTCAGCAGTGATGACAAAATTCTCCTCATTCCTGATCCCTCCAAAATCCCGGTAGGTATTTATCCGGTCGTAGTTCAGAAATTCGGTGTGGAGGTTCTGCGATTGCCAGCTGTCGATCAGGTCGGGAATGAAATAGATGCCGGGCTCGATGGTGTGTACAAATCCGGGCTTCAGTTCTTTTGCCAGCCGCAGGGAGCGAAGGCCAAACTGACTGCTTCTTGTTTCGCTGCCATAGCCCACGAAGTCTTCACCCAGGTTTTCCATGTCGTGCACATCGAGCCCCATCATGTGACCCACACCACAGGGAAAGAACAGGGCGTGGGCACCCGCGGCAAGGGCTTCTTCGGTATCCCCCTTCATAATCCCCAGCTGTTTAAGTCCTTCAATAATTGCCCGACAGGCTGCCAGGTGTACTTCGCGGAATCTGGTGCCAGGTTTCAGCGCCTGGACAGCTGCGCGGTGTGCTTCCTGGCTGACCAGGTATATTTCCTTCTGGCGCTCCGTAAACTTTCCCGAAACCGGGAAGCTTGATGACAGGTCGCCGGCATACCCTGAGGGCGCCTGGGCCCCGGCATCCAGCAAAAAGATGTCCCCTTTGCGGAGGGTATTTCCATAGTAGTAATTGTGAAGGATCTGGCCGTTGACGGTGGCAATGATCGGGAAGGCCAGTTCACATCCGGCAGCAAGGGCTGTCTTGTGCACTTCAGCAGCAAGCTGTGCTTCCTTCATTCCTGCTTTGGCAAACAGGATGGCACGTGAATGCATGTCAACGGAAACATCCACAGCCTGGGCGATCTCAGCGATCTCCTCCTCCGATTTCACTTCCCGTTGAGAAACAATGGCCCGGATAAACTCTACCGAACAGGCTTCAGGAACTTTTTCGCAGGCCAGGCCTGTCAGCCGGCTGACAGCCCGGGTGTGCTCCTCGCGGTAAGGCGGGAGGAAATGGATTGGGCGGGCTTTATCGATCGCTTTCCTGAGATACTTTCCGAGGTCGGAGAGGGGACGTGTATCTTTGATCCCGGCTCCGGCAGCTTCCTCCCGTAACAGCGGCAGCTTCCCTGTCCAGATAATGCTGTCAAGTGTGGCATCGTCCCCGAAAATGATCTCCGCATCTCCTTCGATGTCTATCAGGGCAGAGAGCGAAGGTCTGTTGAGACCAAAATAGTACAGGAAGGTACTGTCCTGTCGAAAGGGATAGATATTGTCCCGGTAATTCATGGCACTTAGTTCATTCCCGATAAACAGGAGTATTCCTCCGTTTAGCTTTTCCTTCAGTAAAGTACGTCGCTTTGTATAGGTACCAGGAGTGAACATTGTTTCTAGCGGGTTTTAAGGGGTTCAGACTTGATTGCAGGTGTATATGGGATTTTCTGGTTCAGGATGGTGGTTATCAGATGTTTATCCTCCTGGTAATTTGCAATATATTTTTTGTTAATGTAGTGCATATTATTCAGCCTGGCAAAGGAACGGTCATCAATGAGCTCAACAATCTCCTGCAGGTCGGCATTGGCAACCAGGTAGACAGGCTGCACCATATGGATCCGTGTTGTGAGTTTTGACCTTTCGCAATAGACGATCTGTGAGATCGGGATGTATTCCATTTTGTCTTCATGATCGATGATAAGAAGATCCTTGTACCTTCTCAGCTTACGTGTATCGATAAAATGTTCCTTAGTCATAACGAGTGAATTTAATAGATAGGTATTTGAAATCTGTTAGTAGGTATAGATCACTTTTTCATAGCTGGTATATCCCAGGAAATCTGTCCGCACGACATAAATTCCCGGGGCAATTCCCTTCCCGGCCAGTGAGAAGCTTCCGCCTGTATGTATGTTCTCATCTGCAAGCAGGGTCCCCTTGGTATCTATCAGGCGGACACGGACCGTTTCCCCGGCGGCAGCACCCTTGACTTCCAGGAATATCCTGTCAGTGGTTGGGTTCGGGTAGAAGCTTACGCTGATCTCTGCAGCAGCGAAGGGTTCCTCAAGCGATGTCAGGAGGTCATCGGCAAAGGGTGATCCCCCTACACGATAGGAAGCTCTCCAGTATGCGGGTTCATTTGGATCCCCCTGGGGTAAAATTTCTGTGGGAACCATGCTGTAACCGTCGCCGTCGGCTTCTGCAGGCCAAGGATGGTCATCATGGTATGTGAAGGAGATAATTTCCCCGCCGTCAGGATCAGAAAGCAGGACATACTCGCCCGAGTTGCTAAAATTCCCTGAGAAGTTCCCGCTGGGGGTTCTTCCATAGTACTCATAAAAGTTTTCAGGTTTGGCGCCGACTACATAAAACTGATCCGGTGGGAGCAGCGTACCTTCCGGTACCCTGAAAGTAATGGCGGAATCGATGCGGATCCCTGAAATATCGATGGCATGATCGCCTGTATTTTTCAGTTCAAGGAATTCAAAGGATTTACCACCAGTCGTATCTGTGCCCTCCACTACATCAGCAGGGTGGTAATGAAGTTCGGTAATGCGCAGCTGACTGTAATCCTCGTTCACCAGGGAGAAAGAGACCCTTCGGAGGGCACTCCAGTTGCTGCCTTCTTTAATTCGTGCCGTTATTACTGCCGATCCTGAGAGGCTCAGGTTTAGGTCTGTTTCCGAGCTCATGGCTGTGGTGAGGAGAGAACCTCCACTGATCCTGGGATCCTGACCGTCCAGGGTATAGCAGATGCTTCCCCCGTCGTTCTGATTTTCAAGGGTGACGGAGAAAGACCCGTTAACACTAACCAGGTCATCCAGGATGCTTGTACCGGAATACCTGATAACCGGGGGTATGAGGTCGGTATAAAGTCCTGCGTCTTTAAGTTGATCGATAACGATGGCTGTGCGGTAAGGAATGAAGTCCTCCAAAACAGATTCAATTTCCGGATCCCAGTCATCCACCTTGTTCCTGGGAGTGGAAATCTGGGCATCGCCCCACCTTGCCGACTCTGCAATAATGGCCATATCGATCTCTGCTGCCCGCTCTGAAAAGCGTTCCGCACAGGCGTCGCCTGCCAGTTCCCCGCCGGAAGCCAGGTGTTTGAATGCCCTGTCAGCAAAGCGCTGCCGGTATTCCTGATTGCCACATAGTTCCTCATGCAGCCATTGTGGCTGGAAATCGTAAATATCCGATGCATACATAGGAGGATCATCGATGGTTACCCGGTTTTCATAGAGGCCACTGTGTACATAAATGGGGTCAACAAACATGCTGTGCTCCGAGTCATGTGCCAGGAAGATGAATCCTTTGCCCGGGTCTTTCCGGTTGTAGATAGCATAAAAGTTATTGGGCATATCGTTACTGTGCCACGCTGAAACCGGTGCATCAACGTTGCCGGTATAAAAGATGACCAGCATGTAATCGATCAGGTTATCGATATCTACCAGCACTTTTGAGCCGGTAACATGATTTCCGTCCTCATCCTTGCCTTCCAGGGCATAAAAGGCACCGTTCGAGCTGAATCCATCATCACATAACTCCCATAATTCGCTCCATGCTTCCATATTCCCATCGGTGGCCTCATTAAAATAGGGCCAGCTGTCAACAGCGACTTTTATGACATCATAATCTTCTTCATCATCCCCGAAGTATGATTCGGCATAGCGTGCCTCCGGACGTTCCTCGGTTTGGAATAAGCCCCAGTACATGCCATTCAGGAACAGGTGCACATAATCTCCGCGTGTTCCGGGCTGTTCCATGTCGAGCTGGGCATCGCGGGAAAAAATATCCCTTACAAAAGTATTATGATCGCTGCCGTCCATGCTCCAGGAGTAGTTCTGTGCTGTGCGCAGGTCGATTTTATCATAGGATGATGCCCCATCACTGCCAAACAGGGCATATTCAAGTTTTGCTGCGCCATACTCCTCCCTGAAAAAGAGCCTGAAAGCATGCTTGGGGTTTGAGCTGTTACGGCTGTTTCCTCCCCTGATTCTCAGGCCTGCATTTACCTGGAAACCTTCGCTGCCATCCGGCAGAAGGTATTCAATGGCACATTCCCGTTCCCAATCAGCCCCATGTTCACGGGCATTTACATAAATTCCCCGCTGCGGATCAAAGAGGTTTTCCAGGTCGGTGGCAATTGAAACTGTCGGAATTTGCAGGATGGCATCGTCCAACAGCGTGGTATAGCGACTGTCATTCAGCACATCGCCATCCATATCAAGGTCGATATACTGGCCGTTGACGCCGGATGAGGGCCATTCACCACCGGGATAGGTCTGGTTTCTGAGGGCTTCAATGAAAATGTAATTTCGTACCAGGGAATGGGAAGGTGAAAAATCCGGGGCTACCAGCGAAGCCCGGACAATAAAGGCCGGGGTAACCGGCCTGCCCGATGCAGAAGCCGGATCAACTGGTATGGTAACCGGTCCTGCAGCTGTGATCGCTGTCCCGGATGTTTGAGGGTTGCTCCCATCCAGGGTGTACACAAGTTGATATGCAGGGGACGGGGAGGTCAAGGTCAGGTCAAAAGCCTCATCATAGAATCCTGAAGGATGACTGAATCCTGCCGGTATGCTGTCCGGGAAGCCGGGGAGGGATAAACCGGCCTGGATGGCAAGGTCAAAGTACATATCGGAACTGTTAAGCAGCACATTAAAACACTGAATAGCCAGGGTATTTTCCCCTTCGATCAGGCGGAATGCCGAAGAATCCACTTCGATAGATTCGACCGTCCCCGATTCGTGATCTTCAAACGCCAGACCATCGTATGAAGCAATATCGGGGGCATTCCTGGAAATGATCTTCTCCCCGTTCAGCCAAAGGATAAAACCGTCGTCATAGTTGGCCTGAAATCCTATTTTACTGATATTTCCGATGTTTTCTGCTGTGAAGGTCGATCGCAGGTAGACGGTGGAGTAAGTGTAACGCATATCGCCAAGCACTGTGCCCCCTGTGCCGTCTCCGTAGCGGAAGGGTGCTGCGCCGGTTGCCCAGCCGCTATCATCAAAGTCAGGCATGACCCAGTTTTCTGCAATCCCTGCGGCATCACTTCCTTTCAGGTAGCTGTAGCTTTGCCCGAATTCCGAACTGATCTGGGCACTAAGGGGTGATAAAATTGCAAACAGCAGGAAAGTCCAGGCTATTCGTTTTTCAAAACTGGAAACTAGTCGATCCATGAGACGGTATACTCGTTGAAATTCATCTCCAATCCTATTATCCTTCAGTATGCATCAGGAGATATGCAATAATACGTCATTCCCTCATGCCGGGTTCAGAGCATTGTTTCGATGTGCAGGAATGTATGGTCAGCAACAGGAAAAATCCTTCACAGGGTTGGAATATCAGTTCATCCTGTTCGAAGTAGACCAATCCTGAACGTTAGTGAGTAAGGTTTGAATAGTCAGTTAAAGTATTCCTTCTTCCGATGCCAGTCAACGGGAAGCAGATGCTGTCATCATCTTTAGAATGACGGTGCGTGCGCCTTCATCATATTCCTGCTGCCTTTCAAAAGACCTTGTCCTATACCCTTGCTGCTTGCCCCGTTGTGGAGCGTTCTGCTACATTTCGATGAAGCAGCCCTTTGAATTTGCACCCTATTTCACCCTGAAGGGGTGAGAGAACACAGCCCAGGGCAAAGGCCTGGGTATGGAGAGCGTATGCTCCGGAGGTGCACGTTCTACTCAGATTGGAATGTTAGCATTCCATGCACCGCATTACCAGCTTTGATTAAATGTACAAGCTTCTGCGTTATCGATTATGCCTGAGCTTAACAGCAGTATCCCTCTCATTCATTATGCAGGGGAGAGCAGTGATTTCAGGATTTGCCTGCCCGTAAAAATGTACCTACCCCTTCTTCTTCGAATACTCGCTCGGCGAAAGCTTATGCTTTTGCTTAAAGCTCTTTGAGAAATACGCCGGATCGTCGAAGCCAACCATGGTGGCAATTTCCGAGACGGAAATTTCATTCTGCGCAAGCAGGGTAGCAGCGCGGTTCAGGCGCAGGTCCTTGATGAAATTGTTGGTAGACTGCCCGGTCAGTGCCTTTAGTTTTCGGTAAAGAGTAGACTGGCTCATGGCCATGTCCCTGCTGAAGGTATCGATGTCGTAGGCCGGATTTGACATGTTTTCCTCGACCAGTTTGATAGCTTTATGGATAAATTTCTCATCTGTGGATCCCAGGACAACTTCCGTAGGTT
Source organism: Bacteroidales bacterium (assembly GCA_016931575.1). Taxonomy (GTDB): domain Bacteria; phylum Bacteroidota; class Bacteroidia; order Bacteroidales; family UBA10428; genus UBA10428. The sequence continues at coordinate 11,272 of JAFGEO010000012.1, read as the reverse complement.
TGATCACCAGCTCCTTCTGGAAACGTTCACGCAGGTCATCCCTGGATTTGATCAGGTTCTGCATGCGGGCTTTCAGAATGTTGATATTGAAAGGTTTACTGATAAAATCATCCGCTCCCTTTTCCAGACCGGCCTTCTGATCTGTGGCATTCGATTTGGATGTCAGTACGATCACCGGGATATGTGAGGTTTCCAGGGTGGTTTTTATTTTCGAGCAAAACTCAAAACCGTCCATTTTAGGCATCATCACATCCGTTATGATGAGGTCGGGCATGTGTTCGGTAGCCATTTCGATCCCTTCGACACCATTCTCCGCTTCGATAAAGTTAAAATCGTCGTGGAGGCTTTGCATGATGAACGAGCGGATATCTTCACTATCCTCGACCAGAAGCACCGTTTTCTTATTGGGATCAGCTGCGAACTCTTTAGCAGATTTGCCTTTCGAGGTATTCAGGTATTTAAATTCCGCCATCTTTGACTCGATAAAACGGGGAGCCTCCTGTTTTGGTGCTTCTTTTTTCACCTCGTCATCTTTCAGGTAGTCTTTTCCATAGGGAATAAGCAGGGTGAAGGTGCTGCCGGCATTAATTTTGCTTTCCAGCTCTATTTTTCCGTGGTGCAGCGCCGCCAGCGTTGATGCCATGCTCAGGCCGATACCGCTGCCTGCGGCCGCCAAGCTGATGGACTGACCGCTCTGGAAGAACCGGTCAAAGATCTTATGAGTGTTTTCTTCCTCAATTCCAATGCCATTATCCCGAACAGCGATTGAGACTGCCTTGCCTTTGAAGTTTTCAAGTTTGTGCGACTCGGTAAGATCGATGGAGATACTGATTTTGCCATCGTCCCCGGTATATTTAAACGCATTGGAAAGCAGGTTAAACAGGATCTTCTCAATCTTATCCTGGTCATACCAGGTAGTGATCTCTTTCAGGCGGGAAGAGAAAATAAAATCGATATTTTTCTTGTGTGCAATATCATTGAAGTAGGCAGCGATGGATTCCACGAACTCAACGATATCTCCCTGCGTAGCGGAAAGCTTCTGGTTTCCGATCTCCATCTTTCTGAAATCCAGAATTTGATTGATCAGGGTAAGCAGCCGGCTGGCATTCCGGTGTATAATAGTATAAAGATTCTTACGGTCTTTTTCGGGCATTTTCCCGGAGGAGCCCAGTAATTCCTCGACAGGGCCCAGGATAAGGGTTAGGGGCGTTCTGAGCTCATGGGAGATGTTGGTGAAAAAACGGAGCTTGTTTTTGTTGGTTTCCATGATCTCTTTGGACATTTCTGCCAACCTGTTTTTCTGGTGTACCAGTTTTTCGTTCTGGGTTTGCAAGACCATGGCCTGGTTGTTGATTTCCTCCTTCTGATCTTCAAGCTGCTGCGTACGCTCTTTAACGGTTTTTTCAAGGACCAGGTTGTACCTTCGCAAGCGTTTTGAATTCAGCTTTATGGCGGTATAAAAAGTTAGGATCACCAGGAGGATATAAGCGATATAGGCCAGGATTGTCCTGTACCAGGGCGGATTGATAATAAAGGTGTAGGAGCTTTCCTCACTGACCTCTCCGGCGGTATTCCTGGCCCTAACATGAAAGGTGTAGGTATTTTCCCTGAGGTTGTTGTATTCTTTTTTCCGGGTATTCGACCAGTCTGACCAGTTTTCATCGTAGCCCTCCAGGTAGAAGCTGTATTCCGGGCTGGCATCGTCCTGGAAGTAGGGGCTGGCAAACTCGAAAATAATCGATTTATTCTGAACGGAAAGTTCCGGGATCAGCTGAGCAGGCTGCTTGAGTGCTGTATAGGGATACTCGTTCTCATATCTGAAGTTCGTTCCGAAAAAGAGGAGGGAATCCCGGTCGATGGAGACTTTCCTGATCAACACTTGGAAGTTTTTCTTTTTAGAGGGCCTGACCTGCCTGCTGTCATACTGGAATAAACCTTGTTCCCCACCGATCCAGGTGGAACCTTCCTCATCATGGTAATAGGCCAGGGTGGCATTCCTGGAGCACAGCATCTGGTAGGGCAACCGGCTGATTTTAAAAGTACCGTCGGGTTGTTTATCAAGAACTTCCGACTCCAGTCCCCAGATATTACCATAAACATCAGGCTTCAGGTCATTGGGGGTTTTGTTCCACGATTTGATCTCCTCACCGAAAATTTCACTTTTCTCGAATTGTTGCTTTTCCTCGTTGAAGCCATATAGCCCCTGACAGGAAACCACCAGCTGGTTCAAATACATAAAAACCATACACTCATTCAGGTTCGGAAGTCCTGAAAGGGTGTTGAAATGGTCCATAGTTATGGAATTGAAATCCTCCTCACTAAGTTTCTGTGTGTAATCGCGGGGTTTCATCTGGAAGAAATCCTTAAGGTTCAGACGGAAAATCCCATAGTACCTCGTGCCGATCCAAACATCCCCGTTTGCATCCTCAACGATAGAGAGGATATAGCTGGAGATGTTTTTTTCCCATACTTTGTGCCATACTCCCTTATGATACTGAAGGATGTAAAATGTGGGATGGGTATTAAAATAGAGGATTGAAGGATTCTTCACCGATTGGCAGATGGTAACCTGCCCGTTGCGGATGTTGGGATAGACCGTTTTTTTCTTATTGATGTCATAGAGGCCTAAGCCCGTGCCGGCAAGGATCTGCTCATTGGCTTTATCGTTCGGGTTTCCGGTAGGATTAAACTTGATGATGTCCCAGACTTCCATATTCAGGTTTTCATAGAGGCCGAAGGAGGAGGCAATGTCCCGGGTTGCTCGGTTCCGGGAATTGAATTCCTTCAGGTTTTGGTAAAAGAGCCCGGTATGGGTGCCGACATAGAGATAGTCACGGTCCCGTATGATGGCGTTCACAATCCCCTTCAGCCCAAGCTCATCGTTCCAGTAGCTTACCGGAGAGTTGATGTTGTAAAATCCAACCCCCCGGGATGAGGTGATCCATAATTCATCATTATCAAGCAGATTCAGGTAATAGGTTGTATAGTCAATGAAACCTGTTGATTTGTTGATGTATTTAAGGATCTTGCCATCAAAGTCGGTTATGATGGTACCGTTTGTGAGGGTTGAGAAGGCCATTTTGTTATCCGTCAGGTTAATTCCGTGGTATAAAAGGTTAGAAATGATGAAATCATTAGCCTCGGAATGAAAGGGACGAATGCCTGACGGGCCGGGATCTTTCATATTATAAAGGAACAAGCCTTTTTTGCGTGTGCCGATCAGGAGGTAGTTGCCCCGATAAGGAATGATGGAGGAAATCACATTCTCGCTGAAGAACCCGCCATTAGGCAGAAGTTTCAGGGAGTCCCCGTCAAGTTTGCATAGCCCGATACCCTGCTGGTTCAGGTAAATCTCCTCCTCAATGGCAAAACTCCTGTGATAGGATTTTTCCAGGTTCCAAACCTTGATTTTATCATCCTGATAGCGAAATAGACGGTTGTCAGTCTGAAAGTATACTGCATCGCCGATGGTGTTGGTGCTCCAAACATCGGAAAAGAGCAATTTGTTCCTGGGTACCTTTGAAAGCATGGAAACATACTCCATCTTTCCTTTTGCATTGGCTTTAAGGTAACCGATCTCACCCACTGCCCCGACATAGATAACTCCTTTGGAATCAACTGCCAGCGATCGTACGGCAGATTGATTCGGAATGGGAATTGCCCGCCAGCTGTTTCCGTCAAATTCAAAGATGTTACCCTCACCGGCGACGTACAGGACACCCCGATGATCCTTAGTTACTGCCCAGAATTGGCCGCTGCCGCTGCCTAATTCGCGCTGGCTGTAATTGGTGATCAGTAGTTTGCCATGGGGTTGGGCACCCATCGTCACAACCTTGAGGAGCAGGCAGAATAAAAGGAAATATTTTATGACAGGGGACTTCATCCGATGAACTTATATCCTGCAAAAATAAGCCATGAAACAGAATCATGGCTCAGTTTCATAATTAAAATAAAGAAAACCATCCTAAAAAAACAACAGGATTTCCTTTTTCGAAATATAAGGAAACCCTGCGCTTATTAACACTATTCTCCTCGTATGACTAAATCTATTTATTAAACCTATTTATTAAACCTATTTCCTGATGGTGCGAACACCAAAAATGGGACCTGCACGATGGCCTTGATGGGATTTAAAGGTGACCGTGACCTTATTCTTTCCTTCAAGCAGGTTTTCGGGGATTTCATACTTACAGGTGATGAATTTCCCCTCGTTCAGGTTTGAAATGTTTTCAGTAGTTAGAAAAGTATCGTCTACCAGGATGTCAAAGGTTTTTGATCCCGGGAATCCTCCCCAGTAGTCCACCAGAAGGCTAATGTGCTCACCCGGAACCACTTTCATTTCGCAGGACATCCATCCATTATGTGCTTCCCGGTATTTTCTTCCTTTATGCTCATCGACCCAGGAGTTATGTTCCTGGAAGTTATGGTCCCTTTCAGGTTGCATTTCTCCCGGCTGGAAGAAATCGATGGTCTGTCGTTCGATATTCTTGTCTTCTTCGATTTTTGCTTTATACTCCTCCTGTGCCTGCTTCCACTTATCTTCTGTGAAGATGTCCCAGTAAATAGTATACCGGACATCATTGGTCTTATAGAAGGGTTTTAGCATGACATCCCGGGGCCTGCCGACATTGGCCATGCTGAAGGTGCCAGGCTCACCGGAAACAGCTGCAAGCTTCGACGGGAGATCGTCAGCAGTAGTGATCAGCACAGGTACGTACATGGGGTCATAGGCATTTGCATCCGTAGTATCGCCCAATATACCTGCAAGGACAACCGGACCGTTAAAAATGGCAATCCTTTTGGGATCATCGGGCATGCTCTCGGTTCTAAGGCTAAAGGGGAAGCTGACTTCAACCTTGTCACCGTTTTTCCATTTTCGTTTAATGGCAATGAATGAAGAGGGAGTCTCTTTGATTCTTAATTCCTTACCATTGACTTTCACCTTTATTCCGGATACGGCCCAATAAGGGTACCTGATTTTCATGGTGAACTCAAGGGGCGATTTTGTATGAACAGTAAGCTGCGTACCTTCTTCCTCCGGGTATTGGGTGACTTGTTTGATGACGACCTGTTTTTCTTCCCAGTTCAGTTCAGAAGCGATAAACTGGCTAACATACAGTTCATTCTCATTATGGTAGTAAATATTTGCCGGATACTTTGAGTGGGTCTCCATTCCGGTGCCGACACAGCATGTAAACCATGCCGGATCCTGATAGACTTTGTGACCTCCCATTTCCAGCGACAGGTTGTAGATAACATGGCCGGTAGAAGGATGCTGTGAGGCGAGTATGTGATTAAACAGAGCCCGTTCATAAAAATCAGCAACTTCTGCCCTAGCATGCCATTCGAACAGGTGACGTGACAGCTTAAGCATGTTGTACACATTGCAGGTTTCGGTTGTGCTTTCGCTAAGTCGGTTTCGCAGGGTATCCGGAGGACCGAAATACTCATGGTCGCAATGCCCGCCGGTGACGTAGGAGTGATGGTACACCACCCTGTCCCAGAAAAACTCAGCGGTTTCTTTGTATTCAGTGTCCCCGGAGAGCTCATACAACCTGGCCAGACCAATAATTTTCGGGATCTGGGTATTGGCATGTTTGCCGGGGAGGATGTCGATGCCCTGGCTCAGGGGATCGAGGATTTCTTTATGATAGAACTTCAGGGACAGATCTTCGTATTTTTTCTTTCCGGTAATGGCATAGAGCTCGGCAAGGGATTCGTTTATTCCCCCGTGTTCGCAATGCAGCATTTTCTGGATATTCGCATCGGTCATCTTTGAAATGTAGTTTTCCATCCACCCGGCGAATTTTTCTGCAGCTACCAGGGCCTTTTCGTTAGCACACAGCATGTAGGCGTCCAGCAATCCGGCCATGATCTTATGCTGGGTATAGATCGGTGCCCAGATACCGTTAAGGTCGAAACCCTGGGAGCGTACCTCTCCATTCACCATGTCTTCATCAAAAACTTTTTTGGCTCCGGGAACGGCACCGAGGTACCCGCTTCCCGATGCTTCCTGGCAGGCAGTCAGCTCGTCAACGATATAATTCACACGGTCCAGGAATTCCTGGTTTCCGGTAGTGTTGTACATCAGGGCGCAGCCGCTCAGGTAATGGCCAAGGCTGTGTCCGGCAAGGGTTTCCCCTTCCCAGCCACCATAATGTTCTGCTTTCGGTTCCAGTCCGGCTTCAATCCTGAACTTTGCCAGCAGGCGGTCGGGTTCATAGGCAAGAAGTGAGTGTATATTTAGCTCCGTTGCATGTTTAAATGGACCGTCAAGCAGTTTAACCTGCGTTATCCCGAAAGGAAGGACATCGAATGCAATAACCTCCCTTGGATTATCAGTTTTTATGGGTTCCTCCATCGTCCTGTTACCGATTGCAAGCTGAAAGCTCATCAATAACAGTAAACATCCTGTGGTCGTCTTTTTCATCTAATCTTAGGTTTATTTTTATTGTTTCTTATTTTCGTGCAAAATTGTACTTCATGGCATCCACATTGGTGCTCGCCAAGAGTTTCTGAGGAAGATCATTCAGCTCCAGAATTGTACCATGCTTATGGTAGTCAAACCCCAGTGTTTGAGTAAAGGTCCCTTTATCCCGGGCCGTGAACCTGACAAAGTATTGGGTATAGGTTTCGTCCGGATTCCTCAATGAGTCAACGGTATAGCTTCCTGTTTCATACTGGCAGTCCTCCATGTACATCCGGTAAGTATGATCTTCAGTAATGATCAAGCTGTCGGGATAATGCCAGTGAGTGCCCCACCCGTTATAAGCACTTGTAAGTACCCAGCTTCCGTTGAGCTCCGGAGTTTCAAATGCATCCGGGTCACCAGAGAGCGCTTCGTGAGCTTTCAGACAATAGGTCGGAAGCGAAACGGTCCGTTTAAAAACGGGTTGATGGATATCCCTTTCGATATACAGGTTTGAATCTTCCAGCGCCATAAACCTGTTCGCCCCGAGGTATTCCAGAACGCGTGCATCCATTTCGTACATGTAGTCCGGGAGACTGTCAAACAGTCGGCATGTATCCAGGTCGCTGATTACGACACAGGCATCTTCGACCTGCCATCTTCCGGTAACCTCGTAAGCAACGCCATAGATTTCAAGCTCGTTATCAGGCAGGAACTGAATTACGAGCGTGCTTCCAACCCAGGTTTCATAAGGTTCGTAATTATAGCTCCAACGCGCATTTGTCACATCGGTCACTACGGGGATGTTTTCCTCAGGAAAGCAAGCTGTCATCACAACCAGGAGTGAAAATGATATAAAGGGCGCGGATTTCATGGGTATGGGCAATATCATTCAAAAGGTACTGCATGACAGCTTACCAGAACCATAGTAGGTTCAAAAAACTCAGCAATTAATTCATACAGGGCAGGATCATATTCTTTTAATTCGCTTCTTGTATTTACATGATTATGTTTACCGTCCGGTGCCGGCACCTCTGCATTCACATTGAACCAGTCCTGAACTCCTTCAGCGAAATACTCATCCACGTTCGTACGGGCATAGGTGTTTTCATACTTCCCGTCAGCGAGGGCAGCATCCATGATTTTTTGGAGACGCTGGTTGAAATCAGGGTACTTTGGAAGAATGCCGACACCATGTATGGTATGGGCAAATTCATGGATCAGGATGTCCTCGGCATGGTATTTATCAATCTGGTAGCAAAGCAGGTTTTCTTCTGCGCAGGTGGTCAGTGGCAATTCGATGGTCCCTCCCAGGCCCCGTGCACGCACATCCCAGTTCAGGGTTGTATCAGACGCCAGCTCCCGGTGTTCGGGGATATCGGTAGTGCCCTCGTACCGGGCCATAATACCTACCCGGGTATTACGGACGGTCAGCTCTTTCAGGATATCTTTCGGCAGAGCCTCCGTCATGGCCATGATGATATTGCAGGCCTGGTAAATGGCTGTATCCGGCACTTTCCGGGAACTGATCACATGGATCCCGTTTACATAGACATATTTTTTATAAAACGGATCGAGTTCAAGGGAAGCAGGCGGTTTTGTGATCTCCCAGTCAATAAATTCCTGGGTGACAGGCTGAGGTTTACCTTGTTCTGCAGCACTTTTTTCTACACAGGAAGTAAAAGTAAACGACAAAAAACTTACTGTCAGCAGACTTAGCAAACCGGAAATTGATTTTATGGTTATTTTCTTATTCATACCAGCAATTTTAAAAATACTTCGCTACAACAAAGCTGCCTATCTTTTCTTCATGCATGAAAAAGATGTCAGCCTTTGGAGTATTATGTCATAAGTATGGAATATTTGTTCAGGTACATTTATTCGTCTTAATACTAGTTAAAAATGTCTTCATTGATCAGGGCTTGTTCCAGTCAGGAGGATCAGTACCCATAAGTTTTTTAATAAAAAAATCTCTTCGTTTCCGTTCCCCGAAATCTCCTCCCAGAGTATGGTTTGTTCCGGGAAGAACAACCAGTTCGAATTCTTTCCCCGCTTTAATAAGGGCATCTGCCAGGCGGAAGGTTGAGGCGGGGTCTACATTGTCATCCACCTCACCGACGATCAGCAGGAGTTCGCCCTCAAGTTTATCAGCATGTTCAATGTTTGAGTTTTCAGCATAGTGCGGGCCGATGGGGAATCCCATGAACTGTTCGTTCCACCAGATTTTGTCAAGACGGTTGTCATGGCATCCGCATGCGGATACGGCAGCCTTGTAAAATTCAGGATGATGAAGGAGAGCCGCCGTTGAATTCTGGCCGCCTGCCGAACCTCCGAAGATGCCCACCCGGCTTGTATCCATATAGGGATATTTCCTGGCCGCTGCCTTCATCCAAAGGATGCGGTCCTCAAACCCTGCATCTTTCAGATTCTGATAACATACATCATGAAAAGCCTTCGAACGGTTCGAGGTCCCCATGCCATCGATCTGGACAATAACAAATCCAAGTTCAGCGAGTCCGGTGAAGGCATACATATAAGGCCGGAACGACTTCTGAACAAAGGAGCTGTGTGGTCCGGCATAGATGTATTCAATGATAGGGTAAGTCTTCTCCGGATCAAAACCGGAAGGGCGGTAGATATTGCCCCAGATATCTGTTTTTCCATCCCTGGCTTTGGCCACAAAGGGTTCAGGCAGGATATACCCGGCCGCAAGGAGCCTTGAAATATCAGCTTTTTCAGCTTCCATAAGGACTTTACCGGAATTAATATCCCGGACAACCGTCAGGGGTGGCTGATCTGCAGCAGAGTAGGTGTCTACAAAAGAGGGGGCTTTGTGGTCGGGGCTGAAAACTGCCGAATGGTTCATTTTTTCCGGGGTCAGCTCTTTAAGCCCTGAACCATCGAAGTTTATCCAGTAGTAATGAATAAAATACGGGTCTTCGTCAGCATTCATGCCGCTGCCGGCAAAGAGGATCCTTTCACCTTCCTCATCAACGCGTATTACTTCCCGGACAAGCCATTCTCCCTTTGTAACCTGACAGATAAGCTTTCCGTCCTCCGCGCTGAAAAAGTACAAATGGTTCCAGCCATCGCGTTCGGATGCCCAAAGTATTTTATTTTCAGATTTTAAATCGTACCGGTACTTTTTACTGCTATAGTCGATAAAAGTATTGCTGTGCTCATCGAGCACGATCTGCTTTTTTCCGGTCGCCGCATCGATCCTGATTACCTGGAACCGCTGGTGCCCGCGCTGGTTGTATTCAAAGGAGAACGACTTGCTGTCCCCGGCCCATACCAGGTTTTCGAGAGAAAACTGATCTGTGTAGTCTGAACCTTCAACAGTCACTGCCTTCCTGCCTTCCACATCGAACAGGGCCGGAGTCCTGATTGGCAGCGCATCTCCGGGTCTCAGGTATTCTTTTTCGTGCAGCAAAGGCAGGAATTGATCTTTCGGCGTTGATTCTACAAACTGAAGGTATTTTTTTGTTTGTGGCCTGACTTTAAAGAGGGCCAGGTATTTTGAATCCGGAGACCAGTTCACGCAGGAAGAGTAAAGTTCACCTTCCGAGCCGTCGAAACTCAGCTGGATTTCCCTGCCACCCTCCAGTTCCTTCACATACAGGTTGTAATCCTTTATGTAGGCAAGATAGCTGCTGTCAGGTGAAACCACAGGTTCATTGGAACGTTCATCGAAGGAAGTTCCCCAGTAAACATCTTCCTCCCTCTTCAACTTTGGAAGCTTTTCAAACTTGTACTTCTTCAGGTCGGCACGGAATTTTTGACCCTGAAGCTCAAATTCCAGTGTCTGCAGATCCTGCGAGAGCTTCGTATCCTGCAGGTAAAGTTCTTTCGGCTTGCAGTCCACGCCCATCTCTTCCCACAGTACCCGGCAAAACTTTGCAGCATTGAAAAGGGATCTTTTACTTAGCTTTTTTGTATCGAGGATCCGGTAATCGATTCCGCTTTCGGTATTTGTTCTGTACCAGCAGGTTTGGGTACTATCCACCCAGTTTATCCTTTCTGCAGCGTAAAATACCAGGTTCGGGTAATTCCGCGTTGAATCTGCCCGGTTATAATCTTCCAGGGTGGGTTGCCCCACACTCCTGGTGGGTAGAAGATGGAAAAACAGGATCAGGAAAAGGGATCCTGAGCTTAAAATGGAATTATTCATAGGTTTCATTATGGACATGTGCTTGTGTTAAAAAATGAAATTGGCGACTGGTCCCGGTAAAAAGTCGCCAATTTCAATCATAATTAATCTGGTATTACTTGAAAAGAGCGCATTCTCTACCAATGCCTCTCATACTCATTGTTTGAGTATCAGCTTTGAGAAAATCTCAGATTTACTTTGAATGGTGATCACAAACGAATTTGTGTCAGGGGCAGGTATTTCTGTCCTCTCCTTAATAAATTGATGATTTTCAGAATGCAGCAATCTTCCGGTCAGATCGGATATCAGTATTTTCTCAATGTTCTGTTTTTCATCCGGGTTTTGTATGATCAGACTGTTGTGTTCAGGATTGTAGAATACATTCACAGATTCTTCCAGTTTTTCTTGTTGATCCAGCTTGTCGATCACGGTGGGTACCCAGTCGTAATCAATATCAAGAGCGTCCATCTTCATCAGGTACCCGATGCTGTCCTCCGGGAAACACTTGTCATACATCCGCAGCGAAGCGATGGATCCGCGCAGGTACTCCCCGCTCTGTCCTGAAAATCCCACCATTATGTCACACCCGGGATGGACAAAGAGGTTGCGCTGACTCTGATTGTTCAGGACACTGTCGACGTATATTTTCTCCAGCATGCCGTCGAAGGTAAGCGTGTAGTGGACCCATTTATCTTCTTCCGGCATTGTGCCAT
>JAFGEO010000104.1 GCA_016931575.1 Bacteroidales bacterium | reverse complement strand
GCTTATCGGAAACTGCTTGTCCCCTTCACGAAATCTAACAGAATTACACAGGTCGTTTACTAATGTGGTCGGGAATGAACTGATCAATCCGCCCGATAAGAATACAAACACGACGGTTTTGAGTGGTTTCCGTTCAAACCGGTTAGATTTTAAGATAAGCCTGGGCCAGACGGCGATTGAGATGAGGAAAGAAAGGAAAATGAGTAGTATTCCGGTATGATTAAGTAGAATCAGGCCCTGAATCAGCATAAAGCAACGTATGCCTTATGTAGCCAGGCGTGCCTGAAGATCCCTGTCGGTTCGGAGCAGGTAATTGAAATTCCAAAAGATCACCCTACCGTAGAGTAAGTATTTGATATACCAGAGATATTTGTATGACAGTATTGTAAAAACGCGGTGCATGGTGGGTAAGTATCGTGGTTTTGTCAATGTAAAAGTAAGCGAATAGTACCAGGCAATCGGTTTTATTGTTGATCTTATACTGAATCCTGGCAGGTTTGAAAAAGCAAAGCTGCCTAGATTCAGTATCAAACCATAACAAGCGGGCTACAATACGGGTCATTGATTCCTGCTTGAGTTCCCAGGCATCTTTACTCTATTTTTTAGCTTCTTAAACCTTTCAGCTATCAGGCAGATTCTGGCAAGAAGATGAGGTATTCCTGCCGGCTCAAAACCTGCATCCAACAATTATTTCAATATATCTTCCTCCTTATTATATTGCGCCAATTCATCGTTTTTTGTTGCTCTTTGCCTTTATTCTGGCTGTATAAACTTATCAGGTTCGTGTTCCATAGCTTGAATTCGTAAGGCTTTTGCTTCATTGTTTTGTCCGGTTTTTTCAAGAATATTTATCAGAAAAGTAAAACTATCTCTGATATCTTCATGACCTTTGGGAAGGGCTTTCAGCCTGATCTCAAGTGTTTGTCTGAATAATTGCTCTGCCGCTTTCAGATTTCCCAAAGCCTGCTCAACGGATGCAAGGGTTGAATAGCTTGTTGCCAGATCAGGATGGTCCTTTTCGTAAACTTTTTCCCTGATAGCAATCGCTTTTATGTTCAATTCTTTTGCCGCTGTCAGGTTTCCCAAAGCCTGCTCGACTAATGCAAGGAAGGTATAGCTTATCGCCAAAGAAGGATGGTCCTTTTCGTAAACTTTTTCCCAGATTGCATTCGCTTTAAGGTTTAATTCTTTTGCCGCTGTTAGATTTCCTAAATCCTGCTCAACTGATGCAAGGTTTAAATAGCATATCGCTAGAGAAGGATGGTCCATTTCGTAAACTTTTTCCGAAATGGCAATCGCTTTCAGATTTAAATCTTTTGCATCTTCCAGATTTCCCAAAGCTCTCTCAACTATTGCAAGGTTGTGATAGCGAATAGCTAAAAACGGATGTGTTGGCTCTCGATACTTTTCATCAATTTCAATGGCCTCCTTTAATAACTTTTGAGCTCCTTTCGGATTTCCTAACTTTTCTTCTATGTAACCAAGATTGGATTTAAGAATGGCTATTTCGGTTTGTCTATTGTCGGTTTTATCCTTTAGTAGTTCTATTGCACCCAAATGCAATTCTTTGCAGGTTTGATAAGAAGAAATGGATATAAGCCATTGTCCGAGCCATTTAACCATTTTGGGAGCAGATGGATGTTTTTTATTCAGTAAAAGTTCTGAAAAACCCACCAAAGGCCTAATTTCCCATTGTTCACTTTTAATATGCCAGTGCTCTTCAAGGTACTCTGAGCGTTCAATACCATGATCAAACAGTTTTACTATAAGTTCATCGTTATTTGTCCTGGGTTTTTGAACTGCCTCCTGAACCAAACGGTGCATCCGTACTACTAACGGCATTTGTTCTGTCGATTCAATAATTTGAAAAAGCCTTAAACTCAATAGATGATTAATGGTCGTAATCCAGGGATTATCAATACCTGCCATTTCTTCTTCACCCAGGTGCGGGTATTCCTTCACCACTAATGCCTTAAGCCAGGGCAAGGGAATGGAATCGGGAGGTAGTAATGATGCGTAGCTCAGGATAAGGGTTTCTTCGGGAAAAAGGCTGTCGATCGTAGGTGCCAACGTCGCTGAAATCAGTTTGGTGTGCGAAAGTTGTTTATTGGTATGCTCCCCCACATAATCAACTCCCTTACTTTTTAAAACTTCCAGAAATTCGGCACAACTTACCCTACCCCTTTTTTCGTACAGATACAAAGCGGCTACTTCCACCGCCAATGTAAAGCCACCCAACAGTTTTACGATTTCACCCGCTTTTCCCTGTTCTTCTGCAGTTTTAAAACGGCATCCCGGCTGATAACTTTCCATAAGGCTTACGCCATCATCAAAAGGCAGTTCATCAATGGTGAGCAACTTCTGCGTGGTTTCATCGCTTCCCAGTTCTCCGGGTCCCAAGCGGGTCGTTACAAGTACCTTCAGCCATTCTTTACCTGAAATGATATCGCAACAAGGGGACTGTATCAATTCCGGATGGTCAACATTATCCAGAATCAGCAAGACTGCCGGCTTGATGAATTCCTTAACAGAATTATCAGCATTTGATTTCAGATTTGCCTTTTCCGCATTTTCAACGGCTCTGATATAAAGTTCGTTCAGGATAACCTTTGCCCCGCGTATTTCGTCCTTTTTTTCCTCTTCGGTTAATGTTACATTCAATTCCACGTCTAATCTTTTAAGAACCGAAGCAAGGTTCGTTTCGTTGGCACAACCCAGGTACCACCTGCCACCCGGGTAGAAGTTGGCATAGGCATACGCATACTGGAAAGCAATGGCGGTTTTCCCCAGTCCACCCACTCCGTGCACAACGGTAATCACGCCCAACTGACCTAAAGCAGTGGCTTTGTGGAGCATTTCCATCTCGCGCTCCCTGCCCACAAAGCGTGGATTGGGTGCAGGTAAATTGCCGGGCACTTCGCTGATAACCCGCATCCGGGTGATGCGTTTGCGCAGGGATTCTTTCAATTCACTCAAACGTCTTTTTACATCCTCCCGTTTCAGGGAGTCAGCACCTTCATCATACCAGGGCCGTAAGTCAATGCGTTGCCTCCGGCTCACCTTTTCGAGCCATGCAGCCGCTTTCGTCCTGAAATCCTCATCGTCGATGCCGGGTATTTCCATAAAATAGACCTGGGCAATTCCATCGCCCGCCACTCCTCGTGAATATTCGTATTTGAGGTATTCCACGATCTCCCACTCGCAGTAGATGCTTGCCAGGTAATTGGGCGACAGGATAACCAGCAGCAGGTGCGAATCTTTCAGACCCTGCAGTAGCCGGTGCTGCCAGTCGTCCATTCCTTTTATTTCTTCCTGGTCGAAGAAACAGTTTAAAGGTTCTTTCACGAACTCCAGATAATCTGCTTCGATCTGGTTTTTTAGTTCGGTTACCCGGTTATTGACGTTGTCGCGCCGGGAATAGGAGATGAAGAGGTCGTAGGGCATGGTGGTGTTTGGTGATTGAATATCCGGTAAATAATTCAATGAATTTTGCAGCGGTAGGGCGGCGATAAATGCATTGGGCTAATTTCAGGTTTTGGATATAAATGTAAAAAATGAATCAATACAAAAAACCAAACAACCAGATCGGTATCTTGTTTTTTAAATCCAACCTCCATATCATCGTTACGTGATGCGTGACAGGTGACTGGCGGATCAGGGGATCAGCGGTATTGAACCTGCATATCGTCAAGGTACCGGGGCGGTTTTTTCGGGTTCCTGAGATATACCTTTACCCGGTAACATGGGCAACATGGCATGATTGATTACCGAGGAATAGACAAACACGGTTAATGGTCGGCCAATAGCGTTTATAATCTGTGAAAAACCTTGTATAGCGGGCTAATTCTTTTTATCTTTATAACTAAAAAAAGCCATGAACACATCCATCAGAAAAAGTATTTACTGGTTATTTCTGCTGATACTCATTTCTCCTGCCGGAAAAAACCAGGCTCAATTTTTTATAGCAAATCCAGACAATCTCCTGAATAAACCTAAAGATATTGTATATGACGCCGTGCGAAAGTGCTGCTATATTTCCAGTTACCAAGGAAATAGCATTGTCAGACAGGACTCTGTCGGCACCCAGGAATATGTACTTCAGGGGATAAACTCTCCCATGGGACTTCACCTGTGCAGTGATACCCTCATCATTTCATCCAATCTTCCCTCCATGATCACTGCGCTAAATGTTACAACGGATTGTGTTCTATATCAAATTCCTGTTGCTGATGCCCAATATTTGGCCATGATGGATCTGGACCCCAATTCCGGAATGATCTATATCGTTGATCAGAACGGTTCAATCTTCAAACTGAATTTCCGTCAGCCACACTGTTCATTGTTCGTACCGGTCAATTCCGGAATTCACTACGGATCACAAACCCTTGAAGTAGATACAGTTAACAACCGCCTGTTGGTCTTCAAATGGGCACCGGGGTTTATCCGGGCCGTATCTCTGAGCGATTCAACTGATATTATCAATGCTTCCAGCCAATACATTTCACAGATCCAGGCTTCCCAGAGAGGATCTAACGGAGAGATTTACGCCTCTTCCTACATCAACAATGGAATTTACTGTTACCCCTCCGACCTCTCCGGTTACCCTGCCGAGATCGTTTCCGGTTTGAGTCAACCCTCCGGAATAGCATACAATCCCGACCACCATTCTTTGCTGGTCTGCAACTATGGAGGGAACTTCATCTCTGAGATCCCGCTGTTTCCCGTTAATTCCCAGAACCAACCAGACGAAGATACAAAACCTGTCATCTATCCGAATCCATCGAATGACGCCTGCTTCCTCTCTTTTTCCGGCCAGGGAAACCCACCTTTCATCATCCGCATTTTAACTATCTGTGGGAACCTTAAACGGGTAATACAGCCATCAACGAGTGGATATTCTGACCGGATAGAAATCCAAACCTCAGGGCTGGTAAATGGTATTTACCTGATCCAGGTCATCTATAAAGAAACAAAAAGCGCTACCTGTCGGTTGATCGTAAATCATCCATGAGGTTTAGGGCCATACAACCTGCCTGGGAAGGTGCGGAGACCCGGATCATTTTTTCTGATGAGTTTTAAACCGATTTATCAACCCACATAAAACGCAGATAACCTCCTGTACCCGAAGGCAACGGAGGGAATAGCGAAACTGGCTAATCCCAGATTTATAAGACAAAGAGGATTAAAATCAAGGTTAGGAAAAGAATAGAACCATGTACTTCCAAAAAATCCGGCTTATCGGAAACTGCTTGTCCCCTTCACGAAATCTAACAGAATTACACAGGTCGTTTACTAATGAGGTGTGAGGCTGTGAGATATATCACGCCCATCATCACGTCAGCAACATCACCATCGTCACCATGGTCAGGATGGAGGAGATGAAGGTGGCGAAGACCAGGATGGAGGTCAGTTCCGCGTCGCATCCGTACCGTTTGGCCAGCACGGCAGTCATGGTAGCAGTCGGCATAGCGGCTTCGAGCACCACGATCTCTTTCCACAGGAGTGGAAAGGCAAGCAGCTCCGCCTGTCCCCATGAGAGCAAGGGCTGGATCACCAGCTTGATTACGACGGCCAGCAGGACTATCATCCACACGCGACGGAGATCCTTGAAATGCAGCATGACCCCGATGGTTAGGGAAACCAGGAAGGTGTTGGCATCCGTGATGATATGTATGGCGTCGTAAAACCCGGCGATAAGCAAATTTTCTTTCGGCAGCCTGACGAAAGAGATTGCGATGCTGAGAATTAAGGTGATAAAAATCGGGGAGTAGAAGAAAGAGGTCATTTGCCTGACCCTTATGCGAAGGGGTGTATCCTGCATGCCGAAATGCATCGCCACAAAGATGCCGAAGGTGAAGAGAAGCGTGGCCACGCCCAGTTCGCTCACGACGGCTGCATCGGCCAGGGCGTCAAGATCGTTGCCGAAGATCTCTTTCACCACGGCATATCCCAGGAACGCAGAACTGGTGAATGTAGATGCCAGGATAAGCGCTCCGCGACGAGGCCTCGATAACTTCAGCGCTCCGCTGATCACCCAGGCCAGAAGCGCGCAGCCCAACTGGGAAAAAATCATCACCATGGCCAGAAGGAGCTTTTTGCTGTCAAAATCAGCACAGGATAAGGAGGAAAATATCAGGGCCGGGATGGTTACGTTCACGATCACACGGGAGAATACCTGTCCGTGCTCCTCTTTCAGCACCCCCCAATTACGTAAACCCATTCCCAGTAAGATCAGGGCAATCAGGATCGCAAGGGCCTGAATAGCGTTTTCTTCAAACATATGGTTGGAAAAATCGGCTAAAAGTAATGCTTTTTCTCACATCACGGATCACGATCATCACGGTTTTCTCACATCCACTCACGGGGGGCAAAAATCGATAATTCACCGCCTGTCATCGGTTTTCTTTCCCTATTTCATGCAAACCTTGTAATTTGCCCGCCTGGAATTCAGTACTTTCCATATGTTTTAGATTTTGTGCACCGATTTGGTCAAAGAATGAATGGTCTTCTATTGTGCTAAGATACTATGTTTTTAGGAGAATTGCACATAGAAATTGATGTTTTTTGAACATTAAAAAGGTAGCTGTATGCTGATTAGAAAATCGATTACATTAAAGTTGTTTGGGCAGTTGCAAAAATGCTGGGAGTCAGTTTTTTAAGAAAATTAAGCTTGCATTCTTATTTGCCGAAATCTCGCATTGATATTCGCCGTTTACAGATGTGTAGTTCACACAGCTCACACGTTCTGGATTGAGACTCTGGATGTGAACTTTTCGGAATCTCCCCGGACGGTATCTGGCAAAGACGGGAACGAGTTTGAAAACTGGATCACCTGTACCATCAGCGGAAAGGTTCGTAAGGCAACTCCCAAAGCCATCATCAAATATCAACCTCTGAATTGTCCGGAGATTCAATGCCGCACCCAGGATTTTTATAATGATGAATCGCTTTTCCTCTATTTTATCAGTCCGGTTGATGGCTATTTATCGGTTTTCCTGGAGGACGAAACCAGTGTTTACCGATTATTCCCATATCAGCATATGAGCGGAAAGGAATATAGCGCCGCCACAGTGAAAGCCGATCAGGCCTATCTGTTATTTTCGAGAGATTCAGATAAGAATCAATTTGGCGCATCGGCCGAGGAATACCTGCTTTATACCCTTCAACCGGTGGAGAGGAATAGTAGCTGCAGCAAAAAACCTCATTGCCCAGGAATTGGGCAGAATCATTATCCTGGTAGAGATGTACAAAAAAATCGGCAAGAACGTGGAAGCCAATTTACAGGTAGCCTACGATGTGGAAACAGGAAAAGAGATAGCCAAAAAGGTGATCAGGGAACAACTGGAAGAGCAGACAGATATTCTGCAGGATAAGCTGGATAATATCCTTAACCCGACTTGCACTCCATGCTTCGGAACTTAGCCTGTGCCGGGTGGTTCGATTTTTCGATCCACTGTTTCGGGTAACACGGAT
>JAFGEO010000103.1 GCA_016931575.1 Bacteroidales bacterium | reverse complement strand
TTGTGCCCAGAACAGGACTCGAACCTGCACATACTTGCGTATACTAGTCCCTGAAACTAGCGCGTCTACCAATTCCGCCATCTGGGCATGATCAGAGTGAGAGTGAGTATAGAGTTTTGAGTTTTGAGAGTTCTCGCACTGAGATCCCACACTCACTCTGATTTCGCGGTGCAAATATATAAATTATCTTAAGAGATTGACAAATTTTGAAAAAAAAAGCCGGAAAGAATTCTTCCCGGCTCCGAAAGTGACGTAGCTTTTGATACCCCAGATTATTCAGTACGTCGCTCTAATAACGCTGCTTTGTTCGTTTTATTTTCAAGTTTTGGATATTTCTCCAGTCTGCTGCTGGCAGATTTCTCCGGATTCAGATCCGCCCAGGCAAGAAATTCGTTGACATCAAAGGCATACAGGGTTCCGGTCTGCAGGTAATCTAACCAACCGTCTTCATCAAAGAACAGGTTATGATACATAAAGGTCTCATCAGCATATAACTTTTCTGTATATACCCAGTAGTTGATGGGCTCAAGCAGATAATACTGTTCATCAGCATCATAAGGGAACCAGATCTCACCAGCACCATCGGTATACCCATAGGCAATAGGATCATCATCATGATACCAGTCTTCGTAGGAATCATATAGGATCACCAGGGCTTCATCAACAATATATTCCACCACTTCATCAGGATTCCACTCAGCAACAGTTACGCCGAGAACGGTATACCAACAGGAAATGGTAAGCGAGATCACATCCCTGTTCCCGCCGGGAGAAGTAATGGTCAGTGTTACCACAAAATCATCTTCAGAATCATAATAATGTGTAGGATGTTCTGAGGTAGAGGTATACCCATCGCCAAAATCCCAGTGGTAGGAAACGGCATCGGTAGACATATTAGTGAACTGGATAACCTCACCCGGCTGCACCAGTGAATAATTAACTGAGAACTGCGCATGAGGATTGTCTCTGTTACAAGCCGAAGCAAAAGCGGCTACTATTATACCTATAATGACTAACTTTTTCATGATTTCAAAATTCTAAGTGAATACTTACTTAACACCTTTCAAATGCTGTGCCAAAAATTAATTATTAATTTAAATTACTGAATTAGTGAGCTCTATACATGGATCTTTCAATCCAATTTAAAATTAGTAAATATCTGGCTTATAGTTCATTTAAAAAGACAGTTAAAAATTAACAAAGTCGTATCCCGGGGCAGAATCGCAATTATAAGACGGTAAGCAGGTGGTTGGGTAATCAGGTTGCCTTTAAGGTCTGAGGTTCTTCCTGAAAAACTCATCCACTTCTTTATAAAGATGGTACCGGGCATTTCCTCTCATCATAAAGTGGTTTTGCCCGGGATAGATATACAGGTCGAAATGTTTGTCGTTCTCAACCAGCTCGTCAATCAGTGTAAGGGTATTCTGCAGGTGTACATTATCATCTTCGTCACCATGGACCAGCAGGAGTTCTCCTTCCATATCGCCTACAAAGTTTATGGGTGAATTATCCTCATATCCCTTTTCATTCTCCTCCGGCTTGCGCATGAAGCGTTCCGTATAGACGGAATCATAAAACTTCCAGTTGGTTACCGGAGCCACAGCAACCCCACAGTTTAACAGTCCGGCTCCCTTTGTCAGGCAAAGCAGGCTCATATAGGCACCATAGCTCCACCCGAAAATGCCGATCCGGTGCTTATCTGCATAAGGCAGATTATCCAGATACTTAACAAGTGCCAGCTGATCCTCGGTTTCGTATTTCCCAAGTTCCAGGTAGGTACTTTTTTTAAAAGCCTCTCCCCGGCCATCGGTACCCCTGTTATCCATACATACCACAATGTATCCCTCCTGAGCCAGGTATTGCATCCAGGGCATTTCGATTCCGTCCCAGCTGTTCATGACTTCCTGCGACTCAGGGCCTCCATAGACAAATACTATCACAGGATAGCTTTTCCATTTTTTGAATTTAGGGGGCAGAATCTGGTAGCAGTTTAGTTTCGTCCCTTCGTTGTTTTCAACGGTAAAGAAAGTTTTAGGTGTAAAATGGTAACGTCTGGCAAGGGAAGAAACACGTTCATTTGCTTCAAGCATCCGGATCGGGTTTCCTTCGCGATTATAAAGGGCTGTTTGCGGGGGAGTATTTGCATCGGACCAGGCCATGATATAATAGGCGCAGGTTTTACTAAAAACTGCGTCACTGCAACCTGGCGGGGATGGCAGCTTTTCCTTATTCGTTCCATCCAGGTTAACCCGGTAAATATGCCGCTCCATGGGTGATATCTCGGTCGATGTGAAGTAAATTTGTTCCTTTTCCTCGTCTATAGCCAGCAATTCATCAACTTCCCATTCCCCGGAGCTTACCGGATTGATAAGTTCTCCATCCGGGCTATACCGGTAGATGTGCATAAATCCGGATTTTTCGCTCATTATAAGCACCGAGGAATCGATGAAATTCACAAAGTCGTCTGTAAACTCGGAGATGTACTTTTCATTTTCTTCATGGTACAGAATCCTTGATTTTCCGGATGTCACATATGAAACGTACAGGTCGACCACATTTTGCCGCCGGTTGAGAACTGTTATGCACAGCTCCTCCGATCCGGGCAACCATTTCATGCGGGGGATATACCGGTCTGTTTCACTGCCCACATCCATATTCTGATGAGAGGCATGATCCAGGTCATACACCCAGATATCAACCAGGGCATTATCCTCTCCTGCCTTGGGATATTTGTAGGTATACAGCTGTGGGTAAAGGTCATGGTGGAGGATCAGACAATATTCTTTCACCCTGGATTCATCAAATTTATAGTATGCAATCTTTCGGCTGTCCGGTGACCAGTAGTAACCAGTCGTGAGGGTGAATTCTTCCTCGTATACCCAGTCGGGCTCGCCATTCAGAATATGATTTTTCAATCCGTCGTGGGTTAGTTGGACGAGACTGTCCTGATCCAGAAATTTCAGGTATAAATTATTTTCAAACACAAAAGCAACTTTTTTCCCATCGGGGGACAAGGTTGCCAGCTTCTGTTTTCCTTCTGAATAAACCGCAGTGGTTTGTTGCTTAATCAGGTCATAGACATAATATTCGGCTTTGAAGGAATGGCGGTAAATACTTTCTTCTGAAGTCTCAAACAGCAATTGTTTTTCGTCATCACTCAGCGAATAGGATCCGATATAGGGAATTTCTTCATCAATCCATTCCAACGAAAACAAGGTATCCACAACCTCACCGGTTTCATAGCTGAATTTGACAATAGCCTGTTCATCTTCAAGTGTGGTATAATGCAGTCCGTCTTTCATTGAACAGATTCCGTCGACCCTTGCCGGATAAAAGAGAAAATACTTCTGGATCAAGGTAAGGTTCAATTGCTCAGCTAAGGCAGAATTACCCAAAAGGTGCAAAAAAACCAGAACAAAGATTGATAGCAGCTGCTTGTTTTTTTTCATAGGACTATTTTTAAATATGTGGCCAGCCTTCACAATACATCGAGAATTTATATCTTTGCTACCCATTTAAAATAAATTTTAAAACTAATGATTAAAATTACATTTCCTGATAGTTCGGTCAGAGAATATAATAAAGGCATTACCGGTCTCGAAATCGCTAAAAGCCTGAGCAACAGTCTGGCCAAAGAAGTAGTCTCGATTTCTGTAGATTCAGAAGTGTGGGATCTTACCCGCCCTATCAGGACTGATGCATCCATTAAGCTTCATAAGTTTGACGATAAAGAAGGCAAGCATGCGTTTTGGCATTCTTCTGCCCACCTTATGGCAGAAGCCCTGGAGTCACTTTACCCGGGAATGAAATTCGGTATCGGCCCTGCTATTGACAACGGATTTTATTATGATGTTGATCCGGGCGAAGGAGTAGTCATTACAGATGCCGACCTGCCCAGGATTGAAGATAAAATGAAAGAGCTTGCGGCTCAAAAGAATGAGTATATCCGGGAGGACATTAATAAAGGGGACGTATTGAAGTTGTTCGAAAAGAAGGGTGATAATTACAAAACCGAGCTGATTTCCGAGTTGGAAGACGGAACCATCACCTTATACAGGCAGGGGAATTTCACTGATCTGTGCCGCGGGCCCCATCTGCCTGACACCTCCCAGATCAAAGCAATAAAGCTTTTAAGTATTGCAGGTGCTTATTGGCGCGGAGATGAAAAACGCAAGCAGCTCACCCGCATTTACGGGATTACCTTTCCAAAACAAAAGATGCTTGAAGAATACCTGGTATTCCTTGAAGAGGCAAAAGCGAGGGATCACCGCAAGATCGGCAAAGAACTGGAGCTTTTTACCTTCTCCCCGACTGTAGGAATGGGACTTCCTTTATGGCTTCCCAAAGGTGCCGCCCTCCGGGAGAGGTTGCAGGACTTCCTGAAGCGTGTACAGAGAAAATACGGCTACGAGCTGGTTATGACACCCCATATCGGCCATAAACAGCTCTATGTAACCTCAGGGCATTATGAGAAATACGGCAAGGATTCATTTCAGCCGATCCGAACACCCCAGGAAGGCGAGGAATACCTGCTGAAGCCTATGAACTGCCCACATCACTGCGAGATATATAAGAGCAAGCCCCGTTCCTACCGCGACCTTCCCATCCGGATGGCGGAATTTGGTACAGTATACCGGTATGAGATGAGCGGGGAGTTGCACGGTCTCACCCGGGTACGGGGATTTACCCAGGACGATGCCCATATCTTCTGCCGTCCTGATCAGCTGAAGGACGAGTTTAAAAAAGTTATCGACATCATACTTTATATTTTCCGGATTCTGGATTTTGAGGATTTCATCACCCAGGTATCCCTGCGCGATAAAGAAGACAAATCGAAGTATATCGGCACAGATGAAAACTGGGAAAAGGCTGAACGTGCAATCCTGGAAGCCACTGAAGAAAAGGGGCTGAATACCTATGTTGAATATGGCGAAGCCGCTTTTTACGGTCCCAAGCTCGATTTTATGGTAAAAGATGCATTAGGAAGGAGTTGGCAGCTGGGAACCATCCAGGTTGATTACAACCTTCCCGATCGTTTCGAACTTGAATATGTAGGCAGCGATGATCAGCGCCACAGACCGGTGATGATACACCGGGCACCCTTTGGGTCTATGGAACGCTTTGTTGCAGTGCTCATCGAGCATACAGCGGGAAAATTCCCCCTTTGGCTTAACCCTGATCAGGTAGTAGTTTTGCCAATAAGTGAAAAGTTCAACGATTATGCTAAAAAAGTTTTAAATTTTCTAAATAATTACGATATTCGCACCCTGGTTGACTTACGGAACGAAAAGATAGGTAAAAAGATCAGAGAGAGCGAGTTAAAGAGAATTCCCTACCTGCTGATTGTAGGAGAAAAAGAGATGAGTGAAGGTACGGTAGCAGTCAGAAAGCAAGGCGAAGGGGATCAGGGAAGTATGAAACTTGAAGATTTTGCTATATTTATTCAGAAAGAAATAGAAAAGCAAACTGCTGACAAATAACCAGATGTTTAACTAATTACAGGAGGACCAAACCATAGCGGGACCAAACTTTAATAAAGGCGGCAGACGACCCTATAAACCCAGAGATCTGGGCCCACAGTTCAATATTAATGAAAGAATCAGGGCTCCAAAGGTAAGGGTGGTAGGTGACAATGTTGAAAATCCGGGAGTATATTCCAGGGAAGAAGCCTTAAGGATAGCAGAACAACTGGAAGTTGATCTGGTAGAGATTTCACCAAGTGCGGATCCACCAGTATGCAAGGTCGTTGATTATCAGAAGTTTCTTTATCAGCAAAAAAAGAAACAGAAAGAAATAAAAGCGAAGACCACCAAGGTTATCGTAAAAGAAATTCGCTTCGGCCCACATACGGACGAACACGATTACAATTTCAAGCTGAAACATGCTATGAAATTTCTTGAAGATGGTGCCAAAGTGAAAGCATACGTTTTTTTTAAAGGACGCACAATTGTGTACAAGGAAGATGGGGAAATCCTGTTACTGCGCCTGGCACAGGACCTTGAAGATTATGGAAAGGTCGAGCAGTTACCCCGTCTGGAAGGAAAAAGGATGATCATCATTCTTGCCCCTAAACCAGTGAAGAAGAAAAATTAACACCAAAATAGAAGCATATTATGCCAAAGATGAAGACGAACGCCGGAGCGAAAAAAAGGTATTCGCTTACCGGTTCGGGAAAAATTAAGAGAAAACATGCTTTCAAAAGTCACATCCTGACGAAGAAATCGAAGAAAAGAAAAAGAAACCTCGGTGCTTTCGGTACAGTAAACAAGACTGATGAGAAAAATGCCAAGCTTCTGCTTGCCATGAAGTAATGTTTTTGTATTTAATTGTTTAATCAGAGTGAATTAGCTGAAAGATCGCACCTGGGTGTGACGCTAACCATTCATAATCGAGAAAAAAATGCCACGTTCAGTAAATGCAGTAGCATCAAGACAAAGAAGGAAAAAGATCCTTAAAGAAACCAGAGGTTACTTTGGCTCAAGGAAAAACGTTTGGACGGTAGCAAAAAATGCCTATGAAAAAGGATTAGGCTATGCATACCGCGACCGAAGAACCAAGAAAAGAAACTTCAGGGCACTTTGGATAACACGTATCAATGCAGGTGTTCGTCCTTATGGAATGTCATACTCAGAATTCATGGGTAAGATCAACAAAAAAGGAATTGAACTCAACCGTAAAGTTCTTGCCGACCTGGCAATGAATAATCCGGATGCATTTGAAGCTGTTGTTAAAGCAGTGAAATAGACTAATCCTGAAAATATTGCAAGGGGAGCAAATCTATTGCTTCCCTTTTTTTATTTTTGTTTGGTAAGGAAATCGAAAAAACATATAAATCTACGAAGTATGAAAATAGCACTTTTAGGATATGGCAAAATGGGTAAGATTATCGAGAAGATCGCCCTTGACAGAAAGCACGAAATAGTCCTTACCATTGACATTGACAATAAGCACGACCTGAATGCTGACAATCTTAAGAAGGCGGATGTGGCCATTGATTTCTCGATTCCGGAAAGCGCATTCGACAATATCATGATTTGTTTTGATGCCGGGGTCCCCATTGTATCAGGAACAACAGGTTGGATGGATAACTATAAGACCGTAACTGAAACCTGCCTGAAAAAGGGGAAAACCTTCTTCTATGCTTCCAACTACAGTCTGGGGGTAAATATTCTTTTTCGGATCAATAAGCAGCTGGCGAAAATTATGAATGCTTTCCCGGCTTATGATGCCAATATCGAGGAGACCCACCACATCCACAAGCTTGATGCACCATCAGGTACAGCCATCACCCTTGCCGAAGGGATTCTTGAAAACCTGCACAGGAAGAAATCATGGGCCCTGGATCAGAAAGATGCCGAAGATGTGCTTAACATTACTGCCTACCGTGAGGGTGAGGTGCCGGGGATCCATGTGATAACATACGATTCGGAAGTTGACTATATCCAGCTGAAACATTCGGCTAAAAGCCGGAAAGGATTTGCTTTTGGAGCTGTGCTGGCTGCTGAATATATAAAGGGTAAAACAGGAATCTTCACCATGGAGGACCTGCTGAATCTAAAATAACGCACCATGAAAAAGGTATCTGAGGCATTCCGGCTGATCCGGAAATTCCTAAAGGATCCTTTCGTTAAGTTCTTCGCCGCTGCCACCCTCTATGTTTTATGGGTGGAATGGTATGGCGTGCAGTGGCTCCTCTTTGGAGTCCTTATCATAGCGGACCTTCATTTTACCCGGTTTGTCAACTGGCGATTCTGGAGGAAACGTCAGCCAGCAGGCAAACGCTATAAACCGGTCACAGAAATCATCGACTCGCTGATCATTGCCATTCTGCTGGCGGTATTTATTCGCATCTTCTTTTTCGAAGTTTTCACTGTCCCCAGTTCGTCTATGGAGAAAACTCTTGTTGAAGGAGATTATATCCTTGTAAGTAAATACCAATATGGTCCCCGCATGCCCATGACCCCCATAAACATGCCCTTCTCCCATAATACGATGCCCTTCTCCTCTGAAAAAAAATCATTTTCCACAGCACTCAGTTTTCCATTCAGACGACTTCCCGGCTATTCCAAAATAAAGCATAACGATGTCGTGGTTTTTAATTTTCCCGTTGGTGACACAGTGGTAGCCGGTGCAGGCAGTGTAAACTATTACCAGCTGGTTAGGTCGCATGGACGAAAATATGTTTCAGAGAATTACAGACTGAGCTACCGGCCTGTTGATAAGCGCGATTACTATACCAAGAGGGTAGTTGGTATTTCTGGCGATACAGTCAGGATAGTCCACGGAAAAGCTTTTATCAATCAGCTGGAAGAAGATGAGATCCTGGGCAGCCAGCACAATTACCTGGTAAAGGCCAGGGGAACTCATCAGGATACCCTGAACATGCTGAAGCTTGGTATCTCACTCTCGCATGTGCAGTACAATGAATTTAACTCCATTTATACCCTGCCCCTCACACGGAGAATGTACAAGACTCTGGTTGATTCTTCCTTTTTCAAAGCTATCGTACCCTATGAGAGCACAGACCCCATCCCGGCCGAAATACACCACAGGATCTTCCCCTTCAGTCCTTACTATACCTGGACCGAAGATAATTACGGACCACTTTACATTCCTGAAAAAGGTATAACCGTGGCACTGAACATGCTCAATCTCCCTCTCTACGAACGAATCATTACCGCTTATGAAGGGAATTCCCTTTCTGTCCGGAATGATTCCATCTATATCAATGGCCTGCTTTCCGATGCCTATACCTTCAGGATGAATTACTACTTCATGCTGGGAGATAACCGCCACAATTCGAAAGACTCAAGGTTCTGGGGATTTGTCCCTGAGGACCACATTATTGGAAAAGCTGTTCTAATCTGGTTGTCGGTAGACCAAAATAAAGCCTTCCTGAAAAGTATTCGCTGGGACCGGATGTTCAAATGGATTAAATAAATTCTGAATCTTTAACAGTTTCAAAAGATAAATAATTAGTATTTTCACAGCGCTAAATGAATAAAATCAACACGTGATGAGGAATTTTTCCCTGAAAAACATTTCACTTAATAAAGAAACCTTTAAAAAACTGGTTGAGAAATATGGATGGCGTGACCTGATCCGCTTTTCCATTACTCTTATACTTTATGTTCTCTGGATAATCTGGCTTGGCAATTACTGGTTTTTGCTGGGTATTCCTGTTATTGTTGATATTTACCTGACCAAAAAAGTAAACTGGACTCCCTGGAAAAAAAGGGAAGGCAAAAACCACTGGGCAATCGAATGGCTTGATGCACTGATATTTGCCGTGGTTGCCGTTACCCTGATAAACATTTTCCTGTTCCAGAATTATAAGATTCCCACCCCTTCGATGGAGAAATCATTATTGGTGGGTGATCACCTGTATGTCAGTAAAGTAGCCTATGGTCCCCGGCTACCTAACACGCCACTTTCAATCCCCTTTATGCAACATAGTATCCCCGGGAGCAACATCCCCTCTTACCTGAACTGGCTTCAGTGGGATTATGAGCGGCTTGCAGGTCTGGGTGAAGTGGAACGGAATGATCCGGTGGTGTTCAACTTTCCGGAGGGTGACACGGTAATTCTAAGCAACCAGGCCCAAAGTTACTACTACCAGATCAGGAGCCTTGCCAATGGAAAGAAGCAAAACTATGCACGCGCCAGAAAACAGATCTGGAATACTGAAGAAATCGTTGTACGCCCTATCGATAAACGGGACAACTATATTAAGAGGTGTGTGGCGATCCCTGGTGATTCCCTGCAAATTATTAATGGCATAGTCTATACAAACGAGCAAAGGCAGGAAGTCATTCCCGGCCTCCAGTATCTATACCTGGTTTATGCACACAGCTACCAGTTTAATGAAAAACGTTTGAAGGACATCGGGATGAGCGAAGATGTAATTGCTGCATTGAAAAGCAGGCATGCGATCCCCCTGACCGATGAAATGAAAAAGATGCTTGGATCCAGCAATCAGGTTGACTCCATCGTTCCTTACACCCATATGGGCGAACAGTACCAGTTATTCCCGCACGACAGCCGGAACAACTGGTCCCTGGATAATTACGGCCCAATCTACATCCCCAAAAAAGGAGTAGAAATTGAGTTGACAGCTGAGTCCCTGCCTCTTTATGAGCGGATCATAGGATATTATGAAGGAAACAAGCTGGAGGTAAAGGACTCAACGATTTATATCAACGGTAAAGCAAGTACCTCTTACACCTTTAAGATGAACTACTACTGGATGATGGGTGACAACAGGCATAACAGTCTCGACTCACGCTACTGGGGATACGTTCCGGAAGATCATATCGTAGGAAAGCCAAAGTTCATCTGGCTGTCACTCGATCCGGATAAACCCTTCCCGATGAACATCCGGTTTGACAGAATGTTTAAGGGGATAAAGTAGGCGCTGGGTGCCGGGAATTTCAGAGCTCAACAGGCATCAATCTTCAATATTTTTATGTGTCAATTTATTTCAGGTTGGCGATTCTAAATGTTGACCTTTGATGTATGATCAGGTGGTGAACCGGATGCCGGATTGCGCAAAGGGACTTTCAATCTATAAAGACATATACTATGAGAAAATTAAGCCTGCTATTTCTGTTTAGTATGTTCTCTTCCCATTATACTTTAAACGCTCAGTATCAACAGGATACCATACCAACCACCAAAGGTGATCTGATCATTACCTTTTTGGGGCACGGAACCCTGTATTTCACCTATAATGATCAGGTGATCCATATTGATCCGGTAGATCGGTATGCTGACTACTCCGGGCTGCCAAAGGCCGATTATATTTTTATCACCCACCATCATGGGGATCATTTTCAGGCTGAGACCATCGATTTTTTAAGGAAAGAGACTACCGCTATTAAACTTACCGCTACCTGTGCCGAAAGCTATTCAGGCACGGCGGATATCCTTACAAACGGGGATGTTTTTTCCGCAAAAGCTACTGGATCGGGCAAAATGAACGAAAACCTTTTTATCGCTGAGGCAGTACCGGCCTTCAATATCGTTCACGAACGGAGTGCAGGGCAGCCCTTTCATCCCAGGGGAGAAGGAAATGGTTATGTGTTTACCTTTGGGGATACCAGGGTATATGTAGCCGGAGACACTGAAGACTTTCCGGAGATGAAAGAAATAACCGGCATAGATATCGCCTTCCTTCCTATGAACCTACCCTATACCATGTCCCCGGAAATGGTTGTTAATGCGGTGCGTATGTTGAAACCTAAGGTACTCTATCCCTACCATTACGGGAATACTGACATAAACGAATTGGTGGAGCTGATGAAGGATGTGGGGTATTGTGAACTGAGGGTCAGAAATATGAAGTAGATCAATAGCGATTGGCGATTGTTAAGTTTTGAGTTTTTTTTGAACACCAGACCAAAAAATCTGGTTTGCAATCTGTCTACTGCCAGTGGATACGGAGTGGAAAAGTAAACTTAACCTTAACGGGCTTACCCCTCTGCATTCCTGGAGTCCATGGTGGTGAGGACTCCAGAACACGAATGATCTCGGCATCAACAGCAGGATTGCATCTCCGAAGAATTTCAATTTCCCCAAGATTCCCCTGCTCATCAATAACAAATGAGAAATACAGGGTTCCACAGATGCCGTATTCCATTGCGGAGTCCGGAAATTTCATATTTTGTGCAAGAAACATCCTGAACTCATCGGCACTCCCATCCTGAAACCGGGGCATCTCTTCAACGAAAAAATAGACATCGTCGGTATCTGCCTGCTGTTCGCTTAGGGGTATAGTAACATAATTCACACTAACACTATCTGTCAGGCTATCTGCATATAAGGTAGTTCCAACCTCTTCTAAAACACTGTCGATTCTAATCTGCAGATCAGGGGTTTGCGCAGAATATGCTCTACTTAACAACAAACATAATAACAACAACAGGAATGAACCGAATATTCTCATAAATCAAACTTAGCGCTAATGTCATCTTCACTGCAATGCAAATACTATGGGCATTATCAACTGCACACATACAAGTCTGCCCCTTTGGCGCCCTGGCGTCCATGCGGGCGACGATTTCACCACCCTGACTGCTTCTGAATCAAGCCTGGGATCAACTCCCCTGACCACAACGACATTGATCACCTCACCTTCCATGTCAACCGTAAACTGTACAATAACCCTTCCGCTGATTTTACTTTTCCTGGCTGCTTCAGGGTACTTAAGATTGGCAGCAATGTAGGTTCTGAATTTATCGGAACTCTCTCCCTGGAATTTCGGCATGTCCTCACAGATGAAGAATACCTCACTACATGGACCTTCAGATACTTCCTCATCCTCATATAATATCAGTTCGAAATCGGTACCCTCTTCCACCTCATAATCAATAAGTTCGACAGTTTCTTCAACTACCCCAATCTCAACCTTTTCAGTCAAACTCTCAGGTGATGGTTCTTCGGGTTGCACGCTGTCCTGGGCACTTAATGACATGACCGCTGTAAGGAAGAACAGCAACATGCAGCTCATTAGGGATTTTTTCATATTGTCAGGTTTGAATTGATAATTATGCGGCATATTGTGGCTTCCTGATCAGGTCCGGACACAGCCTAAAGTTTTCTAAATGATTTCAAAATTCAGGTTTCACGGCTTACACACCCCTAGAATGCCCAGCCATCCTCCTCAACATTCTCGTCCCATTTTACCTGTTCCTGGACGAATTTCTTAGAGGTTCCATGAACTTTGCTGGGTGCAACAAATATGGCAGGATGAGGAACTTCCACCGGGCAGGCATATTCACAGGCCCCGCATCCCGTACAGATTTCCGGGTCCACCTTGGGAATATTCGGCCCATAAACCGAAGGCACCATCTCGATGGCATTGGTTGGGCAATGTTCATCACATGCGCCACAGGCTGTTCCATTCGTCTTTACGATGCAATACCGCTCCATGAACTGGGCTATTCCGATCTGCACCTTCTTTTTAGCCTCTTTGGTAAGAGACAAAATAGCCCCGGTCGGGCACACATCCCCACATTGTTTACACTCGAAATTGCAAAATCCAACTTCATTATCCATTCGGGGAAACATCATACCGGTAAAACCATATTCGAGAAATGCAGGTTGCAGTACTTTCGTAGGACAAGCAGAAACACAAAGCTGGCACCCGATGCAATGCTCCTTAAGCTCTTTGATGCCGCGGGAACCCGGCGGACTTATCGGCCCACGGTCCTTGTACTTCAGTTGTTTTTCTTCACTTGCATGTTCATCTGCCTCATCGCTGCGATAGCTGTCATCAGCCTTTGCAATAAGGGGAACTGCAGCCAGGTATAGCAGGCCGGATTTAATAAATGCCCGTTTGGAGGCACGGGTAGCTTCAACCGGTGCAGGTTTAACCCGGGCCAATCGATAGCCCACAGCATCATCCTGGCAACTGGAAATACAATTGTAGCAGGACACACATCGGGTTTCATCAATGGTCATCTCCTTGATATTAATGCAATTGGCTTTACAAGCCAGTTGACATTTTCCACACTGGGTACAAGCGGTATTTTGGATGCGTATTTTGAATAAGGAAACCTTTGAAAGTAAGCCGAGAAATGTTCCAACCGGGCATACTGTGTTGCAGTACAGTCTATCCTGATAGATCACAAGTACCAGGATCAAAAGGAACATACCCGATGCGGCAAGAAGCGTCACAGGATGAAGCCAGATGCTCACAGTATGAATCCCTTCCAGCGACCCGGAATTTGCTTCCGAAAGAAAGTCCGATAGCCCGTTATTAAGGAAAACGAATAATGGTTGATAGATCGAACTGGCTATTCTACCGAAGTTCGCGTATGGATCGAGCCAGCTCACGGCAACAATTCCCAAACTGATCCATGTAAGGATAAAAGCCCCAAGGATAGGGTAACGTATATAATTCAGGGCCTTTTTAAATTTCCTGCGTTGCTTCTTAAATGGAAGTCTGAAGAAATTGAAATGAGCCAGGATATCCTGCATGATGCCCAGCGGACAGAAAACCGAGCAATAAATACGCCCCCCGAAAAGCGTTATCAGCACAAGGCCAATAAAAACGATACTGATCAGTGTATGAGCTGTGAACAGCTTTAGACCGGAAGGTAAAAACTGGAAAGAAGTAAAGAAATTATACATACCGGGCGGCAGGGTAGCCCTTACGTCCGAAAAGATGATCATGAAACCTGAAAAGAATACAAGTCCGATCAGGATTCTAAGTGGTCTGAGCCATTTCTGATTTTTCATGGAAGCGCTACACGAATTGGTTTAATAGCATCCAGATTTGTGGTTCCAACACCCAGCTTTTCAGCCAGTGCAATATGTTTCACTTGTTCAGTTTCGATTCCGAAGACCTTCGTTGCGGCCGTATCGGCAGCAACCATATCGGAGCTGATCAGTTGGTATTTCATCATAGCAACGTCTGCTACGGAGACTCCCCGGGGACCATTTCGCATCATAGCCCTGTACCCGTCAATGATAGTCAGGTCGGGTTTGCAGTACGAGGCAAAATCAGCAATGCACTGATGCAGGTCTGTCCTGTGCCAGAATCCCCTGTCCCACACAACACCCATCAGGTTTTTCATTGACAGGGACATGGTTGCCCCTCCGTGATTTTTGATGACGGGGACATTAATAAATACATCTGAATCGAGGATGAGCTCATGAACTTTGGCTTTTTTTAATTTGATACCCTTTGGAATTGACACTTCCCGGTACATACCCTCGTCCTTTCCTGAAACAACGACTCCTCCTTGATCCTTCACAGCCTGTTCGATACCTGAATTTTTATAGCACCGGGTCCACTCATCACAGGTATTATCAAATACGCTGACTTTTGATGCTCCTGCCTCAAGGCACATCTTCACCAGCTGCCCTACAAGTTCCGGATTGGTATTGGCTGCCCTTTCAGGACCTGCATCCCAGCCAATATTAGGCTTAATCACAACGGTCTGCCCCGCCTTAATAAAAGCCTTCATCCCTCCAAGTTTATCCATTCCCGCCTTAAGCATGCTTATTGCATCCCCATTTTTAACCGCTACTAAAAAAGGTTTGCTTGCATCGCCATTTCCGGAGGCCATCAAGGGGGTCCACTTTCCCATTGAAAATAACGTACCTGTTACAACAGATGCCGTTACGGATGTCCTAATAAAATCTCTTCTTTTCATATCAGCCTGCATTTAGATCTATCCAGAAAAATAGTAAAATACCCCTACTTTTCCTGAGAATTAGTCAGAATTATTCAATAATTTTTAATGATTCCTGGATTGGTTTCAAATTAGGAGGAAAATTATCATCTTTGGTTCCGGAAACATAACTGATATGAGGATTTTATACTACGATTGCTTTGCCGGAATCAGCGGCGACATGAATTTAGGCGCTATGATCGATGCCGGGGTACCTGAAAGTTATCTGACAGCGGAATTGGAAAAACTTAAGGTAGGAGGGTACAAAATCCATGTTTCAAAAAGCCTTAAAATGGGGATCAGCGGTACCCTGGTGCATGTTGAGCTGATAAATACCGCTCATCATTCACATCACGATGACCACCATTCGCATGGGCATCACGCTCACGATCACCATACTCATAAGGACCATACTCATGAGCACCATTCTCATGAACACAGGAACCTTTCCATGATAACAGAAATTATCCAAGAAAGTGGATTGAATGAGTATGTCAGGGAAAAAAGCCTGCTTATGTTCCGTGAAATTGCTGTCGCAGAGGCTAAAATACATGCTAAATCAATCGATGAAATTCATTTTCATGAAGTGGGTGCAATTGATTCCATAGTCGATGTGGTAGGTGCCGCAATATGCATGGATTACCTCAAACCCGACAAGGTAATGGCCTCCACAGTTGAAGTGGGGGGAGGATTTGTGGAATGCGCCCATGGCACATTCCCGGTCCCGGCTCCGGCAACAGCAGAAATCCTGAAAGATATACCGATCAAAAAGGGTGCTGTACAAACCGAGACCACAACCCCAACCGGAGCAGCCATACTGAAAGTATTTGTAAATGAATTTACGGACCAGACCCGCTTTTCTGTTCAGCAAATTGCATACGGGCTGGGATATAAGGATATGAACATTCCGAATGTCCTGAGGGTTTATATGGCTGATACGAAGGAGGAAGTCGAATATGCGTCAGATTCTGCCATTCAGATCGAGTGCAATATTGATGACATGAATCCCGAACAATATGAGTACATAATGTCCCGTTTATTCGAATCCGGTGCACATGATGTATTCCTTGTCCCGATGATCATGAAGAAATCGAGGCCGGCTATCCAGCTGAATGTTTTGTGCCATGCGGGGGATCGTGAAAAAATGGAGCGAATTATTCTCGATGAAACTTCCTCCATTGGAATCCGGTATTACCCGCTGACAAAGACCATGCTGAAACGAAGCGTCCGAACCCTGGATACCTTGTATGGCCCGATCAGGATCAAGGAAGCATACGAGTCAGACCATTTATTGAAGTACAAAGCCGAATACGACGACTGTGTGAAGGCAGCGCAAAACGCTAAGGTAAGTCTCAGGGAAATTTACCGGGAAGTTGAAAAATGTGTGGAGAAAAACAGAAAACCATGAATGAATCCAGATTAAAGGAAATCCTGAAAGATATTCAGGATGGGAAGATGAAAATAGAAGACGGGGTCCGGTTATTTAAGGATTTTGACTACAAAGAGCTGGACTATGCCAAGATAGACAATCACCGTCAACTGCGTACGGGCTACCCGGAAGTAGTCTTCGGGCAGAATAAAACTCCCGAACAGATAGAGGGCATTGTCAGGTACATGATGCAGCATGATAACAATATCCTGGTCACCCGCACCACAGAAACCGTTTTCGAACGTGTCCGGAAGATAACCGATCAGGCTGTTTTTAATCCGATCGCGAATACCCTTTCCATCCGGAAAACCGAATTTAAGAAATCTGCCAATCACATTGCCGTTGTATCCGCAGGCACTTCAGATATGCCGGTTACAGAAGAAGTTGTGGTAACTGCAGAAATATTCGACAACGATGTAAAAAGATACTACGATGTGGGGGTTGCCGGTATTCACCGTTTCTATGACAATGTGAATGAAATCAGAAAGGCCCGTGTTGTGGTTGTGGTAGCAGGCATGGAGGGGGCCCTACCCAGCATTGTGGGAGGTATGGTAGACAAGCCGGTAATTGCCGTTCCTACCTCTGTGGGATATGGGGCGAATTTCGGCGGCCTTTCGGCATTATTGGGTATGCTAACCAGCTGTGCAAGCGGAGTTAGCGTAGTGAACATCGACAATGGATTCGGGGCAGGTTACCTGGCAAGCATGATCAATAAACTATAGGCTGAAAGCATCTGGCTACAAAACGATCAGTCAGCTAAATCCTGTTAAAATTGGAAGCAAAGACAGAACATACCACAAAAGAGAGTATTCTCTTATCCACTGCCTATCTTCCAAACATTCAATATTTTTCGAAGTTATTTTCAGGAAGGAAAGTGCTGATTGAAGTATGGGACAGCTACCAGAAACAATCCTTTCGCAACCGGACAACTATTCATGGTGCAAATGGCAGCCACGATCTTGTTATTCCTGTGAAACGCCCTCAGGGTAACAGCAGCCTGACACGCGATGTGCTGCTTGATTATGATATGCCCTGGAATAAGACACACTGGAAAGCTATCTGTTCTGCCTACCGGCACAGCCCATTTTTCGACATATTTGAAGCTGAGCTGGCACCTGCCTATGAGAAAAAGCTTAGATTTCTTCTCGACTGGAATTTCATGCTGATCGAGCTCATTGGAAGAATGACGGGAACTGCTCTGAACTACAAGGAAACCGTATCATACCAGTCAGCTGATGAAGTATTTCAGGATTACCGGGATGTCATTCACCCAAAGCCCCAAAAACAAACAGAGGATAAACATTTTATGCCTATCCCCTATTTCCAGGTTTTCCGCCATAAGCATGGATTTATCGAAAACCTTAGTTTTGTTGACCTGTTGTTCCATGAAGGACCTCAGGCAGTGTACCTGTGTAAAAAATGCACCCGTTAACAGGTTAGAACCTTAACCCGACCGTGGTTATTGCACGGACGGTCCTTGTGTCAAGAGTTGCTGCTGAAACACCGGTCTGGTAGGGCGAATCGTACAACACACTCGTTGAGCGACCTTCCTGTGAACTCAGGGCAAAATCGATGTACATCCTTTTCATGCGGAAACCAAATCCTCCGCTATAATTCAACTGATAGGATACCAGGTTACTGGTACCCCCATTGTAAGGACTGCCCAGGTAAGCAAATCCACCTCGCAGGTAAAGGTTCTTCAGTCTAAGCTCTGCACCACTCCTCAAATTTACAGTGTAGTTAAAATCAGCGTCAATACTTTCATTTTCCGCTGCAAAGTCAGTATCAATATTTCGACTGTAATACTTAATGCCGGAATAATCAACCAGTTCCAGATCGGTAGACAGAATCATAAATTTACCCAGCATAATACCTACACTTCCAACCATTTTTGCAGGGGTCTGCAACGAGTATGTTGAAATGCTGTCAAACTTCTCATACCCTTCAGGATCAATAGGAATGACAACCTCATTAACATAACTGAAGAGTGTCGAATAAGTATTCTGAGTGATGGTGTAATAAGTTGGGGTATGGTAGGCAAATCCCAGGCGAAGCAAGCTTAGTGGTTTGAAAATAATCCCGGCTTTGGCCCCATAACCGACACCTTCGGTAACTTCAATCTGCTCGAATTCATAATACTGGACGCTGCCATCACCCTCGGTTTCCGAGAACAGCGAAGTTTCAGCATAATCAAAGGGGGTGATATTCAGGGATGCGCCAAAATACAACTTATGCTGCACATTGAATCCCATGGAGAATGTCCACTCATTCATTTTTCCGGAACGATCAATAATATCCTTCTGAATCAGGTTGACATTCCCTCCGGCATCGCGGATGTCCGTATTCAGGTAATAATTCCCGTTTTCATCCCTGTCAATGATATATCCGTCATAAAACAGTTTTTCGCTGTAGGAATTAAGGTAGTAACTGGGAACCGGGTTGCCCCATGCACCCGTGTTGGCAGATTCAATAAAAGGATCTACGCGGGATGAAGTGATTCCGTTACCCTCAATGGTAACATCGCCAAAGAAATTATTCAGCTGGTTATACCCGATACCAAAGTTTACGCCTACTTTACTATTCCCTTTAAATTTGAGGGGCGATACATAGCTAAACTGAGCAATATTAAGGTTGGTGCCCCAATCCTTTGATGAAGTACCGGCATAGCTGGCACTGGTAGCAACGTAATATATTTCAGGCGAGAACGACAACTCAGCTTTTCTGTAAACACCC
The DNA here is from genome assembly GCA_016931575.1 of Bacteroidales bacterium. Classification (GTDB taxonomy): domain Bacteria; phylum Bacteroidota; class Bacteroidia; order Bacteroidales; family UBA10428; genus UBA10428. Next base: position 16,947 of record JAFGEO010000103.1, on the reverse strand, counting down.
AATCCTGCAGGATTCTGAATTACAGCGCTGAAATCACCTCCCAGGCTTCCAAAAGCACCACCCATTGCCATCGATCTGGCGGTTCCTCCCGGGTTCGTGCGGGCATATCGTAGTGCATCTGTTTCGTCCTGTCCATTGATGACCAGGGATAGTGATAGCATTATGAATAAGGGAAATAGCCTTTTCATCTTAAAAATGTTTTAGGTTTGAAACAAATTATCGTGACCGTGAGGAACTGCTTCGTGAAGAAGAGCTACTGCTACTGCTTCGTGAAGAAGAGCTGCTGCTACTGCTTCGTGAAGAAGAGCTGCTGCTTCCCGAATAGCTACTGCTGCTGCTTGACCGGCTCGGTGCTGAATAAGTGCTTGAACGGCTTGAGCTGGACCGGCTGGGTGCTGAGTAGCTGGGGCTTCCTGAACTTGACTTGCTCGGTGAAGAGTAGCTGCTGGAGCGACTTGAGCTGGACCGGCTGGGTGCAGAATAATTGCTTGAACCTGAGCTGGACCGGCTGGGTGCTGAGTAGCTTGAACTTGACCGGCTGGGTGTTGAATAATTGCTGGAACCCGAGCGACTTGAACTGCTGCGCGAAGGCTGTTGGTAACTTGATGACCTGTCATAGGACGAGCGGCTCGTGGTATTTGTAGTGGTACGTGACTCCGGATAGCGGTTGCTGACTGCATCCTTTGTTCCCTGAGTTGTAGTCCTGCTTGTTGGAGCTGTCCTTGAATAGGTGCTTGAACTCCGGCTGTTTGGATTCACCGCAGTACGGGATGTCGCAGTGCTGGCAGATCTGCTGGTCGGATTCACCGCAGTACGGGATGTCGCAGTGCTGGCAGATCTGCTGGTCGGATTCACCGCAGTACGGGAAGTTGCAGTTGACGAAGGAGATGTCCTGCTGGTTGCAACAGATCGTGAATTATAAGGATTTGTACGCGAAGTGGCAGTGGTAGAGTAAATTGACCTGCTACGGGCTGTATAGTCGCGGCTTGACCTGTAATCCATATGCCTGCGGTAGGTATTATTATAGTAGTAACTGGTATGGTGACGGTAATACGAGGAATAGTATCCGCTGTAATATCCATTCCAGTATGCATAGCTATAGCTGTAGGGAGAATAGTAGCCGTAGTAGTAAGGATTATAATAATCCCAGCCCCATGTGCTGTAATAATATGGTCTGTGATAATAGGAATATCCATAGTATGGATAGCCAAATCCCAGGGAATAACCCCAGCCGGAATACGGGCGCGACCACCAGTAATAGGATGGAACATAGGTATTATATGACCAGAAACCATCGTCGTAATATCCACAGCTCCTGCAACAATCATCATAGTTACCTCCAGAATAATTCTGGTTGTTATCATAATATTCCTCCTGATCAATATACTCCTGATCAGAGATGTATTCGGCGTTTTTATCAACAAAGGTAGTATCCGTAGAATCTGCTGCGGCTATTTCACCTCTTTCAAGAGCTTCACGGTAAAGTTCGTAATCGCTTTTTACGCGATTATCATCAGTCACTTGTTCCGAATTCCTCTGATTGGAGTTATCCGGCTCGAAGTACAGGTCGTCATACTCCTGAGCAGACAGATTATTGAATGCTTGAGAGAATAATATCAGGCCTGCAAATACCGATATGAGTTTAAAAGTTTTCATGACCAACCCTCCAAATTCTTATTATGTGAATATATGAATAATATTTTTTTACTTTGCACGAATTGTTTGTTACAAATAGATTCTCAAATATTATACCAAAGTTGTAAAAATGGCTAAAGAACTGACTAGCAGGGAGGAAAATTATTCCAAATGGTACAATGACCTGGTCGCAAAAGCTGATCTGGCTGAGAACTCAGCCGTAAGGGGATGTATGGTGATAAAACCCTATGGATATGCGATCTGGGAAAAAATGCAGAGCATTCTGGATAAGATGTTCAAGGATACAGGGCATGTAAACGCCTATTTCCCGCTTTTTATCCCTAAATCTTTCTTCAGCAGGGAAGCAAAACATGTGGAAGGCTTTGCCAAGGAATGTGCTGTTGTAACCCATTACCGCCTTAAAAATGATCCGGACGGTAAGGGTATTATTGTTGATGAAGATGCCAAGCTGGAAGAAGAGCTGATCGTTCGTCCCACTTCCGAAACCATTATCTGGGATACCTATAAAAGGTGGATACAATCATACCGTGACCTTCCCCTGCTGATTAATCAATGGGCGAACGTTGTCCGCTGGGAAATGCGTACCCGGATGTTCCTGAGGACTGCTGAATTCCTGTGGCAGGAAGGCCATACCGCTCATGCAACCCGGGAAGAAGCACAGGCTGAAGCCCTTCAGATGCTGGATGTTTATTGTGATTTTGTGGAAAACCATCTGGCCATACCTGTAATCAAAGGAGACAAGACCGAATCGGAGCGGTTTGCCGGAGCCGAGAATACGTATACCTTCGAAGCCCTGATGCAGGATGGCAAGGCACTGCAGACCGGAACTTCTCATTTTCTGGGTCAGAATTTTGCCAAGGCCTTTGATGTAAAATTTACATCCAAAGAAGGTAAGGAAGAGTATGTTTGGGCAACTTCATGGGGTGTAACCACCCGCATGATCGGGGCCCTTATTATGGCACACTCCGACGATAACGGACTGGTATTGCCTCCGAAAATTGCCCCGATCCATGTTGTCATTGTTCCCATCTATAAACAACCCGAACAACTTGAACAAATCTCTGTAAAAGCCCTTGAGATCAAGAAAAACCTTGAGAATAAAGGACTGACGGTTAAATTTGATAACCGGGATACCCACAAACCCGGTTGGAAATTTGCCGAACATGAACTTAAGGGAGTCCCGGTACGCCTGGCCATCGGTCCCCGCGACCTCGAAAACGGAACCGTGGAAGTTGCCCGACGCGACACCCTTGAGAAACAGGTGATGTCGATGGAAAACATCGGTGACCTGGTCCCTGCCCTTCTCGATGAGATTCAGGAAAACATTTTCAGCAAGGCTAAAAAATTCCGCCAGGAGCATACCTATACCATAGATTCCTGGGATGACTTTAAAAAAATCATGAAAGAGGGCGGTTTTGTGATGGCCCATTGGGACGGAACCACTGAAACAGAGCAAAAGATCAAAGAGGAAACCAAGGCTACCATCCGCTGTATACCCTTCGGTTCCACGAAGGAAAAGGGGAAATGTATCTATTCGGGAAAACCCTCAGAACAAAGAGTTCTTTTTGCTGTTGCATATTGATAAACCGGCCGTCCTGGCTCAAGGCTTCCGGTTTCAACCAATTTATAAAACTCAGGATCATGAAAAAAATCGTCGTACTCTTTCTGCTTGTCAGCCTCGTAGCATGTGGCACCCAAACTGAAGATAAAAAAAAGAACCTGTATATGGATAAGGTTAACCAATTTGCCAGCTTTACCTTAAGCTCTGATATCTCAGACCTTTCGGACTCGCAAAAGGAAATGCTGAAGCTCTTCTTCGAAGCTGCTGACATCATGAATGAGCTTTTCTGGATAGAAGCTTACGGGGATCCAACGCCTCTCCTTGACACCATAAAGGACGAAAGCCTGAAAAGCTTTATCCGGATCAACTACGGTCCGTGGGAACGGCTTGAGGGAAATGCTTCATTCGTGAAGGGTATCGGTCCCAAACCGGCAGGAGCAAACTTCTATCCTTCCGACATGACCAAAGAAGAATATGATGCCTGGGACAATCCTGAGAAGAACGATCAATATTCACTGATACGCCGCAATAATGAAGGAGAACTTATTGTTGTCCCTTATCATGAAGCTTTCAGAGAGCAGGTAACCAGGGCATCCGAACTTCTCAAGAAGGCTGCCGTCCTTGCTGAAGATGAAGGGTTCCGGAAGTACCTCCTTCTAAGGGCAGAAGCATTGCTGACGGATAATTACCAGGCCAGCGACATGGCATAGATGGACATGAAAACCAACCGTATCGACTTTGTTATCGGGCCCATTGAAAACTATGAAGATCAGCTCTTTGGAATCAGGACAGCCCACGAAGCTTACATCCTGCTGAAAGACATGGAATGGTCGGAGCGCCTGAATAAGTATGCTGCACTCCTGCCCATCCTGCAGAAACGTCTTCCTGTTGATCCGGAATTTAAAGCTGAATCCCCCGGAAGTAATTCCGACCTGGCAGCGTATGATGTAGTATTTTATGCTGGCGATTGTAATTCAGGCAGTAAGACCATCGCAATAAACCTCCCGAACGATGAAGAAGTACAACTGGAAAAAGGGAGCCGCCGCTTACAGTTAAAAAATGCCATGCAGGCAAAATTTGATAAGATCCTGGTGCCCATTGCTAAAGAGTTGATCGTTGAGGATCAGCAGGAATACATCCGTTTCGATGCTTTCTTCAGCAATACCATGTTCCATGAAGTTGCACACGGATTGGGGATAAAGAATACCATTAACGGAAAGGGAACCGTACGCGAAAGCCTGGCCGAGCAATACTCTGCCCTGGAAGAAGGCAAGGCAGACATCCTGGGCATTTTCCTCGTCACTCAACTACAGGAAATGGGCGAACTGGACGTTAATCTGATGGACAACTACACCACCTTCCTTGCCGGCATATTCCGTTCGATCCGCTTTGGATCCTCGAGTGCCCATGGAAAAGCCAACCTGGTCCGCTATAATTATTTCAAGGAAAAGGGAGCTTTTGTAAAAGACGACAACGGAAAATACAGAATTGATTTCGAAAAAATGAAAGCAGCTGTCGACCAGTTATCCAATGAGATTCTGCTTATCCAGGGCAGGGGTGATTACGAGGGTGCAAAGGAAATGTTGAAGAAATATGGTGTGCTTACCGATGAACTTGAACAGGACCTCAGACTAATTAACAGTAGAGGGATCCCGGTAGATATTGTTTTTGAACAGGGACCCGGCAAGCTGGGACTTTAGTCGCTTTCCGTCTTTCGGTATTCAATAACAACGCCGACACACCTGAACTCATCTTCCCTCCGGGCATCAGCTTCCGGAACGGAAACTTCGATCACCAGGTTTCGGGTAAGGTCATTGGAGAAAATGATGGACTCCGCATACTTATCCGTGGCATTATCATAAACAAGACTTCTTTCAGGTGTATCTTCAAGGATTCTGTAGCGGATATCCCCGAATTTATGGTTCGCACAAACAGCCACATAGTAATCCTCACCACTATAAGCAGTTATCCTTAACTCTTTGGTCTGCCCGGATTTAAAAAGGGCGCTCTTTGACTGTCGGCTATAATAAAAAGTATAATCGCCATACAGGCAATGATACTTATGATAATCAGTACAATCCTGTCCGCTGGCCGGAATTATTCCCAGCAAGCCCAATGCTAATAAGCATATACTAAATCTCATTTTCATGGATAAAATCATTTTTCCGGGTTCCCGATTATCCTGGTCCTGGCATTAAAAACAGCCTGTTTGAGCTGAAGATACTCCTCCTCTGTGATCGAATTTCGTATACCTCCCCGGATCACCAATTTCCCATTTCTGCGTTCAACCCGGGTATCCTGCGAAGACTGGCTGATGTTTGCATAGACCTGCCAGACCGGAACAAGAAGGTCTACGGCATAGGCAACATTCGCATCACCCGGATTCGCACAGATGTACCTGAGGATATTATCAAGTACCAGTTTCTGATCAGCAATCCTTTGGACGATAAGATTATCTTCGGAGTAAGAGTCAACTAGGTTAAAAGCCAGGTAAAGGGCTTCAATAAAACCTCCGATGGAGATCAAGGCCATTTCCTTTCCCTTGTTTTCCCGTTCAAGGTAAAAAATAATATCAGTTACCGACTCATCGATAAGCACTTTAAGGGAATCCAGATTGTCAAGATTACTCTCAAAACGTTTGAGAATGCCAGGAGCAAATGCTGAGGATATCCTCAGCTTATCACTCAGATCATGGATAAGCTTAAAATAGCTTATCCCCTCCCTCTGTCTGTTCAAGAGTGTGATATAGGCAAGATCTGCCAGGTAAATTCCCAGATTAAGAGACTGGCTTTTTGAATCCAGGTAATTATCAGAGGCTGCAGCAGGGGATAATAAATCAGCATTGTAATCATACTCTTCATGGTTTATGAAGCCCAGCATCTCATCCGGAGAAGGAAAACGGTAGTATACTTCACTGGCGGAACCAAACCCTTCATTATCAGAATTCTCTAAATCGCTGGATTGAGGATTAAGACTTTCGCAAAGCGCAATTTTTACTGATGCGGTTTCCTGTTCTTTAGGATCTTTCTTCTGCTCTTCCTGCCGGCATGAGAAAAAGACAAATCCGATAAGGACCATCATCCATAAAGGTTTAAGGTTCATAATAATCGCTGTTAAAGAACTAAAAATACTAAAAACACAAAATATACCGCAACGTTCTATTTATTTCTGATGATCGGTTTAAGTGCATTCAACAGATGTAACTTCCATTGATCCACTATATACCTGACATCGAAAGAGGTCACAAAGGTTAATAACTTTTTAAGGATTTCCATCAGGAGCATCACATAGAAGAGAAATCCCATCAGTAATACTACCGCCAGGTTGAACCAGTAAGTATCGATATTCAGACTCAGGATCCTTTTCTCCGGAGAGAAAAGGTGGGCCCTGCCGTATATCATTCTCGGACTTTTATAAATAGGTTCGTTCACACGGATCAACCTCCCTTCAACCTCGATGATATCCTCTATTTCACGTTTTCGCAGCAGGATCTCTGCCAGGCTTTCATTATGATGGTCTTTCCTCAGCTTATTTAGTGCTGCGGTACTTCCTAACTTCTTTTGAATCTCAGCTATTTTCCTGTCCTTGATCCCGATCACAACATTCAGTTTCTGGTTCAGGGTATCCTTCACCTGGGCAATGAACTTGCGTGTTGAAGTAGAAACCGATGTATTGAATTCAATCTGGCTCATGTGTCCGGCAAACTCAGTATCGGCCCATTTAAATTGCAATCCCAGACGCCAGATCTCATACTGCAGGGTTTTCAGGTTTTGGTCAACGTTGGCATAGTTTCGGTTGCTCTTGATATCCCGTTCGATCGCATTCAGCTTATCGACCAGAATAGGCAGTAAGGAGGTCTCATTGGCAAGATCACTGATCTGCCGTTCCTCGTCGAAAAAATTCTTCTGATAGGCGTTGCGCCTAAACTGAGTTACCGCTAAAGCTTCGTACGACCAACGGGATACCATCAGGTCCCCGACAATCGGAACATATTCGGGATGAGTCAGCTTGGAATTGAGTTTATCAAAGCTGATCATTGCCCCGCCCAGGATAATCTGTGGGACCAGTAAAAGCGGAATAAGGATATAGATCGACACCACTGTTTTCATAGCCGATGAAATATTCAAACCAATAATATTGGCTACCAGTGCCACGCTGAGCAGCATCACCCAGTAATAGAGGAACATACCCCTGATTTCCAATATGGAATTACCTATCCATACAAAAAGCGCCGTCTGAATAGCGGAAAGGAAAAACAGGAACAGCAGTTTCGAGTTATAGTAACTAAACCTGCTGAGGTTAAGGAATGACTCACGTTCAAGAATCTTCCGGTCACGAATGATCTCTTCCGCACTGACCATCAGTCCCAGAAAAAGTGCGACAATCCCGGCCATGAAAATATATACTGGCAGGTTAACATTCTGACTGAATATGTAGGCATGGAGATCGGTGGGAGTTCCGGCATTGTACTTCGTAAACCAGCCAAGAATGAAGGCCAGTAATGGCGCCTCCAGCAGGTTGATCAGCAGGTACTGCAGATCACTGATCTTGGAAAACACATTGCGAAGCGTAAAAATCCTGAATTGTTTGAACTTGCCGGGGATCCTGAAATCGTTCGAGGGCAGGTCCGATCTGATTTCGGCCCCAAGGTTTATTTCCGGTTCATACTTCTTCGTATAGCGCTGATACCACTCTTCAGGAGTCACCTGGCGTTCCGAGATGTAATCGCCATCTTCATTTACCTTTTTGGCTTCCAGAATTTGCAGGAGATGTTCCGGGTTTACATTCCCGCAGTTGGGGCATTCACCTTCCTCGGCATTAATCAGCTGATTTTCAGTCTTAAAATACAAAAGTGCATCCAGAGGATTTCCGTGAAAGACAACCCTCCCCCCCTTATCCATTACAACCAGGCGATCGAAACGTTTATAGATCGTAGAGGATGGCTGGTGAATATTTACGATGACCAGCTTTCCCTTCAGGCTTTGTTCCCGCAACAGGTCAATCACCGTTTCCGAATCCGCTGAAGAAAGCCCTGAAGTGGGTTCATCGATGAAGAGAATATACGGTTCGCGTATCAGCTCAAGGGCAATATTCAGCCTCTTGCGCTGCCCTCCGGAAATGTATTTCTTTAAGGGGTTTCCAACTTTCAGGTGGCGAACCTCATACAAATCCAAATCAATCAGTATTTTTTTTACCCGACGATGAATCTCTTCCGGTTTCAAATCTTTGAAACATAACTTCGCATTGAAAAGCAGGTTTTGTTCAACTGTCAGCTCCTCGATGAGAAGATCATCCTGGGGGATATACCCGATAATGCCCTCGACCTCCTTTTTCTGCAAATGAATATCATATCCATTGATCAATACCCTGCCTTTCCTGGGCTTCAGGTTTCCATTAAGAAGGTTCAGCAAGGTGGATTTGCCCACTCCTGAACCACCCATAATTCCAATCATCACCCCCGATTCCTCATATAAGGTAAAGGGCTGAATACCATTGTTCGAGTTCGGGAACCGGAATTCGATTTTCTCCGCTGCATAATTCAGCTTGAACGAAGTCCTGGTTTTCATGAATTCTTTCACCACATCGCTGTAATAGATGGTTCCGGTCAGCGGACTCCTCAAAAAGGAACCCTTTTCGAGCGAATAGGTGCGATCAGGTATCAGAGCCTGTCCTTTATAAAACAGCCTGTCATCTGCATCAATATTTCTAAACAGGTAGGTATGGGCGCATTCGACCTGAAAAATCACCAGCTTCCCTTTGAAGTATTCCCTGAACAGATGACGTGCTCCGGGTACTTCCAGTTCATTTCCATCGTCAATAATTAGTAAATTCTCCTTATCCGGAACCTCATACAAAGCGTTAAAAACAAACGCCTTGCAGGAATCAAAGACTGCCTCATCGCATTTTAAAGCATGGGATATTGCCCGGAGAAATTCACTATCTTCCTTAACTTCAATCTCTTTCAGCTTAAGAATCTCAAGCAATTGCACAAGCACCAGGAGTTTCTGTTTCCTGTCCAATACTTTATTAATACTTTCACAGATAATAATTGCCTTTACAGAGAACAAAGAAAATTGTTTTTCGCCGGTCAGGACTTCACGCTCACGCAGACTGCTGTGATAGAAGTCATACATGATCAGGTACTGGTTCACCTTAAAAGGGCTAACCTGCTCCCTGAGATACGCCTCCACGATAGCTCTACATTGTGTCAGTTTGCTTTCCGGATGAATCTGAGTCACAATTGCGTAAAGACGCATTAAAGCCTTAAGTATCGATTCGGTCATCGACATAATCTGCTAACTTTCCGTCAATTTAAGGATAATATTACGAATTATCCCAATCAAATATTTTGATTCTGTTAAAAAACACCTATCCATAGAGATTCCTGAGAAGTGCAATTATTGTTTAAATTTACTTTCTTTGAATACAGACTTTAGAATGGGGAATTCACTTAAAATATTAATTGCAGACGATGAATCCATAGGAAGGCAACTTCTGGAAGCCATCCTCGTGCCTGAAGGATACAGGATCTGCTTAGCAAGCGACGGGCAAAAAGCACTCGAACTGGCCCTGCATGAAGATCCCGATATCATCCTCCTGGATGTTATGATGCCCTACCTCGATGGATTTGAAGTCTGCAGGAAATTGCGTGAACACGAAACAACAGCCCATACGCCGATATTTCTGATCACTGCACTGGATGACCGGGATTCGCGACTGAGAGGCATCGAAGTCGGCGCTGACGACTACATATCGAAACCCTTCGACCGGGTTGAGATCCTTGGCAAGTTGAAAAATAAATCCAGGTTCATACAGCACCACAAAAAAGTTATGAAGGGTGACAGCCCCTCCGAAGGAAGCATGGAGCACGGAGCGTCAAGGGATGCCCTGTACCGTGCCCTGATCGGCAAGATCACTGAAGCCCCCCACAATGACGATCGTATTAGTGTCTACACTAAATTTCAGGGATACTACAGCAAAAACACCTTTACGAAAAGAACTAAAGGGACGACTGATTTCTTCCTGTTTTCTAATAATAAGCTGAATGGAGAGGCAGCAGCCCTTGCCAATGCGAACCTGATTATTGACTGGACAAATTTCCTTCTGCATGCCGATGTGCCGGTATCATCAGGACTCCTGGATGATTTCTTGGTTCATCAGAATGAGCTGATTCCGGTAAAGGACTTTACGCTGGCATGGATTGGACTTAACCGGGACAAAATTAAGCTTTCCGGACTGAACCAAAACGTCCTGATCGCTGAAAGCGGGAATTCTCCACAGATGTTTCGCCTATTTCCGCTGGACTATAAAAAAGAAATTAGACTACAGCTCCCGGTGAGCATCCTTCTTTTATCTCCCGGTTTCTTTCCCGGGAATAAAAACGATGAACTTATCAGCTGGCTAAATACAAACCAGCCTGAAATTTCTGACCCGGCTGTTCTCAAACAACTCGGAGAGCTCTTTGGAACCGAAGATGATGCATTGATTGTATCTCTGGAATGTTAGGGTACCCAGCTTCAATACATCACACTACCCATTCCTGCCATTAACAGACAACTCATCGCAATCTGCCGGGAATACCCTGCTGCTGATTTAGAATCACTGCCAATAAGAAGTATACTGAATGGAATGCTTTTTATATTTTTGCCGCATGTATAAAATCGGAGAAATAGCTATAAGCAAACTTCCTGACCACCAGGCAAGGTTTGTCGAGCTTGCCCGGCACTATGAGCTGAGCGCCATACTCGACAGCAATAGCCATGCAGCCGGTGATACCCCTATACCCTACCGGAAATACGACCTTATTGCCGGGTATTCGACCGGAAAAAAGGATACACTACAAATTCTTCAACTGCATGAACTTGAACAACTTGGCCCATCAAACCAGGATTGGTACCTGGGCTATCTAAGCTATGACCTGAAGAACCAGATCGAAGATCTGAAGTCAGCCAATCCTGATAGGATACAATGGCCCCCCCTCCTGTTTTTCAAACCTGAAATCCTTTTCCTGCTATTCAATGAAACCCTATACATACATGCAGAAAACGCGGATATTTCAGCGGACGGACTTATAAAAACACTGCTTTCCATTGAAATCCCTGCATTACAAACCCGGTTGCCGGAATTAAAAGCATCGATAACCCGGAAGACATACCTTGAGAAGGTGCGCGGCCTTCAAACCCATTTGCACCGGGGGGATATCTACGAAGTGAATTACTGCATGGAGTTTTCCGGAGAAGGCTCTCTGGATCCCTATTCCGCTCACCGGCAGATTACTGCCCAGACCCCGGCCCCATTCAGCGCATTTTTCCGGTACCGGGATCTCTTTTTACTCTCAGCAAGCCCTGAGAGGTTCCTGCAAAAAGACAAGGACCTGTTAATTTCCCAGCCTATAAAAGGAACAGCCCCCAGGAACACGGATCCCTCAGAGGATTTAAAGAATCGAGACTTCCTGCAAACCAGTCTGAAAGAACGTGCCGAAAATATCATGATTACCGACCTGGTGCGTAATGACCTGGCCCGCATTGCCGTGAAGAACTCTGTTCAGGTGGAAGAATTATGCGGTATATATGCTTTCCCGCATGTATTCCAGATGATTTCAACAATTAAAGCACGAATTGAGAAAAAAAACATGCTGGAAATAATACGGGCAACCTTTCCGATGGGATCCATGACAGGGGCACCAAAGATCAGGGCTATGGAACTGATCGAAGAGTATGAGGAGATGAAAAGAGGCTTATATTCGGGTGCAGTGGGCTATATTGGCCCGGAAATGGACTTTGACCTGAACGTCGTGATCAGGAGCCTGCAATACAATGCTGAACATCAATATATTTCCTATATTGCAGGAAGTGCCATAACAGCCATGGCGGATCCCGAAAGCGAATACCAGGAATGTTTGCTTAAGGCATATGCCATTAAACAATCACTTAGCGATGCCGACAATGCTTGATAGATTTCAGGACTTCATCCGGGAACATAATCTGGGGAGGCAGGATCAGGAAGTCCTGCTAACCATCAGCGGAGGTATCGATTCGGTTACTATGCTCGATCTGTATCGGCAAACGGGGATTCCCTATGCTATTGCCCATTGCAATTTCGGACTCCGGGGAGAAGAATCTGATGGCGACGAAGCCTTTGTCCGCCAACTGGCGGCAGCACATCAGTGCAGGCTGTTCGTGCAAAGTTTCGATACCAAAGCCTACTGCGGGGAAAAGAACATCTCCATCCAGATGGGAGCCCGGGAACTTCGCTATGGCTGGTTTGAAGAGCTTGCTGTCAGGGAAGGCTTTGATCTGATCGCCACGGCGCATAACAGAAATGATGTTGCCGAAACCATGCTTCTAAACCTTATTCGGGGAACCGGACTTAAAGGCTTAACCGGCATGGCCCCCCTGAAGGGTAAAATTATCCGTCCCCTGCTTTTTGCCTCACGGGAAGAGATCACAGGGTATGTACAGGCAAACAGGCTGAGCTACCGGGAAGATTCCTCCAATTCGGATATAAAATACCAAAGGAACCTGATCAGGAACAAAATCATTCCTGAAATGGAAACGATAAATCCCTCCGTGGTGGATACCCTGATCCAGGAAAGCAGGATCTTTGATTCCTCCTACAAAATCTATCATCAGAGGATTGAGCAACTGAGACAGGCACTGAACGAGCCGGATGGTCAGATTTCCAGGTTCAGCATTGCTAAAATCCTTTCCCTAAGGCTCACCCCAACCCTCCTCTTCGATGTACTGCAACCCTATGGACTTAGCTTTTCAGATATTTCAGATATACTTGGCAGTCTTACTGGTGAAGCCGGTAAACTCTTCTATACCGACGGTTATGTAATTCTCAAAGACAGAAACTACCTGATAATTGAGGAAAGAAATAAACCGGAACACGAGGAGATGTTCACGATTACACCGGAATCGAAAGCATTGGAAAGACCCTTTAGAATGAAGATCCTCCATAGCCGGAAAGATGATACCTTCCGCCTTCCGACGGATAACATGACCGTTGCCCTGGATGCAGAAAAGTTGTGTTTCCCACTTAAACTCCGCCACTGGAAAGAAGGAGATTACTTTTTTCCGCTGGGAATGAAGGGCAGAAAGAAACTCAGTGATTTTTTCACCGATAAAAAGATAAATCTTCTGCAAAAAAACAGGATCTGGATCCTTGAGTCGGCTGAAGAAATTGTCTGGATTGTGGGCATGCAAATTGATGACCGATATAAAGTCAGCCCCCAAACAAAAAAAATGATCACCCTTAGCCTAATTGACTAATTTTGCAGCAACATAAGCAGAGCATAGAGATGAACGAAGAAGCGAAACTTTATTACAAAGAAACAGAAAAAACCCTAAATTCCGGGAATAAGAATTATATAATGGCCCGGCTTAAAGAGCTCAGGAAGACTGGAAATGCCACCCTGCTTCCCCTGGTACTGGAACTCTTTACAAGAGACAGCGATGAAGATATACTCCTGCAGGTTCTTGAACTGCTAAGTGAACTGAGGGACCAGAAATGCACCGGAGCCATTGCACATTTTATCGATGCCAATCCGGGGAATAAGTATCTCTCCCGGCTGATTGGCACATGCTGGCAGACGCAGCTGGATTACAGCAAATACCTTGGCACCTTTATCAACAGTTTCATCACGGGAGATTATCAGACCGCCATTGAAAGCTTCACGGTGATCGAAGAGTCGCTGTGGCGGACCCCACCGGAGAAAATTAAGACATGTCTTGACGAGCTTTCAGATAAGGCTTCCGGCATCAGTGCAGAAAAGCGAGCCCTGTACGATCAACTGGCAGACATTCTGAAAGAAGGTCGTTCTGCGAACCGGGATGAATACCTGGATATTTGAGGATCCGGAACAAGGTCTGCTGCTGTAAATCACCTATCAAACCCAAAAAGCTGTCCTTAGTATTGGGACACCATCAAATTTTTCAGCTTATGATTGTCAATTGAATACCACTCATCAAATCTGGGTTCATACATCCTGGCCCCATAATCCTAACAACTTACACCCAAAAATCAGACTTATTCAAAGAACATAACACCCCAGGGAAGATACTTTCTCCTGGATAACATTAACAGGAGCTCTAAATCATAGCAGCCCTGCTATCTCCCAGGTAATCTCTGATTGAGGAAATATTCATAAGCTTTTGTTTTTTCCCGGCTTCCAGTTTTATTTCCTTATTGCCACTTACTAACGATTCCAGAGGTATCCCTAAATATCTATTAAGTAAGGTTATCATTTTAAGCGTTAAGGTCCTTTTACCGTTCAACACTTCAGATACCCTGGTCTTGCCTCCAAATAGTGGCGCTATGTCGGCTTGCTTCAGGTTCATTTGTTCCATTCTGAACCTAATAGCTTCTATCGGATCAGGAGCTTCCATCTGGTGGTGTTCCTGCTCGTATTTCTCAACAAGCAACGATAAAAGTTCGATCTCTTCACCTTCTGGGCTATCTGAATCTATTTCATTTTCAGAGCTATTGATAAGGCTATAAATCCTTTCGCAAGCCTCGTTATATTCCTGTTCTGTCTTCAGTATTTTAGTTATCATAACTTACTGCATTAGCGTCTATTTTATCATATTCTTTATGTGTGCCGAACCATACGACAAAAACAATTTTGAGTTTGTATTCAATATCTACGATCAAGCGGTAGTCATTTCCTTTTATGTTAAACACAACTCTTTTTGAACTTATTATACTGGCATTTGCATATTTTGCCTTCAGTTCGTTTGCATTATTCCAGGTCGAGTATTTTACTTCATAAATCCAGGCCTTTAGTGATTCTGCAGCCTGTTGGTATTTATTTAACCTGCAATAATCCGTGAGAGTTTTTTCTTTTATAATTCTCATACTTTACAAAGTTAGAAAAAGTTACCAAATAGGGTAACTTTTTAGTATTTTTTTAAAAAATGATATTTCTACAGGCTATTGATAGGCGAAGGCATGAACAGCAGTTTTGATAAAAAAACACTGCAACGTATCCAGTACCTGGAGCTGCTGGAAGAAGATAAAAAGAAAACGTTATTCGATTTAATCGATAACTATATCCGGGATGCTAAGGCCAGAAAGGCTTATATGGTGTGAGGACACAAGGTTCCAGCCTTGTGTCATACGAGAAAAGAACGTTAATACAAGGTATCTAAATAATCGGCTAATCTATCATAAAACAGCTCTTTGCTTTCCTTATCAATAACTTTAGTAAATTGAATATATATAAAAAATTCTTGTAAAAGACTCGTTACATATTCCCTTGAAAAGTTTTCCTCTATTTTATTTAAACTCCACTTATTTAGATTCTCTTCCCAATCAGATTCACCCAATATTTTAGTAAGTTCTTCTAGATGTGGATGCAGTTTTTCAATTGTTTCTGCTTTACTAAACATATAGGTATGGGCCTCACCTTCAAATTTCTTTTCTTCTTTTATTTTAAGTATATATGTGCTGACAATTTCATAATTATGTTTAGCATACTTCTGAAAAATAAGATTATGCAATAGCTTTAGAGGACAACTGCTAAGTCGTATTCTATCATATTCTTCAATCGAGAATTCTACCATTACAAAAGTTTTTATTGGGTTGTATTATTGTCTTCTGACCAATACCACTGCAGCTCTTCAAGTGCATTCTGATATTCTTCAAAACTCATTTCATAAGCAGGTTCCACTACTGCATGATTTGGATTACTTTCACTTGGATCTGGCACAACAATGAGATTTTCAGAAACATCTTCAGCTTCCATTGACCACATCGGGTCTTTTCCTGTTCCACCATGTGTTGGAGGTTTTCTATGTGGTGCCATACCTTCTGTACTTTCAATATTTACTGACATCCCACCTGTACCTGGTTTAACATTTCCTTTCTCATCTGTTTGTATATCAAAATTTTTAATCCAAGTATCACCTTCAGGTTTTGGCCTAGCTCCTAAAGTTCTCGCGGAAGAACCTTTTGCTGGTAAATAAGATTTATCTGCATCGCGGTACATTGACCTATATAATTTTTTCTCAGAAGATCTATCTTCTGTCCTATCTCTAGTCTCAGTTCTTGTTTCAACTTCTGTTTGATCTTCCACTAATGTTCTAACAGTGAGATAAGTAATGGCAGACCCCAGAACAACTTCAGCTCCCTTAATAAGCCATGGTATTGCAGGGCATATAGGACAATTTCCATCAGGATCAGTTAAGTTTATTGGATTGTTCCATGTATAGGTATAAGGAGATTTATCAATTTGGCTTGGAGCCTCTGCAAGTTTATCCACCACATGCCACCTACCAATTTCCACATCATACATCCGTGCCCCATAATCATACCAACTTACGCCAAAAATTCAGCTTTATTCAAAGAACATATATACCCCTAAAATACGGTTTTTTTTCTTTCAATTGAAAAAGAAAAGATTGTGATCCTCCAAGACTTGAACCCCCGGTTTTTTGTTATGGCAAATTAATCCTATTATAAACAGTTGCTATCCCGGTTTCCTTGTGGGTAAGGCGGATCTTGTCCTGGCCTAATACCTGGACCCAGAAAGGATGAAGATTCATGCCATCTCCCATGATGTAAGTATCATTTGTTGAAGCAATAATCTTTACTTCAGCATCTTTCCCCTCGCTATCAAGAATTTGTTTTATGTCTCCCATTGGGATGTCTAATCCTCCCGTCATATGGGCCCTTATCTGGATCTCCTCCTTGGTATTTTCAGCTCTCCAGTTTCCAATCGCTAACTT
>JAFGEO010000102.1 GCA_016931575.1 Bacteroidales bacterium | reverse complement strand
GAAGGTGAACGACAAGGAAGTGGCTGTGCTGGGTTCCATGGTAAAAACCTGTAATGACCCTCAGCCTCAGGAAACCTGTTCCATTATCGCCGTTGGCGCGGCCGTGGCCATACCCTTTATGCCGCCGGGTTTTGACCCGGAGCAATACAAGCGTGACGGCGGGTTTATGTTGAATACGCGGGAACCGGTCTACACACCTGGCGCGCCCAATTCCCTTACTGATGAGCGGAGTTTGAGCAGCCCCGAATGGAGCGAGAGCAAGGTTTCTGTTGGTCATGAAGTCATACTTTCGGTGAATGTTCAGAGCCAGCAGGGCCTCCGGGGTGATGTGCAGTTCAAGATTTTTGCTGAGGGCGCTGATCCCAAGATAGACCCGCCAGTGGCGACAAAGTCGGTGCGAAAGGACAAGGGGCTGGCCGAGGTGAAGTGGTGTCCTCAGGAACCTAATCGTAAAGCGGAAGTAGAGGAGGCCAAATTCTTTTTTGTCGCCTGGGCTTTTGGCTGTGAAAAGGTAGAGAGTGGAAATTTAACGGTTGAAAAAGAAGTGCCTGAGTTTAGTGAGCTGAAATGGGAACTGCTGAAATTTGATGAAGAGGGTAAGGAATCCGGCCGGAAAGAAAGTACCAGTTTTTATGTGGGCGACAGCTTGTGTTTGTCCGCCAAGGCTAAGCGTATTGATGATGAAGAGAATGTTTATCTCAAGGTGTATGAAATACCTGAAAGTGGCGATAAAATTCTTCTGCATCAAAAGCTGGTTTCTGTCGCCGAGGGGACAATCACCTATTTATGGGACATGGAATGGCCAACAGGCAAAAGCATTCCTGATGAGCCTGTGGTTCCTAAACTGCTTTTTACTCTTAAGTCACAGGAATACAAAGATGAAGAAGCGGAAAGTCCTGAAGTTGAAGTATATGAACGCATCATGGCTGCATTAAGCGATGAATCAGGCAAGCCTCTTAAAAAAGTGAAATACAAGCTTTTGACTAAAGCAGGTGATACAGTGCGGGAAAGTGAAACCGATGATGAAGGCAAACTGCTCGAAGAGGAATTAGGCCGGACAAATTATTATATTGAGTATGAAAAACCAGAGGACTAATAAATGAGTAAATCGAAGGTCACTACAATACAATACACAGAACAGGAAGACCTGCGCAAACAGCCCATTCCTACCAACCAGGAGGTTCAGGTTCAGGAACAACCCTATTTGGCCTATCCTATGCGCTATATTCCCTGGGACCCGGAAATGGCCTGCCTGATTGGTAAATCCAATCTCTACATCTATTCTGGTTCAAGTCGAAATTCCAGCCGCATCGACAGTTATATAAAAGACCAGGTGACAACTGTAAATCCTGATTATTGTACGTCTTCAGCTTCATTTTCCGATATTAATACCAGCCTTCCATCCTGGGATCATGGATATGTTCTGGCCCCTCTGCGGGAAGGTTATATTATGCTTCGCCGTTTGTATGAAGAAGAAACTGAAGCGGACTGGTTTGAATACCGTGTTCAGCCTGATGGGTCATTAAGAAATATTATGTGGACCTCAGAAGAAATCGGCGCTGATGTCCGCTATCGCAATGAAAGCACAATTTATTCTTTGAGTTTCAGCCGGAGGGCGGAATATCATATCCTATATTCTGACGTTCAAATCAGCTGGCAAACCTATCAGGACCTTGAGGGTGATGAATCCTTCAGGAACAAGATGATGCAGAAAATCCAGCCAAGCGACATGGCCCACTGTAATATGATTTACAGCCTGTCCTCCCAGAGGCTGGTCCATAATGCCGATATCTATGATGAAGAATCACCCGATGGATATTTGAACAGGCTGGATGGCAGCAAGTATGTTGTGGGTATTGTAGATGTTCTGGGTACGGCTGATTATTTGCAGGGGGCCTATGAGGAAAAGATGAACCAGATGAATGAGCTGCTGGAGTCGCTACGCACAACCCAGAATCCAGCCCATTTACGAATGAAAAGGCTTAATTCTGAGCGCTACTACCGCGAAATTTTATCGAGCAATCCTCTTCCGACCCAAACAACTCTGGATCAATACAAAGCGCTTCAAAGTATTACCAGCACACTTAATCTCATCGGTTGGGCTAATGAAGATAATACGAAACATATTGGCAACAATCTTGATAGAAACAGGATGAATAGTATTCTTGGTAAAAATGAAAGAGCAGAAATTAGAGATCAGATTAAAAACTTTAAAAAAATATATGTTGAATATCTAAAGAGTGACGTATACCAGGACAGGTTGCTTTTTCATCTCAACAACACCCCGTTCAGAATTCTTGAAGGAAAAACAAAAGCCTCGCTTCATTTAACAGGCATTTCGGAAAGCTATGAAAGCGTCGATTTCTTTTTAAGAGAACGCGATGAAATGGAAAACATTGATCAAACTTATGATATTGGGTACAAATTTGTTAAGGAAATAATGGATGATCGCAGTAAATCCATGAATATCTCAAAACTGTTTCATGAACAGATTTCAATTGACATTGAGGCCAACCCTCTGGATTTGGGAGCCATGCCTTCTGCAGCAGATAATCATATTTCTACTATAGATATTGCAGTAAATTTCGGTTTGACACTGGACTCTATTCTAGGAGCTACGCAAAATATTGTCCGCCAAGCACCAGCATACCTTCCTGTTTCAATTCAAATGTTAAATAGAAATTATGTTACAGGAATTGATACCCCCTTCTTCGAATCAACCACTCTCAACGACGTAATTATGGGAAAGAGGTCACCAGTCATAACTCCATCTCATCCAAAAGGGATATACAGACTTGTAGAAATCTCTGACGATGTAAGAAATGCGGATTTTATTGCATATCCCAACGGAGAAATCGCAGATGTAAGGCAAGTTGATTATTCCACAGAGCTTCAACAGCTTACCCATCTGGATGGTTCATTAAAAGCAAAAGCTTTATGGCTTATTGATAAAATTGTTGAAACGACTACATACAAATCATTCGTCGCCGGCCTCAGTTATTTGAATGTAGTTCTGGCAGGAAGAGATCTTCTTGATATTGAAGGAGAAACTATAGATAAAATATGGCGGGATCGAATTGCATTTGTCAACGCATTGGCCGGTGCATGGGCTGCAACATGGGACTTGTCCCGGATCATTCGTCTTAAGGCCGGGATTATAGCAACAGAACAATCATTTAAAATAAGCGCATATATAACCAAGATTAATGCAGGAACTGCATTTGTATCTACAGCAATATACGGCTATGACTGCTATATAAATTTTACAGAAGGGGATAATGATGCCGGACTATGGTATACCGGCGCTGCTTTATGCAGTGTGGTTTTGGGAATATTATTGCTTTCATCCGGCCCAGTGGGGTGGGTTATTCTTCTGGCCGTATTGGCGACGGGTTGCGGTATATTAGGCGCTGTCTTTGAAGATTCACCGATTGAACAATTCGCGAAAAACTTTCTACTTAGAAATAAAAGAATTGATCCTCCGACTGCTACAAATCCATGGATTTCAATCTATGAGCATTATAGGAATAGAGACGCTCTTATTAATGACAGATTTAAAGATTGGGAAAATTTTGAAGCAGCAAAAAACAAAATGATTGAAATTCTTTATGGTTTACGACTCGAATTCGATAGAACAAATGAACTATATAAGCAGAGCCTAACATTTCATTCACTATTACTTAAGGAAGTAAAAGTGAACAGCTATGCTTCGGTTTTTCAAGCCGGATACAGCGAACTTACACATTATGAAATGTATTTTTTTCCAAATGGTATTGAAAACCGAACATATACAAGAGTGTATCCTGCTCTATACAATGATCAGGGTGAAATCGTTGTTACGCCTTCGGGTGCAATTTATGATAGAGATGTTCTAAGCCATTACCCGGATAGCACACCGCTTTTTTATAATCTGAATGATGATCCTGTAAAAATAACATGCTCATTTAATCTGAGGGCCCTGGAAAATGAAATGAACACAAAAAGTCAGATCCTTTTTATCTGCAGATATCAAATAAATCCTCAAATTGAAATTCCTGGTTCCCTAGGAGGAACGCAAAGATACATAGGCTATCTGGAAAAATGCTACTCAGAAATAAGCTATTTTGCTGGTCCTCCTTCTCCAACCATGGCAGGTACTCTCAGTGCCGCATATATTAGATATGATTCTCAGGCGTTTTCACCGGAAAGGCTATACGGCTCAACGATGAGAACCGGTACCAAATCAGAATTATTTAGTATAGAGTTATGGGAGAAAAATTAAATGAGCACATTAAAATCGCTGTTTTCTTTTAAAACACTGCCCCATGTAATAGGCGAAATTCCCAGTCCTGCAAATAAGCCGCAGTTTAATTATGAAACAGATGATAAGAAAATCATTATAAATACTGATTCCGCAAAAAGTAAACGCATTATTGGAAATATAATAATATTTGTTATTATTGCTTTTGTCGGTCTTATCATTACAGCCATTGACAGGCAGCCTGTAAAAACATGGATAATTCCATATCTGATAATCTTCGTTTTAATACCATTCGTCTTTTTCATGTCATATAGCATACTGATTTATAAACAGAAAAAATCAATAATAATACTCAATCGTGAAAAAGGAACGGTGACCATTCCCTGCGGAATAATGAGAAAAGCGGTTGAGAAACCATTTGAAGAAGCAATCGTCTATGTCAGTTCAGCTTCGGGGTATGGAAGTCTTTACCTGGCTATCCGATTCAAGGGGCATGGAAAAGGATCCATGCTTTCCAGCTGGAAGAACCTTTCGGGTGAATGGGCCTTGTTCCTTTGGTATATGGATCGCAACCGCCCCTTGCCTCCGGGAACAGCATTTGACCCCTATCGTAAAAAAGATTCCGCCCGGCTCCGAGAAGCCGGTTACCCCACGCCTCTTTACCCCATGTCGCCGGAGGTGGAAGAGCGAGTGCGCGAATTCTATAAAGCCGCTGTTAACGCCGATATCAGCCCCAAGAAGGTACCATCGGAGATTCCCGCTGACCCGAATGAGAAGAAAAAGTGGTGGCAGTAGTTTTGAAACGGTTATGATTCGTTGGAGAAAAAGGAAGCTGGTATCACACCCTGTGAGGGATGGAAGGGGAGTGTGATTGGTTTTTCAAAACCAATCACACTGACCCCGTAGGCGCGACTTTTTCGCGCCGAGGAGGCCGGGTCCCGGACAGCCCGGCCCGAGGGTAGCGAGGGACACAGCCGGAATAGTCTCCCAGACAGGGGCTACACCAGCAACATACTTTTCAGCTGCCTTTGATAAATTAATCCCCATGTCAGCTTTTTGTTCCATTGAGCTTTGTCTGAAGCAGTAAAATTGACAGGCTTTCCGAGATGCTCTGGCGGCTTTATAAAGACCCCCGTGTTCAGGAAATGGCCACCTGGGGCAAGGTTGAGGATAACAAG
>JAFGEO010000101.1 GCA_016931575.1 Bacteroidales bacterium | reverse complement strand
TCATTACCCCAGCCCATAGAATATTCTTTCGCTCCATTGAAAATGAAATCATATGTCTGTGATTTTAAATAATTATCAAGACCAGTCAGTCCGTTTAAGTTAAGTTGCAAATATTTTAAGTAGTCTAGCACAGTGACGCTATGATGGCCTGAAGGTATATTATAAAACAAAAAATCTTCTCCCCAATCAGTAAATCTGTCTCCATTAAGAACTTCGAGTTTGTTACTTTCACCCCAACCTGCTTGCGCGGGAATCAAATGTCCACTCGGTTGATTTTTATTGAAATCCTGAGGCCAACCAATTATAAAGTTTATTCCCAAATCTTTGTTAGTCTTCTCCAATAATTGAGCATAGGTTAATCCACTTGCTTTTTGAATCATCAGATTCGCTAAAACATAACCCATACTTGTATAATTGTAAAATTGTCCGGAATCATATTTTACAGGTTCTAATGTAAGTGCGTATTCTGCAAATTTGTAATGAGAAAATCTATTTTCAGGGTATTTCTCATTGTATCCGTCAATTGTTTGTTTTACACTCCAGTCATTTAGACTTTTAAGTGTTGTTCGCATTGATAATAAATCCGACAATTTCAAATCGTGGTATTCTTTTCTTGATGTTTCTTTCATTTCAGGAAACAAATCAAAGAATCGGGTGTCCCAAGCTATTTTACCCTCATCGACCAGCTTTCCTGTAATGAACGAAAACAATCCTTTTCCCAACGATGCGATATGAAAATAATCATTTATTGTTATAGAATCAGTAGTGTTTATTTGCCTTATTCCAACCCCACTTGCAATTAAGATACTGTCACAATTGGCTACTCCAAAGGAAATTCCAGGGATATGAAAGGCTTTTCTGATACTATCAATATCATGTACTACCTGTTGGTTTTCACAAACTGACTGACTTTTGCAGTTAATTATCAAGGTGAAAAATGTAAGTAATAATAATGTTTTTTTCATTTTTGTTTTTCATTTAAAGACGAATCAATTTGTCGGGTGTCGCACTAATATGCCACATAACGGTTTGGCAGTATAGTGTCGTAGGCGTTGCATCGCATTAAGTTTCATTTGGAAATATACAAAAAAGCGGCTTACGTTCCTATCTCCCGTGGCACGCCATAGCCTATGCACGATACCGCCGGTTGAAAAGTTGCCAAAAGGGGACCACATTAATCACAGAGTTCATGCATTGCAAAGAACCACTGAGTTAACCTGTGGGGGTGGAAAGCCTTCCTGCCGGAATGTCTAATAAAATGAATTCAGCAGAAATAACAAACCGTAATATTAAAGTAAGTCAGGTTAAGGCATGAAAATCGCTCTTACCACCAACTTAAGAGAATACTAAGAAGATTCACATACAAGGATCAGAGGGAAATCATCGGTTTACCTGCCATGAGGAACTGCGACAATATGTATATATAAGTGCCCGAAACAAGCGAAAAGGAAAGGCTTGTTATTTTCTTATAAGGTTTTTGGTAAATCAGAAGCAACAGGCGGCGTTCCGCCAGCGGGGAGCGTAGGGCTGGCCCTGCGGGAGCTCCATTTGTTACTTCTGCATATCCTGTTGTCACGAAACGAAATATTTAGAATCGATAAATCTAAATGCCTTTATGTCCCCAGGATAGAAGGTAGTTGTTTCGCCTTCTTCATCCTGTTTAAGCTGCATTGGTCAGATTTTTTTTATCTTGCATAAAAAGGATATACATAACACTGACACAGGATATGACAATCTGCCGGATAACAGCCCTTACTTTGCTTCTGCTTTTATGCTTTTCCAGTAAAGCCCAATACGAGCTGTCCAACTATGAGATAGAACGCCCGCCCTATGAATATAAGCTGTTAGGGACAGGTGCCCGTGCTGCCGGAATGGGCTATGCTTTCAATGCTGTTGCCGATGATGCCACATCCATCTATTGGAATGCCGGAGGAACTGCCTATATCAAGGATCCGCAATTTTTAATGAGTGGCAGGATGCAAACAGATTATCTTTCCAGGAGTGATTTCAGAAATATGAACAGTTCAATGAAGTATTACCCTGATTTTGTCGGGATGATTTATCCCATTGATCTGTTGAAAAAGACACTTAGTTTTGGCGCGGCTTATCAAAATAGTATTACCCGGGAGGCAAGGTATAACGGAGGAGGAAACCTTGGACAGCTTGAAATGGAATACAGAAACAATTCAACCATTAATGTACTGATGTTAAGTGTCGGTTATGCCCTTTCCGGAAATTTGTTTATCGGTGGGGCATATAGCCACTGGTTTTCCCTTGGCAGGGAGATGAGCGGATACCACTACATGAACAATATAAATGAAGGGTATCAGCGCTTATCGGTACTAAGCGGAAGTTCTGTTTACCGGGGTGATAATTTTTCGCTGGGATTGCTGACCGATTTTACCACGAAAGGGATTCCCCTGCGCTTCGGCATAAAATATGAAAGTCCGTTTAAACTACAGGCAGACTTTTACCAGGTTGACAGTGTCCACTACGTATTTGATTATGATAGCGCCGTAAGTTGCATTGAGCTATGGGATGGAGTCCGTACCTACAACATGCCCTGGAAATTGTCGCTGGGATTATCCTACCGCTTAAGTGATTACCTCACCCTGGCACTTGACTACGATATTAAACCCTTCCGGAATGCAAGGTATGAGTGGAATGGCTTGCATCGCATCGATTATCCTCATTTGCAGTTGGATTCATCGTACAGTGAGGAGTTTTATCTCACGGAGGCAAACGGGAATCTGAATCAGGTAAGGGCAGGGATGGAATTTGTTCTTCACCCCAGGGATCTCCTGATTCCTTTACGCCTGGGATTCAAATCGAACCGAACCAGTTTGGGAAACTACAGGTCGGATGGAGCCGAACCCTCAATCGTTCGTGCCATGTCGTTTAATTGTGGTCTGGGCTGGGTCATGGAAGGTTTTTCTGTCGATTTCGCCTATGAACTGTATGCCTACATCCGGAACATGGAATATGGCATGGAGAACAGGATCTATAGTTTCTATACGCTTTCAGGGATCCTGAATCTTTAGGTACTTGCACGTAATAAATACTTTTGCTCCTTCCACTAGTTAAACCTTCTTCCGATGAAGAGCACATCATCGACCTGCGGAATATCACCGCGCCATTTTTCCAGGGTCTCATCCAAAATATGTTTTTGCGTTGGCATATCCTTATCCTGGATCTGCAGTAGCATTTCCCGTATGCGGGGAGCTTTGAATTTCTTTTCATCTTCACCTCCGAACTGATCTGCATAGCCATCCGAGAAGATATAGATGGTATCCCCTTTTTTTATTTTCACAGAGTGGTTCGTAAATTCCTTAAAGGGAGTGAGTGATTTTCCGATTGCGAAACGGTCGGCTTTTGTTTCAATAAGCTCGCCATCACGGACCAGGTAAAGCGGATTGTAGGCCCCGGCATACTCAAGGATCCGGGTACTGGAATCATAGGTGATCAGGGCAATGTCCATCCCATCCTTGATAGCTTCCTCACCTTGCAGGTTAAGGGCGGTCATTACAGTGTCGTTCAGAGCATTCAGCATGGCAGCAGGTTGGGTGATCTTTCTTTCCTTGGCTACCTCGTTGAGCGCACTGTACCCAATAAAGGACATGAATGCCCCGGGAACTCCGTGACCAGTGCAGTCTACTGCTGCGATGATCTCCTTGTTTTCCACCCTGGTAATCCAGTAGAAATCACCGCTTACGATATCTTTGGGTTTAAAAAGTACAAACATATTGGCAAAGGGTATTTCAGGTGGGAGGATGGAAAGCTGTATTCTTAGCGCATACCGTATACTGTCGGTAATGTCCTTGTTTTTCTCTTCCAGTTCCAGGTTCGCTTCTTCCAGCTGAAGGGTCCGTACTTTAACTCGATCTTCCAGAACGCGCTTTTCCTTTACCAGCTGCTTTTCACGCAGTCGGACATACAACCAGAGAACCAGGAAAATGATCAATGCGGCAGAAAGGATCACATACCATCTTTTGTAGAAAGGTTTTGTGATTTCGAAGCTTAAGAGTGCCGGCTGCGTGCTCCAAATCCCGTCGCTGTTGCGGGCCATTACCTTGAAGGTGTATCTGCCGGGAGGCAAGGACTGATAGGTGATGGACGAGAGTGTTGTAATTTCTTCAAGATTTTTATCCAGCCCATCAAGAATGACTTTATACTGAACAGCATCCGAGTTGGTCAGGCAGATGCTTTTAAAATCAATGGTAATCTGGTTTTCGGACGAGCGGAGCCTGAGCCTGGGTGCGATTTCCCGTTTCTGCTGATTCACCCGCAACTGAGTAATGTAGACCAGTGGTATGCTTGGGCTGATTTTTCTTTCAGCAATATTGTACAGGTTAACGCCCATGTTGGTACCGTACCAGATGCTTTTGGCCTCCTGATTATAGTAAGAGGCAGAAGGATTTGTTTCGATGCCGAGGAAGCCGTTCTTTTTATTATAGGTTTTGATCTGGTGGTTTTTCGTATCGAAAACATTCAATCCCTTATTAGTTCCGATATAGATGGTATTGCTGTCATCGACGTTCAGCGTGGTGATGAGATTTGACAGGAGGCCCTCCGTGATCTCCGGCATGGCTTTCAGTTCTTTATTCTCGAGGATATAAATACCCTGACCCCGGGTACCTACCCAGAGTTTGCCATCATGATCCAGCACGAAACAGGTCGGTGTTATCTCATCCGCGCAGGGGAGATTCATAATGGTTGTCTGGTTTTCGATTTGGCTGATACCTTTTTGCAGGTATGCGCCAATCCAGGTACGATTTTCCCTGTCGCAATAAATAGCCGTGATATCATTCCCGATCAGGCTCGATTCATTGCTGTGCCTTTTTACTTCCCCGGTCAGAATATGGCAGTAGAGCAGACCGTCGTTGGTGCCAACCCAGAGGTAATCGTCCTGATCGATTTCCATTGCGGTTACTGCATAGAATTCCCTGGAGAAAAATCGGTTGACTGGAAAGGCCCTGATGATATTCCGGGATAGGCTGTCGCAGAAATAGACCCTGTCGTCAAGTGTTCCGATCCAGATAGTATGGTTGGCATCCATTTTCAGAAACCGGACTTTGATATTTTTGGAATTTTCTGTGAGATCATTTTTTTTATTCTGGAATGCAGTATCCTTTATGCGCGCTGTCTGATCAGCCGGCAAAATACTGACACCTGAATCGGTTCCGATCCAGAAATCACCATCATAATCTTTCAGGATGGCATATACCTCAAGATCTTTTAGTCCATCCTGGAGACCGTAATTTTCAATCAGGTCTCCCTTGTAGATCGCGAGTCCCTTGTTATGGGAAGCTATCAGGATGTTACCCTCCACGTCCTCAATGATATCGGAGATATCTTTAGCATCCAGGCCGTTAGTATGGTTGAACACTTTAAAATTTTCACCATCGTAGCGGCAGACTCCGTTGCCCCATGAGCCTATCCACAGGTTGCCCCTGCTGTCCTGGGTAATGGCCGTTATCATATCGGAGGAAAGTCCGCTGCGGGTGTCGTAAATATAAACGGTATCCCGGGTATGGTCATACTTGTATAAGCCTCCATTATGGGTCCCGAACCATAGATCCTGCCGCTTGTCCTCGAACATGGTAATGATGTTGAAGAATTCTGCGAATCCCTTTGGGTAGAAAACTTTAAAGTGAGAGTCTTCCGGATTATTCACATCCTCAATAAACTTTCTGACCCCCAGTTCGGTAATCAGGTATACTGAATCCTTAGCGGTCATGCAGTAGTCGAAAACCATGTCACTTAAACCCTGCTTGCCCAGGAATTGCCTAAAGCTTCTTCCTTTTTTCCTGAAAGGATTTGTGATCAGAAAAGCTCCCGACTTACTGGTTGTTACCCAGATGCGATGCCTGAAGTCTTCGAAGATAGAGGTCACATCGCCGTCGATATCTGTATCCAGTAAGTCGAAAGTCTGGAAAGATTTATAGTTATAGATTGAAATTCCCCCACCCCAGTGGCCAAACCAGATGTTTTGCTGACTGTCCATCATCATACACTTCACTCCCTGGGAGGCCATTCCATGGTTATTATTGAATTCAAGGAAACTGTTTCCATCGAAACGGGCAACACCATTCGGGGTACCCATCCACAGGTTGTGGTACTTATCCTGCAGGAGGCAATAGATTTTTGAGGACAAGCCCTCAACAGGTCCGTAGGTATCAAAGTAGTAGGTCTGCGCAAATGCAGCAAACTGAAGATGCAAAGCCATGAATATCAGCGTAGATCGCATGAAAGCATACCACAGGCTGAAGCAGGATTTAGCGGTTGGTTTGGTGGGCATTACGGGTTTGCTTTGACTATTTGCTTATGAAGAAGAAGGTTCCATCGTCATCTATCAGTCCATCTATTTTTCCAAATTTAGGTTTTTGCTGGTTATTACCCATGACTGCTGAAGTAACCTGGGATACGATCTTTTCGATCGGGATGCAGGAGGTTGCATTGCTTTTTAGAGCTTCAGCGAATGAGCGGGTAAATTTGGACTCATCAATGGCAAGATCATAGCCTGAGGATGAGAATACCTGTGAAGACTTCGATTGTGAAGCCTGCAGGTCACTGCAGCTAACTTCCCTGCCAGAATTACGCATAGCCTGGTAAAAAGAGGGGCCCGATTCGCAAGCGTCTGTAATAACCAGGATATGCGTCATGTGATTCTCATATTTTTGCAGGGATTCCTTAAGGTAGGTAGTATTGAAATACGTGGCTTCCTTATCCCTTTTTGCATCAACAGGGATCCAGTACCCGGTATCATAAATAAACTTACCATGCCCTGCGTACCAGACAAGAATGGAATTAACCCGGTTGTTGATGATCAGCTCCGGCAGTTCCCGGCTGAAAAAATCTTCCATGTCTTTCTTTGTCATATTCTGCTTATGGATTATCCGGTCAATTTTATAATCCATCAGTGCAGCTTTCATCAGAATAACATCCTGAGTCGGGCCTTCAAGTCTTGGGAAGGTTTCATATTCTGAATTTTCAATAAACACGACCCAGGTTTTTCCCATAACACTGTTATTAACCTGCGCAAAATTCCAGGCCGGACAAAAAAGAATAATCAGCGCTATCAATCCTGTTTTCAAAATTCTTTTAGGGTTCATGGAAAATTTTGTTTTACAAGAAAATTATGATGTAATTTACCATAAACTCCAGAAAAAATGAAATTTCTAAAGGTATTGTTTGATGAATAGCAGCTGGTTCATTACCGGATATCTTTCAGGATAAACTACGATTGATGAGATAATAATTATATGACAATGAAGTACATGATCTTTTTAATGCTGATGGCACTGAACCATGTCCTGGCATTTTCACAGGCAAAAATGATTGTTGAGAGTGACACCCTGTACAAAGCTCCTGAATCCATAGCCTATGACAGCCTCCGGGGGGTGCTTTATGTATCCAATTTTTCGGGTGTAGGAGCCGATGGCAAACCTCGCACCGATAATACAATTTCGAAGATCGGATTGAACGGGGAATTGCTGAAAACAGATTATATAGGAGGCTTGTCGATGCCTACTGGAATTTGCATTTACAACCGTGACCTCTATATTGTTGAGCGGCAAGGGGTGGTAATTTTCGACCTGGATAAGGAGGAGATCAGGCAAAGGATCCCAATAGAAACGAAAGATTTTTTAAACGATATTACCCTTGATCCTGCGGGGAATATTTTTGTCACGGTGAGTGGGACCTCAAAGATTCTTTGTATTGACGAGAACGGACCGACTGTCTGGCTGGAGGATGAGGGTATCCATAATCCAAACGGCATCCTTTACCACAAGGGTCGGCTGCTGGTTGGGACAACCGGTGACGGATGCTTAAAGATGATAAAGCCTGAAACCAGGGAGATTAGTTTGATTGCCTACATTGGAGAGCAGATCGTTGATGGTATCAGGCCCTGTGGATCAGGGTACCTGGTCAGTCTTTTTGAGGGCAATTTATTTTGGGTGAGCCTGGAGGGAAAGGTGATAGAATTGATCAATACCCGCGAGGAGGGGGTCTACCTGGCAGATTTTGAGTATATCGAATCGAAAGGCCTTCTCTTTGTACCCTGCCTGTGGAACAATATGATCAGGATCTATAAGCTGGAAGAAATGGAATAGCAGTGGAGGAATTGCGGGGGAAGCCGGTTTGGAATTATACTATCTTGCAGAATTGTCACCTGCTAAGTCAAGTAGTTATGGGTAGCATTCTATGCCATCAATCCGTCTGATAGAAGTTCGTTGAATCAAACTCGTTTAAACTGACTCAGGTGATCGCCTCAAAGAAACTTTTTACAGATCCAATGGGGCCCAAAGAAGCAACATCCTATTCAGAGAAACTCACCTGTCCCCTGAAGCATAAAGTCTGGTCATTTGGCAGACAGTATTCGTACAGATAACTATTCAGGGTATTAGCAGGGTAACGACTTATTAAAACCTCAGTTCCGTAAGGGATTTCTTTAATAAAATTAACGATGAGTTCGTTGCATTGATGCTGCTTCAGGTATTCCATGTCAAAACAATCCAGCATCCACTCAATATAGCGAGTTGTGGTTAAGTGCTGGTTTAGGTCAATGTCACTGTAAACTACCCGGTTATGAAAAAGCTCTGGCTGATTATCCGGAGGTGCCAATTCCGGGACTGCGCCTTCCAGGGCATACCGGTCCATATTTTCGTTAAACACATTGTTATCCGGGTTATAGAGCTTGGGGCGTTTTGCCTTCCAGTTGATGATCAGCCATTCTGAAGTAGCTTTACTCACGGTTTTACCACTGAGATCCCGGAAGTGAAAATCCCTCATGTAGAAGAGTCGGCGGATCCCTTTTGGCCAGGATTCCAGGTTGATCATTTCATTCCACTCCGGATACTGATCAATTTTGATGTGAAGACGGGAGAGCATCCATACCAGGCCGTTTTCATGCAGAAAATCCTTTCCATAACCGAGGTGTTCGGCGTGGTGCCAGGCGATTTGGATATGTAGGTTAACCAGGGAACTTAAACTAAGCCTTTTGGTAAAATCGGTTTCTGCAGAACTGATAAGTTGTTTTTCTGAAAGAATGGATCTTAGCTTGGTCATGGCAATTGAATTAATCCGGATGATGCAGGCAGATATAAATGCTGTTAAAAGTAGGACTTTTAGCTCATAAAACCATCCCGGGTAATGGCAGGGGAGATGCTATTCCTTGAAATGGCCGAATGATTTAAACACCTCATCCATATAAGTAGAGGACACTGGAATGATAAAATCAGGCGAAGAGTCGAGCTCAATTTTCAGCCCGTCTTTTTCCCGGCG
Organism: Bacteroidales bacterium; assembly: GCA_016931575.1. Lineage (GTDB taxonomy): Bacteria > Bacteroidota > Bacteroidia > Bacteroidales > UBA10428 > UBA10428. The sequence continues at coordinate 59,735 of JAFGEO010000101.1, read as the reverse complement.
AATGATCTTAACATGATCAAAATTAACGATGTAGGAGCGATGGCAACGTACCAGTGGAAAATTTTTGAACTGCTCTTCAAGAAGTTTAAGCGAGGAACGGAGCATGTACTTAGATTGTTTATCGCGATGCTTGTACACAATATTTACATAATTATCGGCAGCCTGAAGGTACAGGAGCTCGGAGAATTTCATGGAAAGCCTCATGGTACCCTTTTCATCGTGGAAAAAGATCATTTCCCTGCCCACGGGAACAGCAATTTCACCTTCCTTCAGTTTTTCCAGCATTTTATTCTTATCGATCCAGGAAAAATACAACCAGCTCACGGAATAGGGAATGAGAAGGACCAGGGCGGTATTCTGGATAGACATTCGGAATGAAACAAGGAAACTCCGGGCATCTTTGATCAGGATCTCTTCAAAAACAGCATAAAACACCGCCATCGCAATAATCTCCACGGCAATCCAGATCAGGTATTCAATGAAAGAGACACTTCCGGACATGCGCGTTTTTATATACAGGATGATGCGGCTGATCACGATTACCAATACTCCGGTGAGAATGATGAGACTGGATGTGATCAGGACTATCAGGTCCCTGTTCAGTTCAAATGAATTTTCTGCTTTCTGGATCAGTTTTTCCACCTGGAAGGGGGAATAGAGATTAATGAAAACCAATGCAAATACGGCAGTAAAAAGAACCAGTTTAAGAATGTTTTTAGGTTCGGTAAGGTAGAGGGGTATTTTTTGAGAGAGGTCCATTTGCATGCAGCTTTGAAACAAATGTAGGAAATAAAATCACATTGATTCTAACCGGGCATTAAAATCATGTTTTTGGTTTTCACCCCACTATTTTAATTTTCACCCCTAAATACGCGATTTCAAACTTATCTGGCCTTTGTAAACCCAAAAGTCATTGGCGATAAAAAAAAGTGTTGTTGATTTGAACTTCAAACAGTGCAAAAACTTTTTGTACAATAGGAATTTTAATCGGTATGTGAAAGGCTGTAAAAATGGCGGTCACCATTTACAGCCTTTTTTTTATTAAATCCCGACAAGCTCACTGCCTGAAATTTCACTTTGCTTCTTTCACAAGGCTCCGATACCATTTCCCAGCCATGAACTTCATTAAAACAAAATAAAAGAGACTGGCAATTCCGGCGCCAAGGATTGCTCCGCCAAAGATATCGGCAGGGTAGTGGACCCCCAGGTAGATCCGGCTATAGGAAACCAGGGCAGCCCAAAGAAAAATTCCAGGGGTGAAATAAGGGTTCCGGAAGATAAGACTGAGTAAGGTAGCCAGGCAAAAACTGTTGGCAGAATGGTTTGAGACAAAACCAAAATTCCCCCCATGATAATCCCTGACAAGGTGGATGCTGTTCACGAACTCCGGATTATGGCTGGGACGCAGTCGTTCCACCACTTCTTTGAAGGCATGCACTGCCAACAGGTCAGTAACGACCAAAGCCAACAGAATGGCCAGGAAAAAAGGGATGCTTTTGTACCTGAACCGATAAACAAGCCATCCGGCCAGAAAAAGGTAAAGCGGAATCCATTCCCATTTCCCTGAAATGAACCACATCATCCGGTCCAGGAGTTCGGAGTGATGGCTGTTCAGCCAAAGGAACAGGTCCTTGTCCCATTGAATCAGGCGTTCCAACATGGTTTATTCGGTCAGGGTAAGTTGTGACCAAAGGAGGTCTTTCAGCTTTTCCAGGTTATATTGTGCGACAGAAGATATAAAAATACGCGGGATATCGGGGAGATCCGGTACAATCTCCAGCATAAGTTCTTCATCCAGCAGGTCCGACTTTGTAACAGCCAGGACACGTTTTTTATCCAGGAGTTCGGGGTTGTATTTTTCAAGTTCCCTGAGGAGGATCCTGTATTCCTGGTTGATATCATGGCTATCGGCAGGAACGAGGAACAGCAGTGCGGCATTTCGTTCAATATGGCGCAGGAACCGGAGACCCAGTCCCTTGCCTTCGGAAGCCCCTTCTATGATACCCGGGATGTCGGCCACCACGAAGGACCGGTCGTCGCGGTAGCTGACGATACCTACGCTGGGTTCAAGGGTAGTGAAGGCGTAATCGGCAATTTTAGGTTTGGCAGCTGAGAGTACGGAGAGCAGGGTGGATTTACCGGCATTTGGGAAGCCTACCAGGCCAATATCAGCCAGTACTTTTAGTTCGAAATACATGAAAGCTTCCCTTCCTTCTTCGCCAGGCTGTGCATAGCGGGGAGTCTGGTTTGTTGGCGACTTGAAATGAGTATTTCCCAATCCGCCCCGGCCACCGGGCAGCAGGATCTTTTTTTCTCCGTGTTGCGTTACTTCGGCAAGCACCTCATTTGTTTCCTCGTCTTTAACGATAGTACCCGGGGGCACTTCAATGATGATGTCTCCTCCATCAGCCCCGGTTTTCATTGCTGAGCTTCCCGGCTGGCCGTTCCCTGCATTGATATGCTTCTTAAACCGCAGGTGTATGAGTGTCCATAAGTTCCGGTTAGCTTCGATGAAGATATGGCCGCCCCGACCACCATCTCCGCCATCTGGTCCGCCTTTGGGGATATATTTAGCCCGGTGAAGGTGGGCAGATCCGGCACCTCCTTTCCCGGAGCGACAGAAAATACGGATGTAGTCTACAAAATTCGAATCGGGCATTGCTTCAGCATTAAAGAGATAAGAGCAAACTTTGTATTTCAGGCATTTCCTTCACACCGGAAGGGAGGAGGTTCCAGACGGGGGCCCATTCTAAAACACAAAGTTTGCTGCAAATAAATGATTTCCTGATAAATCTACAAGTTATCAATGGCTTCGCAGAGGCGTCCGAAGATATCTTCGATGCTTCCCATGCCCCGGATTCCCTGGTATTTATCCTGAGCTTCGTAATAATCCTTTACAGGAGTGGTTTCGCTGTTATATACCTTAATGCGGTTCTCGATAATTGACTGATCCTGGTCGTCAGCTCTTCCTGAATCCTTGCCGCGCAGAAGGAGACGTTTGATGAGTTCTTCTTTCTCAACTTCGAGGGCCAGCATGCAGGTGATCGGGGAATTCTTCTTTTCGAGCATTTTGTCCAGAGCTTTTGCCTGAGCGGTAGTTCTTGGGAAACCGTCGAAAATGAATCCCTTGGCACCGGTGTTACTGTCAATTTTTCCTTCGATCATGCCAATTACGACAGCATCGGAAACGAGCTCACCCTTTTCCATAAATTTCTTGGCTTCCAGGCCCAATTCAGTCTGTGCTGCCAGTTCCGACCTTAAAATATCACCGGTCGATAAATGTACCAACTGGTATTTTTCCAGCAACTTTGCAGCTTGCGTTCCTTTTCCTGCGCCCGGAGGGCCAAATAATACTAAATTTAACATGTTACCTATCTGTTTTTAAAATTCAACAACTGTAAAAATATCTTTCAAATTACGTCCGAATCCATCGTAATCCAGTCCATAGCCAACGACAAAATCATTGGGAATTCTGAACCCGGTGTAATCAATCCTGAAGCTTTGTTCGTAAGCATCAGGTTTAAAAAGCAGGGATACCACTCTGATCTCTTTGGGCTCATGTGGTTTAAGGGCCTGCAGGAGTTCGTCCAGCGTATTTCCGGAATCAATAATATCCTCAACCAGTACGACAGTTTTATCTTTCAGGATTTCATTGATGCCAATAAGCTCCCTGACCTGCCCCGAACTTTGGCTACCTTCATAGGAGGCCAGCTTTACAAAGGAAACGCGGGCCGGAAGCTTCAGCTTTTTCATCAAATCCGACGCAAACATAAAGGCTCCGTTCAACACCACCAGGAAGACCAGCTCCTTTCCTTTAAGGTCTTTGCTGAGCTGCAGGGCTAAATCCGAGACTTTTTGGTCTATGTCCTCCGATGGGATATAAAGCCTGAATTTCTTGTCATGGATTGAAACAGTTTCCATTATCTTTGTTAGCTGATAGAGTGTACGAAAATACGAAAATCGACCGGACTATTATCTGAAAGGCGTTAATATAAAATCAATCCGAAAAGCATTAATTAAAAAAACATAGCTATGAAGCCATTAGTAAGCATCATCATGGGAAGTACCTCCGACCTGCCGGTAATGAAGAAAGCAGCGGATTTCCTGAATGACATGGAAGTTCCCTTCGAGATAAATGCCTTATCGGCACACCGCACTCCGGAAGCGGTAGAGGAATTTGCCGGGAATGCGGAATCCAGAGGTATCAAGGTGATCATTGCGGCTGCAGGAATGGCTGCTCATCTGCCCGGAGTGATTGCCTCTATGACAAAAATTCCCGTTATCGGTGTCCCGATAAATGCCAGTCTGGATGGTCTGGATGCCCTTCTGGCAATCGTTCAGATGCCTCCCGGAATTCCGGTTGCTACGGTTGGCATTGACGGAGCCATGAATGCTGGTATCCTTGCAGTTCAGATGATCAGTCTTGGAGATGCCAAACTTGCAGAAAGGCTGGCGGATTTTAAAGCAGGGTTAAAGAAGAAAATCGTTAAAGCCAATGAGGAACTTAAGGAGGTGAAATATCCTTTTAAGACTAATTAGGGGCGGCATTCAGGAGAGCTTTCAGATAAACCCGGGACCGCGTCAATACCTGGCTATTGTCTTAGGAACCCGCTTAAAAAATCCTAACCGATCATTGGGGAAGCAGGTTTAAGTTTCGGGAAGGTGCAGCGAAATATTCAACAATATCCCCCTGCACTTCCCGTAAGCCGTTTAGAAATAAAACATAAAAAAGAGCATGCCACTGGAGATATCTGAGGCAGCAATCGTTTTACTTTTAGCCAATTCGGTCAGATCGCTGGTATACTCATTATCCAGGAAATCCCAGGATTCTTCCGCATCCACCTCTTTTCCACCGAAGTAATGTGTGTAACCCAGACCGAATTCACCCCCTACCGATATTTTTGGCAGGATAAAGTATTCAATTCCCGCAAATCCCCTGGCACCAACCCCAATCCCCGAACTTGACAGATTTTCCAGGGGACGGTTGGAGGTCCGGTAGTTGGCTCCGCTTTGAAAATCAAGGGTTGTTGTAGGATTGATATTATTAACAGAAAAGCTGTTTCCGTAGGAATAGGTAGTTTTCTGCTTTGAAAATCCGAGGTTTAGTTCACCTCCATAGAAGAACTGAAGACGGTTGGAACCTTTCCTTTTCTCATAACCAAGAGAAAAGGTGATCTCTGTATCATTGTCCTTCATGACATCGGTAACGGTACCATTGTTATTAAGGTCGTTAACAACATCATTACTGATGGTTTCCGAAGTGTAGAGCAAGTCGAGCTTAAAGCGAAGGGCCGATTTCGCATTCAAAAAGTATTTTCCGTATAAGGATCCTCCCGGAAGACTTAAATACAAGCTGTTACTCCCTGATTCATGAAAGATGTTTCCGATGTAACTCAGGATGGGATTCGCACTGATCCCAAACCCGAAATCGCCCCCCTGGGGCAGGACAGGAGTCCCTTTTTTATCGGTAAGGGTATCGTTATCACGGGAAAGTGACACCATGAAAATTCCCGAAAGCATGAAGAGAAAGAAGACTTTTTTCATTTTGTTTGCCTGATTAGTTTATGCCCTAAAGGTAATTCAGTTTCGATTGGGATGTATCCTTTTTTCCAACAGGAACTTTAAACGAAATTCAACCGGGTAATCCTTGGAATGCAGGCTTTGTTTAAGTTTCTTGCAAAGCATATACGTTGAAACATCGATAGCAAGGCAAGTATGTTGGTTAGGCGAAAATTATCAATCCTGCTGGCGCTGTCCATGCTCAGCATGGGGGTTTATGCACAGTATATGGACAGAAACAGTGCTGCCATGCTGGCGCTCTCCGGTAATGACAGCCGGTTTATCGCGGGGATGTTTAATGCCAATCCGGCGATGGACCACTGTGCCGGCTCCTGGGAAATTTGCCTGAATGCGGTAAATCGTTTTGGATTACAGGAGCTGACCACGAGTGGTGTGGCTGTCAGGTATACTATGCATGGAAACGGGATGGTGGCAGGGATGAGGTATTTCGGTTCCGGCTTATTTCATGAGTCGCAGCTGTATCTGAGCTACTACCGTACCCTCGGCAGGAGATTACAGGCGGGCATTCGGATAAATTATTCAGGGAGAAATTCTCCGGTACTTCCGCACTATGAGCACTATGTATCAGCTGACCTGGGAATGGAAATCAGGATCAGAAGAAATCTCAGGCTGGGGTATTGCCTGCTCAATCCCAACCGGGCAGCTTACCGGGATGTCAACCGTCAGGGGGATTCATATATGAACCTTTCTTTTGCCTGGGTAGAGCCGGAACATTTTGCTGCTTCCGCTCAGATGGTGCTGATAAACTACGCACAATTGGAGGCATCGGCAGGATGTGAATATTATGTATTCAGAAAGCTTGTTTTCAGAACAGGACTAAGGACAGGACAGTCGTTCACTTACTCATTTGGAATGAGTGTTATCCTTGGAAATTACGTACTTACCGCCGGATATGAGGAGCATCTGGTTTTGGGTGGTTCCGCCGCCCTGATGATAAGCTTTTGCCCCGGAAGGTCATGAAAAGGGGGTATTTCTTAGTCCTGAGTTTCTACACTGGCATAGTCTGCTTTGCGCAGTCTGAGGTGGACAGAAGCCGATTATTTGAAAATCTGCTGGAGGAACAGGCTATGGAATCGGAAGAAGCTGCTGATGCAGGGGAGCTGGAGGAATTATTCCCGATGCCCGGCAATGAACCCCTGGATCTAAACACGGTGTCTTCCCGGGAATTGTCGGAGCTGGGTCTGCTGAACGAGTTTCAGGTCGCCATGCTGTTGGATTACCGAAAGAATCGTTCAATCCTGAGTGTGTACGAACTGTTATATGTGCCGGGCTTCCGGCAGCAGGATATACAAAATCTTCTGCCACTGGTGAATTGCATTCCTTTTGAAAAGCAGAAAGCCAGACAGGAAAATTTTTTCAAATCAGCGAAACATCAACTGCTATTAAGATACCAACGGATTCTTGAATCTGCCTCGGGATACCTGGAGCTCTCCGATTCTATACAGGCTGCAAACCCAGAAAAATCGCACTACCTGGGAAGTCCGGATAAGATCTACCTCCGCTACCTGCTGGAGGCAGGAGACCAACTCGCTGTTTCAGTGGTGATGGAAAAGGATGCAGGAGAAACCCTGGTCAGTTCCCGCGGATTTGATTTTTACTCCGGCTCCCTGCGCTATTCCCCTTCCGGGAGCTTTTTCAGGCATATTCTGGTCGGGGACTTCCAGGTACGGGCAGGGCAGGGTTTGCTCATGTGGACCTCTTTCAGCATGGGGAAGTCAGCAGGGATCTCCGGATTATCCCGTCGCCCTTCCGGCATTGAAGGTAACCGTTCGGCCAGTGAGAACAGGCATTTGCGGGGGGCTTCTGTCTGTATCGGTGCGAAAAACTTAAGTCTTACCCTCTTTGGATCCTCCAGAAGGCTGGATGCCACTCCTGCCGATACCCTGAATGGTTTAATTACCCTTACCGGGTTTCAGACCTCAGGCTTACATAATACACCGACAAGCCTGAAGCAGAAGGGACTGATACGGGAGGATATGGCAGGTGCGCTGCTGGCATATGATGGAAACCGGCTGCACCTGGGACTTAATGGCATGTGGCAGCGATACGACGGGCTGGTTCTCCCCGGAAGTAAGTTATACCAGAATTTTCTCTTCAATGGAACCGGGAATTCAGGTATATCAGCCGATTTCAGGTACCTGGCCGGAAGGATCCAGCTTTTCGGGGAATGGAGCAGGGCATACCGGGGTTGGGCGGCCCTGAATGGGATGCTGTTCTTTTTAAAATCAGGTATTTCGGTTGGGATTTTGCACCGCTTCTACCAGCGTGATTACTTTTCGGCATTGGCCAGTGCTTTCGGAGAGAACAGCCGCGTGAACAATGAGGAAGGACTATACCTGACAGCAGATTTCCAGCCGGGCAGGGGGCACTGGGTATTTTATGCGGATATCTTCTCTTTTCCCTGGTTGCGCTACGGGGTGGATGTTCCCTCCTTGGGAGCAGAGTGGGGGATACGGTGGGAACGGCAATTTGATGCATTGAAGCTCTTTATGAATTACAGGTATAAGAATGTGCTGGAGTCATGTTCCGGGATGGCGATCCAGGGCTCATACGGACAGCATGAAAAACACAGCGGTGCGATCCGGGTAAACTGGGACCCCGTGGACCGGTTCTCCCTGCAATGGCGCTCTAATTTTGTTTTAGACCTTTCGGCAGAGGATAGCTTGAATGCAGGTTGTTTCTTTAGTCAGGATATGGTGCTTGCCGGGAGTGAAAAAAAGTGCAGGCTGCGCACGCGTATTGCCTGGTTTTGGGCAGAAGGATATCCTGCCCGTTTATATGTCTATGAGCCTGACCTGCTTTACACCGGTGGAGTGCAGATGTATTACGGAAGGGGGTGGAGGTTTTCCCTGATCCTGGATTACAAATGGAACTCAGCCCTGAAGCTTGGAATAAAACTATCCCAAAGCCTGTATCCGGGTGAAACGGAAATCGGCAGCGGTCTCAACCGGATTTCAGAAAACCACAAAACAGAGGTAAAGCTGCAGGTCCTGGCTTCATTCTAAGGATGTGAGATTATCTACTGTATTAAAAGTTCTCGATGCACTGAAGGCCAGCGTGAAGCTGACAATAGAATTCGACACAGATTCTCGTTTGGAAATAGCAGGTTAAGGGGAAGCCGGATCAGGAATGCGGAAGCGTATGTTTTCTGATTTTTTTCAGGGTGGGACTGAGGTTGTACACCACGCCCAGACGTACGGAGGTATAGGGAAAGTCACGGAAGCCATGCTGGAACCTGAGTTTCGCATTCAGCCTGGAATCAAAGCGGGTTTGTAATTCCAGGCGGTAGACCATAGGTTTATCCCCGTCATTCACCCATCCGGAATAACCTCCAAAGCTGTTAATGATTTTTAGTTTTTTCAGGTCGAGATCGATACCTGCTCCATACATATAGGCATCGTTTTGCGGATTACGGGTGCGGTAGGTCTGCCAGCAATAAAAACCGGTAAGCAGGAAAGGGCGAAGGGAAATGGTTCCTGGCTCATTCAGTGGGAATGATTTACTGAATGAGATATCAAAGTAATAACCGGGTGTATCATTAAAGCGTGCAGCTTCCAGGTTGGTGCCCGAAGCTGTTTTGATATTGGCGCTGATCATCACATCCGGGAAGCCTTTCTTATCCCGGATGATCTGGATGGAGGTGCCGACATAGAAATCTCCGGCCGAAAACCCTTCGCCGTCGTAATCCCTTGCCGCACGCAAATCCCGGGTGATGGTATCCATATTGTATTGCTCAATGGGCACGTAGCTGATATGCAGTCCTGCCAGCCGGGAATACAGGGGAAAATAAAACTCCGTATACAGATTCCGGGTGTAGTCGCCACTCCCGAAATGATTTTCAGCCGACAGCTCCAAGCTTCCGTTTTCCGGCAGGATGCCCTCCCTGAAATCAGGCACCGGCATGGCATTCGGGCCCAGGAATGCCGGTGATATGGTCAGGTAGTTCACCCAAGGGGTAACTCCGTCCCAGTCATGAATCTCGTTCCACCAGGTATAATCTGCAGCATTTGTTTTGCAGGGAAGCATAAGAAGCCAGGAAAGGATTCCGACAAGTTTCAGGGTAGCTTTCATTGAATGTCGCACCATGTTTGGATCTTTACACCCGACTAAGATAGAGAATAAATTATTCGGAGTTGATACCGTTTTAATTCTGCTTTATCAATGAGCAGTAATTATGTATCTTGCAATTTTAAAGTAATTTTTGTGATGCACCTGCCAATCCGCTGCGTATTTATCATGTTTTCAGTTCTTGTTCATTTTTCTGCTCAGGGACAGATTGACCGCAGGGAAGTGCTTAGCCGTCATAGCATCATACATACGGAAGCAGATCCCCTGAATCCCCTGACGGTGGGCAATGGAAAATTTGCCTTTACGGCAGATATTACAGGCTTACAGTCTTTTCCGGGAGCCTATGAACAAGGCATTCCCCTTGGAACGATGGCAGAATGGGCATGGCATTCCTTTCCAAACCCCAATGACTATTCCCTCGAAGATGTAATCCGTTACTATCCTGTCGGACAGGATTCGGTACCCTACTATTTTCAGTTTTCCGATGATAAGGACTCAGGAAAAAATGAGGCCACTACCTGGCTTCGCGAAAATCCTCACCGTTTGCACCTGGGGCTTATTGGATTGGAGATGATAAAGAAGGATGGTTCGAAAGGGAAACTTTCAGACATCCGCAATCCCCGGCAACAGCTAAACCTATGGACAGGAGAGCTTACCAGCCGGTTCGAGATTGAAGGACTTCCCGTTGAAGTGATCACGCTCTGCCATCAACAGCTCGATATGATCAGTGTCCGGATTGAATCGCCGCTCATTGAGGAGGGACGTCTGCTGGTATCCATTCATTTTCCATACGGTACCCATGAGAAGTTTTCCCCGGGCTACGATTTTGCCAGGCCCGAGGTACACACCAGTCGGGTGATAGATCAAAAAAGTGAGTGGGCCATCATCGAAAGGACATTGGATAAGGACCGTTATTACGCCCGGATCCAGGCTTCGGACCGCTTGCTTATAAAGGAGGAAGGAAGGCATCAGTTTCTTATTCAGCCTGAACAACATTCGAATAACTTTGAGTTTGAAGTGCTTTTCAGCGAAAAAATGACCCTGGGTCTTTTCCCTGATTTTGAGCAGACCCGGGTTAATAATCAAATAAGCTGGGAGCAATTCTGGGAAAGCGGAGGGGCGATAGATTTCTCGGGATCGATTAATCCCCTGGCCGGAGAACTGGAGCGCAGGGTGATCCTGTCACAATACCTGACTCGGGTGCAATGCACCGGTTTTCTGCCCCCGCAGGAAACAGGTCTCACTTTTAACAGCTGGCACGGCAAATTTCACCTGGAGATGCACTGGTGGCATATGGTGCATTTTATGCTTTGGGGACGGCAGGAGCTGATCAAGCCGCAGCTGGAATATTACCGGAAGATTGAAAGTCAGGCCGCAGAGGTTGCAGCATGGCAGGGATACGAGGGCGTGCGCTGGCCGAAGATGACGGATCCGGAGGGTCGGGAGAGCCCCAGCAGCATCGGGGTGTTTCTCATCTGGCAGCAGCCTCATTTCATTTATTATGTCGACCTGCTTTACAGATTATCAGGAGGAGATCCCGAAATACTGAATACGTATAGCGACCTGGTTTTTAAAACCGCCCGCTTCATGGCTTCCTATGCGAGATTGGACAGCATGAGCGACAGCTATGTCCTGGGGCCCGCCCTCATCCCGGCGCAGGAACGATTTGATCCGGAGACCACTCTAAATCCTGCTTTTGAGCTGGCCTACTGGCACTGGGGATTGGAGGCGGCCCAGCAATGGAGGGAACAGCTGGGGCTGCAGCGGGATTCTTCCTGGCAGACAGTCCTTGATAAGCTCCCCCCGCTTGCAGCAAAGGACAGCCTTTACCTTTTCACTGAAGATGCTTTGGATAGCTATACAAATCCGGTTTACCTCACCGATCACCCTATGGTATTGGGAATCCTGGGATTTCTTCCCCCAACGAAGCTTGTCGACAACGAAATTATGAGGAATACCCTAAAAGCGATAGAGGGAAAGTGGAACTGGGAAAGCTGCTGGGGATGGGATTTTCCAATGGCATGCATGAATGCAGCAAGTCTTGGGGAATATACCCTTGCGCTGAAGCTTTTACTGATGGATAATCCCAAAAACAACTACCTGTCGAACGGGCATAATTACCAAAATCAAAGTCTGAGCCTTTATTTACCCGGGAATGGTGCTTTACTGACCGCAGTAGCTTTTCTATGCGCCCTGGAAGAAAAATTTCCCGGAGAGGTATTTCCGGCTGAAGATGGCTGGAAGGTAAAGAGTGAGAAGCTCTCAGCTCCTTGGTAGGAATTCAGGGAAAGGATTAAATTTAGTGTTTGAAAAAAATCAACTTAACTCAGTTACCATGAAACGTACTACTTCTTTATTCCTGTTTACCTTACTTTTTCTCATTCCCTGCCAGAGCCAGGAGCTGCTGGATATTTCCTGGCATGGGAAGGAACACCGCCCAAGCCTGATGCTTATCGATGGGAGCCTCGATGCACCCCTGCAGTTTGCGGATGGAACGGCAAAAAGCGACGGTGCAATCTGGTTTGAAACTGCAATGGGCAGAGTTGAGCTGAAGGGCGAACCCTGGTATATTCAAAATGGGGAGGAAGAAGCCCGGGTTGGCTGGTTGCTAGGTTCGAGGAAGGTACTGCTTAGGTTTACGAAAGAGCAGGGCTATTATACTTTTTGTCTTGAGGCCATTCCGGGAGATGATATCCTGAAATGGGGATTTGCTTTAAATGCTCAGCAGGATGAATTTTTCACCGGGCTGTTTGAACGGGTAGTAGACGGAAATCAGGAAGAATCGTGGAAAGAGGGAATTTCAGAGGCAATGAACCTCAGGGGACAGGAGGTGGACATGCTGATAAAGCCGACGGTGTCTCTGTATTGCCCTTTTTACCTGTCATCCGCGGGATACGGGCTTTTTATGGAGGGCACCTGGCCGGGGCATTATGATTTTTGCAAGACGGACCCCGAACGTGTTAAGATAGAATTTGAAGGATCTGCCCTCAAAAGCCGCCTGTATATTTCCCGGGATCCCGCAGATATCGTCAGGGCGCATTCCCTGCACGTCGGGCCAACCATCGTTCCACCGCGATGGGCCTTCCTTCCATGGCGCTGGAGGGATGAGCACGTAAACCGAACTGAATATTACGATCAAACCCCGGTTACGGCTCCCTATAACAGCGAAGTTGTCGAAGATGTGCTCATGATGGAGGCCTTCGGCATTCCCTGTGGGGTATACTGGATCGACAGGCCCTGGGCAATCGGGGAGAATGGCTATAATGATTTTGAATGGGATCCGGAACGTTTTCCTGAAGCTGAGGCCATGATCAACTGGTTGCACCATCGCGATATGAAGTTCATGCTCTGGATAGCACCCTGGGTGTCCGGGGACATGCGTATCGAGGCCAGGAACAAGGGCTACGACCAGCCCATGAAATATCATATCGGTGTGGATTCTGCCAATGCTGCCTTACTTGACTTTACCAATCCTGAAGCCTGCCGCTGGTGGCAGGAGAAGGGGATTGAAAAGGTTTTGCGGCAGGGCGTGGATGGCTTTAAGCTTGATCGTGCCGAAGAGACCATCCTTGAAAGCCGGGAAATTATTTTGCATGACGGGCGGACAGCGCGTGAAGTGCGAAACGAATTCCCGGTACTTTATGTGAAAACCGTTAATGAGAGCTGCCAGAAAATTCTCGGGGATGATTTTATATTAATACCGCGGGCTGGATATACCGGCAGCTCAAAGTACAGCGGTTTCTGGGGAGGGGATATCGGGTCGCCCCCGGAAGGATTGCGTGCCGCCATCATTGCCCTGCAGCGAAGCTCGATCATAGGATTCCCCATCTGGGGATCCGATATCGGCGGTTACTGGCAGGGTGACCTCGACCGGGAGGTATTTGCACGGTGGCTGGCTTTCGGATGTTTCAATCCCATCATGGAAGTTGGGCCAACTGAAAACCGGGCCCCCTGGAATATGGATTCCAAACCTCATTACGATACTGAACTGATTGCCATCTGGAGATTGTATGCCCGCCTGCATGCCCGACTGGCAGATTACACCCATGCACTGGCACAGGAGGCTCACGAAACAGGCATGCCCCTGGTTCGTCCCCTCTTCCTGATGTATCCGGAGCAGGAGGGTGTATGGGAAACCTGGGAGTCCTTCCTTTACGGACAGGATATCCTTGTGTATGCCCTCTGGGAGAAAGGGGTTGAGGAGGTGGATGTGGCTCTCCCTGCAGGAAACCGTTGGGTGGATGCCTGGGACGGAAACGTTTATGAGGGAGGCCAAACAGTCACCGTGGAGACGCCCCTGCATAAAATTCCGCTCTTCATGCGGGAAGGCTCGGATGTTGAACTGGGAGATCTTGAAAGTCTGTACCGCGAATCCCTGCAAAAAGCTAAAGAAAAGCCTGACCTGGAGAACCTGGAACGATTCAGTTTTTTTCCTTCGGAGTAAGATGACACTGCTGGCTGGAAAAGAAACAGCCATCTCAATTTTTAATTTTTCCGGACTAAAAAAAATTGATAATACCGACAGAAGGTCATACCTTTATTTCTGATTGAGACAGAGCAATTACCATGGAGCACACTTGCCCGTTTTGTAATCCTTCTATTGGCGATGCGGCCTTCGCAAGGTCCAGGAACTTTCTGGCAGTTTATAACCTTGCCCCCATCCTCCCTGGTCATTCCCTGATTATACCCCGGAAGCATATTGAATCCATGCTGGAGCTCGATGAAAGTATGTTAACCGAGATGATCGATTTTGCCAGAAAGGTTACCCGTCTGCTGCAGAAAGTGTTCGATACGGAGGGTTTTAACTGGTCAATTCAGGATCGGGAGATCGCCGGGCAGACTATTATGCACCTGCACCTGCACATCGTCCTTCGTTATCCGGGCGATTTGCCGGAACCCGGAGATTGGTACCCGAAGCTACAAGAGAATGCCGGTCAGCTGCTGGATAGCGGGGCCCGTGAACGCCTGACCCCGGAAGAGATGCAGAAGATCGTCAGCCGGCTGCGCATGGAAAAGCTTGAAGAATTCTAGAATAGTATTCAATTCAAAAAGGGATTCTGCCCTGCAACCTACCAGGCATCATCTTTAAGAATCTGATTTGATATCCTTGATATTCAATTGTAAAGTAGTATGCCCGCGGAAGTGGTTCTCAGAGATGGTATAGGCAATGTCAAAGGTGCTGCCTCCTGTTATCAGGTTAAATTTCTCCCCCTGGCCGAAAGCAATGGCCGGAAGGTCGTTGAAAGGGTTTTCTTCCTGAATAAGGTTGAGTTTTAGGTGGTCGCCATTGGTGCCAACCTTACGGCCCTGTCCGTTGTCCGCAACATTTTCAGCAAAGAACACAGGATTCATATTTCCGGGTCCGAAAGGTTCGAACTGCTTCAGGATCCGGTAAAATTTCTGGGTGATGGAGCCGAAATCCAGCTCGGCATCAATATCAAGCTGCGGTATTTGTTGTTCGGGAGTGATGCGCTCGCTGACAATTTTTTCGAAGCGTTCCCGGAGGGCAGGGATATTTTCCTTCTTCAGGGTCAGGCCGGCAGCATACATATGCCCCCCAAAGCTTTCAAGCAGGTCGCTGCACCCGTTGATAGCCTCATACAGGTCGAAGCCATCAACACTCCGGGCGGATCCCGTTGCAAAACCGTTGGATTCCGTCAGGACGATGGTGGGTTTATAGTAAGTTTCGATCAGCCGGGAGGCTACGATTCCCACGACTCCCTTGTGCCAGTCCGGATTATAAAGGACGTTGGAAAAGGGGTACTCCTTCCCCAGTTTCTTGATCTCCTGGATGGCTTCTTCCGTAATGTTCTTATCAATGTTTCTGCGTGTCTGATTGTGGGAGTCAATCTTGTCACACAGAACAAAAGCTTCCTCCGGATTTATTGAGATCAGCAGGTCAACGGCTTGTTTTCCCGACTCCATCCGTCCGGCTGCATTAATCCGTGGCCCTATCCTGAAGACAATGTCTTCGACAGTCAGGGCACGGTCGTCAATGCCGGCGACACACTTGATGGCTTTAAGTCCGGTACACGGACTTTCTTCCAGCTTTTTGAGCCCGAAATGGGTCAGGATACGGTTTTCACCCGTGATCGGAACGATGTCGGAAGCAATGCTGACAGCCACCAGATCGATGTAGTTATAAAGTTCCTCATCGGGAATTTCTTTTGTCTGGGAAAAGGCCTGGAGAAGTTTGAAACCCACCCCGCAACCGGAGAGTTCTTTAAAAGGGTATTCGCAATCAGGGCGTTTGGGGTCCAGCACGGCTACCGCATCGGGGAGCTTATCCCCAGGTGTATGGTGATCACAAATGATGAAATCGATCTGTTTCTTTTCCGCATATTCGATCTTTTCAACGGCCTTGATACCGCAGTCAAGGGCAACGATCAGACTAACCTTCTGTTTGGCAGCATAGTCAATCCCCTTCTGGGATATCCCATATCCCTCGGAATACCGGTCTGGGATGTAGTAATCCACATTGTCGTATATTTTTTTCAGGAAAGAATAGGTGAGTGCTACAGAAGTGGTGCCATCCACATCGTAATCCCCGTAGACCAATATCTTTTCTTTGTTGGAGATGGCTTCATCAAGCCGTTTAACGGCTTTATCCATATCCTTCATCAGGAAGGGGTCGTGGAGGTTTTCCAGGCTGGGCCTGAAAAAATCTTTTGCCTCTTCGTAGGTGTTGATATTGCGCTGCACCAGCAGGTTTGCCAGTACATGATTAATATTCAGCTCGTAGACCAGCTTGTCAATATCGACCTTACGTCCGCTTTCTTTTATTTTCCAATATTTTTTCATAAATCTTAAACCAGGGGCGATACTAATAATGAGGCTGACCGGTGATGCAATCGGAGTCACAAATGTAGTAAAATTGCGCGTGGGTTTCAGAAAAAACCCATGCGGTAAACGTAATTTTTACGGCTGGCTAGTCTATGGCGATGCCAAAGATTTCCCCGATGTGCGCTTTCACCTTATTCTTGGCTTCTTCAAATGGGATGGGGTTACCTTTCTCCTGTTGGATGGAGGTCACGCCCTTGTCTATAAAACCACAGGGATTGATATGCGAAAAATAGGAAAGGTCAGTATTCACATTCAGCGCAAAACCATGCATGGTAATTGCACGGCTGACCCGTACCCCGATAGCACAGATCTTCCTGGCCCGTGGTGTGCCGGTATCAAGCCAGACCCCGGTGGCGCCTTCAAGCCTCCGGGCAGGTATCTCATATTCTGCGAGGGTGCGTATGATGGATTCCTCCAGTCGGTGAACGTATTCTTTGACCCCCAGTCCGAGTTTTTCAAGATCGAAGATGGGATAGCCCACAATCTGTCCCGGACCATGGTACGTGATATCCCCGCCCCGGTTGCTCCGGTAATAGGTGGCATTGATTTTTTTCAGGAATTCATCCTGAATCAGGAGGTTGTTTTGCTGTCCGCTTTTTCCCAGTGTGTACACATGGGGATGCTCGCAGAGTATTAGTGTGCCGACATCGGAATCGCCACCGGGTTCATCGCGATGTTTAAGCGTCAGGGCAAGCCTGTCCTCCTGGAAATCCCATGCTTCCTTATATTCTTTTACTCCGAGGTCGATGTAATCTGCTTGTTTTATCATCAGGAATGGATCAGGCGTGGATATGTTGCTCAGCATGATATGATGAGCGTACCTGCGGACCGCTCTCTACGTATCGGAAACCCATTTTCAGGCCGGTTTCCTTCAGGCGGGCGAAGACATCGGGGTGGACATACTCCTTTACCGGGTAATGCTTAGCGGAGGGTTGAAGGTATTGCCCGACCGTGAAGACTTTTACGCCGATCTTCACCAGGTCCTCCATGGCCTCAAGGACTTCCTCTTCTGTTTCGCCCATGCCCATCATCAGGCCCGATTTAGGGACCAAGCCTGATTGGGCGATATACTCAAGTACTTCAAGACTATGGTCATAACGCGACATGGAACGCACTTCAGGAGTAAGGCGTTTGACGGTCTCGATATTATGTGAGATGACTTCCGGTTTTTCAGCGATCACCAGGTCGAGGGCATGGTTTCCCCGTCTGAAATCCGGGATCAGGACCTCCATGGTAAGTTCCGGATTGACCTCTTTAAGCGTGCGGATCGTGGTGGCCCAGAATTGTGCGCCGCCATCCGCCAGTTCATCGCGGCATACGGAGGTGATCACGGCATGCTTCAGGTTTAGGGCTTTGATTGTCTCAGCCAGGCGGGCAGGCTCGTCCCAATCCACCTCATCAGGTTTCAGGGTATGCACCTGGCAGAATTTGCAGTTACGGGTACATTTCTCACCGAGGATCATGAAGGTGGCGGTGCCGGCACTCCAGCATTCCCCTTTGTTCGGACAGTTTCCGCTGACACAAATGGTATTCAGCTTCTGGCGGAGCACCAGGTTCTTTACCCGCGAATAATCTTCGCCGTGCGGAAGCGGCACTTTCATCCAGTGGGGTAATCGGGGTCGCTTGTCTCGGATATCCATGCTTGTGATTTTTGATACAAAACTAGTGAAATGTTCAGGGATAATTCCTGATTTCTTACAGGCTAAACTTTTTTTGAGTTTAAAATTTTACTCATCGGATGACTCCAAGTCATCCGATGAGTAAAATCTGACAAAATCTTTCATATTTTTGAAGGATGAGCCAGCTAAGTGAACAGGAACTCAACAACTGGATCGGCGGCCACGAAGTAGCCATCCTCTATTTTAAATTGGAAAGTTGCGGGGTATGCCATGTGCATCTTCCAAAATTGCAATCTCTGGCAGAAGAGATGAAGGTGGGATTAAAGGTGATCGACCTTCAGGAAAATCCCCATCTATCCGGAGCCCAGATGGTCTTTACCGTTCCCGTCACCAAAGTTTTTTACCAGGGAAGGGAGCAATACAAGGAAGGGGCATACCTGGATTTCACCAAATTGAAAAACATCCTCAACCAACTTCGGGAATAAGCCGGAAACCTGGATGCCTGGACACCTTTCATTCAATTTTTGCACAATCTGCCAGGTCCCACTATCTTTCAATTTCCCACCATTCCAACTCCCCGGATATTTTCTATCTTTGCAGATATTTTGAAAACAGCATATCGATGAGCCATTTGGAATTAAGCGAGCAGGAACTATTCAGGAGACAATCTCTGGAAGAATTGCGTAAGCTGGGGATCAATCCGTACCCCGCAGCCATGTTTCCTGTTAACAGCAACTCAAAGCAGATTAAAAAGGAATACGATGCGGAGAAAAACAACCTGCAGGATGTGATCATCGCCGGCAGGCTGATGAGCAAGCGCATCATGGGGAAAGCTTCTTTTGCCGAGATACAGGATGAGAAGGGTCGCATGCAGTTGTACATCAGTCGCGATGACATTTGTGAGGGAGAGGATACCACGCTCTACACTACCGTTTTCAAAAAGCTGCTGGATATCGGTGACTTTATCGGTGTCCGGGGATTTGTTTTTATCACCCAGATGGGGGAGATCTCCGTACATGTTAAGGAACTGACCGTACTCTCCAAATCCATCCGACCCTTGCCGATCGTGAAGGAAAAAGACGGGAAGGTTTACGATGCCGTTACCGATCCGGAATTTCGCTACCGTCAGCGCTATGTCGACCTGGTGGTAAATCCGAAAGTCAGGGAGCTGTTCCGTAAGCGGACACAGATCTACACCAGCATGCGCGAACTGTTTAATTCGAAAGGCTACCTGGAAGTGGAAACCCCGGTGCTTCAATCCATTCCCGGGGGTGCCGCAGCGCGGCCATTCATCACCCATCATAATTCACTGGATATTCCGCTCTACCTGCGTATTGCCAATGAACTTTACCTCAAGCGGTTGATCGTTGGGGGATATGAGGGTGTGTACGAATTTTCAAAGGACTTCCGGAACGAGGGTATGGACCGTTCCCATAACCCGGAGTTCACGGTCATGGAGATCTATGTTGCGTATAAGGACTACAACTGGATGATGGACTTTACTGCTGAAATGCTGAAGAAAGTGGCCATGGACCTGCACGGGAAGACAGAGGTTCAGGTGGGTGATAAAGTCATTGACTTCGGCAAGTTCGAAAAGCTTACCATGATCGGATCCATCGAAAAATATACCGGCATAAACATTGCCGGCATGGATGAGAAGCAGCTGCGCGAGGTCTGCAAAATACTGCATGTAGAGGTGGACGAGACCATGGGTAAAGGCAAGCTGATTGATGAGCTCTTTGGCGAGAAAGTCGAAGACCATCTGATACAACCTACTTTCATCTACGATTACCCGGTGGAGATGTCGCCCCTCTGCAAAAAGCACCGTGAAGATCCGGAGCTCACCGAGCGTTTCGAGCTGATCGTAAACGGAAAAGAACTGTGTAATGCCTACTCCGAGCTGAACGACCCCATCGACCAGCTGGAGCGTTTCCAGGATCAGCTTAAGCTCTCGGAGAAGGGGGATGACGAGGCCATGTTTATCGATATGGATTTCGTCCGCGCACTTGAGTATGGCATGCCCCCAACCTCCGGAATGGGCATCGGGATAGACAGGCTTACCATGCTGATGACCAACCAGCCGAGCATCCAGGATGTCCTGTTCTTCCCACAAATGAAACCTGAAAGAAAAGCCGTTAAGCTAAATGAGGAGGAAAAGCTCGTATATGACCTGTTAAAAGATAATTCCCCACTTGAATTGAATGTGCTCAAAGACCAGACCGGACTAAGCAACAAGAAGTGGGACCTGGCCATTAAGGGTCTTCGCAAACACCATCTTATTGATGTGGAGAAGAAGGACGAGGGCTTGATAGTTTCTTTAGTTTAAGTTATTTAGCAGGAAGAAAAATCCACGATCAAAAATACAGCTGCCCGGGCAGGAGGATCGACTCAAACTCATCGACTCTTCGGCTAATCAGTTTTTCAACATTTCCCGCAGATATCCCAGATCACCGCTTTCTATAATGCCGGAGTTTGAAGTATTATTCATAACACCTTCATTAATATATATTTGCATCTCAGGTAAAGATTTAATATATTTGATCAGCTAATTTTAAGTTATTGATTGATTGACACCCGAAGCCCTGACCCAACAGTCGGGGCTTCTTTTTTTAACACCCTAAGTCATTTACTAACAAATCAACAACGGGACCTGTTAATTTCGGGTTGAAAAAGAAATTCTCCGGGCTTCGGCTTTATCTCTATATTTGCTGCAAAGCGTTTGATTATGTCGGTGGCAAATTATTCAGAAGATAGTATACGTACGCTCGATTGGAAGGAGCATATCCGCAGGCGTCCGGGCATGTACATCGGGAAGCTGGGGGACGGTTCTTCCAAGGATGACGGGATATATATCCTTGTTAAGGAAGTCCTTGACAACTCCATCGATGAGTTTATGATGGGTTTTGGAAAGGCAATCGATATTACGATCAATGAGAATACAGTCTCGATCCGTGATTACGGACGGGGTATTCCCCTGGGCAAGCTGAAGGATGTCGCTTCCAGGATGAATACGGGTGCAAAATACGATTCAGAAGTCTTTAAAAAGTCGGTTGGTTTGAACGGGGTAGGTATCAAGGCTGTAAATGCCCTTTCAACCCGTTTTGATATTAAAGCATTCAGGGACGGAAAGATGAAAGCCATCTATTTCTCGGAAGGAGAAGTAGTGAACGAAGATCAGGAAGTGTCTACTGAAGAAAAAAACGGAACCTCTGTTGAATTTGTCCCGGATTCGGGTCTGTTCGGTAATTACCGTTTTATCGAAGACTATGTTGAGGCCATGGTTCGTAATTATACTTACCTGAATGCAGGACTGGTCATCAACCTGAACGGTGTTAAATATATTTCTAAGAACGGTCTTTTGGACCTCCTTGAGGAAAATATGAGTTCGGAAGGCCTGTACCCCGTCATTTACCTGAAAGGGGATGATATTGAGGTTGCACTGACACACGGGAATCAGTACGGTGAAACTTATTTTACCTTCGTCAACGGGCAGAATACCACTCAGGGAGGGACACACCTGCAGGCTTTCCGTGAGGCGTATGTCAAAACCATCAGGGAGTTCTTTAACAAAAGTTTTGATCCTTCCGATATCCGGGCTTCCATCATTGTTGCTATCAGCATTAAGGTTGAGGAACCGGTTTTTGAGTCTCAGACCAAAACGAAATTAGGATCGAAGGACATGGGGCCAAAAGGGCCTTCCGTCTCCAGATTTATCAATGATTTCATCAAGAAGGAGCTGGATGATTACCTCCATAGGCACAGCGAAACTGCCGACGCGGTCCATCGGAAGATCATAGAAGCTGAAAAAGAGCGCAAAGCAATATCCGGCATTCAGAAACTCGCGAGGGAGAGGGCTAAAAAAGTAAGCCTGCATAACAAAAAGCTCCGTGACTGCCGGGTTCATCTGAACACCAAGGATGACCGCAAACTGGAATCCACGATATTCATTACCGAGGGTGACTCGGCCAGCGGTTCCATTACCAAATCACGTGATGTGAACACCCAGGCGGTGTTCAGTCTGAAAGGGAAACCTTTGAATTCGTTTGGCCTGACAAAAAAGATCGTCTACGAAAATGAAGAGTTCAATCTTCTGCAGGCGGCTCTGAACATTGAAGAAGAGATAGATAACCTGCGCTACCATAACGTAGTGATCGCTACAGATGCCGATGTGGATGGCATGCATATCCGCCTGCTGCTGCTGACTTTTTTCCTGCAGTTCTTCCCGGAACTTGTCCGCAGGGGACATGTATACATCCTGCAAACTCCCTTGTTCAGGGTCCGGAATAAGAAGACCACCATCTATTGCTACAGCGACGAGGAAAAACAGGCGGCCATAATCAAGCTTGGCACCAATCCGGAAATCACCCGTTTCAAGGGGCTGGGTGAAATTTCACCGGATGAGTTTCAACATTTCATTGGTAAGGATATGCGCCTCGAGCCGGTAAGCCTGAAAAAGGAAGATTCGATCAGTTCCATGCTGCCTTTCTTCATGGGAAAAAACACACCGGAGCGACAGGAATTCATCATTGATAATCTGAGAGTCGAGGAAGATCTTGTTGAGATATAAATATGCATGAATGAGCCAGGAAGAGATTGATAAGATAGAAGGATTACCTGAAGAGGAGGATAAGAACGGTGTTCAGTCTGAGCTGGCAGAACATCAAAAATCAACGCATGTCACCAAGCTTTCAGGGATGTATCAGGATTGGTTCCTTGATTATGCATCCTACGTTATCCTGGAACGTGCCGTTCCTCATATTGATGACGGACTGAAACCGGTTCAGCGCAGGATTCTTCATGCCATGCGGAGGATGGATGACGGCCGCTACAATAAGGTTGCCAATGTCATAGGTTATACCATGCAGTATCACCCTCATGGCGATGCTTCCATAGGCGATGCCCTGGTGCAGCTTGGACAAAAGGATCTCCTGATTGACTGCCAGGGAAACTGGGGGAACCTGCTTACGGGTGACGGATCTGCAGCTCCCCGTTACATTGAGGCGCGCCTTACAAAGTTTGCCATCGACGTGGTGTTCAACCCCAAAACCACGGAATGGAAACTTAGCTACGACGGCAGGAACAAAGAGCCCATCACGCTTCCGGTGAAATTTCCTCTGTTGCTTATGCAGGGCGTGGAGGGAATCGCTGTTGGACTGGCATCTAAAATACTACCCCATAATTTCATCGAACTGTGTGATGCTTCCATAGCTTACCTCGAAGGAAAACCTTTCGAACTCTATCCCGATTTTCCTACGGGGGGTATGGTGGATGTGTCTAAATACAATGACGGAATACGGGGCGGGGCGGTTAAGATTCGCGCGAAAATTTCGAAAATCGACAATAAAACCCTTTCCATTACGGAAATTCCCTTTGGAAAGACCACGGGTTCGCTGATTGAGTCCATCGTCAAAGCGAATGAGAAGGGCAAGATCAAAATTAAAAAGATCGATGATAACACTGCCGCAAATGTTGAGATCCTCATCAGCCTGGCGGCCGGCGTATCCCCGGATAAAACCATTGATGCGCTTTATGCCTTTACAGATTGTGAAGTGTCTGTTTCACCCAACACCTGCGTCATAGAGGATAACAAGCCTCATTTTATCGGTGTCTCTGACATTCTCAGGCATTCAGCCGATCATACCCGGGAACTTCTGATGAAGGAGCTGGAGATCCGGCTGGACGAGCTGAACGAAGAATGGCACCTGTTTTCATTGGAGAGGATCTTCATAGAAAATGAACTCTATGAGCACATCAAGACCTGTAAAACTGAAGAGGAGATCCTCGAGACCATTGATGAAAGCCTGAAACCCTTTGTCGTTAACCTAAGGAGAGAGGTGACCCGCGAGGACCTGATCCGCCTGTCCAATATACCCATCAAGCGCATTTCAAAGTACAGCTCCTTTAA
Organism: Bacteroidales bacterium; assembly: GCA_016931575.1. Taxonomy (GTDB): domain Bacteria; phylum Bacteroidota; class Bacteroidia; order Bacteroidales; family UBA10428; genus UBA10428. The sequence goes on along the minus strand of JAFGEO010000101.1, from coordinate 35,720 downwards.
AGCCGATGATCACATCAAAGGCCTGGAAGTTGAAATGGAGGAGATAAAGAATCACATCAGGCACATCGTTCCATACACCATCAATTATATCAAGCAGATCAAGAAGAAGTACAGTAAGAACAGGGAACGAAAAACTGAGATCAGAAGCTTTGACACCATTGAGGCAACCCACGTTGTCGTTGCAAATGCCAGGCTTTACGTCAATCGCGAAGAAGGCTTTATCGGAACGGGGTTGAGGAAAGAAGAATTTGTCTGCGACTGTTCCGATATTGATGATATCATTGTTATCCGGGGCGATGGCAAGTACCTGATATCGAAAGTGGCCGACAAGGCTTTCGTCGGAAAAGATATTATTCATGTGGCCGTTTTCAGGAAGAACGACTCACGCACCATCTATAACGTCGTCTATCGCGACGGCATGAAAGGTGCCATTATGGCCAAGCGTTGTTCCATTACCGGTCTGACCCGTGATAAGGAATACGATCTTTCCAAAGGTTCTGAAGGTTCAAAAATCCTGCACCTTACTTCCAATCCCAATGGAGAGGCTGAAATTCTTAAGATTTCTTTAAAACCCAGGCCCAGGCTTCGCAACCTCCATTTCGATTACGACTTCAGCCAGCTGGCAATCAAGGGAAAGAACTCCATGGGTAATATTCTCACGAAGTATGCCATCCACCGCATTGAGCTGAAGGAAAAAATCGGGTCTACCCTCGGGGGACAGAAAATTTGGTTCGACACGGAAGTCCAGCGGCTCAATACCGAGGCTCGGGGCAATTACATCGGTGAGTTCCAGACAGTTGACAGGATCATTGTCTTCTATGATTCAGGGATGTGCTGCACGTATAAACCGGAACTGATGACTCACTTTGATGAGGGTATCGTCATGATGGAGAAGTATGTGGCAGAGAAAGTGTATACCGCTGTGTATCTCGATGTAAAACAAAATTACCACTATGTGAAACGTTTTGTTGCCGACCTGAACGGAAAACCACAGTATTACCTTCCGGATGACACGAAAGTGGAGTTTGTGCACCTCTCGGCAGAAGATTATCCTCTGTTCCGACTTATTTTCGGAGGCAAGCACAAGGACAGGGAAGCCGAAGAACTGGATGTGGAACCCTTTATTGCAGTGAAAGGATTTAAAGCCAAGGGTAAGCGCCTGTCAAACTTTCAGATCAAATCGGTTGAAGAGCTGGAACCGGTAAGGTTTAAAGAGGAAACGAATCCTTTTGGGCCTGATGGGGAACCTGAAGACGATGAGGAAGACTTTCCCCCGGAGACCGAAGATGCAGACCAGGATATGGAAGAGGATGATATTCCTTTTGAGGTTGAAGAACCTGTCCGGGAAGATGTAGCTGAAGTGGAAGACACGGAGGAAGATGAACCCGGCGAGCCGGAATCCGACGGGGAAGGGGCTTCGCCTGTAAAAGAGAAGCCAAAGCCGAAAGAGAAGCCAAAGAAGGATCCGCCGGATAAAAACCAGGGGACGACCGGAGAGCAGATGTCTCTTGGCTTCTGAGGCACAGTCCGGATAATGGATTCTCTATGCTGTTTATTGTATGTCATGGAATGATTTCCTGTGCATAATATTTTGTAAAAAGCTCAGTTAGGGCTATTTTTGCGACCGGTAAAATTGTACAGGTGATATTCACGGCAAAAAAATCAAATCTGCAGGGAGAGATCCTCATCCCCGCTTCCAAATCGCACACGATCCGCGCGGTGGCAATTGCTACCATGGCGCAGGGAAGATCGATCCTCAGAAATCCTCTGGAATCCGCAGATGCACGCTCAGCCTTCAGGGCTGCTATGGAGTTTGGCGCCACCATCCGGGAGGAGAATGGCGACTGGATCATTGATGGCATCGGTGGTCAGATCAGTAAACTCGCCTGCTTTGTAGATGTTGCGAATTCAGGAACATCCCTCCGGATATTCAGCGCCTTGGCGTCCCTTACCAACCAGGAAATCACCTTCGATGGGGACGCATCGATCCGAAAGCGCCCAATGACCCCGCTATTGAGCGCGCTAAGCAATCTGGGGGTTCAGGTAAAAAGCCAGAATGAAAAATGTCCCTTTACGGTAAAGGGACCGATGAAGGGAGGACAAACCCGGGTGAACGGGATCAGTTCACAGTTCCTTACAGCCCTCCTGTTCGCCTGTCCGCTTGCTGAGGGCACATCGGAAATAACCGTTGACAACCTGCATGAAAGGCCTTATATTGAGATTACCCTCGACTGGCTCAGAGCACAGGGAATTAAGTTTGAACAAAAAGGACTTGATTGGTTCAGGATTCCGGGCAGGCAAAAATACACGGCCTTCGACAGGCCGATACCGGCTGATTTCTCAACCGCCACCTTTGCCCTTTGTGCTGCTGCGATCACCCGGTCGGAAGTGCTTATCAAAGGACTGGATTTCGCAGATCATCAGGGAGATAAGAAGGTATTCGACTTTTTACAGGCCATGGGTGTTGAGCTTGAACATACTTCGGAGGGTGTCATGGTCAGGGGCAGGCCGCTCAAGGGTTTGGATATCGACATGAACGATACCCCGGATGCCTTACCGGCGCTGGCTGTCACGGCCTGTTTTGCCGAAGGGCAGACGAAGCTTTACAACGTGGCACAGGCACGCCTGAAAGAGTGTGACCGTATTAGTGCCATCACCACAGAGCTGAAAAAAATGGGCGCTGACATCGAGGAATTTGAGGATGGGCTCATTGTCCGCAAGAGTAAGCTGAAAGGCACACAGGTTCACGGCTATGACGATCATCGCATGGTGATGTCGCTGGCCCTCGCCGGAATGGGAGCAGAAGGACTTACAGAGGTTGATACCGCAGAAGCCGTAGCAGTCACTTACCCCGGATTTTTTAATGACTTTGTTGCCCTCGGGGCGCAGATGCAGAAAGATAACTAAAACACGATACGACTATGTTAGGATGTACGCACGGAACATTATTCAAGACAACAGTTGCAGGCGGGTCATATCAGGAAGGACTCTCCATCAACATACAGGGATGCCCGCCCGGATACCTGTTTACTGAAGAGGAGATCTATGTTGAGCTGATGCTCAGAAAACCGGGACAGGGCGAGCTGACTTCCCCCCGTCGCGAAGCTGATGTGCCGATCATCTATAGTGGCGTGAATGCGGCAGACACCATGCCGGGATTTAAGAATAAGGGCTATACCAACGGTACGCCCCTGGTGATCCTGATCCCCAATGTCGACCGTCATTTTGAGCACATTGAGCAATACCAGCTGACAAACCGCACCCCCCGTCCGGGCCATGCCTCTTATGCCAGCTACCAGAAATATGGAGAATTCGATGATTCCATCGGAGCAGGTTTTTTCAGTGGAAGGTATACCTCATCCATCGTTGCTGCAGGTACCATTGCAAAACGTATCCTGAAGGATCATGGGATTGAGGTGGTTTCTTTCATACGCGAAGCTGCCGGAATCCGCATGGGGGATATGCCTATCGGTGAGATCAAGAAAAAGGCTGCAGCATACCGCGAGGTGCGAAAGCAGTACGATCCCATATACCTCGAACTCTTCGCTTCTGACAAATTGAAAAGCGGCATGCGCTTTTTCGAAAAGGCTGCGATCCTCGCCGACCTGGAGAAACGTATCCCCGAGATTAAAAAGCCGGTTTACGACGAGGAAGAGATCAAAGCCAGGTTCGGGATCAATCCAAAACTTTTCTGCCCCGATGCAGAGCTGGCCGATAAAATGCACGATGAAATTGTCCGGATCATGAAGGAGGGCGATTCTTCCGGCGGACTCGTCGAGGTTGTGGTAACAGGGGTTCCCGCAGGTATGGGAGAACCTGTATTCAACAAGCTTGATGGTGAACTGGGACGTCTGATGGCCATCGGTACCGTGAAAGCCGTTGAGGTAGGATGTGGAATGGAAGCGGCCAACATGACCGGATCCCAGTGTAACGATGCCATGCGTATCAAGGATGGTAAGGTTGTATTTGATTCCAATAATGCCGGTGGTATTACCGGAGGCCTGACAACCGGGCAGGACATCGTTGCCCGCGTTGCCGTGAAGCCCACCCCGACAATCGCTAAACCACAGCATACCGTCGATAAGGTTAGTCTGGAAGATAAGGATCTCGCTGCTGTTACCCGTCGCGATCCCACCATCGTGGCCAGGATGTGGCCTGTGGTTGAAGCACAGACCGCCCTGATCATTCTGGATGCCTATATGCAACACGTGGCATACCAGTCAATGAAACCAGTCAGGTAACTCAAAAATAAACTATACTGAAGCAGAGACGCGATCCATCGCGTCTCGAACTTTTTACATCTACCTGAATCATTAGTTTCTGTTGAATTTTCTTGTGAACTATAAGGAACCCGAATTGTTTGAAACCAGAAAACAGAGAGGCAGTGCGTTATTTTTTAATTGGATATAAGAGCAGTGGAAAGTCCACCATGGGAAGAAAGCTTGCAAAGCGCCTGGGACTTGATTTTATTGACCTGGACGATGTTATCGAAAGGCGGGAAGGGATGACCATCCCCGAATTGTATACAGCTGTCGGGGATGCCGAGTTCAGGAACAAAGAGTGGGAGGCACTGCTGGAAGTGGTCCAGACCGATCATGTGGTCATCGCCCTGGGTGGAGGGGCCCCCTGCCATTGCGACAACATGAACCTGATCGAAAAGCATGGAGAGGTGATCTACCTCCAACTGGATAACGACACCCTGGTCAGCCGCCTGAAAAAGGCCACCGTAGACAGACCCATTGTGATGAACAAAACCGATGAGCAGTTGCGTTTCTATATCCGCGATATCCGGTCACGCTGTGAGCATCATTACCTTAGGGCAAAATACGTGGTGGATGCAAAAGATCTTACGGTGGAACGTATTATCGAAGTTCTGGAACATAAATCGTAGCCAGGAGACAAGGCTTATCAAAAGTATTCAGGTGTCAAGAGTCCGTTTCATTTTTTATCAGGGGAAATATTGAACTCACTTACAGGATCCAGATCCAGGTACTTTTTCAGGAACTTCACCCCCAAATAAAATGGGATGGTATCCAGCAGTGCAGCTGCAAACTTAAACAGGTAATTTGAAAAGATCAGGATGAGCAGGAACTCCGTGACGGAGTAACTGTCAGGTACCTTAATGGCTGTTGTGAAGGTAAATGTAATCAGTACAACAGCTAATGAATCAATAAGTTGACTCGTTAGTGTGGAGCCGTTATTCCGGATCCATAGTTTTTTACCCGCAGTACGCTTCTTCAGGTAATGAAAAACGTGGACATCCACAAATTGGGCAGTCAGGTAGGCCACCATTGAGGCGAAGGTTGTGGAAAATGTGTAATGCCTGATCTGATAGAAAATGTAGTTTGGGTCGTCGGATGGCAGTGCTGACAGCGACTCAATTTGCGGCACAGGGGGCAGGATCCCTCCTATCCACAGGATGAAAACGACCCAAAGATTCAGGATAAAACCTATCCAGACTACATTCGACGCACGTTTTTTTCCATAAAATTCACTGATAAAGTCAGTACACAGGAACGTGATGGGATAAGGAAGAACACCGACAAAAACACGCAGCGGGAATGTAATGCTGCCGATTTTGAAGCTGAGGTCGATCAGCCGGGAGATCCCCAGAATATTTAGCATGGCCAGGGTGCCAATAAATAAGCCAGCAAACAACAGAAAGACTATTTCCCGCCTTTTTTCATACTTGTTTTCCGGTTCTTTCGTTGAATTGAACATAAATCGTAGTATTTCTCTTGTAACAAATGGAAAAGTTGATTAGTTTTTCCTTCAAAAATATAAATTTACATAATCTGACGTTTTTAGACGGTGAAAGTTCGATTCCCGGTGATAAGGGATAAGGTCTGAACCATTACAATTTACTAAATTTATCACGCTATTTCAGAACTACTTACAACTTAGACTAATACAGGCAATCTCCAACTCTATGTATCAATACATACTCAAAAGACTCGCTATCAAAGAAGAGGAAGCCGGATTTACTATATTTCTGCTTGTTTCTGCCATTTTATTGGGGGGAGTACTTGGGAGTTTTGACATTATCGCACACACGAACTATTTTGAATATTGGGGAAAAAAGGATTCCCTGATGTTCAGGGAGCATTTCCCCCTGGCCTACATTCTGGGAGGAACCTTCGGGGTTATTTTATTTGGGATTTATACGGTGCTGCACAAAAGGATCTCCTACAAATCTTTTCATTTCGTCAATATATCACTGATCACTGCCATTGTGCTGGCATACCTGGTGTTCTATTATCTTTTTCCTGAAGAATTCCTGGATAATAAAAAGCTTGCATTCATTGGTCTGGTGCTTGTATTCCCTGTTAATTTATTGTTGCTCCTGACATTTTGGAGATATGTCAGAAAACTTCTTCTTCCGGAGCAGGCCAAGCGGATTTTTAATGTGGTTGAGTTTGGATTTATTGGTGGGATTATAGCCAGTTGCGGACTGATATTCCTGGTAAGCTTTTACATGGGGTTTGATGCCACAAGTGTCCTAACGGCACTTTTTATGCTTGGCTTATTCCTTATCCAGGTCCTGACGAACATCGCTCATAACCGCAATAAGGCCTTCAATCATAAAAAAGAAAGAAAAGTCCCTGTTCGGGCTTCCATTTTTTTATTATGGTCGACGAGGTTTACCCGAAACCTGCTCCTTTTTACGATATTATCAGCGATTGTCGGATTCCATCTCCACTATACCTTCGTTACGGAGTTCCAGGATTACTATTTTGAGATCGACACCTTCTCGAAATATTATGTCCTGTATATTGCCGTGTTGTATGCCTTGATCTATTTTACAGATAAAATCCTGGTGCATAGCATCCTCTATTCTTACGATTCCCCATACAGCCTGGTTATCATGCCTCTGGGTGTGTTTTTCTTCCTGCTGCTTACCCTCGGCGGTATCGTCATCCTGCAAAAGGCAGGCATTAAGCATCCCTTACCGGTACTACTCCTGATCGGAATAAACAAGATGGTATACGAAGTCAGTAAAAATACCATTCAGCTGCCCTCTTCCAGAACACTTTACAGGAGTTTGGATATCCGCTTTCTGCAGATCATTTACCCGAGGATTGAGGGTGCTGCAGCCATGTTAGGACTGCTTATTTCCGGGGGGGTGATATTTCTTATTCAGCAATTTAATCTTGACAATAAAATTGTCAACCTGACAACCAGCATTGTACTTTCATTGATTTGGTTCTTTTTTGCTGTGAAGCTGATCAAACGATACCGCAGAGCACTGGAGGACAGTTACCGAAAACTGAGGATTAACCGGACCATCCGGAAATATACGGAATCATACAGTGAAAAATTATGGGAGATACTTGTCGGGGATGATCCGGTCAAGGTAATCAATGCCATGAAGCTTTCAGCTCTGATCGAGCCGCTGAGTTATGAGAAGGGGCTGCAACGAATGCTCGCAAACCCGCAACCGGAAGTCCAGGCCTACGTTCTGAAGTGTATTGAGGAAGAGGTGTTGCTTGGACTGCTTCCCGATTTACAGAAACTTTCCCCTGCCTCAGAAGAGGCAGTTCCTGCTCTGGGTAAACTGATCCAAAACTTTGAAAAGCGGGAAAAGCTATTGCATGAGGGAGTTGATATTGAGGAGCTGATGAATAGCAGGCAGGTGGCAAAAAGGGTCCTTGCCGCTGAGATCATCGGATCCAGAAAGGATGTCACCTATACCTCGGTACTGGTGAATCTGACCCGTGAATTTGAGCCCGACGTAAAAATAGCCGCTGTAAAGGCCATGGCCCGCATCAGCAGTTCGGACCATAGTTATTTGCTCATGGAATTCCTTAGTTCTCCGGAATACCACGCTTATGCATTCGAAGCCCTGGTTCAGATCGGAGATCCTGCGCTGGACTACCTGGAACGGCTGTTCATCAATCCGAATACGGATGATAAAATCCTTTCGCGTGCCATCAGAATTTACGGAAAGGTGGCAACCCCAAAAGCGGTGGACTACCTGCTTTCCAAACTGGAAAACCAAAGCAAGCGGGTCACATCAACAACAATTTCTGCTTTGCAGGAGGCCAACTTCCAGGCCAATTCTATGAATGTCCACCGGATTCTCAATATTGTGGTCCGTACGATCCATGTACTGGGATGGAACCACCTTATTTACATTTCGCTTCCTTCAAAAGCTGCCTATCGCGAATTGAAAGCCTCCCTGGTGGATGAGATCAATACCAGTTACGGGCTACTCTTTGATTTGCTTGCACTGGCCTATAATTCCCGGACAATTCTTGAAATCCAGGAGTTGCTTGAAAAAGGCTCCGAGGAGGATATCAGTCATGCGATCGAGTTGCTGGACCAGTTTGTGATGGAAGACATCAAACCCGTATTATTTCCAATTATTGAGAATATCTCTGCCAAAGAGCGTGTGCAAAGACTCCAGTATTACTTCCCTATTGAGAAAATGGATAAGGAGGAACTTATCTCATCGATCCTCATGCGCGACTACAATCTTCTGGGGGTTTATCCACGGATTTGTGCCCTCCGGCTGGCGCTCATACTCCCGGGTCTCGAACTTACACAGGAACTTATTTCAAACCTTTTTCACCCCAACCGCATGTTACGTGAGGCTGCTGCCCTTGTCGTACACAAAAGAGATCCGGAACTGTTTGAAAGTATCATGGAACGGCTCGATCCAGATGTGCAGTTTGAACTTAGGGATGCATTATCGATTGTTGAAAGAGGATCGAGGTTGCTGCTTACTGAAAAATTCAACCTGTTAAAGGAGATGGAGAGATTGAAATATATACCCGAAGATATTCTGATCAATCTTGCTGAGCTCTTTTATGAAGTTGGGTTCAAAGCGGGTACAAGCCTTGATATTGGCCATAATTGTAATGATTTCACCCTATTCTTTATGGTGGAAGGGAGTATGCATTTTGAAGGCCCGGAGGGAGAAATCCAGCCTGGAAAATTGAGGAATCTTTATTACGTCAATATTTTCCCGAATGCCGGAATGAACACAATTCATTTCAACGAGAATACAACTATTCTGGCAGTAAAGAAAGAATCTATTGAAGAATTATTATTTGACCACACCGAAATTGCCAGTTGTGTGCTAAGTTGTGTCCAACAGTTTAAAAAGGCCAGTTAAATACCATGGAAAGTAAACACGATTTATATATTACTTTTTCGGAAGCCTGCGTAAAGGTCGATGCCGAGTTAGCTGAGATGATAGCCAGGACTATTTACAACCTGCGGCTTGCTTTACGCAGGATTATAAGGCGGGAATTGAACCTGGTTGTCAAGGGTAAGGACTTTCATTTTGACAGTGCCGGGAAATTTATGGATGGCAGTACTATTGCCCTGGTTTTTATGCATCCTGCCTTCGAAGAGGACGTGGAATACCAAAATGAACTGGAATCCCTATGCAAACACTATGGCCCTGAGCAGAAGAACCTTTCCCGGTATATCTTTAAACTGAGCCTCCAGCCTCCCAATAAGGAGATAAAACCAGCTTGCCTTGACGAACTCCTCTCGTATGATTTCTTTGAGAAAAACCGCTATAACCGTAAAATTAAAAGCCTGAGTTTCAATGAAGGGGAGATCATGGCGACCTTATACAGCAGGCTGCTGGACCTTGCGTACGATATGTCCGATCCTTTACAGACAAAGGAAGTGGATGGGATTACAGGAGATCATAAGTATATCTACCTGGCACTAACAACATTCGATCAACAGCAGGCCAGGGACGAGATAAGGCGAGAACTTCTGCATTACGGTTACAGGGTTCTGCCGGCTTCAAACCTGCCAAAGACCGCAGAGGAATTTGATAAAAACATGAAGGAAGATCTGTCCAGGTCTTCCATTGCCATTCAGCTGATGGGTTCACAATATGGTGATGTGCTGAAAGGATTCCGGCATTCTTTGCAGGATCATCAGAACAAGATTATCAGCGAATTTCTGAATGAGCCCGGGGGAAAAGACATGAAACGCTACATCTGGATCCCGCAAAATATGAAAATCAGTGATCAGCGTCAGGCCCTTAACCTGAAGAGGATCCGCAGGGATGAAGCAAGTATCAGAACGGAGATCATTGAAAGTCCTCTGGAAACCTTTAAGACGATTTTGTCCTCAAGGCTCGATTCAGCATCGCAGGTTCCAGGGAAGGATTTCGAGAATCTTTCCAAAGTATTCCTGCTTCAGGAGGAGGGTTTAAGTGCCTATACTGAAGAGCTGTACGCTACCCTGGTAGAATCAGGCCTGAAGGTCAGCACCCTGAATTATGAGGAGCAAACGGGAATATACACCCGTTACCTGAATTCCCTGCGCAATGCCGAAGCGGTGATTATTGTCCAACACAGTGAGAATAAATACTGGCTAAGCAGTAAACTCAGGGACCTGATCAAGTCACCGGGTATTGGAAGGACTACCCCTTTCAGGAAGGTTCTGATTATTACTAAAATCCTGCCTGACGCTCAACTGGTCAGGATGATAAAATCAAGTGTTGAGGTACTGGATGACCCTCAGCCGGCTTCTGATCTAATCTTACAAAAACTTATCGCAGAATGATTACCAATAAGGTACAAGCGGCATATAACCTAAATGAACAGGACAATCCCTTTCCTGGATTGCGCGCCTTTGGCATTGAAGAGAGTCATCTGTTCTTTGGCCGGGAAGGTCAGAGTGAGATTGTTCTTGAATACCTGGCAAAAAACCATTTTGCCGCCGTCACCGGAGCATCCGGAAGCGGGAAATCATCATTGATCTATTGTGGGTTGGTTCCTATCCTTTTCGGTGGTTTTATCACCGGGGCAGGTTCCAACTGGAGAATCATTGCCACGCGTCCCGGGAACAAACCGGTGATGAATCTGGCTGAAGCGCTGGCTGAAGCAGAAGTAGTGGAGAATGATGAAGAATATGGAGATAAGGATTCTGTTCAGAATCTGATCTATGCCTCGCTGCGCAGAAATTCCTACGGTTTGGTGGATGCCATTTCACAGCTGGGAAGCAAGAAAGGGGAAAACATACTGCTGATCATTGACCAGTTTGAAGAACTTTTCCGTTTTAAGGAAAGCAGGGATGACAAGCACACAACAATTAATGAGACAGAAGCTTTTATCAAGCTTCTGGTGAATGCAGTACACCAGAGAAAACTCCCGATTTATATTGTATTGACCATGCGCTCCGATTTTATCGGGGAATGCAGCCAGTTCCAGGATCTGACCGCGCTGATCAATGACAGTAATTTCCTGGTTCCGCAGATGACCCGTGAGGATTTCTCAAAAGCTGTGCTTGGTCCCATCGCAGTGGCAGGAGCAAAAATGGACCCACAACTCTATCAGGAGGTCCTGAATTCCATTTCCGAGGGTTCCGACCAGTTACCCGTATTGCAGCACGCCATGATGCGTACCTGGGAGTTCTGGAGAAAATATAATGAGCCGGGGACTCCGCTCAGGTTGCGTGATTATGAGGCGGCCGGGAAGATGGAGAATGCATTGTCCATGCATGCAAATGAGGCATATGAAGAACTGAGCGAGGAAGGGAAGAGCATCTGCAAGAGCATGTTCAGAACGCTTACTGAAAAAAGTACTGACAATAAGGGTATCAGACACCCGGCCACCATTAAGGAAATTGCCGATGTCGCACAGGCCGGTTATGATGCGGTCAGGGAAGTGGTGAATGTTTTCAGATGCCGGGGCAGATCCTTTGTAACGCCTGCTGAAAATATTGAACTTACAGAGCTTACCGTCATTGATATATCCCATGAAAGTCTCATGCGTGTCTGGGACAGGTTGAAAGGATGGGTTGAGGAGGAGAGTAATTCGGTACAGATGTATATGAGGCTGTCAGAGGCTTCAAGTCTCTATCAGCTTGGAAAGACCGGCCTTTGGCGCCCACCCGATTTGCAGCTGGCACTGAACTGGAAAAAAACCCAGCAGCCCTCTCTGGCCTGGGCTAAAAAGTACAATCCTGCATTCGAGAAGGTGATGGTCTTTCTGGATGCCAGTGAGAAAAAATTCCAGCAGGAAGAACAGAACAAGATCAAGTTACAGCGGCGAACCCTTAACCGGACCAGAAGATTTGCCTCCTTCATGGGTATTGCTGCGATCCTGTTGATTATAGCCGTTGGAATTGCCATCGAGTCGGCTGCGGAAGCTGGGAAGCTCAGGAAAGCAGCTGAAACGAAAGCCGAAACCAAAACTTTTGAAGCCAGCCGGGCGCTGGAAGGGCAGGAGCTTGCCGAGCTGGAAGCTGAACGTGCCCGTTATGAACAGGCTTCTTCCGAATACCTGGCCGAAATGGCAAAAATGCAGGCCGACTCGGCTGACAGGGCAAAAAGGCTGGCAGAATTTGAGGCTATGAAGTTTCAGCAGCAGGCCTTGACCGAGCAACAAAAAGCCGAACAGGAAAGGATACAGAAAGAGCTCGCTGAAATCGAGAAGAATGCCGCAAAAATTCGTGAGATAGCGGCCACTCAGAAAACGACAGAGGAGATGACCAAACGAATGCTCTCTACAGCACAGACCATGGCCCTGAGAGCCGTTCAGACAGATAATGCAACACTCAAAGGACTTCTTTCACTCCAGGCGTACAAATTCAACATTAAATATGGCGGAGAAGAAAACAGTCAGAATATTTACAAAGGGCTGCACAGTGCCATAGAAGGGGACCGGGGAGCTAAATTCAATATGCTGATGGGGCATCAGAGTTCTGTGGATGCTTTGGCATTCCTTGGTTCAGGCGGGGTGTTCTTCAGTTCCGGCTCCGACGGTAATATCCTGCGTTGGGACCTCTCCCAGATCAAGCCTAAAGCCCAGGTCATCCTGAAGAATAACTTTACAAACTATAGCCTGGCAGCAAGCTCTAACGGTCGTTGGCTGGCTTGCGGAACAGGGACAGCCCTGATACAGCTTTTTAACCTGAACCAGCCCAATGATCCACCAAAATTGCTTGAGGGGCACCAGATCTCAGTTGTGGATATGGATTTTATTGAAGGAAGGGATATTCTGTTGACCGTGGGAGGCGATAAAACCGTTATGATGTGGAATCTGCTTACTGACCAGGGAAGTAAGGTTGCTACCTATTCAACACGTATCCGTACCATTAAGGCATCCAAAGACGGAAACTATGTCTATGGCGGAACAGATGACGGTAAAATCATCCGATGGACACTTTCATCCGGTGAGGCAAAAGTTGTTTATGACAATGCAGGTGAGTCGGTGATGACGCTGGCGCTGGATAAACGGGGCAGGCGAATGGCATTCGGAGATAAAAAAGGCAATATTTTCATTATTGATCCTGCAAATGGTAAGGTGCAGCAACGTAAAAAGCCTTACAACGGACGAGTTTCCTCTTTGGCCTTCAGCCCGGATGATACCCAGCTGGCGTCGGCCAGTTCAGGGGAGATCCATATCTGGGATAGCAGGAACCTGGCGAAGAGTCCAATTGTTATTACTGAACAGGAATCCTTCGTAAAGGCACTGGCCTTCAGTCCCGATGGGAAGATCCTGATAACCTCTACCCAAACCGGAGAGATCTATTACTGGTCGTCCCGGGATAAGTACATGGCCTCGGAAATTTGTGGTATGATCGACCGGAATTTCCTGAAACAGGAATGGGATATCTACATCGGGAATGATATTTCCTATGAGCGGACCTGTTCTAACTTTGAGTAAGATTGCGTAAAAGGATATCCTACAAAAAAGAATAATAAACTATCTTTGTCAGCTCAGGAAAAAACAGACTGAACCCCATAGTTCAATGAAATGAAGTTACAGCGTCTCATAATCTTGCTAATCAGCGTTCTTTTTCTGAATCTATCCTTGTTTGGTCAGAAAAGCTGCCTCAACACCCTGAGGGAAGCCAGGGAACTTTATGAACAAGGTTTGATCGATGATATCCCCAATATGCTTTCTGAGTGCATGGAATCAGGATTTACCCGGGGACAGCGGGTAGAAGCCTATAAACTTATCATCCTTTCTTACCTTTTTGATGATGATCAGTTTGCCGCAGAAAAAGCTATGGACGAGTTCCTGAAGAAATTCCCGGAATATGAGGTTATGCCAAACGACCCGGTGGAGTTTGTTTACCTGCTGGAATCGTATAAAACTTCCTCCTTTTATTCGATCAACCTGACTTTCGGGCCGACTTTCACCAATCCGGTGATTCTGGAACAGTATTCCCTGCTTGATGTTTCAAATACCGACTTCAATGACAAAACGGGAACAGGTTTTCAACTAGGTCTGGGGATAAGCCGAAACCTGTTTAAATCGGTGAACGCGAATATTGGCCTGTTCTATTCGACCTATAACTACTCTTTTAATGAGACTTCCCGAATTCAGCTGGCAGATAAGCTGTATACTTTTGCAGAAACCCGTGCGGAAGAAAAAATTGACCGGATTGAATTACCCTTGAGCATGACCTATTATTTTGGAAGGGGGAATTTGCATTACACGGCTCGTCTTGGATTTTCGGTCGGTTATATAACCAGTGCAAAACTATCTGTTAACAGGACTCAAACCGGTTTAATCAACGATATTTCATCAAATTTTGACATAAGGGAGTACAGGAAAGCACTTGATTATGCGGTTATTTTTGGCGGTGGCATGGAATACAAGGTACCACGCGGTTATCTGGTGCTTGATCTGAGATATCGTTTGGGGCTTTCCGAAGTACCCATTTCTGACTTAAGGAATGCGAATTCAAGGCTTAATACAAGTTACTTTCACCTGGATGATGATTTCAGGCTGAATTCTTTTTCCATGGCGATAGGTTATCACTTTTCAATTTATCAATCCAGAAAAGACAGATTCTGATGAAGTTCAAGAAAAAATACAGCATGCTGCTTTGCCTGTTCCTTCCGGTATGGCTGTTCCTTTCCTGCGACAGGGATGAAATATCGGTTCTGCAGTCGGAAAGTTTCCTGAAATTCTACGGAGCAGGAATGAGGGATATGGGAATGCAGGTTATCAGCCTGGATGAGGGTTACCTGATCATGGGAAATATTGAAGATCCGGATAGAGGGCAGGATATTATTGTAATCAGAACTGATCGCTTTGGGAATACCGTACAGTTCCCGATAATTATCGGGGGGAAATTTAAAGACGAGGGGATTGCCATGAAGGCAAATGATCAGGGATTTATCCTGGTCGGTTCAACCCGCAAGCAGGAATCAGGATATTCGAATGCTTACATCGTTCAGCTAAATGCTGAGGCTACCGAAGTATTATGGGAAATAGATACCGGTTTTTCCATGAATGATGAGGCACGGGATGTCTTTGTTCATGAAAATGGAGATATCGCCGTTTGCGGTTCTACCGAAATTGACGGGGAAGGGCTGAATGTTCTGCTGATCGAAGTAAATTTTACAGACGATACCTTTCAGCTGGATATAAGGGATTACGGTCAGAGTGAGGATGAGATTGCCACTGCAATCAGTATATCCAACGGGCGATACGTACTGGCCGGTTATGCCGGCATGCCGGCAGGAAACACCTCGGGTATCTCATGGAGACCTTTCGCTTTGAAATGGGACTGGGCCTCAAACATTGGGATACTTGGATACCGGACAATCGGAGATAATCATAACGGGAAAATCATTGACATTGAAAAAGTAGCTGATGGTAACTATTACCTGGCATGTCACGTTGAGGATGTTGAAACCCAGGAATCATATGTTCAGGTGGCTACCCTGGATATGAACCGGTCTCCCTGGCAATGGACTTTCCCTGAAAACCTGCAATTTGGCGAGGGCAACCGTAACAGTGTGAGTGAAATGAAAATCTCCGGTGATAAACTTTATCTGGCAGGAACAAGCTCCGAATCTTCCGACAGGGGTGATATGTTCATCATGGATGGAAATCTGGATGGATCAGGGACCGAATACCTCTATCAGGGTGATGGAAATTCCTATCAGGCAATTGGATTTGACATCACAGCTGAGGGTGGATTTATTTTAACCGGAGCCGTATATACCAGTGAGCAAAGCGCGATTGTACTCAGTAAATTGAGGAATTAGATTTCCATTCACTTTGCATTCAACTTGCTTAGAGTAAGCTTTTCCTGAGTTCATCAAATACATAGTGACTGAATCTTACAGATTGATTATTTTTACATTTCCTTCACCAGAAACCGTAAAACAATGAGTATGCACAAGTATATGACCCGAATCATGCTCAGCCTGGCAGCAATTTTCCTTTATTCAGCAGCCCGGGCTGCGCTTCCGGTAGCAAATGGGGTATCCATAACTACGGGGCCATTTATTCCGGGTAATGTTGTTACCGGAACATATTCCTATTTCGATGCAGATGGCGATACGGAATCAGGAACCGTGATAGCATGGTACCAGAATACAACCGCCTCCCAATCCGGGGCGAGCCTGATAACCTCAGGATCCACAAGCTTTAACGTTACTGCTGCCTATCGCGGGAAATATATTGCCATGGCTGTTACTCCCAGTAATGCAACGGATGGTTCGGGTACAACCGTATACAGTAATTGGGAATTAATAAACAGCCTTCCCCTGGCGGATGATGAAAGCTATGCGAACCAGTCAAATGAGGGCGCAGACCTGAGCATAGCCGCCCCCGGGGTTCTTAACGGGGATTCCGATAACGATGGACATTCCCTGCAGGCTATTGTCTATACCAATCCTTCTCATGGTACCCTGACCCTGAACACCAACGGCTCTTTTATTTATTCCCATGACGGCACTGAAGACCATACGGATAACTTCACCTACAGAGCATACGATGGGTATGAGTACAGTACCGCGGCTACGGTTAACATACAGGTAATGGCCGTGAATGATCCGCCGGTAATTACTTCCGATCCCATAACCACAGCTACCGAAGGTGTCACATATACCTATAACATCACTGCCAGCGATGAAGAAACTACTGCCCTGACCATTTCCTATGTGGATATCCTTCCTTCCTGGCTGACCCCGACGAACTATGGAAATGGTACGGGTCTTTTAACCGGGACACCAATAAATGATCATGTTGGTACGCATGCCTTGCACCTAAGGGTGTCTGACGGCAGTGCCTACGATGATCAGGAATTTGAAATCGAGGTGTCCAATGTTAATAATGCTCCTCAGCTCAGCAACATTGAGGCTACCCAGCTAAGTTATGAGGAAGGCGAGGCAGCTAAAATTATTTCAGCTACGTTAAATGTTACAGATGTTGATAATGACTCCCTTGTAAGTGCAACAATTACCATTTCCGGAGGTCTTGTAAGTGCAGAAGATCGTCTTAGTTTTATCGCTTCTGCCCCCCTTTCTTCCATGTATACACAGGCAACCGGAGTACTTTCTATTACCGGAAAGGCCCCGGTAGCTGACTACAGGACAGCATTGCGGAATGTAAAGTATAGAAACACCAATGAGATTAACCCCAACGACGGGAACCGGACAATCAGCTTTCTGGTGAATGATGGAACCGCTGTCAGCAATACGGTTACCCGGACCATTGATTTTACGGCTGTGAACGATCCTGCTAATGCCCAACCGGATAATTATTTCAATGTTCCGGAGGGTGGAACCCTTACAACAACTGCTGCTACCGGGGTCCTGTTCAACGATGAGGACCTTGACGGTCCGTCAGCCAAGACAGCCTATCTGGTTGCAAATGTACAAACAGGAACGCTTAATTTCTATGCTGATGGGCGCTTTAACTATGTACACAACGGTACAAATGTACTTTCTGACATGTTTACCTACTATGCCTGGGACGGTCTCGATCGAAGTGATACGGTTGAGGTGAACATTAGTATGCTGCCGGTGAATGATCCCCCGGTACTTCTCAACATTCCTGAAGACACCCTTACGTATGAGGAAGGTCCTTTGGCAAGAACTGTCATCCCCAATGTAATCATTGAAGATGAGGATTATCTAGAATATACTTCGGCTACGGCCGTAATTGACCAGGGCTATATCATGTCTGAAGATTCACTGGTCTTTTCACAGGTATCCGGGATCACTATTGTATTTGACACCTTGACCGGTGAATTAACGGCAACGGGGGTTGGATCTTTTAGTTCCTATCAGAGCCTGCTGCGGAATATTAAGTACTGGAATACTAACGATGAAAATCCAAATACGCAATACCGCAGGGTAAGCTTTACCATTAGTGACGGAATAGATGAGAGTGACCCGGTATCAAGAGTTATCGAAATAGTGCCGTTAAATGATGCTCCTATAGCTACAGAGGCTACCATTATTGGCACCGATTTTTATGTCGATGAATTGCTAAGCATTGATTATGTCTTTACAGATCCCGACGGGGATGATGAGGGCAATACCTCCTTCAGGTGGTATACAGCACAAGATGCTCAGGGCAGCAACAGGAACATGATCGTCGACTGGCGGCTACAGGACACCTTTACCACCAGGTTTTCAGAAGGAGGACTGTACCTTAGCGCCTGGGTGCGCCCTACCGATGAATTTGGCAAGGTCGGCATCATCGATACTACGGAATGGAGGTATATTGATGCGGCCCCGGAATTTATAAACTTCACCGTAAAGAATTATATTAACCAGAATGTGTTTGCACCCGGTGAGGTTGTTCATGCCGATTTTACCTACGATGATGTTGAAGGAGACGGGGAAGGCAATCATGAATTCCAGTGGTACCGAAATACCATTAATAGCTGGACCGGTGCAGCTGTTTTGACCGGAGAGGTCAGGGATAGTTTTGTTATCGGTGAATCGGAAAAAAACCGGTGGATAGCTGTCAGGGGAACACCCCATGCGCTGGACGGATCATCTCCGGGCCTGGTTTACCAGTCACAATGGTTCCTGGTCAGTGAATTACCTGTCGCAACACTGTCTATTCCTGGTGAGCTTGATGACAGCATTAGGATCTGCGAAGGCGTAGATGAAGCGACCCTCAGAGTGAACCTGACCGGTACCAATCCTCCCTGGATTATCAAGTATACCCTCAATGACGGAGATACTTTGATCAGTCCCGAAATTAATGTTTCTCCCTATGATTTTACTGTGACGGATACTGGTACCTACGTACTGGTTGGTGTCAGTGATGATAAAGTACCACACGGACTTTTCTCCGGAACTGCTGTTGTACACTATTTTGAGATGCCTGAGGCCACGATGCCGGATGCAGAACTCACCATTTGCAATAATGATGCAGCAAGCTATGAAATCCCGGTGAACCTGTCGGGTGTAGCACCCTGGAAGCTCAGTTATCAATTTGACGGAGCTGTGGATTCAAGCTACGTTGTCAACATTGATACTGCGTACTACGGCATAAATGTTAGCGTTGCAGCTGTGGGCAACTATGAATTGCTGCATGTCTGGGATGCGAATTGTGTTGCAGCGGCAACCGGTTCCACAAATGTCCTGGTAAAAGAAAGCCCGATAGCGTTTATGGAGGGAGATACATCGGTTTGTCCGAACGATCCTGCCATTCTCAAAATTGAGCTGTCAGGGGTTGGTCCCTGGTCGTTCACCTATACCCGTGATCAGGGGGATGAGATCACCGAGACGGTTAATGAGTCGGGAACATCCTTTCTCTATGAGCTTGAAGTTGCCGATCAGGGAATCTATGAATTAGTGGGAGTAACAGACACGGAAGATGACGGATGCGCCAGTGGCAGCATAAATGTTGATCATTATGTTGCACCTTCGGCAACCATAGGCGGAACACAACGAACGTGTATGGGCACCCCTACTGAATTTGAAATTGCGCTGACAGGAGAAGCACCGTGGTCATTAGCCTACAGGCACAACACGGAACCTGTTGATACCATCAGGGACATTAGTACGAATCCATACCCCTTATCCGCATCTGCAGCCGGCAACTACACCATTACCGGGGTGGAAGATTCACACTGTGTTGGTGCCGGATCAGGCGTTGGCAGCTTGTTTATTGATCTCTTGCCTGAGGTATCTATCCTGGGGCTGGAATCTAAATACAGTATTCGGACCGATGCCGTGCTGATGAATGTGGAACCGGAAGGAGGTAATTTTGATCTCTCTGATGCCCCAACAGCATTCTGGTATAATAACAATGAATGGTATTTCACCCCGTTTTTTGCCTATATCAACTATGGTTCTCCCTTCTGGGTAAGGTATAGTTATGAGGATCCGGCAACCGGTTGTGTAGGTACCGATGAGGAGCGTGTGTTCATTATTCAGAACGCAGCTGAAATCCAGATCGATAATGAGAAAGAAATGTATTGTCACAATGATGATACCCTGAAGATCTTCGGGCTGAACATCCGCGATAACGACGGGTATTTTACCATAACGAACAATGAGGGGATGGTTGAACTGGATGCGGACAGTGCCGTGGTATTCCCATGGATCCTTAAGGAAGGGCAGAAGACAATAACTTACACCGTTGACATTGATGGTGAAATTGAGATTGCGCAGAAAATTCTGAATTTCAATAAGGTTGTAGGAGACTTCTCCTGGAATAAGGAATGCCTCACAGATGAAACTTATATCACCTTTACCGATGCTTCTTCAAGTTCATACGGGGATCCCGGATGGAACTGGGAATTCTATTTCCCGGATGATACCATTACAGCGGATACATCGGCAGCCACGGTTTTCTACAACGATCTTCAGCGTCATGAGGTACAGCTGATTGTTTCCAGGTCATTCAATGATGATGTCTGTTATGATACAGTTCGCAAACCATTTAACCTGAAACCGACCATTGATGTAGGAAGTATCACGTATTACGAAACCTTTGCCAACGATACTGCCTACTGGACTTCGTCAGCGATAAGTAAAAATGCGCAGAACAGCTGGACTTTCGGAACACCTTCATCCCCTCCACAGGGACCATGGAGTGGAGTCCCATCGACTCAAAAGGCGTGGTATACAAATGTTCAGAACCACCTGTCTGCTGAAGATTCCTATATTATCAGCCCTTGTTTTGATTTCAGTCATGCAAAACAACCCATGATGATCAAACTATCTCTCTGGAAGGGCTTTTCTCAATCTTTTGATGGTGCCGTATTACAGTATACAAACGATAACGGATTAAACTGGCACATCATTGGGGAGAAAGATGATGGAATAAACTGGTATAACAGTACCGGAATACAGGGAAATCCAGGGGATCAGCCTGTTGGATGGACCTCCAACCTGCACGATGAGCACTGGCATACGGCCAAGCATAAGCTGGATATTCCCGACTTAATGGAAAGTGAGAGTGTCCGTTTCCGGATTGCATACGGGGCAACAGGGCAAATTTCGGAAAACTACGGAATTGCCATTGACAGTATATGGATCGGGGTACGAAAGAAAAATGTATTGTTTGAACACTTTACAAACTCCTCAGATGAGTATTGTGCTTTTATCAACAGCGAAGTTAATGCACTCTTTAATGCCGCTGAAAACAACCGGGATGTCATTGACATCCAATATCATATTGGGCAGCCAGATTTTGGTGATGACCCCTTCTATGATCTGAACCCGGAGTTTGTAAATTCGCGCAAGGTCTATTACAATGTTCAGTCTGTACCTTATGGCGTGATTGATGGAGGCCTGGGCAATCAGAATCAATTGAGATTCACGGAGGAAGAAGAGCTTACATCCAACCAGCTTAACCTGGCAGCTCTGGAGGATAATGACTTTGATATTAACCTGGATGCAAGTCCTCAATCCAATTATTTTGACCTACAGGTTGAAGTTATTGCCCTTAGGAATATACCTGAGAAGGAATTGGTATTGCATGTTGTGGTAGTTGAAAATGTGATCGAGGAAGTAACGGGAGCGAATGGGGAGACCCATTTTGAGAGTGTTTTCAAGACCATGCTGCCCGAAGCTTTTGGAACAACCATTACCCGTAGCTGGGAGGTGAATGATATGGAAGTATATAACTTCACCTATGAATATAATGGTGTGTTCAGCGACACTTCCCTTCGGGCTGTTGTATTCCTTCAGGATCCGGATACCAGGAAGGTCTACCAGGCGGCTATCGTGGATCCGAATCCAAAGACAGATCTTGGCCCGGCGCGTGAGGAAAACCGCTTCTTTGATCTGTTCCCGAATCCGGCTGAAGAGCATACCTTCTTAAAACTCAATGAACCCTTAGGGGCTGTAAGCCTTGAAGTGATGGATATTAACGGAAGATTGGTTTATCAGGAAGACCTCTATGGTGCTGCGGGCATCATCAGGATATCATTGGAAGGTTTGCAGGACGGTATGTACACCGTCAGCTTAAAGGGTAAGGACCAGGTTTATGGAATACGGAAATTAATTAAACTCAGCAGACAATAAGTACGGGGATCTATTAGTTATACCAGTAATAATTTCCTGAGAATAAAATTAGTAGCCTGCACTCCGGTATGCCTTGCATACCGGAGTTTTTTTATACTAACAGATCGGGGAACGGGCCAGGTATCCTTTCCGGGATTTTGACGTTTATTCAGTAATTGTTAAAACTGGATTTGACTGATAATCTTAAGAATGGTTTAGAATTCTAAGAAGATTAAGAATCATATATGACTTAACTTTCTCAACGATCTATCCTTTTTAACCAAAAATAATAATCAACTTTCTTTATTGGACCGGCCTATTCCCCTTTCAGCCTATCTGCGAAGGTTCTGCCATATTCAACCAGGGCGGCTGCCTGATCCCTACTGGGAGCAAACCGGGCAGACATGCCATCGAGAATCACATTAAGTTTTAGCAGTTTTAGCTGTTCTTCGATCAGCTTTACAGCCTCTCCGCTCCATCCATAGGAACCGAAGACTGCGGCCTTTTTTCCCTTATCGCGAATTGGATTAATGAGGGCAAACAGCTTATAGACAGGAAGAACCGTATTCTGGTTGATGGTAGGCGACCCAATCAGCAGGGCATTGCACTTAACCAGCAGTTCTTCCAGGTCACCAGACAGAATGTCCTCGATATCCGTAAGATGAACTTTGCAGCTTGCCCTTTCACGAATGCCGGAAGCAATATATTCTGCCATTTCCCGGGTATATCCATAGGCGGAAACATAGGTTATAAGGATTTCATTTCCCTCGCATTCTGTTGTCTGAAGGTACTTTTCGGAGGCTTTTTTTGTTTTTGCGATAACCTCCCTGATGTCTTTTCTGATGATTGGCCCATGGCCCGGGCAGAGGGCTTTGATTTCGAGGTTTTCGATCTTCTCAATGGCTTTCAGCATAAACTTCGAGAAGGGCTCAAGAATTACATGGAAATAATAATCAAAAGCCTCCCTGTAATCGCCTGTCAGATCATTGAACATTTTTGGATCAGAAAAGTGTGCCCCGAATGAATCACAGGTAAACAGAAGCCCGTCTTCCTCCAGGTAAGTATAGATGCTGTCCGGCCAATGCAGGTTGGGAGCACCAATAAACCGAAGGGTTTTATTTCCAAGCGAAAGGGTATCACCGTCCTTGACAACCACTGAATCAAAGGGTTTATTCAACATTTCACTAAGGTAGTTGAGGGCCTGACGGCTACCGTATACTTTGGCTTTCGGGGCAATCTCAAGAAGGGAGGCAACATTTCCGGAATGGTCCGGCTCGGTATGGTTCACCACGATTACCTCGATAAGCTCAGGATCGGTTACCTGACAAATATTTCCGAGATATTCTTCCTTAAAAGAGGCTTTCGCGGTATCGATTACGGCTTTAACATCGGCATCAATGAAATAGGAATTATAGGTGGTTCCATGTTGTGTTTCCATGACGATATCGAAGGTGACAATAGCATCATCGAGTATTCCTATCCAGCTGACAGTGTCATTTATCTTAAGGATCTCACTCATAATCGGTAATTTATCTGTGATTGATTTGCCATAAATTTAGGAAGAAATCCAGAAAGAAGTTCATGGAATGGTTCTTAATAGTCGACCAATCCTGATTGGCAGGTAATGGATCCGTGAGCATTGGTTTTCAGGGAACAGATTCTACCGTAATGTACTTAAACCGCTGTATGCTAAAAAAAAACCACTGCGTACTATGGCAGTGGTCTCAGTACAAGAGATACGTTTTATTTCTCTGTTTCTTTTTCTTCGTGAGAACAGCTGCTGTTCTCTTTTTTGCAGCATTTATTTTCGCATGACTTTTCACACTTCTTCTGACATTCAGATTGTTGCTCCTCAGATTCCGCTTTCTCTTTTTGAGTGGGGTCATCATCGGTTTGCACAATCGGGTTAGTATTCAAAGCGTTAACGCCATTAGCAAAACTAGCTGCAGCGGCAAATACGAATAATCCGAGAAAAGCAATAAGAATGATCTTTTTCATGAAAATAGTTTTTTGGTTAATACTCCATCAAAAATAAGCGATACAGAAGTCTTTTTATGTTAATCCCATGTTAAAAGCTGGGTTTAGGTGTTAAAAGCCTGCCAATTAGCCGGGTTTTCCCTGATCGCATTCCTTCACTGGCGGACCGCCGGCAGCCAGGATAGGGCGAAGGTCCCGGATCAGGAATGAATGGTTTATCCCTGTCCTTAGAGCAAATGAATGATGTAAAAGTAGCTGTAGATTACGGGACTCACCAGGAGCAGTGAATCAATTCGGTCCAGCAGACCGCCATGGCCGGGGAGGAGTGACCCCGAGTCTTTAACATTCGCAGACCGTTTCAGAACCGACTCAACAAAATCACCAAAAACACCGGAAATGGCAGTCAGCACGCCGAGTATGATCCATTCAGGGACTTCCAGTTTATTATTAAAGAAAGAAAGGATATATACAGCTATTCCGGTCATAATCACACCGCCAAAGAATCCTTCCCATGATTTTTTTGGTGATATGCGCTCAAAAAGCCTGTGTTTGCCAAAAAGCAAGCCAAAGACATAGGCAAAACTATCGTTTGTCCAGTTCAGGATAAAGAGGATGAGGACGATTGAAAAGCTATCGACATCGGATTCAATATGCATTAGATTCAGCAGGATAAGCGGGACGCTGATATAGAGGATGCTGAAGACTGATTTAACAATAAAGTTCCAGCTATGCTCACTCTTTTTATAAATTCCGAAAACAAAAAGGAAAACACCTGTGATCAGGATACTGATCAGGTTGAACCCGTCCTCAGCGAGAAAAAAGCTTAACAATAAGGAACCCGTAAAAATGACGGAGCTAACATAAATCCAGTCAGGGCGGTTTGCCGCAAGTGTTTTGTCCATCTTCCTGAACTCAAGGAGAGCCAGGAGATTGATCAATCCTGAGAGTAAGATAAATGCAATTGGATGAGTGATCAGGGATAGGAAAATCACCAGTACATATCCGGCACCCGTTACTATACGCTGAGAGAAGTTATTCATCTGTTTGTTCACCGGTAATTTCCGGGGAGTCATTTAATGTCTGTAAAGCAATTTTACCGCGAATGGCCTGATCCTGGGGGACATGTACTTCAATGGATCCGAAAAGATAGGAGGAGTCGCGTTTATTGATAACCACAGCCTGAATGCCATGATCGAACAGGACTTCTTTGGCAATTTCTGCCAGGTATGGTTTATCTGTATTGAAAATACTTACCCAACTTTCCATACACGAAAATAAAATAAAAAGGTGAGAAAACAGGCTCACCCTTTTATACTCCTTATTTTTTATGAGAAATTAACAGTATCCCTAATTTTCCTCCTGGCCCTTTTCTTCCGGTTTCTGCTTTTTCCTGCTGGTTGTTTTTTTGGGAGCCGGTTTAGCTTTCTCCATCTCTTTTTCTTCCATTGCAGCTTCCACCATTGGCATATCTTCAGGATTTGAAATTCTTTTGCCAAAGATTTTCTCTAGGTCTTCAGAGAAGATCACTTCTTTTTCCAGCAGGAGTTCTGCCAGCCTGGTAAGTCCTTTTTGACTCTTCTTCAGAATGGCTATCGCACGCTTATACTGCTCATCAATCAGTTTGCTGACTTCGTTGTCGATGAGTTCAGCGGTTTTCTCGCTATAGGGTTTTGTAAAGTTGTATTCACTCTGCCCTGTGCTGTCGAAGAAACTTTTGTTTCCTATCTTGTCAGAGAGCCCAAAGTAGGAAACCATGGCATAGGCCTGTTTGGTGATTTTTTCCAGATCGTTCAGTGCTCCGGTTGAAATCCGTCCAAAGATAAGTTCCTCGGAAGCACGTCCCCCCAAAGTGGAGCACATTTCGTCCAGCAGCTGTTCACGTGTAGTAATCTGACGCTCATCGGGCAGGTACCAGGCTGCGCCCAGGGCTTTCCCCCTGGGGATGATGGTAACTTTCAACAGGGGGCTTGCATGTTCCAGCAGCCAGCTCACGGTAGCATGTCCAGCCTCATGGTAAGCGATGGTACGTTTTTCATGTTGCGTGATGATCTTGTTTTTCTTCTCAAGGCCACCGATGATCCGGTCAATTGCATCCAGGAAATCCTGCTTTTGTACACTCTTCTTATTTTGACGTGCTGCAATAAGCGCAGCCTCGTTGCTGACATTGGCGATGTCCGCACCTGAGAACCCGGGAGTCTGCTTGGCAAGGAATTCGATATTCAGGGTCTTCTCAAGCTTAAGGGGCTTCAGGTGCACCTTAAAGATCTCCTCGCGTTCCTTCATATCGGGAAGCTCAACGTGGATCTGGCGATCGAAGCGACCTGCGCGGAGCAGCGCCCGGTCGAGGATATCTGCCCGGTTTGTAGCCGCCAGGATAATTACGCCGGAATTGGAGGCAAATCCGTCCATTTCCGTTAAAAGCTGGTTCAGCGTATTTTCGCGCTCGTCATTTGCGCCGAAGTTGGCGTTTTTGCCACGGGCCCTTCCAATGGCATCAATTTCATCTATAAAGACAATACAGGGTGCTTTTTCCTTAGCCTGCTTAAACAGGTCTCTGACCCTTGAAGCTCCCACCCCTACAAACATCTCTACAAAGTCGGAACCCGACATGGAGAAGAACGGCACATTGGCTTCTCCGGCAACTGCTTTTGCCAGCAGGGTTTTGCCGGTACCAGGAGGCCCTACCAGCAGGGCGCCTTTCGGTATCTTTCCACCGAGTTCAGTATATTTTTTTGGTTTTTTCAGGAATTCCACGATCTCCATAACTTCAACCTTGGCTTCCGCAAGTCCGGCTACATCTTTGAAATCAATTTTTACACTCGTGTCCTTATCGAATATTTTTGCACGCGATTTCCCTACATTAAAAATATTTCCGGCACCTCCTCCACCTCCTGCACCACCACTCATCCTGCGGAAGATAATAATCCAGATGACCACCAGTATGGCAATGGGGAAAACCCAGCCAATAATATCCCCAAAAATATCCTTTTTCTCTTTTGCGGTGGCATCAACCCATTCATTATCAGGGATGCCGGCTTCCTCCTGCAGGCTTTCAAGATCCTCGACGAATTTCTCAAGTGAAGGGAAGTTATACTGATAATGGGGACCGCTCTTGGCAAAACGGTCCAGACCGCGGTCCAGAACCCTGCTGTGCTCAGGCTGGTCTAGGAAATCAGTTTTAATATAGATCTCCGCATACGACTGGTTAATAATAACTATCCTGTCTACCTGCTTTTCAGTCAGGTATTTCTGCAGTTCTTTACGCGGTATCTCAATAGCACTCTTTCCACTGGATACCAATACAATGGATAGGATGGCCACACCGATCAGAATGGGGACCAACATCGAATTGAACCGACTCTTCTTATCACCATTACCACCTCCTCTTGGTCCGGGATTGCTACTACCAGGCATTTTATTTTGTTGTGGTTTTTGTTTATTCTCAGCCATTGATGAAATAATTTAATTGTAACTCTCTTCAATTTTTGTCTGGTGTGCATCTCCCCAGAGTTCTTCAATCTTATAGTAATCTCTGATTTCACGCTGGAAAATATGAACGACAATATCACTGAAATCAAGCAGAACCCAGGAGGCATTCTGCATTCCTTCACGATGCCCAACCCGGATATTTAAACTCTCTTTTACCAGTTTTTCCACGGAATCAGCTATTGCACCAACCTGGGTGCCTGATTCGGCATGACAAATTATGAAATGATCACAAAGGGTACTGTTTATTTTTGTCAGATCAATATCTACAATTTCCTGCCCCTTTATCTGAAGGATCCCCTCGATAATATTTTCTAAAAGTAAATTCTTGTTTGCCAATAGATTATCTTCGAATATATTTTACTGCAAATGTAATGAATTTATGACTATTTATGTTTCATGTCAACAGGTCAAAATTGCAGTCAATAAGACCCATTACCTGGACATTTCCTAAAATCAATAACAGTACCACAAATCATTTTATTTTTGTTGTATAAGAATATTTTAGCATGTTGGAATTTGAAATTATAGATTATCAGCAAGTTACTTCAACAAATGAAGTGATGAAAAAGTTTATTTCCGAGGGCAGGGGAAAGGAGGGGACTGTTATTTTGGCAGATTTTCAGACAACCGGTCGTGGCAGAGGAGATCACAGATGGCATTCCGCGCCAAAGGAAAACCTGTTGATGAGCATTCTTCTGAAACCTGCTATTTCGGTTCAGGATCATTTTTTTCTCAACGAGTTGGTATCGCTTAGTGTGATGGATACCCTGCGGGCCTTTGGTGTCAGCCCAGGGATTAAATGGCCCAATGATATCTACCTCCAGGGGAAGAAGCTTGGGGGGCTGTTGATTGAGAATTCACTTTCGGGTTCCCGGATCAGGCAATCGATCATCGGACTGGGTTTGAATCTGAATGCCACAAGTTTCCCTTCTGATTTACCCAATCCAATATCCTTGAGAAATGTATTGGGCAATGAGGTAGACAGGATTTATTTTGCCGGGGTTTTGCTGGATCATCTGGCCCACAGGTACCAATTGGTCAGGGAAAACCAATGGGAGCTGCTGCACCGGAACTACCTGCAAAAGGTACTTGGTCTGGGCAGCCTGGTTAAATTTATCGTAGGAGGCGAAACGTGCCATGGGACACTTGAGGATATCCGGCCCCAGGGGGAAATCCTGATACGCTCAGAGGAAAACGAACTGAAAGCGTATCTGTACAATGAAATTACCCTGGTACTTTAGGTCTCCGGGTAAGGGTACACAGATAACTGGTCAACCAGCTTATCCAGGAATTCCTGCAGTGGTTTTTTCGCCATCATTTCCAGCATGGCATTCAGATGAACTTCAAGGGTAAGCTTCAGATAACAATTGTTTTCACCAGCCTGCTTGATCTGAACCCAGAAGGAAAAGTCGAATTTCCCTTCCTCCAGGCTGGACAACTTAATCAATGTGAAGGGTTCTTTTTCAAGGATCTTGATACCGGTATTCCCTATAGGATTTACTTTGAAACGACACCAGTCCTTATCAGATTCCCAGGCTTCAACTTTGTCTTTAGGGATCAGGTTCTCGAAGTTATTGAAATCCGTAAGGAAGTTGAATACCTTTTCATCAGCACTCCCTGCACGGGCTATCTTGCTCTCTAATTTCATGCTTTATTTTTTCCAGGTATCCGGAGATTTTCTCCACTCCCGAAGTGTTTCTATTTCGTTTTCGCTGACGTATCCGGTTTCGGATGCGATCTGGATGAGTGTCTCATAGTTGCTCAGGGTGTCGATCTGGCATTTGGCCTCAGAAAAGTTATCAACAGCTTTTGGGAAGCCATAGCTAAAGATGGCAAGCATGCCTAAAACCTCGCAGCCACTGTCACGCAGTGCATTTACAGCTTTAAGACTGCTCCCGCCGGTAGAAATCAGGTCTTCAATCACCACGAAACGTTGATCCGGCGAATACTGGCCCTCAATCAGATTCTCTAATCCATGCCCCTTCGATGCCGAGCGTATGTAGATGAAAGGAAGGTCCATAGCCTCGGCAACCAACACACCATGTGCGATAGCCCCGGTTGCTACCCCGGCAATACCTTCAGCTGAAGGGTACTTTTCCCTTACGAGTTGAACGAAACTATCCCTGATCATGCCGCGAACGGCCGGATAGGATAAAGTCTTCCGATTGTCGCAATAAATGGGTGAATTCCAGCCAGAGGCCCAGACAAATGGCTTTGCGGGATTTAATTTTATTGCATTAATTTGCAGAAGTTGTTGCGCTATTTGTTTTTCATATTCTTTCATACCGGCAAATGTATAAAGTTTTTTTTAACGATCGTAAGCTCTTTTTGACGGATAATTTCGCCAAACATTTTGAGGTGAAATACGGGTTGTTTTATAAGTACCGTGAGACGGAGGATTTAAGGGAATTGATCAGCTTTTACAGTAAACTTACCCGGATTGACACGCTCTACCTTTTTCATAAGGATATTGAGGAATTGCGGGAAGAATTCACCAGGTGTTTTATTCCGGTTAATGCCGGCGGGGGACTGGTTCGTAATCAGAAAGGCGAGTACCTGCTGATTCATCGCCGCGGCAGGTGGGACCTCCCGAAAGGCAAACTGGAAAAAAAGGAAAGTTTTGAAGACGGGGCCCTTCGCGAAGTAAGGGAAGAAACCGGACTTAAAAAGATTGTACTTGACCGCCCATTGATTTCTACCTACCATACATATCCTTACAAGGAGGGTGTAGCCCTGAAAAAGACCATGTGGTTTGAAATGAGCTTTTCAGGAACCGAAATGCCTGTACCCCAGGCTCAAGAACAGATAACGGATGTACATTGGGTCCCGGCAGATAAACTGGAATACTATCTTCAGAATACCTATCCGGCCATACGTGATGTTTTTACCTATTATGGGGTTTAGTAAATTGCCGGACATGAAGGGCGAGTGGTATAAAAACGAGAGGTTTTGGTTTTATTCTATCGCAGTTCTTAGTGTTGTCCCCTTCTTCTTTGTGAAATATGTTCCTTCGCTTGACGGACCGCAACACCTGTATTCCGTAAACCTGCTGAAGAGTATACTTTTCGGGAACGATGCCGTAAGGGAGTATTTTCGGATTAATCCCGTAATAGTCGGCTATTGGGGGGCACATTTCGCTATCGGGATATTCCACCTGTTTTTACCGGCCTGCCTGGCGGAAAAATTCTTCATTGTGCTCTACCTCTGGAGCCTGTATTTTTCATTCCGCTATCTGGTTAAGGCTTCGGGGAAAGGTAACAATCCGGTAAGTTTTCTGATCTTCCCTTTTGCCCTGCATCATTTTTTTCTGTTGGGATACTACACCTTCTCCCTTGGCTTCAGCGCATTATTTCTTTTCTTCGGGTACCTGATCAGGCATGAAAAAAGGATGGGGGTAAAGGAGTATAGTTTCATCATGCTCCTGCTTCTGCTTGTGTACCTGGTTCATGCTACCGTTTTCGCTTTTACAGGACTGATTCTCATACTGTATTTGTTGGCGGGTCTTATAAAAGAATCCCAGGATCTAAAAATGTTTAAGAAGGCATTTACGGACTTTCTGTTGAAATCCCTGAAAATTTTGCTGGCCGCCATGCCTGCCATCATTCTTTTTTCCCTGTATTACCGGCATGTCGATTCATTCGGTGCCGGAAATACAGTTCGGCAGCAAGCACTGAGTGACAGGCTAACGGACCTGGTTCATCTCAGGTTACTGCATGGTTTCCAGCGCGACCTGGAGGTTTTTCCAACCACAGGAATGTTTATTGTGATCGCTGTTCTCCTGTTTTATTTAGCGTACAGCTTTATTAATCAGGCAAAGAAAACCGGCATGAAATCAAGCTTACGGCGGTTAAGGGACAAGCCGGAGAATACCTGGCTTTTTATCGGAGTATTCCTTTTTACTGCTTACTTCTTTATGCCTGAGGCACTCTTCTCAGGGAACATGGTAGATCGCCTGGGGGTAGCCTTTCAGTTCATTTTACTGATCTGGCTCGCACAAAAGGATTTTCCAAAGAGGCTTAGCCTGGCGGCCATAGCGGTGATGATGGTGCTCTTTGTGTACCAGAAAATCATACTGCATAATGTGTACATAAAGATAAATGCTGTGATAGCGGAGGTAGAGGAAGCCGGAGAAATGATCCCTGAGAATACAATATACTTTCCGGTGAATGAATCAGTGAGGTGGTATACCAACCATTTCATCTGTTATGCAGGGGTTGATAAAGCACTTATCAGTATAAAAGCTCCCCAGAGTGACGGGCAGTTCCCGGTACGCTGGAACAATCAGCGAATACCTTTGAATTATGTCGGTGACAGCCTGATCCTGCATGGGTTTTCAACTAGCTATGATGGCACCGAACCCCGGGATATCAAACTTGCCAGCTACGTCATTCGGTTCAATGATAACCGGAAAAAGGGAGAGACTCCTGAGGATCCTAACATGGAAAGGATACTCAGGGATTTCTATGCACCGGAATATACCTCCTCCGGCGGCATTGTCCGGGTATATAAGCTTGCCTGCATGGATGAGATTCTGGATATAAAAGCTCAGTTTCAGTCTGCAACTCCCTCTGAGAAACATTCCCAGGAAGCTGCAGCTAACAACAGAGGCATGAGCCTCGATTCATACAGGCTGTTGATGGCCATTCAGAAATATGCTGGAGAAAAGAAACAACACTAAGGGTAGTTAGGCCTGTCCCGACTATGAATTGTAGTCCGGGTTTTCAGTTTATCGGAGTATTCATCGTTCTAAAAGTGTTATATTCGGGTATTATTTCTGAATAGCAACATATCTCTTACAAAATGAGCATGGTAATGCTCTGAGAATTATGAGTGAATTGACCATCATTCTACCGGCTTATAATGAGGAGGAGGGTATCGGGCAGACGCTCGACCTGCTGATCCCCGAAGCAAAAAAGCATAATTTCAGGATCATTGTTATCAATGACGGTTCAACAGACGGGACACAACAGATCGTCGAATCTAAAAGCGTTGAATTGATAAATCATCCGTATAACAAGGGTTATGGAGCTTCGCTGAAAACAGGCATACGCGCTGCATCTTCAGAGTACATTGCCCTGTATGATGCTGACGGACAGCATAATCCTGAAGATCTGATCAATTTGTGGAATAACCGGGGTGGTTATGACATGCTGATCGGTATGAGGGGTAAAGATTCGCATCAGGATTGGCTTCGCCGGCCAGGGAAGTGGATATTGACATGCACAGCCAATTTTCTTACCGGCAGGAAGATCCCTGACCTGAACTCCGGACTTCGTGTAATACGTCGTGATAAGCTCGTTGACAAATTGCATCTGTTTTCTGATTCGTTCTCATTTTCAACCACCAGCACCGTTGCCTTCATGAACCTGGGATACTTTGTAGAATATTATCCCATTAAAGTGAACAAGCGGCTGGGAAAAAGTACAGTCAGGCAGCTGAGACATGGTCCCAGCACCTTGCTGATTATCCTCAAAATGGTTGTTATCTTTAATCCCCTGAAGGTATTTCTGCCGGTCAGTCTGTTTATGTTCATTGCCGGAATCCTTTGGGGTATCTACGGGTATATTTCGTATGAGCGTTTTTCGAACACGGCTATCCTGGCCAGCATGATGGGGGTGCTTTTCTTTTTTATGGGCCTTATTTCTGAGCAAATTTCAACGCTTAATAAACGTTAGGTTTATATGGGCAGGAGTATTTTGGATAGAAAAAATCCATGGTCCGATCAGGATGTTGAAGCTCATTGGGATCGTGTGAGTGATAGCTATATCCGGGAAAATAATAAGGTAAGGCAGGCGCATGACCAGCGTTTCATTGAAATGCTAAAGCATTTGAGTCCTGAAAGCAACAGCACAATTTTAAATATCACCAGCAGGGACTGCGAAGCTGCAGAATATATTCTGAGCAGGGAACCTTCCGTCCGGGTTATCAATGCAGAAATTTCGCAGGGCTTAATGAACGAAGCAAGGCGTGTACGTCCGTATGTGGAACAGGTAAAGGTCCAGACTTATTCTGAACTTCCGTTTGAACGGGAGCAGTTTTCCAGGATTGTATGCCTTGAAACCCTGGAGCATGTTGCATCGCCAGTTGATTTTCTTTGGGAACTGCACAGAATTTCCTCCCCGGAAGCCAGAATGGTTCTCAGTTGTCCGCCACGGACCAGCGAGCCTGCCTATAGGGTGTTTACCTTTTTTTTTGGCGGCCATGGTGAAGGGCCTCACCGATTTTTATCTTCCCGGGAAGTTAAAACCTTGCTGAAACATACGGGATGGAACGTGCTGCACCATTACGGAACCTTGTTAATTCCTGTAGGACCTGTGTTTATACAAAAATTCGGGGAGTGGATCATTCGTAAGCTGCAAAGAACTTGTATTTCAGAATTAGGGATTCGTCAATTTTATGTCTGCGAAAAAATATAGAGAATTAAAGGCTATTATGCGCTCCGATCTGTGCAACCGGTGTGGAAGCTGTGTTGGATTGTCGGATGGTGCCATTGTTATGGTAGACAGGGAAGGGGAATACCGGCCCAAACTGGTGAAGGAACTTTCTGAGGAACAGGCCGGCCGGATCTGGGAAGCCTGCAGCGGAAAGTATTTTGATTTCCCGGCTTATCGGGAATTATTTTACAGGAATGCATCTCATTTTCATCCCTACACAGGGCCCTACGAGCGAATAGGCATAGGCTACTCAACTGATCCTGCTATTCGTGCCAACGGGGCCAGCGGAGGCATCATTTCACAGATCCTGATCTATCTGCTGGAGAAGAAAATGATCCGGGGAGTGGTCACCCTCAGGATGAATCCTGATAAGCCCTGGTTAAATGAGCCGGTGATTGCTACTACCCGGGAAGAAGTCCTGGACGCTGCGCAAAGTAAATATTGCATCAGTTCGGTAAATGAACTATTGCCTGCCATTGCCTCTTTTGATGGCGATCTGGCCTATATCGGTTTACCGCCCCAGGTCCAGTCGATCCGCAAGTTGCAGGCAATAAACGATCCCGCAGTAACAAGGATAAAGTATATTTTCGGTCCTTTTTATGGAAATACCCTTCATTTTTCTTCGGTACGAAGCCTGTTGAGGACCTATCACGAAAATGATTATACGGCGATTGAAAAACTGTATTTCCGTCACGGGGAATGGCCGGGAAACATGCGAATCGAAATGCGGGGAGGGCGGGTCATTGAGCTGAAAAAATTCCATGCCAATTATCTTATCCCCTTTCATATTCTGAAAAACAGCCTTTACTGTACCGATCTTACAAATGAGTTTACTGATATCTCCGGGGGCGATGCCTGGGCCCCGGATTATGAAGAGAGGGGAATGGGATATTCCATCCTTTTCACGCGGACGAAGACAGGGAATGATCTCCTTCAAAAGATGGTCGATGAGGGGTACATCAGTTTTGGGGAAATTACGGAAAATGAAGCGATCACCATGCATTCCCATGGTTACGACCTGAAGAAACGCGGTGCCTTTATCCGTATCAGGTTCAGGAGATTAACTGGAAGGTCCGTGCCTGATTACGGCTATGCACTTAAAGGTTTCCCGCTTAGCCGTTACCTGATGGAGGCCATGATCAGCTTCCTTTTCCTGGTGCTGGGGACTACTCCGGCAAGGTGGTTCATCGGGTTGTTCTCACCCGTCTTCATAGGAAAATGGTTTGAAAAGGCCAGGACATTCTGGAAAAAATCAACCTATAAAATTAAACGTACTAACCTGACCTGACAGAGCATGAAGCTGCGTGAAGTAAAGAAATGGAACTGGCTGCTGCTGCTGAGGCTTATTGGTATTGCCTTGTTTATAGTCATTCTGCTGCGTCTTGATCTTCCAAAAGTCTGGAATAACCTTCGGGAAATAAATCCCTTGTTCTTTATTTTAGCAATCCTGTTCCAGCTACTTATGCTCCTAATCAAAGGTATACGCTGGCAGATGCTCAAGGCGGAAAATATCAGGTCAGGAAACTTTATATACAACCTGGGGGCATTCCTGGAAAGTTATGCTATCGGGGTGTTTACGCCTGGAAGGTTGGGAGAGTTCACCAGGGCCGGTTATGAGG
>JAFGEO010000002.1 GCA_016931575.1 Bacteroidales bacterium | reverse complement strand
GCAGCAACTTCATATAATCAGACTTCAAGGAAGTCTGCCAATAAAAACGTTACTGCTAGAAATAATACCCGTTCTGAACAGGTAAAAAGCACATCTCAAAACCGGTCAACGGCCACGAGCAGATCTACCAGTAATGCAGTAAGTGCGAATAAACACGTGACTGCGAACAATTCAAGCAGACCTGCACAGGCAAAGGCCATACCGCAGGATCGGTCAAAGACAACGAGTAGAGCAACTACTACCCAGAATAATAACAAGCCTACTACGCATGTAAGTACAGACAGGAATGCAAGGACCAGTGAACCGGCCAAGCAGACTCCAACTGCCCGTCCGACCAGCAGAAGCACCAATGATCATAACCGTACAGCTGCACCGGCCACAAAAACTCCCAGTCATACCAACACCGGGAATAAGCCCAGGAGTACCAGTTCTGCTTACGACCGAAGCAGCACGACTACCCATCACAGCAGCACACAATACACTCCGACCCGTCGCAGCCAGCCTGCTTCAACCCGGAATGTTGTGACTTACAATTCTCCCCGTGCGTATCATCAAAAACACACCGTACATCATCACTACCATACACCTCCGCCAAGCGTAGAATACAGGAGAGTACACACAGTATACCGTGCACCCGTAAACGTTCACTTCTACTGGACTCCAACTATGCACAGGCACTTCATCGAGATCTACCCGATGGTTAACCACTGGAAATACCACAACGGTTACCACATCCAGTCGATCTCTGCATACGATGCCATGTACTACCGGGGTGAGGTAATGACAGTTTACGGTCTGGTTTCCGATGTGTACTACTCAAGAAACACTGATGAATACTACCTGTACTATGGACCTTACTATCCATACCAGGACTTCACAGTAGTCATCCCGGGTTACCTTGCAAGAATGTACAGCCGCAACCCTGCAAGCTTCTTTACAAACAGATACCTTGCAATCACCGGACTGATCACAACCTACGATGGAGAGCCTGAGATCGTAGTAAGAAAAGACTTCCAGATTAGCCTTTACTAAAACCAGTGATTAACATCATAGAACCCGGCAGCAGCCGGGTTTTTTTATGCCTTTTATTAGCATTCCCCGGGGTCAACCTTCGACCCATAGCCTATCGATCTCCGGCTCATGGAGTCAATAGAAATGCTATCTTTGTAGCTTCCTGAGACGGTCAATTCCTGTTTGGGAAATCCTGCACAGGGAAATTACCAAAGCTTAAATTCAAGGAAAAAGCCCCAAAACATAAGCATTAAGATACTAAGATGAGAAAAGAAATTCTGATAGGTCGTACCCTCCCCGAGCTCCATGAATGCATTCAAACCTACGGGCTTCCCCGTTTTGCCGCAAAGGAGATCGCCAGGTGGATCTATCAGCGGGGAGCCAGGGATATTTCTGCTTTTACTAACCTATCCAAAACAGCCCGTGAGCAGCTCGCCGCAGATTTTGAAATCGGCATCAGTGCCCCGGTCAAGGTAAGCGAGTCGGTGGACGGAACAAAGAAATACCTGTATACTGCTCCCGGGAACAAGTTTGTTGAAGCTGCCTACATTCCCGGAAAAAAAAGAAATACCCTATGTGTTTCATCCCAGGTAGGCTGCAAACTGGGATGTGCTTTTTGCATGACTGGAAAACAGGGCTTTCAGGCCCAGTTATCGGTTGGGCAAATCCTTAACCAGATCCTTTCTCTTCCGGAACGCGAAGAACTCACTAACCTGGTTTTTATGGGCATGGGAGAACCATTTGACAACACGGAAGCAGTTATGAAAGCCCTGGAAATCCTGACTGCAGATTATGGGCTCCATTTTAGTCCCAGGAGGATAACCGTTTCAACCGTAGGGCTCATTCCCGGAATGAAAACCTTCCTGGAAGAAAGCAAGTGCCACCTGGCTGTCAGTCTGCATTCGCCCTTCGATGATGAGCGCAGGCAGCTCATGCCGGTTCAGAAAAGCTATCCGGTACAAGAAGTTATTGATCTCCTGAAATTATATCCATGGGACGGTCAACGAAGGGTGTCCTTTGAATATATTCTATTCAGGGGTATCAATGACACACCCGGTCATGTCAACCAACTGGCCAGCTTGCTTGACGGACTTAAATGCAGGATAAATCTGATGCATTTTCACACAATTCCCGATTCAGAATTGAAGGGATGTTCAAACGAGGAATTAATTCAATTTCGCGATAGACTCAACCGAAAAGGTCTTATAGCAACCATCCGGGAATCAAGAGGTGAAGATATTCTGGCAGCCTGTGGCCTCCTGTCGACTAAAGAAGTTAACAAAAAATCATGATATAAATTTGTCAAAATTACTTTCTTCCTTTTCTTTGTGATCATGCAAAAGCTGGTTGAATTTACAATAGGCAAGGCAGTATTCCTGATGTTCCTGATGGCAGGATTTTCACAAAACATTTCTTCCCAGGGACGTTATGGAGTAGCGCTGTCAGAAACCAGTATCCAGTGCCTGAGTTCAAAGAAAGGAAATCTGTACCAGGGAATTGATAATTACCTTAAGGTTGACACAGGCTTTTTTGTGGAATGTGAAGAGATCAATGTAATCAGCTCAAACGGTATTGCCCTTTGGGATAGTGCGAACCAGTATCTGTTAATCCCTGAGCGTGCGGGAAAATTAAGATTGTCCGTCGGATGTGTTCAATGTGGGCAGGAAGAAGTAATGGGTTACCGGTACTTTAATGTCACGAATGTTCCAGAGCCACAACTTATGCTCGACGGTGTACCGATTGACAATCCGGCCAGTCTGCCAAAGAGCAGACTGCTTACCTGCGACAGCCTGAGCATTTTTTTTAATGATGACCTGGTAGGTTCATCGGAGTGGATGCTGATTACTGATTTTCAGCTGGGGTACAACTATGGTGGATTTCATGTCTCCCATTTCAATCCCTCGAATAAACTGAGTCATGAAACCAGGGAGATTATCAGCCGACTGGGCCCGGATCATGAAATCAGCATCCGGGCAACCGTAAAATCGCTTGGAGATATGCGAAAGCAACTTCCGATCTATCGAATAAGAATTTACTGATTTGCCTGCTGGATTGCCAGGGCCTCTTTAATGGTCAGCTTTTTATCATCCTGATATGCAACCACAAATGCCCTGGGAACACGGCAGGAAATCCTCAGCTGTTCGGCCTCTTCAAAACTTTCAAACTCCCCAATATGGTATTTGAACCAGGCACCTTCATTAACCTCTTTAATCTCTTCGTCGCCGGTATAAAAAGTGTTGATATAATCATCCTGAAGCTGCACCGTATGAGCAGCGATCTGAACCCGGAAAACGACTTTTCCTCCCTCAGGTTCCTTTCTCTCTTCGGGCAGGGCTTTTTTAAAGGCATCTTCAGGTGGCAGTTTAACCAGAGGATTCTTAAAGAATTTTTCCAATTCTTTCATGCTAACATCATCTTCCCAGCCATAATTATACTCAACAGGAAAGTCCTGGTAAATTTGCAGTGCCCTGCCCTTATCACGGATTGCAAGCTTTTCGAGCTGAAGCGCCTCATGCATTTTGTATTGGATCCATTCCGGTTTATCAGCCTCAAGGAGTACATCCCTGATTGAATTTGCTCTCGATATTGTCTGTTCACCCTTCCTTTCATAGTACTTGGCTTTATTCATGCCGGAAGCATAGTGATTCATTTTTTTCATTTCCGACTGAAATTTGCCGCAATTTGTATTGAAAACAGAATAGATTATTTCGTGCCCTTCCCGGTATTTAGCTGAAGCTTCCATAAATTTCGCCAGCATTTTCTTGAACCTCCTTGATTCTGCTGCAGTCAGTTCCTCATCGGTCATTATATTGAGCATGGCAAGCGCTTCATTTTCAATCACAAATGCCTCATCCAGGGTGCTAACACCCTTTTCGATACGTTTGTCATCAATGATTTCCAGGCTAATATTCAGCTCACCCCTATACTGTTTAACGAGGAACATTTGAGCATGAGAAAATGTGCAGAGACAGAGAAGGAATGCGATATTTAGTAGTCGGTTCATTTGGGCTAAATGCATAATACGTACATGACCCAAAAATACATATTCAGGAAATTAGGAGCTAAGAATTAGGCAATAAATTCTGAAATTCTGTTATTCTTTGATGTCATTGGTCAGTTCCGGAGCCTCGTTAACCAACACTCCTAACACCAACAGCGACACTAAAGGAACAATAACTAACAACCACATAGTGTAAATTTTTGGAATGGACATCAAATATATGTTATTCGTCAACATAATACAAGTGTTCGTCAAATATTTTCATACTTTCATCCTAAATTTGATCCAATTTCACCTCACCGAGGTAAAAAAGCCTGCACAGACTAACAAAAAAAAGAGCGGTAATTCGTACCGCTTAAACCTCAGATTTATTAGTTTTTTCTTAATCCTTAGTTACTTCAGGCGCTGAGTGGACGAGGAATCCAGGAAAAACAAGCATCCATCAAAATAAACAGCAATTTATACCGGGAAGGACCGATTACTGCCGTTCAAACACTAATAATGATTGAATACCCTAAAAGTTATCCTATTTGTACAGAATAATCTCCGATCGCCTGTTTTCCATATGCGTTGAATTTGTGCAATTCTCATCGCATTCAACCTTCAGATGAGATTCGCCATAACCTGCAATAGAAATTCTGTATTCGCTGATTCCTTTTGTTACAAGGTATCCTTTGATGTACAGGGCCCTTTCATTGGCCAAACCGGCATTGTAAACATCACTACCCCGCATATCGGCATACCCTTCGATCCGGACACGTAATCCAGGATCCCCGGCGAGGCGGTTTAAAAGCTGATCCAACTTAGGCATTTCACCCTTCAGCGGTTCAAACCCATCAAGCGGATAATGAATACTAACTTTATCCAGGACATCCTCACCCTTAGCGGGAGCCTGTGCCGGCATTTCCGGGGCATGGACCAGTTTAATGGCAGACATCAGGTTCATTTTAATACCCTTATCATAGGCAGCAATAAAAGAACTTTTTGCACCTGACTTGCGTCTGAATTGATTGGCCTCATAATACGAATTGAACTCACCGATGGCATATTTGTACCAGTTATCCTCCTCAAACATAAAAACATCCTGATCACCGGTATAAAGCTTTTTCAGTTCAGAATCACTTATTTTAGAGCGGCTGGCCGCGATCTGGACCCGAAAGACTATCTGATCATCCGAGGCTACGGTAAATGCCGGTTCCGGGCGGTAGGCAGGTTCAGGTTCATTAACCGGCTCCTGTTCTACCTCAGTAACAGGCTCCTGCTCTGGTTCAGTCTCTGTTACAGGTTCAGGCTCTGGTTCAGCCACCATCATTGTTTCAGGCTCTGTAACAGGTTCCGGCTCTGGTTCGTATTCAATTTCAGGCTCATAAGCAGGTGCAGCTTCTGCCTCGTGAACAGGCTCCTCTTGTGAGGTGAAAACCGTTTCCGGCTGCAGAACAGGTTCAGGCTCCGGTTTATAAACGGTTTGGTTATCAGCGGTGAGAGGCTCCTCGTCGTACCGGAAAAGTTCAGGAGTCTCCCCTTCTGCCCCGGTCTTTAGTATTGGAAATCTACCCATATTGACATCAAACAGTCCCATTGACCGGGAATTTTCAGTATCGATATAGAAGCTCTCCAGCTCGTAGC
The DNA here is from genome assembly GCA_016931575.1 of Bacteroidales bacterium. GTDB lineage: Bacteria > Bacteroidota > Bacteroidia > Bacteroidales > UBA10428 > UBA10428. Next base: position 4,675 of record JAFGEO010000002.1, on the reverse strand, counting down.
CTTCACTCCAGATAGTCAGCTGGTAGGAATCACCAGGATCACCAACAATCGAGAATCGGCCGTTGTCTGCCAGCATGAACTGAGAACCGCCTTCCCCTTTCTTCTTCACGTCTATGGCAACATTCTTCAGGTTCTGCCCGGATTCTTTATCGGTAATTTCACCCCAGGCCCGGATTTTGCCACACGTGAAGCTGTATAGGTTTTTCTTCCTGTTTCCATCAGACCGGTCTGAAATAAAGTACCCGTAATTTCCATTCTCCGACAGGGCAATCCCTTCCTCATCGAACCTGCTGTTGAGGGGATAGCCCGGATTTACCGGGAAGGCTGTCGGCCGGTTAAGGTCGAGGTAAAAAATATCCATACCACCTAGTCCGCCGTGGCCATCAGAACTAAAAAATAATAAAGTATCATTAACAAGCACCGGATCTTTTTCGTTGCCCATGCTGTTGACAAATCCTTCAATTCGTGTGGGATCGGAGTATCCATAAGAATTACGCTGGCAGCGGTATAATTCAGCGCCGTGCTGATCAGATGTACTTCCGGACGAAAAGATCAGCATACTTCCGTCATGGTTGACCGTCAAGGATTCGATATTGCCGGAAAAGGATCCCAGTTCTACTTTTTCAGGTTTTGAAATTTCATCGCCATGATCGCTGATAAAAGCGCGATAGATCCCTGATTTCTTCGTTTCATAATCATAAATCACAAAAAGGAATTCGCCGGTTTCTTCGGCTATGGCAAAACCATCCAGCCTTCCTTTTACATTCCCTGGGTTTTTAATCCTGCTGACACTGGCAGCATCCAGTCTGTCGGAAGCATAGTACACATCCGTTTCAAGGGGTGTACTGGCTTTGTATTTCCGGTTGCTGCGAAAATACAGCCTTCCGCTATTCAGTACCGGATTCAACTCATTTCCATCAGAACTCGCCTTCATAAGGGAGACCTGCATGAAGGTTGAATCGCGATAATATCTATCATAATCCTCAATGCTCTCAATGTACTTTAGTGCTTTTATATCACTATCCTCCAACAAATTGTTATAGCTCATAAAATAGTTCCGGGCTTCTTCATTCTTCCCCAGCTTCATCAGAACCATGGCATATTCAATGAAAATGCCCGGGTCAACACGGTTAGAATTGGTAACAATTTTTCCATAGCAGGATTCCGAACCTGAGTAATTACCCATTTTTTCGTAACTGCGAGCCATATTCAGGAACAGGTCCTCCCTGTATCCGGTTTTTTTTTCGGCCTTTTGGTAAGCTTCGAGGGCCTCATCATATCGGCCATTCAGGAAGTGTTTATCCCCGTTCTGAATGAGTTTCTCCGTTTTCTGGGCCATCAGGTTTCCTGAGGCGAAGAACATAAAACCGGTTAAGACGAGGAGGCTGAAGATGTATTGTGCTGAAGAAGGTTTAGTTAGGTTATTCATGGGGTATCGGTTTTATCAAATCAGGGAACCTGCTTAACGACTTTATCGAGCAGTTTATGGATATTCCCCTGAGTAGTGTCATCAAAGTCTTTAATTGTCAGTGATTTGTCCTGGCAGAAATTAATAAACTGTGAGGCCAGGATTGTCCTTGACAGGCCCTGTTCCAGAATAAATTCTGAGTTTGTCTGGGTAATTCCCTCCCGTCGTTGAAGCAGATATTTCTTAAAATCGAGTGTAGAAAAAATATCTTCAGGATATTCAAATTCATACATCTTAACAATTTTGTTTTTCATCTCCTCCTCTTTTGCAAAGAAGAAAGATTTAGCCAGCTCACTCAGGATCGCATCAGCCCTGGATTCGCCGAACACAAGGATTGAGAAATCGATCTTCCATCCGAGTAAAATATTGGCAAGCACCGGGATATTTGTTAGTCCCGTGGATGGAATGAACGAGGGCTTATCTTCAATCCCTGCCAGCTGACAGAAAGCATTCAGGTAATAATAGGTGAGCGTATCTTCAACCAGGAAGTTATTATACGCTTTAATAAAATCCTGGTTATTGATTTTGACACCCATCAGAGAATAGACCGGGGACAGGGTATCGGAAGATGCCGCATGAAGGGAACCAGGATCCAGGATCAGGGATTCACTCCGGTCATCCTCTTCATCCGCACGTTGAACGGCAAGAATCCTGTACAGTTTATTGGTATCGATCAGATGGGGTGAATGGGTACAATAGAGGATTTGCATGGAATCTTTCAGATCTTCGAATACCTTGAGCACATCTTCCTGAGCCCTTGCATGCAGACTAAGACCGGGTTCATCAATCAGCAGGATACGCTGCGAATTTGATTTCCTGGCGGTGGCTTTAAGCTCCAGGTAGAATGAAAGAAACCACCTGACACCGCGACTCCGCTGTTTGGGATAAAGCCGTTCATTCTTGTCTTTAATCCAGAACTCGAGGTAGGGTTTACCACTTTTCTCAGGGTGGGTATAATCGTAGTGCTCCAATTCGAAATTGAGGCGTATTTTACTGTTCTTACCAACATTCTGACTCCAGTAGTCCTGGAAATTAATGGTGATTTCCCCATTCAGGTTCTCGATTTTTTGCTTGAGTATCCTGTGATTCTTTTCCCGGAAGAAGGCTGCATTCAGGCCGGCTACTTCCAGAAAATTCCTTGCAGCCTTATACCCTTCGACATTCGAATTTTCTATCAGGATATCCTCCAGGTCTATTTTATTCGGCAGCAAGCTGCTAAAGTCTTCAAAAAATTCAAAAATTGGCAGTTGCCGGTGCAGGATATCTCCAATGGAAAAGATGGTATAGAGCCGGCTTTCCTCTTCGATCTCACCCAGTGCCTGTTGCAAAGCAGCTTTATAGGGAGTTCCGGACAGAACCTTACCGGCTACAAGGATGTGTAATGCTTCCTCTTTTGCATGCAGTTGATATTCCCGTTCGACAAGCTCAAGCTCAGCCTTCATTTTCTGGATTTTTGTAAAGGCGGCTCTCTGATCTTTTTCGCTGGTGGCTATTTCCAGCTGGTGATCCAGTTCCCGGATCAATATATCATACTCATGAAGCTGCTCCTTAAGCTTATCAAGCTTTTGCAAAGCTTCGGAACACGCCTTGCAAACCGTAACTTTCTCAGATAGCTGTTGTGTCTTTTGCTTCTTTTCCTCATATTTTTCAACACTTTCAGTATAAAACTTCTCCGCCAGATCGTATTCTTTCTGCAATGACTCAAGCTCTTTTTCAGCGACGAGTTTCACATCAGGCTTCTTTGAACGCCTAAGTGTTTTTCCGGCACGGTCAAGATTCTTACGGGACTGGGTCAGCTGATCCTTTGATTCTTCCTTTAAATTTTCAGCAACAGCCATCTCATTAAAAATCTTATCAGCCTCCTGCAGCAGCTTCTTGATCTCGACCTGGGTTTTCTCCTCGATGGAAGCTTTTTCTACCTGCTTTTTCTCATAGTAGTTCAGAATCTCTTCAGTTCCGATAAAAAGAATGGCCGAGCGGTCAGCTTTCCAACATCGTGTGAGGATGAAATGCCTGGCATCGCCGACTACCTGATGGAGTTCGTCAGGGAGTAACGAGAGATCGATAAAGCTGGTCATTTTTTTCTTTCCGAGTTCAAATTTACAGCTTACTATCGGCAGGGACAGATCACTCCTCAGTACATCTTCATGGATCTCACCCGTATAGAAGCTATTAAGTGCCTCAAGTACAGATGTTTTTCCTGATTCGTTCTGTCCTATTAGGGAAGTAATGTTATCGTGGGCCAGGTTGCACCATCCGGAATGGATGATGGAACGGTAGTTCTGAATATTAAAGGATACAAGCTTCATGAGGTTGCGTAATAACGCGAAATTTTTTAATTATATCAGTATAACTGCATATCGATTCACTAATTGTGAAAATTACGAAAAAATGGAGCTTCATGGCTTGGGTAAGGCCGATTAAATGTTCACAATGCGAAGTTGAAAAGTCTCATATCCTGCTGAGGGGGGCCGGTTTATTCATTGTGAGAAATTATCCGGGAAGATGATGCCTGAATCCAAAAACGGAAATATCATCCAGCTGAATATTTTTCCCTCTCCATTCCAGGTGCTTCAGGCGCAATTCATTTTTCTGCTCCCCTACAGGGAGCTTACTAACCTGAATCAGCAGATTTCTGAAAGGTCTGAACTTAAATTTCTTACCCTTGGATCCTCCGAATTGATCTGCATAGCCATCTGTAAACATGTAAATCATATCCCCTTCACACAATTCAACTTCATGATTCTTAAAGGATGTTTCTTCTTCAGCGGAAACACCAATAGGCATTTTATCGGCAGGTATTTCTATCAGCTGAGTATTATTTTTAACGATGTACATGGGATTAAAAGCCCCGGCAAACTGCAGAAGATTCGTCGAGGTATCCACAATACAAAGCGACATATCAATTCCGTCTTTTTGCTCACTGATCTCGCCGGTCTGATGAAGTGCTTTCATAACATGCTCCCTCAGGCTGTTCAACACAGCTGATGCCAGCTGGTTTTCGTTGCGGTCGACCACCTGATTCAGAAAAGTTATTCCCAGGATGCTCAAAAATGCGCCAGGAACACCATGCCCGGTGCAATCGGCAAGTGCGAAATAGATACGTTCCTTTTTCCTCGACAACCAGTAAAAATCCCCACTCACGATGTCTCTTGGCATGTAGAGCAAAAAGCTGTCGGGAAAATGATTTTTCAAGAGCTGGTCCGT
>JAFGEO010000100.1 GCA_016931575.1 Bacteroidales bacterium | reverse complement strand
CTGTTTGATGCTAAAGATTACGGACAGGCAAAAGCTGCCTATCAGCAGGCACTTGCCATGAAGAGCGCTGAAGCTTTCCCGCGCCAGCGCTTAGCGGAGATCGATCGCATTATGCAGGAACAACAGCGTCAGGCTGCTCAGCAGCAACAAATCGACCAGCAGTATGCCCAGGCTGTGCGTGATGCGGATAATTTGTTTAACGCCTCCAGGCTGCCTGAAGCAAAGCTGGCGTACCAGAAGGCTTCTAACATAAAGCTATCGGAAACTTATCCTCAGCAGCAAATAGCAAAAATAGACAAGGTGCTGGGTGAACAATTAAGAAGGGAGCAGGAGCAACAGGCTCTTGAGCAGCAATATACCAATGCCGTTGCTCAGGGCGACCGGGCCTTCTCGGCTGATCAACTGACAGATGCCAGGGCGGCATACCAGGAGGCACTGCGAATCAAATCTGCTGAAGCATACCCCAAAGCCCAGCTGGCAAAGATCGATCAGAAACTTGCCCTGGCTGAGAAGGAAAGACAGGAGAAGGCTGCTTTTGAGCAAAAATATACCAGCATGATTGCTTCAGCCGACAGGGCATATAACAGCAGGGATTACAAATCGGCCAAAGACGCTTACATGGCAGCACTCGATATGAAGCCGGGCGAGCGATATCCGCAGCAACAGCTTAATAAGATTGCAGATTTTGAGCGAATCCTGGCAGCCGAACAAGCTAATGCTAAAGTAACCGCCGTCAACACCGGATCATCCTCTGGATCTCAAAATACCAAACCGAATCCCGGGGCACTTTCCGATCTGAAATTTGCTAACGACAGCGAGCGCGATAAGTATCTGAATAACCTCAAGGGGCAATATCCTGAAGGAGTCACCCTGGAGGTGCATAAAGGCAGGACAGCCACAACTTACCGCTATGTAGTTATCAGGGGCAATGAAGTCAGTGAGTTCAGGAAAGTGAAATATAACTATGGTGATGTTGAATATTCGGATAATGGAATCCCCACAACTGGCCAGTATTTCGAATCGCAGGTGAGAACACGGGCAGGTGAATTTTACCAGGAGTTTAACTATTAAAACAAACAGGCGGGAATGTGTCAGAGGGCATGTTCCCCTCATTTGTGAAGGGGTTCTGTTATGTTGAATCGATAAAGTGTTTATTTGTTTTTGGATTGATCGTCGAAATTATAATCTGCTGCATAATAGTATAGAATTGTAATCAACAGTAGTATTTTCACCAGATAGCAATTATTAAGCTCTCTAATAAGGCAGCTCTGACAAAAATTCATCCAACTCACTCACAGTAAAGTACTTGTCAACGATCACGTGATCTCTGTTCAAGAGGTAAAGAACAGGGGCTTTTTCAAGGCGCCAGGTTTTGAGAACGTCAGTATTTCCATTCAGGTAAGTATTTGTCCACCCGGATTTCAGCTTTTTTGCAAGCCATGCATCCCAGATTTCCTTATCCTCTCCGATATATACTGTATACACGAGGATATCTTTGTAGGTGTATTTTTCTGTCACCTTTCGGAATTCATCAAGGACTTTCCGGCAAACAGGACAGGTAAAGTCCCAGAATAATACGATGATGGCATCTGCCTCAAGCATACTAAGCTGACAGGTGTTTCTTTCTGCATCAGGAAGTGCGATATCAGGTGCGATACTCTTGATAGCTAATGGTTTAAGGGTATTGATATTTTTCCGTAGCTCTTCAATGATCGGGGGCGGGCTCCAGTCGGGAGTATCCCGGAGAAAGTAATTTTCTGCCAGGTATAGGTACGCGTACTCCTGGGGAGGTTTATGGACCATTGATTCGTACTGCCGCAGGAGTAAGGATAGTATTGACTGGTTCGCCCGGGGATCTTTGCACTTCTCCATGATAAAGTGTATGGCAGCAACTTGTCCTTCCGGTGATTGTTCGCTGATCAGCTTAATATAGTTGCTGATGCGCCCGGATAGAACAGGAGTGTAGATCAGTTCGGGAATATTCAGGTCAATGTTGTCCAGGTAGTGATCGCGATAGTATGTCAGACTTTTATATAAGCGTGCAGAGTCGGAGAGCCCCGGTTCAGTTAATCTGAAATCGGGGGTTGTTACCGGCATGAGCGCCCTGAAATAATATCCTGCCAGGTTTCCCTGTTCCTTGAGAGAGTAATGGTTGATAAGACTGTCAGCTGCCAGTTTTAGTCTGTCTTTTTCTTCGCGAATTATCTGCTTATCTCCTGGAAGATGAGCCAATGAATCTATTTTCATGCTAATAACCGCCATGAAAGAATTAAACTTTTCGTATGTCTCTCCGGCAGAGTTAGCCTCCAGCCTAAAACCATTTTTGCTTTTGTGAATCCTGTAGGTACCGGGAGCAGTTACCAAAAAGTCAAATATGCTTGAATCGGGGAAAATAAATCTGTAAATGCCCTGATGGTCAATATCTTCGTATAGTCCATTTCCAGTGATATCCAGGTGTACATCATCCAGGTGTAAAAAGGCATTATCATAATAGTAGACCAGCTCAATTTCTTCTCCCTGAAGTTGATCAGCCTTGACCCAAAGCTCATACTTACTATTCTGGGGGTAAGAATTTACACAGAAAATAATTGATTGTATGATGATTAGTTGTAACTGTTTACTCATTTTTTCGTTTTTAACAAAAAATCATGACCACACACAATATTATTAAAAATAACCCGTTTAATTTGCAAAACTTTTTTGATACCCTAATACATGCTTTCTGTACTTATACCAGTCTATAATTTTAACGTTTCCGACCTGGTGGGGGACCTGTGTTCGCAGGCGAAATCCCTTGGTATTCCATTTGAGGTAATCGTTATAGATGATGCTTCAAATGAGGAGTTTCGGAAACTGAACGTACATCTTAAAGATGCTGACGGTGTAGTCTATATCGAAGAAGCCAGTAATCTTGGCCGTTCGAGAATCAGGAACAAACTGGCTGATATTGCCCGTTTCGACAACCTTCTTTTTCTGGATTGCGATTCACGGATCGATAATCCCGACTATATCCAAAACTACCTGGATCGTCTTCATGATGAAGGCGTAATCTACGGTGGCAGGGAATACATACATGATGTCCCCGAGGATAAACGATTAAAACTGCATTGGCTCCACGGGGTCTACAGGGAGGAAATACCGGTTAAAGTAAGGTCGCATGAACCAAACCGCTCCTTCATGACAAATAATTTCATGATTACGCGCAAAGCATTTGACCGGGTGCGTTTCAATGAAAAGATCAGGGGGTACGGACACGAGGACACACTCTTTGGATACGATCTTGCCAAGTGCAACATTGCCATTCAGCATATTGACAATCCCGTTATTCATCTGGGACTTGAATCCAGTGAGGAATTTCTCAGAAAAACCCGTGAAGGAATTAAAAACCTGAAGCGGATCATGAAGATCAATGGTAACGAGAAAAAGTTGCAGCGCGATATCACCCTCCTGGCTTATTACAAGGGGCTTCGTTCTGTTGGAATGGATGGCGTTTTCCGGTATATATACCAGCGGTTTGAAATGAGGTTACGCAAAAACCTGATGAGCGAGAATCCCAATCTGATCGTTTTTGACCTTTACAAACTGGGTTACCTGTGTTCGCTGAATGGTGAATTGAAATAATCCTTCTACATTCCGATTATTTCCTGTTGAATTACATTTCAAGTGTTATCTTTGTAGGCTTATTTTTAATTCAAAACGGATACTCTCCGGAAAAATAGTATTATTCAAAGATTGCATTCCTGAACAATGTTATACCAACGTATTAGTGATCAAGTAAGAGAAGCTGTGCAAACCTTGTACGGTGCTGATGTTAATGAGAAACAAATCCAACTGCAGCAGACTAAAAAGGAATTTGAAGGAGATGTTACCCTGGTGGTTTTTCCCCTTCTGAGAACATCCGGAAAATCTCCTGAACTTACAGCAGGGGAATTGGGTGAATACCTCAGAGGGAAACTTGACCTTGTCAGTACCTATAATGTCATTAAAGGATTTTTGAACCTCGTTATTTCAGACAGCTATTATATCGAATTTCTGGGTACTGAAGCTCTGAACAAGGATTTTGGGATTCAGAAGAAATCTGAGAAGAGTGAACTGGTCATGGTGGAGTATTCTTCTCCGAATACCAATAAGCCCCTTCATCTTGGTCACATCCGTAATAACCTGCTGGGCTGGTCCATCTGCCAGATTCTGGAGGCAAATGGTAAAGAGGTGATCAAAACCAATATCGTGAACGACCGCGGGATCCATATCTGCAAGTCGATGCTTGCCTGGCAGAAATGGGGAGAGAAGTCAACACCCGAATCTACAGGAAAAAAGGGGGATCACCTGGTAGGGGATTATTATGTGAAATTTGACCAGGAATATAAAAAACAGATAGGCGAACTCGTTGCCCGGGGTGAATCCCAGGAGGACGCCGCTAAAAAAGCGCCCCTGATCCTGGAAGCCCAGGAAATGCTCAGGAAATGGGAAGCTAAAGATCCTGAGATTATTCAATTGTGGGAAACCATGAATGGCTGGGTTTACGAGGGATTTGATGAAACCTATGAGCGTCTTGGGGTATCATTCGATAAGATCTACTATGAATCCGACACCTACTCGGTCGGCAGGACTACGGTTATTGGCGGACTGGACAGAGGGGTCTTTATGCAGCGTGATGATCATTCGATATGGGCAGACCTTACCGGGGAGGGACTGGATCATAAACTCCTCTTACGTTCCGATGGCACTTCGGTTTACATGACCCAGGATATCGGAACCGCACAGCTTCGTCAGCAGGATTACAATTTCCATAAGATGATCTATGTGGTGGGTAATGAGCAGAACTATCACTTTAAGGTTCTTTCGATTATCCTTGATAAACTTGGCTATGGCTGGGCTAAAAATCTGTATCATTTGTCCTATGGCATGGTGGAATTGCCTGAAGGTAAGATGAAATCAAGGGAAGGTACCGTGGTAGATGCCGACGATCTGATGGACGAGATGATAAATACTGCACGCGAGATGGCTGATGAGCTGGGAAAACTGGAGGGGCTCAGCGAGGAAGAAAAGGACAACACCTACAGGATCATTGGTCTGGGAGCACTGAAATATTTTATTCTGAAAGTCGATCCGGGCAAGAATATGACCTTCAATCCCAGGGAATCTATTGATTTCAATGGAAACACCGGCCCTTTCATCCAGTATACACATGCGCGGATACGTTCTGTATTGCGGAAAGCTGAAGACAATAACATCACCTGGGATATGGAATTATTTCCCGAATCTCTTAGCGATAAGGAAAAGTCCCTGGTCAAGATCCTTCACGGGTTTCCTGAAATCGTCAATGATGCAGCACTAAATTACAATCCTGCTCTTATTGCCAATTTCGCTTATGAGCTGGCAAAGGAGTTTAATCAGTTCTACCATGAACACCAGATTATTAAAGCGGAAGAAGAGGCCGAACGCCGTTTCAGGCTGTGCCTGTCTGAAGCCTGTGGTATTACCATACTCAAGGCGATGTCCTTTTTGGGTATCGAGGTGCCGGAACGTATGTAATATTTGCAGATAATCCTTATTTTTGCGACCTGAAAAGAAAAAGATAGACTAAGAAGTATGTTTGACAATTTATCGGATAGGCTGGAACGATCGTTCAAGATCCTCAAAGGACAAGGAAGTATAACGGAGATAAATGTTGCTGAAACTCTGAAAGAAGTCCGCAGAGCTCTCCTTGACGCCGATGTTAACTATAAGATAGCCAAGATATTTACGGATACGGTAAAAGAAAAGGCGCTGGGACAGAAGATTCTCTCTTCATTGAAACCATCTCAGATGATGGTGAAAATTGTCCATGATGAGCTGGCTGTCCTTATGGGAACAAAAAATGAGGAGATTAACATCAAGGGAAATCCCTCTGTCATCCTGATTTCGGGTCTGCAGGGGTCCGGTAAAACTACTTTCACCGGTAAGCTGGCCCTTTATCTGAAGACGAAGCGTGGAAAAACCCCGCTCCTGGTGGCGGGTGACGTTTACCGTCCTGCTGCGATCAATCAGTTGCAGGTGCTTGGAGAACAAATTGGAGTACCTGTCTATGCAGAAGAAGGAAATCAGGATCCTGTAAAACTGGCAAAAAACGGTATTAAAGAGGCCAAACGTATGGGCAAAGACCTGGTAATCATCGATACCGCAGGTCGCCTGGCGATTGACGAACAGATGATGAATGAGATCGAGGCCATCAAGAAAAGTATTAGTCCGCAGGAAACTCTCTTTGTCGTTGACTCCATGACAGGACAGGATGCTGTAAATACTGCCAGGGAATTCAATGATCGGCTAAATTTTGATGGCGTTGTGCTTACCAAACTTGATGGTGATACCCGTGGTGGTGCGGCGCTCTCCATTCGTTCGGTGGTTGACAAACCTATAAAGTTCATCAGTGCAGGTGAAAAATTGGAGTCCCTGGAGCTATTCCACCCGGAACGTATGGCCGACCGGATTCTCGGCATGGGAGATATCGTATCCCTGGTTGAGAAAGCACAGGAACAGTTTGATGCCGAGGAGGCACGCAAACTGCAGAAAAAAATTGCTAAAGATCAGTTCAACTTCAACGATTTCATCAAGCAGATCCAGCAAATCAAGAAGATGGGGAATATCAAGGAGCTGGCTTCGATGATCCCCGGCGTGGGCAAAGCCATGAAAAACCTGGATATTGACGATGATGCCTTTAAAAGTATTGAGGCCATTATCTTTTCAATGACGCCTTCGGAACGAGAAAATCCTGCTCTCCTGAACGGGAGCCGGAAAAAAAGAATTGCCACCGGAAGCGGAACAGACGTACAGGAAATAAACCGCCTGTTAAAGCAATTTGATGAAACCAGGAAGATGATGAAAATGATGCAGTCAGGCAAAAACCTCAGCAGAATGATGGGCGGTATGAAGGGACGGTAACTCCAGCCCTGCCGGCCGGGGGAACCCGGAAACAACCCGCATGAATCCGAACATAGAACAAAATAGTATACACCATGCAGCTAATAGACGGAAAAAAAGTCGCCAGCGAGATCAAACTGGAAATTAAAAAAGAAGTTGAACAAATCGTAAAGAATGGTGGTAAGGCCCCCCATCTGGCAGCTGTTCTGGTTGGGCACGACGGAGGTAGCGAATCGTATGTTGCCTATAAAATCAAGGATTGTGAAGAGGTGGGGTTTAAATCATCCCTAATTAGGTTTGAGGATGATGTTGCCGAAGAAGAACTTTTAGCCAAAATAGATGAACTGAACAATGATCCGGATGTGGACGGCTTCATCGTTCAGCTGCCCTTACCAGGGCATATTCCTGAAAACCGAATAATCGAGGCTATTGATCATAAAAAGGATGTTGACGGATTTCATCCTGTTAATGTCGGCAGGATGGTGATCGGATTACCGGCATTTCTGTCGGCTACTCCCTATGGGATCATGGAACTCCTGAAACGCTATAGTATACCGACTTCAGGAAAGAAATGTGTTGTCATTGGCCGAAGCCAGATCGTTGGCAGACCAATGAGTGTGCTGCTTTCTCAGAAGGGCGTGGACGGAACTGTGACAGTAGCTCACAGCAGGACTAAAAATCTTGAAAGCCTTTGCGCTGAGGCCGACATTTTGATTGCTGCCCTGGGTAGCCCGGGTTTTGTAAAAGCAAACATGGTTAAGGAGGGAGCGGTTGTCATTGATGTTGGAACTACGCGAGTTCCTTCAACGGAGACAAAATCCGGATTCAGGCTCAAAGGGGATGTTGTTTTTGATGAAGTATCACCCAAATGCAGCTTTATTACTCCGGTTCCCGGTGGAGTAGGTCCCATGACGCGAGTTTCCCTGCTTCAAAATACGCTGCTGGCGGCAAAAAAGGAAATCTATTCCTGATCAGCAACTCTGAAAAGATCCAGGATCATTTGCTTTTCAGGATGCAATAATCTGGTAGGTGAATGATCTGGTTTCAGGTATCCGACAGAGGATTTTCAGAAATTATTAACCACCGCTTTTTTCTGAAAAGACATGTGAAGCAGAGCTTTTCGGGAATAAACTGTTGATATCTGAAATCGGAACCGTACTCAATAATTAGTAAATTAGATTTGATATTGAAGCAGAAGGATATGAATGATAATTTTGATTCATTTTTAGAGGAAGAAGGGATATTTGAATCGATAAACCGATTTGAAGAAATGGTGAACAGGAATAGATCCTGCTACTTTGATGTGCATGAGTTTGAAAGTATCATCGATTACTATCTGGATCAGCATAATTTTCATTGTGCGAAGGATGCTATCGAACGGGCATTGAAACAGCACCCATCTTCATCCGCGATCAAACTGCGTCTTGCCCAGGCATACGTCCAGAATGGGAAACCATCCAAAGGTTTACACTTTCTCCGCGAGATCGAAGCCCTCGAAGGGAATAATTCAGATTTCTTCCTGCTAAAAGGCACTGCCCTTAATGTGCTTGGAAAAAGGGAAGAGGCCCATACAGCATTCGACCGTGCTATTCAACTGACCCTTGACGGAAAGGATGATATGATTCTTTCCATTGCTTATTCATACATTAATACCCGTCATTACAAACTGGCTATCAGATACCTGAAGCTTGCTTTCGAGGTTAATCCCAAAAACCTGGGGGTGATCCATGAGCTGGCACTGATTTATGAAAAGGTTGATCAACTCACCGAAAGTATCAACTATTACAAAAAGTACCTTGATCTTGATCCCTATGCCGAACATATCTGGTTTAACATGGGAATGGTCTATTCCAGTCTTGAAAAATTCGACGATGCAATCGATGCGTACGAATTTGCCATAGCGATCAGCCCCGATTATATCTCTGCTTATTTTAGCAAAGGAAACACGCTTGTCAATTCGGAACAATATCATGAGGCCATTGCAACTTTTGAGCAGATCCTCGCACTCGAGCCGGATAATACCCAGGCCTTTACCTATATTGGCGAGTGCTATGACAAACTTAATCTGTTCAAGCGCTCCACATATTATTATCGCAGGGCCCTGGCAATTGATGAAACTTACAGCGATGCCTGGTATGGATTGGGAATGGCCTATTTTAGTATGGACGAATATGCACACTGCATAGAATTATTTCAGCAGGCTAACAGTCACGATCCTGAAAACCCCGACTATTGGTATATGTTGGGTGAAGCATACCGAAAGCTGAATATACTCGATAAATCAGCTGAATCCTACAGTAGGGCAGTTGAGCTTGATCCAAACGATTATGAAGCATGGCTGTCGCATGCCGATATTTTCTTCATGGAAAAAAGGATCAATGAGGCTATTTCGCTGTTGAATAAAGCCTATGAGTACAACAAGGAAATATCTACCATTAACTATAATCTGGCCGCCTACTATCTCTATGATAATAATCTGAAGCTCGCCGGGAAGTATTTTGAAAAGGGACTCAGAATCAATTATAGTGAACACAACGAAATGCTCCTGCGGTTTCCAATAACCACCAGTAGTGAGCTGTTTTCCCGCCTGATTAAAAAATACAAAAATTTAAGCCAATAGCTATGAATTATCAATTACCATATATTCCTGTGCGATCTGAAAAGCCCAGGAACGAAGGCCTGACCATGATGATGGATAAAGGACTGAGCCTGAGTCAGACTGAAGGTTTTATTGAAATGGCTGGTGAATACACTGATTATGTAAAATTTGGATTTGGCACATCAGCAGTTACCAAAAACCTGGAGGATAAACTTAAACTTTACAGGGAAGCTAACATAAGACCTTATTTCGGAGGGACACTTTTCGAAGCTTATATCATCCGTGGTATGTTTGGCGAGTACCAGAAGCTGGTGGAAAAATATAAGCTTGATCTGGTTGAGGTCTCTGATGGCTCGATGCATATGGAGCATGAGGAGAAACTGGGCTATATCCGGACTCTGTCAAAGCAGGCGACGGTCCTTTCTGAAGTCGGCTCAAAGGTTAAGGGGGTTAACATTCCTCCTGAGCAATGGGTCCTGATGATGAAAACCGAATTGGAGGCTGGCTCCCTCAAAGTTATCGCAGAGGCCAGGGAAAGCGGCACCATTGGTATATATAATAGCGACGGGACCGCCAATGAGGGTCTTATCAACGAGATTGCAGCCCACATTAAAACATCCGACGTCCTGTGGGAAGCCCCGGATGGAAAACAGCAGGCCTGGTTCATTAAACTTTTCGGGGCGAATGTCAACCTCGGGAATATTGCCCCTGATATTGTTATTCCTCTGGAGTGTTTACGTTTGGGACTTCGCGGTGATACTTTCTTTGACTTTCTCCCTGAGGAAATGCAGTCTAAAAAACAACTTTAACAACCCTGACTCTTCAAATAGTATCCATCAATCCTGAAAACCGGCTAAAGGCCGGTTTTTTTATGTAGCAAGGAACAATCCTGCACGCGAAAATACCTGTGTAAAAGCCTTGTCGATTAACTGGTCAAATTTCGTCGGACGCAAGGGGAATGGGACTTCATGAGTATGTTGATACGGAAAATCCAGTTCAATAACCTGTGTTCCCGAAAGGCTTTTCCTGACATTTTCTGCCGGCATGACCTTGTCAGATTTCAGGCAGATTGTCTGGATCTGTCCCTGAATGGTGTGCATGAATTTTTTGCTAACCCGGTTAAGCTTTGAAAACGAAGTCAGGTGTATGAAGGACTGTCCGAGCCTGGTGTTGGACAAGAGGTCTGAGAATAGCCCCGATTTCCTGGATTCATCTTCCAGCTCCTTATTGTAAAAGGATGCCAGTCTTGAAAATGCCTCTGTATCAATAATGAACCTGGACCCCCCGCGCATGCCTTCCAAAACACTCCCGCCGCAGAAGAAAAAGAACCTGGAGTTCCCGAACCGACCACCCGGATTAGCCATTAAAAGCACCTCGGAGAGCAAGACACCGATGGAGTAGGCGAAAAAGTCAACATGGGTGCCCTCCTCAAATAATGGATGCCTCCCTTCCTTCAGCTCATCCATCAGATTCATGATGTCCTGGGCTGCCTGGTAACCGGACAGGAAAAAACGTTGGGGCTGCTTGTCAATGCGTTCACTGAGTGCAATGTTTACATAGCTTGAATCATGTAAACCGGGAATTCGATGGGTACGCCGACTCACATAGGGTGACATCTCCCGGGGATTATTCCAGGATTCGGGTGAGCGGTCCATATGATAGGCAATGGGAAACAGGATCACGGATTTTCCGGTCTGCTGTGCCAGGGAGTACGCCCAGGGCATATATTTTTCCCAACTCCTCTCGTTTAATCCGTGCAGCAGGATAATGGCATTTTTCAGGGCTTTGTCGCCCGCAGGCCTTACTATCGGAAGATTAAATTCAGCATTCCTGGAGACAGTTTTCTGGCTGTCAGCAAAAATTGCATCCAAAGAATGGGAGGGGTCACTATTCAGTTGAATGGAAAACTCAGATTTAAAATTCGAATTGAGAAGCTGTATGTTATCTTCGTTTTCCAATGGGAGCTGTCCTGAACCAGCCCGAAGGAGATCCCTCAATTCACTATAATGCGTTGTATAGTCCACGTGCATTCGATTTGTTATACAAAGTAAACGCAGGAATGAATGCCATACAATCAAAATGGCCTGATGGCCAGGATCGATGAGGCAGATTTGTAAATGTGGGGGTAAAAGTTGCCACTGAGGGGTGAAACTGGGATAACATCAGGATGAATAGTATGAATTCTTTCTTCTAATTTTAATTTATTACCTTGAGTAAGAACCTGCATCCTGAAAATTTCTCAATTACTCATGGGCAGATTTTGTATGCAGAGTTATCCATTAAGTCAGTAAAAACGCTTTGTGCAATTTCCGGAAATATTTTTTTATCTCTGCCCGGCATTCCCTGGAATAATGATATCGGGCTGGCTTTTCAGGAAGCGACAGAAAAAAATGGTCTAGGGAACAGCTAGCAGAACACTTCGGTAACCATGTAAATCGGAAATCGCCTGGATGGCATAGATTCCTGATTTTAGACCGCTGAGGCTGATAGAATGGCTGTCGGAGAATACCTTTTCGCTAAGCAATACGCCGCCGTTCAGGCTGACCACGCGAATAACCTGTATGTTAAAGTCTTCATTCCGGATAAGAAGATCCTCCCCTGAAATCCGGATATCAGGTATGATTTGGTGTGTTTGAAAAGCATCTGCTGTTTGTCCGGAAATGGTAATTTCTATCGCATCATTAACGGATTCATTTGCCAGAGAGCTGGCTTGTACAGAAACTGTCCCGTTAGCAATAGCAGTTACCAAGCCCGCCTGGTTAACTGATGCGTTCCCGCTGTTGCTGATTATCTCCCAGTTTATGTTCTGATCACTGGCACTGGCAGGAAGAATCTGTGCATATAATTGCAAACTTCCTCCCGGAACAGTAATTTCTGTAATAGCACCTTCTGAGCTGATGCTGATGGACTCAATCGCAATGGAGGATTGGTTGAAGATCGTGACGGAAAATTCATCGTATATGCCTGTGCCATCCATTGCGGATGCCCTGACAATGACCAATCCATTTGAAATGGCTGTGAGCAGCCCGGAGCTGTTTATGTCTGCCTGGCCCGTGCTGTTAGTAACCGACCATGAAACCTCCCTGATACTGGCGTTTTCCGGCAGAACCGAAGCATATAGTTGAAGGGTTCCACCCTCCATGGAAATCGTATCAGCATCGCCTTCACTTGAAATCCGGATGTCAGTGACAGGGAACCCGGGATCAACCTCCTGCCAGCCGGCAAGACGGGCCCAAAGGTACCAGCTGGCGATTCCTTTCTTTATGCAGTTTAAGCTTACCGAATGTGAACATTCTCCGCAAAGCGAAGAAATTGATGAAAGCTCATGGGAAGGGTTGTTGCTTAACCATTGGGTAGCCCAGTTTACAGTTCGCTCGATCGGATCACTACCATCGGGATCGTACAAACAGGCATCATTGGCCCAGAGTTCCTGGTAGTTGATCAGCGCATCGGGATCATATTTTTCTATGTCAGCAAAATCAAACAGGACCTTACGGTTCTCAAGGCAGTAATCCCTGATGGTCTGGTTGGCGGTATTCAGGTTTCCTTCAATTCCTTCACCCTCCAGATGGCCTGTCATATATACAAATTTTACATTGGGGTACTCAGCTTCCAATTCCTCCATCGGAGTAAAATAGTGAGAATCCAGGTCTACATCGTCTACCTGTCCGCACCACGACCATACCAGGACATTGCAGGAAGGATTTGCATCAAGGTACGTGCGGGTTTTATCATCCCATCCGGCATAGCCTGCATCGTGGTCCAGATCTCCTTCGCTGTACTGCGATCCTTCAAAAAGGTGCAGGGCGTCTTCTCCGCCTTCATGGCTCCAGTTATAAGTACCATCCGTATAATACGATTTCAGTGCATTCATGCCGGAGATCAGCTGGCTTCCATGTGAGGTATGTCCGTATGCAATGAAGAGCCTGGATTTTGCTGAATCAATCCATTCCGCAGGAATCTCGGCTAAATTGTCACAGGAATGGTCTATGATAATAGCCTCCTGTGCTGTTGAAGCTGAGATACTGAAAGCGACAAATACACCGATAAGAATACTATTTTTCATATTCCGGGCTTTTAAATACAGGTTTGTTAAAATTACCTGTATACTATGAAAAGGCAAAGTAAGATCTTGTGTATTTTTCTTATCAGCGAGAAAAAATGACTTTCTCACCAATCTTCGATCTGTGTCGGCCGTAAATTCCACCCTGCAGGTTACTGAAATAATTAAAAATGAACAGAAAAATGCTTACCTGACTTACAGCCGGATTATTACTAATGTTTTCCCTTTATTCCCGGTCCGGCAATCGGATCAATGAGGTCAGGGTCCCGGAGAAAGAGTTTACTGGAATTGAAGGAGTAGATGCTGCTGATCCTCGATCGCTGTCCAATAGGGAGTTATCATCCGGGGATGGAGATAGCATGATGCCCATATGATTTTTTATTCGGAATGTCCCCGATGGAAAATTCTGTCTTCCCTGAAAAATTCTATCTTTGCTGCTCAACTAAATCTTAGTAAGTGAAACAATTGAAATACTATTTCGTCCTGGCTCTCAAAGGTATCGGTATGGGTGCCGCCAATGTTATTCCCGGTGTGTCGGGAGGAACCGTAGCACTTATCACAGGAATTTTTGAAGAGCTGATAGACTCTATCAAATCATTTAACCTTGAAGCCCTTAAACTTATCCTGAAAGGAAAGTTCGCAGAGTTTGCCAGGCATATCAACCTGGGCTTTCTGATTGCAGTATTCAGTGGCATTGCCCTTAGCATCCTTTCCCTGGCACATTTGCTGGATTACCTGTTCGTAAACTATCCAATATATATATGGGCATATTTTTTCGGTCTGATCCTTGCATCCGTCTATTTCGTCGGGAAAACCATCCGGGGAAGGAATTTATCTGTGGTGATTACATTTCTGATCGGAGCGGCTGCTGCATTTTCGATTTCGTTCCTTTCACCGGCAACCGAGAATGAAAACTTCATATACCTGATAATTTGTGGCATTATCGCAATTTGTAGCATGATCCTGCCAGGCCTTTCGGGAAGTTTTGTCCTTATCCTGCTGGGGAACTATCAGTTGGTCATGATCGATGCTGTGAATGACCTGAATATAAAGATTTTATTTCCGGTAGTCCTGGGAGCAGCTGTTGGGCTTATCGCATTCTCCCACTTTCTTAGCTGGGTTTTTAAAAAATACAGGAACCAGACCATAGCCCTGCTTACAGGTTTTATCCTGGGATCACTGATCATCCTCTGGCCCTGGAAAAGATCGTTCGACAATGATGGTAAGGTGATTCCGGTAGATGAGTATGGCGCTTTTACTGATACTGAAGAAGATATCAAAGTATATTCTTATGAGCAGATCCTCCCTGACTTTAATACCGGCAAGGATAAGATGGTGTTGCTTACCGCCGGAAGTCTTGTTATTTTAGGGATTATTTCCATTGCTATGATGGAACGGCTTGCTGAAGGAAAGGAGGAGTAGTCATGAAAACCTTTGGGCTGATTGGTTATCCATTAGGGCATAGCTTTTCGCAAAAATATTTTACTGAGAAATTTAAGCGGGAGGGGCTTGCAGATCACTGCTATGAAAACTTTCCTCTGGAACATATAGGGCTCTTATCGGAGCTCCTTGAGCGACAGGCTGATATCTGTGGACTAAATGTAACCATTCCCTACAAGCAACAGGTCATCCCCTTCCTGGATGAAGTTGATGAGCAGGCTCTGGAAATAGGGGCCGTGAATACTATCCGCATCACCGGCAAAGGCAATGAAAGGAAGCTCAAAGGATTTAATACAGATGTTTTTGGATTTGAAAGACCACTTCTGAAAGTCTTGACGAAGGAACATACTTCTGCATTGGTGCTTGGTACCGGTGGGGCATCAAAAGCTGTTGCCTACATTTTATCGCGTCATGGACTGACAGTAAAATTTGTTTCCCGCAGGCCTGTCAATGAAACTATTCTGAGTTATGAGCAGGTAAGTCCTGAACTGGTCCGTGCCTCAAAAGTAATAGTGAATTGCTCCCCGTTGGGAATGCATCCCAATACTGACAGCTGTCCCGATATCCCTTATGAAGCCCTGACCAGTGAACATATATTGTATGACCTGATCTATAATCCGGAGAAAACCTTATTCCTGAAAAAAGGGGAAGAAAAAAAGGCAAGCCTGTTAAACGGACTGCCTATGCTGTATATCCAGGCTGAAGAAGCCTGGAAAATATGGAATTCAGATTTTTAATATACCTTATAAGCCATCTCGTTGAGTTTAGAGCTCATCTGCATCTGTCTGGTGGATATATTTCCAGGGCTAAGCTCAAATTTGAGTTTGTCACCAATTACAACGAAATTTATTGCCGCTCCCTCATCAATCGCTCCTCCCTTCTCGGTAATGACCAAGGTGCTCTTACCCGACAATTTAGGAAGCATCGATTCCAGATTCTTGGTTTCTGAAAAAGGAACAAAAAGAATGTGGCAGGTCGAAATCTCAGCTGCACTCGAGAATTTTTTTACCTGTATGGGTTGGCTTCCAACTTGCTTTCCGGAGGTGAATCCTTCGAGCTGACCGGAAATTGGAGAGTTACCAATTACCCCGATCACGAAGGGTCCCGTTTTATAATTTGCCGGCCACTCGATCAATCTCGAGAAATTATAGATGAATAGGGCTTCTGCTCTTGATATATCCGTTTGTGAAAAAGAAAATAGATTAAGGGTTAACAATAGGGTTAATATGCTGACTGCTTTTCTCATATTGAGTTGTTTTTTGATGATTTAACGATTAAATTAAATAATTGTTTCTAAAACTTTTTAAAAAAGATTTAAACAAAAGTACTCTAAAAGGGGTAGGGATAGGCAATATGATCGAGGAAAAGACCTCGGGCAGGAGCAGATTCTCCTGCCTGAGAACGGTTTTTCGAGGCTATAATGCTATCTAAGTCATTTACAGTCAATTTATTTCTCCCAAGATACACAAGGGTCCCAACAATTGCACGAACCATGTTTCGGAGGAAACGATCAGCTGTGATCGTAAAAACCAATTGGTCCTCTGTTTTTGACCAACTGGCGCTTTTTATATGACAAACGTTTGATTTTACATCAGTATGCAATTTACTGAATGAAGTAAAATCTTCTGTATTCCTAATGATTTCAGCACCCTGGTTCATTAGTTCCAAATCAAGTTTATGCCCAACCTGCCAGGTGAAATCGGTTTTGAATACCTCTTTTTTTTGGCTGATATAATATTTATAGGTACGTGATATGGCGTCATACCTGGCATGGGCATCCTGATGCATGGGAACTATGCGGCTGACGTGAATATCAGGGGACAGAAACTGATCCAGTTTTCGGGTGATAGCAGGAAGCGTGGAAGTTAGATCAGTTGTACTGTCAAAATGTGCGATGAAGCAGGAAGCATGAACACCTGTATCGGTGCGTCCGGCTCCTGTAGTGGCTATGGTTTGCTGAAGGATCAGTCCGAGCTTTTTATTCAATTCGTTCTGGATCGTTGGGGAATTCGGCTGCACCTGCCATCCGCAATACCTCGTACCATTAAATTGCATTACAATAAAATACCGATGCTCCATATTCATTCAACCTGGGTATGAAGATAAGGATTTTCCCCTACTGTTTATTTTAAAATGAAAGTCATTTAAAGCAGACAGAACAATCCCGAAAAGGCTCTTAACATTTTTTAACAAATACCCCTGAAAGTGCCCTCGAATTTTAGGTTTTTTAGTACTGGGGGACTTGGTCGGTAGCATGAAAAATTAGTACTTTCGATCACTTATTTCAAAGCTTAAAATGAATCATACTATGAACCAAGTGAATGTAAATATCCAGGAACTCAACGAGAAGATTAAAGCGGAAAGTTCATTTGTAGATCTCATTAATATGGAGATGGGAAAAGTAATTGTCGGTCAGAAACATTTGGTGGACAGTTTACTTATTGCCTTATTATCTGATGGACATATCCTGTTGGAAGGCGTGCCAGGTTTGGCAAAAACTTTAGCGATCAATACGATGGCGTCTATTATTGATGCTAAATTCAGTCGTATTCAGTTTACACCTGATTTGTTACCAGCCGACCTGATAGGTACCATGATTTACAGTCAGAAGAAGGAGGAGTTCATTGTGAAGCAAGGGCCGATCTTCGCGAATTTCATCCTCTCGGATGAAATAAACCGTTCTCCTGCCAAAGTACAAAGTGCTTTGCTCGAAGCTATGCAGGAGAAGCATGTAACGATTGGTGCCAATACGTACAATTTGCCTTCTCCCTTCCTGGTGATGGCAACACAAAACCCCATTGAACAAGAGGGTACCTACCCGCTTCCTGAAGCACAGCTTGACAGGTTCATGCTCAAGGTAGTACTTACGTATCCAAATATTGCAGAGGAGAAGCTCATTGTCAGGGAAAATCTTCAAACCAATTTCCCTATCGCTTCGCAAATTATGAAGCCTGATAACATCCTGAAAGCCAAAGGAGTTGTTAAGGATGTCTACATGGATGAAAAAATCGAGAACTACATTTTGGACATAGTTTTTGCATCTCGTACGCCTGAAAAGTATAATTTGGCAAGGTTTTCGTCATTAATTAATTATGGAGGCTCTCCAAGGGCAAGCATCAACCTGGCTAAAGCAGCAAAAGCATATGCTTTCATTAAACGCCGGGGTTATGTCGTGCCTGAGGATGTCAGGGCGGTATGCCACGATGTATTGCGTCATCGTATTGGTCTGACTTATGAGGCTGAAGCAGAGAATATTTCTTCTGAAGAAATAATCACTGAAATTTTAAATACGATAGAAGTACCATAGACAAGTTACTTATGAGGATACTTTCAGTAATACTGTTAGCCGGTCTTTGGATTGGCAGTGGGGAGTCATCTGAGGCTCAGCATTATATCGGAATGCATAAAGATCAGATCATAGATAGTATGAAAGTAACTCACAAGCGACTGAGACTCAATACTGAGGTAATTAATCCACATTATAACTACCTGAAATTTGAGGACAAGATCAATGAAATCACTGTACTGTTCTTTCTTTCTGATGATGATATCTGCACCAATATCCGGGAATCTTATTCCTACTCGAACCTGTCCGATGTGATCGACAGACTGAACAGGGATTATAAATCCGGAGGGAAAGACCAATGGTATTATATGAATAAAGGAAAAAAGTACAAGATTGTCCTCACTGAAAAAGAATGGTACTTCACGGTATCAATCAAATTGGATGAATAAAGAGGAATAGGATGGACACGATCGAATTGCTTAAAAAAGTAAGAAGAATAGAGATCAAGACCAGAGGTTTATCACAACATATCTTCGCAGGAGAATATCATAGCGCATTTAAAGGAAAGGGAATGGCATTCGCTGAAGTCAGGGAGTACCAGTTTGGGGATGATATCCGCAATATCGACTGGAATGTAACCGCCCGCTTCAATCATCCTTTTGTTAAGATTTTCGAAGAGGAACGGGAATTGACGGTCATGCTGTTAATTGATGTCAGCGGTTCACGGGAATTTGCCTCCAAGGAAAAACTCAAAAAAAATGTGATCACGGAGCTGGCAGCTGTGCTATCTTTCTCCGCTATATCCAATAACGATAAAATCGGGGCACTCTTGTTTTCCGACAGGATCGAGAAATTCATTCCACCGAAGAAGGGACGCCAGCATGCCTTGAGGGTAATCCGGGAACTAATTAACTACGAACCCGAAGAAAGGGGGACGAATATCCGGGGTGCCCTGGAATATATGATCAACGCCATTAAGAAACGTTCAACTGCTTTCCTGATCTCCGATTTTATGGATGAGGGTTACGAAGATGCTCTGAAAATTGCAAACCGGAAACACGACATGATAGCCTTGCGTGTTTACGATCAGAGGGAATGTGAACTACCAGATGTCGGTCTGGCCTTCCTGAAAGATGCAGAAACAGGCGAGACACTTTGGGTGGATACTTCAAGTAGAAAAGTCCGTGAGCATTACAAAGAACAGTGGGAGAATACTTCCTCCCTGACTCATGAAGTCTTTAATAAACACGGGGTTGATTTTGCCGATATATCAACGGATGAGGATTATGTCAAACCCCTGATGAAGTTATTTAAAAAACGAGCCTGATGATTTCAAGATCCAATACAAAAGCAATATGCCTGTTATTTGGCCTGGTGTTTCTGGCTATTTATAGCTTTAGCTTTGGTCAGTCGATATCTGTTCAGAGTAAGTTGGAAAATGACACCATTCGAATCGCCGATCAGACATTCCTGACGTATACCTTTTTAAAAAACGACAGCCTGTGGATTCATTATCCGATACTGGGCGATACCAGCCTCGGGAATATCGAGGTCCTTGGAAAACCTTCACTGGATTCTTCAAAATCCGGCGGCGGGATGTGGAATATGAACATAAAACTCCGTGTCACTGCATTTGATACAGGCCTGTTTTTTATCCCCCCCCAATCTTTCATCTTCAGGGATAGTCTGAACCGGGATACAGCTTATTCGGATACAGTTTTTCTGAAAGTCGTTGGCGTCAAACTTGATACGGCCATTCATGATATCAAATCCCCGTACACTTTCAGAAAAAAAAGCAACACAGCAGAGGAAGAAAGTTTCTGGGAAAAATTGAAAAAGCTATTGGTGTATGTTGTCCCCGCGCTTTTAGTAATTGTTCTGCTGTATTTTCTCTATAAATACCTCAGGAATAAGCGGCCACAACAGCATCTGTTTCAGCCCAAGGTCGAGATCGAGCCACCGTATATTACGGCTTTCCGTGAACTTGACCGCATTAAGGCACAGAAGCTTTGGCAACAGAAGCAGGTTAAAGAGTATTACACAAGAATTACCCATGTAATTCGATGGTATATCGACAAGCGTTTCAGAATAAATGCTTTGGAATTAACCAGCGACGAGATTTTACAACAACTGAAACTGAATCGGCTTGATGATATCAATTTCTCAAAGCTAAGCGACTTACTGAATCTTGCGGATCTGGTGAAATTCGCAAAAGGGGAACCCGATGCGGAAGAAAACCTGGTGCACCTGGAAAACGCCTATGAATTTATTCAGAAAACCAGAAACGATAATCCCTCAGAGGAGAACGGGAGTGAGGATAATAAATAGAGTATATCATGAAGGATATTGAATTTGCAAATCCCTGGCTATTTCTGCTGTTACTTGTTTTAGTACCGCTGATCCTGTTTTATATTTTCAAGTGGAACGATGTGCCGACAGTTAAAACCAGTAGTGTCCAGGCTCTGAAGGTATTTGGGAACTCCTGGAAAAAATGGTTGGCCCATATTCTGTTCGGACTGAAAATGCTCGCGGTCATTCTCATTGTTACAGCCATGGCCAGGCCTCAAAAGATCACCAAAGATTCTTATGGCGATAACGACCCCCTGAAAATGAATGTGGATGTTGAAGGGATCGATATTATGATGACCATCGATATTTCAAGTAGTATGCTTGCACAGGACCTAAGACCAAACCGTCTGGTTGCTGCAAAAGATGCTGCAATCCGCTTCATTAACAATCGTCCCTTCGACAGGATAGGACTGGTGGTTTTTAGCGGTGAGACTGTTTTGATTTCCCCGGTGACATCAGATCATATCACCCTGATCAATTTCTTTAATAATGTGAATAGCGGTATTCTGGAAGATGGGACTGCCCTTGGCGACGGACTGGCAAATGCAGTAAGCAAGCTTAAGGAAAGCGATGCCCCAAGCAAGGTCATTATTCTGCTTACGGACGGAGTGAATAATAAAGGATCAGTCAATCCTGTTGATGCAGGAAGCCTTGCAAAACAGGAGGGAATAAGGATATACACTGTTGGAGTAGGAACCCGGGGTACTGCACCCTATCCGATGAAGGATATGTTTGGTAATACTCACCTCGTAGATGTGCCGGTGGAAATTGATGAGAGCCTGCTAATGCAACTGGCTGAAAATACGGGTGGCTCTTACTTTAGAGCAACGAATACAAAAAAACTGCAGGAAATTTATGACCAGATCGACCAGCTGGAAAAAACAAAGTTCGATGAGCAGGTCATGAACCTGAGGGTCGAGAAGCTGAAAATAGAAGAAAAGTATCTCGTCCTGGTGTTAATCGCGCTTGGTCTCTTACTCGGCGAATCGATTTTAAGAAGATTAGTTTTACGTTCGATACCGAACTAAAAAGCGGAGATTATGGATTGGTTTGTAAATACTAAATATTTATGGTTCTTCATTGGGATCCTTATGTCCCTTGCTGCATTCATATGGATAAACGCGAGACAAAAGAAAGCGATGCAAAAATTTACGCATCCTTCATTGTTTAATGAGCTGATGCCACTTCGTTCAAAAAGCAGGAAACTTGTAAAGTTTATTCTTAGCATGTTGGCAATAAGCTTCATGATTGTTGCAGCTGCCAAACCTAAAATTGGTGAGAGACGCGAAATAGAGCAGGAATCTTCCAAAGAGATCAGAAAGGGTATTCAGGTTATGATTGCGCTGGACGTATCAAAAAGTATGGAGGCCCGCGATGAAAAACCTGACCGGCTTACACGGGCAAAACTAATCGTCGAGAAGCTTATAGAGAACATGAAGGAAGACCTGGTTGGACTGGTAATCTTTGCCGGCGAAGCATATATCCAGGTACCCATTACCGAAGATTATAAAACTACTTCCTTCTACCTGAAAAGTATCGATACCGATATGATAAAGAGGCAGGGCACTGCCATCGGATCAGCTATTGATTTGTGCTCGCGGTCTTTCAGGGCAGGAGAAGGTGGAAAAGCTATCATTGTGATTTCGGACGGGGAGAACCATGAGGATGATGCGGTTCAGGCAGCTAAAGATGCTGTGGAAAAAGGAGCCAAAGTGTTTACCATAGGCATCGGGACAGAGAATGGGGCTACCATTCCTGAGGGTGCCGATAAAATCATGAAGGATAACAACGGCAATCCCGTAATTGCCAAGATGAATCCGGAGATGCTCATCAGAATTGCTGAGGCCGGCGAAGGAAAGTTTTTTAAGCATTCTTCAGCAGAAAATATTAATAAAGAATTGCTCGGAAGCATGAAGGTGCTTCCGGAAGAAGAAAGTGGACAGAAGAAAGTACAATACATGGAATGGGAAGACTGGTTTCAGTATTTCCTGGGCATTGCGTTGCTGTTCATTGTCCTGGAGAGCTTGATTCTTGAGAAACGTAATTTGAAATTAATGAATTTGTCAATATTTGAGAGGAGGTAACATGGTACGATCAGTATTATTTGCACTAGCATTGTTTCCCATTGTAAGTCACGCACAGGACTATATGAATAAAGCCCTTGAGGCACAGGGATATTACAATAAAGGGGAATACCAGAATGCCATAAATGGATACAAGGCTGCCTATAATGAAAAACCCGATAATTACCAGGTGAGCTACAACCTTGGTAATGCCTACTACAAGGCTGCACAATATGATACCGCATCGATGTATTTCTCAATCGCAAAAGATATTTCAAATGAAAATAAGGCAAAGCATTATTATAACCTTGGCAATGCCCTTTTTCAAAGTCAAAAGTACGAAGCCAGCAGGGATGCTTATATTGAGTGCCTGAAGCTGGACCCAAAGGATAACGATGCTCGTCATAACCTTTTTATGGTGCAGGAGATGCTGAGAAACAAGCAGATGCAACAACAGCATCAACAGCAACTGAAGCAGGAACAGCAGCAGAACCAGGAAGAGAAAAAGGAGAAGGAGGAAAAAGAACAGGAGAAGGATAAGCAGAATTCAGAAGAGCAGAAAGACCAGCAGGAGCAATCACAACAACAACAGAACCAGGAAAATAACGATCAGGGTAATGGTGAAAAGGATCAGGATCAATCCGGAGATTCTGAACAACAGCAGAAACAACAGAATCAACAGGATAAGCAGGGGCAAAAAGGTCAGGGACAGGAGGATCAACAGAAGGATAAGCCCAGGCAGGATTCCGGTAATGCCAACGATCAGAATGCTCCGCAGAACCAGCAGGGTGATCAGTCATCTGTAGCAGAACCAAAACAAATCAATCCTGATCAGATATCAAAGGAAGATGCTGAAATGATTTATAAAGCCATCGAGGCTGAAGAACAGGAAACCATGGAAAAGCTGAAAAACCAACGCGTAATGCAATCGGGATCAACAGGCCAGAAGGCTGAAAAGCAGTGGTAGCTTTTAACGAAGTCAGAATATGAAGCATAGAATTGTACCCATAGGGAAACTGGTAATCTGGATGCTGCTGGCAAGTATATCCGGCAACCAAATTTATGCACAAGACCTTAGTTTTGAAGTCAACGCCCCAAATTCGGTTCGCGTAGGTCAGCAGTTTAAGCTGGTCTATACCTTTAATGAGAATGCCTCCATTACTCAGCCTGATTTTGGTGACTTTGTCTACCTTGGCGGACCAAGTCGCGGGCAAAGTAGTTACACCTCCATCGTAAACGGGAAGGTTACCAGCGAGAACAACTTTACCTTCACCTATTACCTCCAGGCACCGGGCGAAAAGGGTAGCTATACAATACCGGGGGCCAAAGCTACTTTTAAGAAAAAGACGTATACTTCTGATGCCGTGAGCATTGAAGTAGTCGAAGGTGTGCAGTCTGCCCCCCGCACTGTGAATTCACCCAGCCAGCCGGAGGGTTCTTCCACGGATGAACTTTTCCTTGAGCTTGAACTGGATAAGCGGGTAGTCTATAAAAATGAACCTGTAACAGCGCGACTGGTCCTGTATAGCACGCCAAACCTTCAACTTTCGGACCTGGAATATTCTTCAACACCGGAGTTCCCCGGGTTTTTTAAGGAGGAACTGGACCAGCCGGAAGGGATATCCAGTCAGAATACCAAGGTTGGGAATAAGGTATACACCGTGTATACCCTTCAGGAAGTAGTACTTTTTCCCCAAAAATCCGGGGATATCTATATCGATCCCATTCAGATCAGGGTCTCAGCCCTTCAACGGGTCAGTGATCCCTTTTGGGGATATAACTACCAACGCGTGCCTGTATCACGTACTTCAAAGAAGACAAAGCTTACGGTGAAAGAGCTTCCGGAAAATCCTTCAGCCTCATCCAGTGGAGGGGTAGGGAGCTTCACCCTGAAATCGTCCCTGGACCCCCGCGAAATTAAAGTTAACGATGCGGTTACATATAAACTTGAACTTACCGGGAAGGGAAATATTAAATTTATTAATGATATCAACGGTAAGTTTCCTGAAGCGTTTGAAATTATCGGACCCCACAGGGAAGTTAGTCTTAACAGGGATAAAAAATCCGGTAAGCTGGCTTTTGAATACACTGCCATTGCCCGCGAACCCGGCATCTATAATATCGAGCCTTTTGCGTTCACATATTTTGATACCCAGGAAAAGAAATTCAGAACCTTGCGAACGGATGCCTATTCTGTAAGAGTTCTCGAAGGTGATGGCACAGGAGAAATAATTGCCTCATCTGTATCAGAAGCAGGAGTCTCTATAAAAAAAATGGGTAAGGATATCAGTTATATTGAAATGGAGAGCAGGCTCAAACCCAAAGATTCTTTTTATTTCGGGCGCTTGTGGTTTTACCAGACATACCTTGGGTCAGCCCTGTTATTCCTGCTTGTTCTGGTAATCCGAAGGGAACAAATCAGGAGAAGTGCTGATGCTGTGCGGAACCGCAAAAGGAAAGCAGGAAGGGTAGTGTCCAAACGTCTGCGCAAAGCGCGTAAATTATTGAAAAATAACAACATAGAAGCCTATTATAATGAACTGGAGAGGGCCTTATGGGGCTACCTTGCTGATAAAATGAACATGCAGATTTCAGACCTCTCCGTTGAAAATGTTAAGGCTAAAATGAACAGGCACGAAGTGGAAGAATCACTTTCGGAAGATTTTATGGAGATCATTCAGCATTGTCAGTTTGCCCGGTATTCTCCGGGCGGTATGGAGGCTGAAATGGAAGGCCTCTTCGAGAAGGCAAGGATTCTGATTAATAAACTGGATCAAAAACTATAATTATGTGGCGCACGGCAATACTGTTTCTGTTACTGGTACTCATTGCAGGGGACTCTTTTTCGTCCGGAGCTGATGACTATTTCCTGAAGGGCAACAAGGCGTATGCAGAGAGTAACTTCGAGGAGGCCATAGAAAATTATTTGGAAATTCTGAAGCAGGAACAGGAATCCTCAGAGCTTTACTACAATCTTGGAAATGCATACTACAAAATGCAGGCCTATCCGCAGTCGATCCTGTATTATGAGCGGGCATTGAAGTTTGACCCACTGAACAAAAAAATCAGGACAAACCTGGAGTTTGCACAGAAAGGTGCAGGTATCACGATGCAGGCAAACAGCGGATCCAGCCTTCGGCAATGGGTTCATGCGATTAATGGGCTGGTAAATTCAAATACATGGTCAATCATCAGTATTGTTGTATTTATTTTGGCTCTGGGGGCTTTTCTGATGTTTTTCCTTTCCATGAGAATAAGCCTGAAACGAACAGGATTTTACGCTGGCATTGTCCTGGTTCTGATTTCGCTGGCTGCCTTTCTTATGGCAGGGAACACAAAGAAAAACATAACCAGTTCTGAAACTGCCATCGTAATGCAAAAAAATGTCATTGTGAAGGCTGCACCCAACAGCACCAGTAAAAACGTTATGCAGCTGGTTGGAGGGATGAAGG
This sequence comes from Bacteroidales bacterium, assembly GCA_016931575.1. Lineage (GTDB taxonomy): Bacteria > Bacteroidota > Bacteroidia > Bacteroidales > UBA10428 > UBA10428. Next base: position 29,954 of record JAFGEO010000100.1, on the reverse strand, counting down.
TTTACCTGCAGGATGAAGTGGAGGAATGGTACCAGATCGAGGTGAGCGATGGCGATCAGGGTTGGGTAAAGAAATCAGACATTGAAGTGATTTGATCATCCATATCCTGGCACTAATGATATAACGGAGAGTTTATCGTAAAAGCCGGATATAATAGATACCGCCTGCCCTGGAATTTTCAGCTGCAACAAATTTTAAATTCATTTTCCCTTCCTTATTCTGCAAAAGCAGGATATCCGGGATGCTGTAATCCACATCGTACAGTTTTGGTCCTTTGTCTCCCTCCAGGTGGACTCTTGTTAAAAGCATATCGTTGATCAGGATGTCAAAGTCACGGTTGCCGTCCAGACCAAAATAGGTAATTCTCAGGGTGGCCCCCTCTTTTTCGGGATCGTTCAGGTCATAGCTAAACCACGATTCAGTATCTCTCCAATAGGTGATATTATATCCGGACCTGGTATTTTCGCCTTTAAAATTGTGATCCGTTTCGGGTTGCTGTTCCCCCGTAGCTACCTGGTCAATACTTTGTTTCTCAAGCAGGATGAAATCATTTTCAGAATCCTTAATGCTTTCAAATTTTTCTTTCAGGCTCTCAGGGGTGAACAATGGCCAGTAGATCATATAACGTGCCTCGTGAACTTCAAAGAAAGGCTTTAAAATCAGATTTTTGAAATTACTCTGGTAGATCAGGTCAGAAATGGTGAACCTCAGGGAATCTTTAGAAAGTTCTTGGATAAATGCAGTAACATCCTGCGATGCAGTAACCAGCATTGGAGCTTCATCCACAGGATAGAAGGGGCCACTGGCCACATGTCCCATCCGGCTGTCATCGGCCCATAATCCGTCCAGGTAGGTGGTGTCGGTTACAGCTGCAAGGACAATTGGACCGTGCACAAAACTGATCCAGTTGGAATGGTCCGGCAAATACTCCACGCTGGTTTCCATGGGGAGGGTGAGTTTGACGACATCCCCGGGTTTCCACATTCTTTCAAGACTGATGTAGGGGGTGGAATCTTCAGGGATTGGTATTTTTTTTCCATTGACTTCCAGGACTATCCTTTCATCAACAGCCCATTCCGGCTTACGGATGCTCAAGGTAAAGGTTTTTTCATGTTCAGGCTGAAGGGTAATTTCTGTTGTCTCGGAATAGGGGAACCGGGTATCCTGCGTCAGGGTGAGCTGCTGCTCTTCCCATCTCAGTTCTGAATTAATAAAGAGGTTTACAAAGACTTCCTTGTCAGTATGTGCATAGATCATTTCACCATAGCGTCCAGGATTTTCAATCCCGGATCCCACGCAGCACCAGAATCCTTCCTGGGGTTGGGAGTAAACCCGGTAGTGACGGGGTCTCATTGGAGTGAAATATACAAACCCGCCTTTTGAAGGATGTTCAGAAGAAAGAATATGATTGAAAAGGGCACGTTCGTAATAGTCGAGGTACTTAGCCTGGGGGTGGGAGAGGTACAACAGCTTTGTGAGCTTCAGCATATTATAGGTGTTGCAGGTTTCCGGTCCCTGGTTCGATTCGACCATGGATGAAAAGTCATCAGCCGGATGGAAATGTTCCTTCACGCTGTTGCCGCCGATGGATATGGTCCATTGCTGAACGATGGTCTCCCAGAAAAAATCTGCCGCCTCACTCCAGGCCTGGTTGTGAGTTGCCTGGGCATATTTTTCATAGCCGATCACTTTAGGGATCTGAGTATTGGCATGCATGCCAGTGAGGGTATTTTTTTTATCGAGTAGGGGTTCGAGCAGGTACCGGTGTGAGCAGCGAAGTGCTAGATCCAGGTATTTTTTATCTCCGGATATTTCAGCGACATCTACAAAGACCTCGTTCATTCCGCCATGTTCACTGCGAAGCATTTCCTGCATTTGCTCATCGGACAGATTACGTGTAGTTTCATAGAACCACTTGCTCAGTTTTAGCAGGACCTCCTTTGCATGTTCATTTCCGGTTATCTTGTAGGCATCGATCAATCCTGCGAACAACTTATGAATATTGTATAGTGGGACCCATTTGTCATTCAGTGAAAAACTTCCGGCCTGGATGTCTCCCTTAGCAATTTCCTTCCACATTTCTTCTCCTCCGGGGATACCTCCCACATAGCCATCATCGCTGGCCTCCTGGCACTTTAGCAGCCAGTCGGTCATGTAGTTTAGCCGGTCAAGAAGTTCCTGCTTTCCGGTGGATGCATACATATAGGCTAATGCTGAGAGGTAATGACCTCCGATATGTCCGTCAAGACCTGTATTCTCCCAGTTGGGATAGTTTTCCGCCGGGGAAGTGATCCCTGCCGACTTCAGGTAGGGTGCCAGCAAACGGTCGGGGTCAAGCGCAAGCAGGTACCGGATATCTGCCTGCTGGGCCTGATAAAAAGGGCCGGAAAGGATTTTAACATTCTTGATTTCAAAGGATTGTACAGATTCTTCTTCCGGGCCTGAAAAGGCCATAATTTGAATGGAGAGAAAAAGGAATATCAGGCTCAGGTTCTTCATAACAAACTGTTTAAATATACATCATTTTTAATAACTGCGGAGATAAGGAAAACCTATCTCCGCAGTGTAAATCTCATTCCCTAACCATACTAAGAATGAAAATCCACTAATACCCCGGATTCTGACTCAGATTCGGGTTTTTGCCAAGTTCACTTGTAGGTATTGGATACAGCTCACGGAAATCTCCGTTTGGCGAGTGCGACAAGTAGGATTTAGTGGTATATATTCCAAAGCGGATCATATCCTGGCGCCTGCGGCCTTCCTGGTTGAATTCCCAGCCAAGCTCATCAAGGAAACGGCCATATTGAATATCACTTCCGCCTTCGCTGCTTGATTCAAGGTGGTTCCGCAGGCCGTAGTCATACGAACTTCCTTCCTCAAGATCAGCACCTGTTACGCTTGCCTTGTCAGCATCCGCAAAAGCCCTTGATCTTACTTCGGTTACAAGCCCGGCTGCCGCATCTGAATTTCCTGTGCGTAGAAGACTTTCAGCTTTCATCATCAGCACATCGGCATATCTTAAAAGTACGTAATCATTTGCCAGGACGTTGGTGGTTCCCAGTGCAATCTCGTACTTCACAAAACGGTAGCCGTGAATAGCCAGTGACTGATCAACACCAGGGACTTCATTAATATATGACAAAGGTTCACCTACAGGGTTCAGTCCGCAGAAAAGCGAATCCCCGCTTGAAGAATACTGCTGGCCATACAGGTAATTCTGTGTTAGTCGCCTGTCATCCGGATCGAAGGTGCTTATAAATTGAGGGATCGCACACATGCCCCCCCAGGGCGGAGCATTAATCTCATAGGTAGCCTGTTGTACAGGTTGCAGGGTTTGCATATGGTGGTCAAATGCATTCCAGTCAGCACCTGCTATATCCAAAAGTGTTGGCTCAATAGGCAAAGCAAAAAGTATTTCAGGAGAACTTTCATTTTCAGTTACAAACACATTCTTCTGATTACTTTCCATTCTGTATCCGGCATCATTATTCAGGACAATATCGCACATCTCGATGCATTTTTCCCACTGTGGTGTCCCGGAGTAAACTTCTGCATTCAGGTACATCTTGGCGAGAAGCGTTGCAGCTGCCCAGTAGTTCCACCTGCCATAGGTTTTTTCTTTTGGCAGGTATTCGAGATTGTCACTGATTTCCTGAACGATGAAGTCATAGACTTCCTTGCGTGTTTTCTGCTCAGGAAGGAATCCGGGTTCCAGATAGAAGGAGGATTTGGTGACAATTGGCACATTCCCATAAAGATCACACAGGATCCAGTAGTAACTGGCCCTGAGGACCTTCAATTCAGCAAGAGCAACATTTTTTGCATCTCCTTCCAGGGGATAGACCGAAGTATCAATATCGTTTATAACCCGGTTTGTTATTTCAAGGGCAGCATAGGTCCTTTCCCATGTATTTTCAACATTAGGATCATTGGCCACCCAGCTGTGTTCATGCATTCTGCGGAATTCCCCTGCATCAACCCATCCGTTTGGCCGGGCAGGAATAACGATCTCGTCAGCACCAAGCTCCTGTACACGCCAGTAGCCGTTCCAAAACAGGAGAATTTTCCGCCAGTCGCCATACGCAGAAGCGATAATTACCTGTATGTCCTCATCAGAGGGCACAAACTGTTCCGTAAACAGATCCTCGTAGCTTTTGTCCTCCAGCTTGGTACAACCTGATATACCCAGCATCAGGAGAAGAATCACCATCGCTAGCTGTTTGATATATTGTTTTCTTTTCATTGTGATGTCATTTTAGAAATTAAAAACTTACATTAAAACCGGCCGTGAATGAGCGTGTGGTTGGGTATTTATCACGCGCATCGTTTCCTGGTTCAAGACCTGCAACAGGAATTTCCGGGTCAACACCTGAATAATTGGTAAACGTGAAGGTATTCAGCGTCGACACATAGATGCGCATGGATGAGAAGTACTTTTTATCCGCGCTCGTAATGGTGTATCCCAGGGTGATGTTATCGATCTTGACGTAATCCCCGTCTTCAATATAATAACTGTTATACTGCAGTGGCATATCAGGGCTTAGCATGACTTTGCCAAATATTGGATCGTAGGCGGTATTAAGCCTGTTGTAGTAATCAATGGATGTATTTTCATAATACATACGCTGGCGGTTCAGGATCTGGAATTTAAAAGCCCCGCGCATGGAAATGCTAAGATCCAGATTCTTGTACTTGAAGGTATTGTTCCACCCGACAAAATATTTAGGGATCCCGTTCCCCAGGATGTGCCTGTTATCATCCACACGGGCAAATTCGTCATAAGGAACTTCGTTGCCAAGGCTGTCGAGGTAGATCCATTCCCCCTCATCGGTAACATCCACAACCTGGTATCCCCAGAAGTTTCCGATCTCGCCCCCGATATCCATCCTGTGCGTGAAACCCCAGATAGGTTCCCCGGCATTTCCGGAACCGAGCCAGGTTTGACTGAACTCATAGTCTTCGTTACCTAAAGAAACAAGCGTATTCTTATTTGTTGAGAAGTTAAAGCTGGTGACCCATTCAACATCCTCAGTGCGAACAGGAACAATGTTAAGTAGCACCTCAAGTCCCATATTCTCCATAACCCCTGCATTGGCAAAAGTTGTCGTTAACTGGTTTGGCGGAACAGGAACATCAAAGTCATAAAGCAGTCCGTCGATAATATAGCGATACAGGTCTATCGTACCACTTACACGATTGTCAAAAAGGGCATAGTCTAAACCGATATTGGTTTCACGCTTTTCTTCCCAACGAAGGTAGGGACTTTCATTTCTTCCCGGAACAATGGAATAGAGATACTCTCCGTTAACCAGAACCGGATCCCTGTAGGTTAAGGTTGAAAGGCCGTTGAAGAGGTGGTCATTGTTTGGCTGGGTTCCGGTAACACCATAGCCTCCACGCAGCTTAAGGTCGTCAACGAAAGTCAAACCCTCCATAAATGCTTCGTTCGAGATCCTCCAGCCGACAGAAACTGCCGGGAAAAGCCCCCAGGGATTCTCCGTACCGTATAGCTGACTGGCAGCTTCGTAACGTACACTGGTCATGAGCAGGTATTTATTTGCATAGCTGTAGGTGCCCCTGCCAAAGAAACCGATCAGGTTGGTTTTGTACCTTCGGCTTCCGATTCCGGCTGTTAAATTGCCTTCATCAATTCCTTTACCAAGGTCTATGTTGCTGTACTCAAATGCATCAGTCTGAAAATCAACGTTCCGCATCCAGTAATCCCACCAGTCAAGATCCTGATAGCTATATCCTCCTAAAATAGAGAAGTGGTGGTCTCCGCTGGTTTTGGTATAGTTAGCGGTAAGTTCCATCAGCTTTTCAATAGCTTCCTGGGTTCCGTTGGAAGCAAAACCATTTAGGTTCCTGGCTAAATTTGAATAATGTTGCTTGGTTTCGTAATAACCTCTTGTTTGGTCATACTTACTGTATGAAACCATAGCTTTAAGGCTAAAGCCTTCGAATGGAGTGATGGTCACAGTACCGTTCATGCGGTTCCACATAGACTTGTTCATCCCCTCCGTTTCATAAAGGTGTGCAACCGGATTTTCATAGTAGAAATAACTGGTCTGCTCATGATAGGTCCCGTCTTCATTGAAAACAGGTGCGGTTGGATTGCGGATAAGGGATTGCCGGTAAGTGTAACCGCTGAATGAGGATCCGTCAGCATTGCAGTTGAATTGGTTCTGCCTGCTGAGGAAACCTAAATTCAGTTTTACAATACCGTCGAACATGCTGTGATTGATGTCGGCACGGCCGGTGAAGACGTCAAAATTGGTTTCTTTGAAAATACCTTGTAGTCCGCGATAGTTTAAACTTGCCAGGTAATTTGTCTGGTCGTTGCCGCCCTGGAAGGTCAGGGTATGTACCTGGCTCACCGGTGTACGCGATATTTCATCAAACCAGTCGGTGCTTGTACCCAGGTTATAAACCGGATCGCGTAGGCCATCATCAATCTGCTGACGATAATCTTCAGCCGTGAACATCTCCATTTTCTTGGAAACAGTTTCTGTAGTAACATAAGCGGAATATTCAACTTTGTTGGTGTACTTTCCGGAAGCCCTTTTGGTAGTGATGATAATTACACCATTAGTTCCTCTTGTACCATAGATTGCAGCAGCTGATCCATCCTTCAGTACATCGATGGATTCGATATCTTCAGGAGCAACTGAGGCAAAATCTCCGGGTATCCCATCGATGATCACCAGGGGAGCCGTACCGGTTCCCCATAAGGTATTGGTGCCCCTCAGCTTCACCTCCGTGGCAGCGGTTGGGTCACCACTGGTGCTGGAAATGGTCAGACCGGCAACTTTTCCCTGGATCAGCTGTCCGATATCCTGCACACCTCCCTTTATAAAGTCCTCGGATTTTACGGAAGCAATAGCACTGGTTACATCTCCCTTTCGTTGTGTTCCGTATCCAATGACCACAACCTCATCAAGAGATTCCAGGCTCTCGATGAGTTCCACATTAATAATTGTCTGCTTGCTTACAAGGATTTCAAAATCCTGGTATCCAACAAATGAAAACAGCAGGACAGCATTTTCATTGGGAACAACGATTGTATAGTTTCCGTCAGTGTCGGAAATTACACCCTCCATGGTGCCCGATACGCTGATGTTTACTCCGGGTAAGGCCTCTCCCGTCAGAGCAGAGCTTACCTTTCCGATAACAGTGATATCTTGTGCTTTTGCCCATACTGATATAAGTAGTAGCAGCATGACTCCAAGCACTCGAATCTGAGTCAATCTGAATCTTTTCATAATGAAATTACTTAGGTTAATTAATAAGTTAAGGTTATCTAATTCACAACTTAGAATGAATCAGAAAGCCAAACTACGCTAACATGCTGCGGAAGAGGTGGACTTTTGTCGGATGGGAGCGGAGATTTGTAAGGTGGCAGATTATTTTTGGATCAATCCTCAATTTTGAAGATAAAATGCAAGGATACAAGCTTTCAAGGATCCTTTGGAAATGATCAAGCTTGTAACAATTTTCAGTTCTGCTGTCCTGTTAGGTATTCCGAAGGCGGACGCCCAAACTGTTTTTTGAAAAGCCGGCTGAAGTACTTGGGATCCGTGAATCCGACGGCGAAGGCTACCTCGGAGATGGTGTTCTGCTTCTGTTTAAGTAACTCAATGGATTTTTTAAGGCGGATAGTATTCAAAAAATCGATGGGGGACAGATTGGCAAGTGAAATCAACTTGGTGTACAGGTGACCCCTGCTGATCAATAATTTTTGTGCGATGAAACTTACATTCAATTCAGGGTTGTCAAGATTTTCCATGATAAGCTTCGTGATATTGATTAAAAAATCCTCATCGGTACTGGTTGTCGCCAGGATCTTTGTATCAATATTTTCCTGTAACCGGAATGTCTGAAATAGTTTTCTCCTGGATTCGATCAGGCTGTTGATATGAGCTTCCAGGAGTTTGATACTGAATGGTTTGGCAATATAGCGATCGGCTCCCATATCCAGTCCCTCAATGATATCTTCGATTTCTCCTTTCGCAGTGAGCAAGATCACAGGGATATGACTGGTTAGTAATTCGGATTTGATCTTTTTACAGAACTCCAGACCATCCATTACCGGCATCATCACATCGCTGATGACAACCGTTGGGAATTCCCTGCTGGCCAACTCGAACGCTGCCGCACCATTTTCTGCTTCCAGGATATGGTACTTTGCCTGGAGGTTATCGCGGACAAATTTTCTCAAATCCTGATTGTCCTCAACAACCAGCACCGTGGACCTGTCTCTGGTTTTCTCTGCCGGGAGGGGAATTACAGCGCTGCTGTCCGGGTACCCATTCTCTTCGGGAAAATCAAGGTATGGATCTTTGATTGATCCGGGCTGATACATACTATCTGATATTTCTGTCGGATCAAAGCTTCCTTTTGAAACCGGAATGGCAATCGTAAAGCAGGTACCTACCCCCGGTTCACTCTCGACAGTAATGGTGCCCCTATGCTTCTCAATCAGGTCCCTGGTCAGGGAAAGCCCTATTCCTGTCCCGTAATTTTTTGGCGATTCCGGCTTTACCTGGTAGAATCGGTCGAATATGTATTTCAGGTTTTCTTTTTCAATTCCAATACCTGTATCCGTAACCTGTATGAGAAGGTTCTTAGAATTCTTCGGGTCTGGTTTCAGGGCTACTTCAATAGAATCACCATCATGACTGTTTTTAAAGGAGTTTGAAAGCAGGTTGTACAGAATGATTTCCATTTTTTGAATATCCACCCAGGTTTCTCCGGGTGCAGGGACGGGGATGTAGCTCAGGTCAATATTTTTCTGGTTCGAAAGACTACTGAACGACAGGGTAATATCATTCAACAGCTCGTTGATATCCACCCTGGAAACCCGAAGCTCGGTTTTGCCCTGCTCAAGTTTTCTGAAATCCATGAGCTGATTGATCAGATGTAACAAACGACGGGCATTCTTATCGATTAATGAAGCCGAATTCCTGGAAGATAGGCTTAACTTTGAATCTCCCAGAATCGATTTTATCGGTCCAAGAATCAGGGTTAGCGGAGTCTTAAACTCATGGGATATGCTGGTGAAAAATTTTAATTTGGATTCATTGACTGCTTTAACCTTGCGATTGAGTTCCACCAGCTTGTCCCTTTGCCTTTGGATGTGCTTATTCTGGTTTTGAAGCTCCTCTTTCTGTTTTTCTATTTTAGAAGTTCTTTCGTGAACCTGCTTTTCGAGTTTTCGTTTTTGAAGCTTCAGACTGATGACCCGATAACGATAGAAAGCTACCGTAATAAGCACAAGGGTGAAAACCACCATAATCCTGAACCACCAGGTAGCCCAGAAGGGAGGAACAATTTCGATACTCATTTCCCTAACCGGGCCATCCCATTTTCCATTTATACCTGTCGCCTTTACCCTGAAGGTATACTTTCCCGGATCGAGGTTGGTGTAAATGGCAAATCTCCGGTCGGCTGAAACAAGGTTCCACTTTTTTTCGAATCCCTCCAACTGGTAGGCGTAGGAGATTGTGGAGGATTGATCATAGTCCAGGGCGGAAAATTCAAAGCTTATATCATTGGATTGGTATGAAATCTCCAATTGTTCGGTCACCTGGATAGATTTGTTGAGTACTACTATTCGATCAATTTCTTCGCCCGGTCTGACTGTTTTACCTGAGATCTTAAAATCAGTTATAGTGACCTTTAGAGGTCGGTTAAGTATGAAAAATGAGGAATCGGGATAAAAAGCATTGACGCCGTTCATTCCACCAAGGTAGATTTTACCATCCTTACTCCTGCAGGCTGCATTCCAGTAGTACTGGTTATTTTGAAATCCATCCGTTTTATAAAAATTCCTGAACAATCCATTTACTGTATTGAACTGGGACAAACCATACTCGGTAGTTATCCATAAGTCACCGGCATTATCTTCCAGGATGCGGTAAATAATATTGTCTGAAAGTCCGTCATCCATGGTTAGGGTTTTAAAGGTCCCGCCGGAGGTTTCGCTTACAAGCTGGTTTAGCCCGTAACCATACGTGCCGATCCATATCCGCTTCTCTGAGTCTTCAAATATTGCGGTGATGTAATTGTCACTAATGCTGGCAGGGTCCCCGTCGCTCTTAGCGAAATGCTTAAGTACCGATACCTTGCCTTCTTTTTCCGTAGAAATTCTGAAAAGTCCCTCTTCACGGGTTCCTACCCAAAGCTTCTGTTCGTGGTCGAAGAGAAGGCAGCCAATATGCCGCATATTGATTTTTTCAGTTGATGAAATAGCCGGGTAGAAGGCATTTTTCTGTGGATCGTAGCTGCACAGACCCTCATAGGTTCCGATCCATAGCCTGCCCAGACTGTCAGACCTTATTGAGGAGACATAGTTATTAATCAGTCCATTCGCTGATCCGGTATTGGAAAAATTAATAAATTGTTCAGTAGCCGTATTTTCGTTGATTAGCTTATAAATACCTGACCCCCAGGTACCTACCCATAATGTACCCTTCATATCCCGGTGAAGTTCTGAGACGAAGTTTGCTATCCTGTAGCGCGATGACGGATTACTAAAGGTATAGTGCTCGAATTTGCCAGACTCTTTCCGATATCGGTTTAACCCCCCGCCGGCGGTTCCTATCCAGATATTTCTTTCATCCTCAAGGATAGAGTTGATCACATTATTGTTGATGGAGTTCGGGTTATCGACTTCATTTTCAAAATATTCCAGTTCTGTCCGACTGGAATTATATTTGTTTATTCCTCCCCGTTCAGTACCGATCCAGATAATCCCATTCTTGTCGGAATAAACACAATTTACGAAATTGTTAGAGAGACTGTATTCTGAATATGGATCTTCCTGATAGTTTCTGAAGTTGTCTGATCCATCTTTATTATAGATACTTAACCCACCGAAAGTGCCAATAAGAATATTGCCATTCACATCTTCGGCTATCGACATGCAATAACTGTGTGCCAGGCTGTTCTTCTGGCCCTCATCATGGAAATATCGCTTAAATAACAGATTATCAGTATCATACTTACAAAGTCCGCTTTCCGAGGCAATCCAGATGAGTCCTTCGGAATCTTCAAAACAGCTTTTCACTAAATTATAGGGTAAGCTGTTTTGGTTACCGGGTTCGTTACGCAGTGTTTGTGCCGCCCCGGTTTTTGTATCCATAACAGTAAGACCGTTATCCGTACTGATCCATAGCTGGTTTTTCCGGTCAACCATCAGATGATTAATGACACTGGCGGAAAAGAGCTCCTGACTACCCCCAAATGCATACGACTTAATGACCCTTGTCCTGCCCGTTGGATCGGTCCTTAGCTTATACAACTTGTTCTGAAAGGCTGCCCAGATGAATCCCTCATGATCTTTTACCACAGCGGTAGCCCGGTTGCTCCGGGGATGTTCACCATCCGGGGGAATAAATTCATCAAATGAGTCCGCGGCATATAAGTATCTCCCCAGACCTTTATTAGTTGCTATCCAGATATTGCCGTAGCTATCTTCGCAAAGGTCATAAACAATATTGTTTATCAGAGAAGAAGCAACTTTATCCTGTTGCCTGAAATTCCTGAATTCATATCCATCGAAACGGCTCAGTCCATTCCAGGTACCAAACCACATAAAACCTTTGCTGTCCTGCAGGATACAATCCACCAGGTTTTGTAGAAGGCCATCTTCTTTTGTATACTGTTGGAATCGTATACTTTTCTTTTGTGCAGAGGCCTCCCGGTTACTAAAAAGCAGGATAATAAAGGCTAGGCATAGGAAAAAGCATTGTGGCCGGCGCATTCCGAGACTAAATTTGGCTCCTAAAATATAAAATGATTAGCAGAGTAAGCTAATTCTGTAAGTTTGAAGGCTTAAATTAAGCTTGTATCTCCGATCTGTTGGTTCAGCCGGAATGTACCTTTTCCTGTGCTGCCAGGTGAACTTGCTACAGAAAAGTATTGCCACTAAAACCTTGGCTTGCTAGAAAAATCCTTCGTATTTCCTAAGATCCGACCTGGGATTCAGGCACAAAACCGGTATTTGAAATTCATTTGAAAGGTATTTCTGGTCTTTTAAGCCAAGGAGAAATTTAAGACGTGTTACCCGCTTACTCAGCATAATGATAATCATTTCTGCCTTAATCTCATGCGCGAATTCCAAAGTTTCCTGAGTGATATTGTATTTCCCTTTGGCTTTAATTATTTCATAATCAATGTCTTTGCCTTCCAGAAATCGTCTGGCAAATTCTGCGTTGTTTCTGATTTGATAATCGTGGGCCTTGGGCCTGAAAAGGAATATTTTTGAAGTATAATATTTTGACAGTACGCTGATCCAGGATAACTTCTCCTTGTTTTCTTTCCTGAAATCGATCGGGAATACCACACGCCTTAAGGCCAGACTTTTAGGTGGAGCCTGTACAACGAAGAATGGGATCTTTGATCCGATCATTACTTTCAGTGCTCTGCTGCCCAGCCATTTTTCCTTTCCTATGGGTTTTTGAGTTTTCATAACAATAAGGAAAGCATCGATGGTCTCAGCAAAAGTCCTGATTGCTGTCATTACTTTTCCAGGACGAATCTTGCATTCAATGGATACACCATACTTGGCAATATATTTATCTGCTTCCGCGGTGAGCCTGGCTAAATATTCAGATTCGTCTTTAAGAGATGGAATGACATGCAGAAAAACTATGTCAGATTCCATTATCTTAGCAAATTGGACCGCATGTTTAACAGCGTATTCTGATAATCCCGAAAAATCAAAGGGTACCAGTATTTTACGGTGGGTAGGGTTCATGATAGCCTGTTTATTGTAGATTAAAATAGTGATTTTTTGTGAGAAACTGAATATTTATATCAGAATGATTTAATTTTTGTATTCAAAACACAGGTGTATGAACGCAGTTTTATTGGTAATTGTTACATTTTCCGGCTATATAATTGCTTACAGACTGTATGGAAAGTATCTGGCTAATAGGATATTCAGAATATCTGATGCCAACCAGATGCCGGCAGATAAATTTCAGGATGGTATAGACTATGTCCCAACCCCCAGGTCGATTGTATTCGGGCACCATTTTACAACAATTGCGGGTCTGGGACCGATTGTTGGTCCGGCTATCGGTATAATTTGGGGATGGATTCCTGCCTTGTTATGGATCTTTGTTGGTTCCATATTTATGGGTGCGGTTCATGATTTTTCAACACTTGTTATCTCAGCAAGGAATCGGGGACAAACTATTGGAGAATTAACCGGGAACCTGGTTAGCCCAGGCGCGCGTTTCGCATTTCAGGCTGTCATGCAGTTGCTGTTGTTCATTGTGCTGTCTGTCTTTGCCATGATCGTATCAACTTTGTTTATGCTTTATCCTGCTTCCGTGATACCGGTGTGGTTTCAGATCCCGATAGCTATATGGCTTGGATATCAGTTACAGAACGGGCGAAATCCGCTTTTTTATTCTGTTCTTGCACTTCTGCTGATGTATGCTTCTATAGTACTTGGAGTTAAGTTTGAGGTGGATCTTTCCCGACTGGAAATTATTCAATGGATCGCCGGAGACAGGATGCCGTTGAATGATGTTGTAACCGTAAGCTGGTGTGTGATACTTTTTATTTATGTTTTCATTGCATCTTCATTGCCTGTTCAACGACTCCTTCAGCCAAGGGATTACATAAATTCTCATCAATTGCTGCTTATGCTGCTTCTGTTGATCATTGGAATTTTTATTGCTCATCCCGTGATGTCTGCTCCTGGCATTAACCATGGGGCTTTTGCAGCGGGAAGCGGTGTGCCGGATATGATGCCAACCCTCTTTATTATCATTGCCTGCGGAGCTATTTCGGGTTTCCACTCTATTGCAAGTTCAGGAACTACCGTTAAGCAAGTTCAAAAGGAGAGTGACACACTTTTCATTGGATTCGGAGGAATGTTAACGGAAGGATTTCTTGCAGTAATTGTTCTGATAGCTATTGCAGCTGGCCTGGGCATGGGATTCAAAGATGGAAATGCCCTTTTCACGGGTAAGGAGGCATTTTACCATTATTATTCCGGGAGCCAGAATGATATCGGCTCGAAGCTGGAATCCTTCATCTCAGGTTCTTCGAACTTATTGCACAGCCTGGGAATCTCTTTGGAATTTGGCCGGGCCCTCATGGCTGTGTTTATCGTATCTTTTGCCAATACTACACTGGATTCGGCAGCGCGAATGCAACGCCTGTCCCTGCAGGAGATTTTCACAAACCGTAGCGGCAGGGTCCGGAGGCCATTTCAGAACCGATATGTTGCTACAGGCATAGTCGTTGTTGCTGCAGCCGTCATGACCTTTATCAAACCAGGGGGGCAGGGAGCCTACATTCTCTGGCCCCTTTTCGGATCTCTTAACCAATTGCTGGCTGCATTGGGACTTGCCATTGTCTCGGTATACCTGTTTAGGAATGGAAAAAATTATGGTCTGACCCTTGTCCCCATGCTTTTTGTGCTGGTCATGACAGTTTGGTCGGTGTTTTTGAGCATGAAAGAATTTTATTCCCAGGATTCATACCTGTTGCTGGGAATCTCCTGCCTTATAGTGCTGTTGACAGTGTGGCTCATGATCGAGAGTTTCAGGGCCTGGATAGGGTTGAAGCGGAGAGGAAATTATTTTCCGGACAACATCAGTGGGTAATGTCAAAGAATTTGAATCCTCTGACATCTCCCGAATCAATAATAACATCACGGACATTGGCATATCCGGGACCTTTGTAACACCATTCGATAAAATGTTTCATCTGTACTTCAGTACCTTCTGCTTCAATGTAAACGTCTCCCGTATAGAGGTTTTTAACGAATCCTTTAATACCTAAAGATTGTGCCATGGTGCGGCAGGAAAACCGGAAACCGACTCCCTGAACTCGTCCGGTAACCGTAATTTTTCTATGTATCTTCCTAACATCAGGCATAGTAATTGGCAATAACAGAACTTTCGAAATATACTCAAAATTGTCATACTCCGAACTGAATGAAAAAAAAAATGTCCTGAATGCTGCTCCTGTCAGGAAAAATACTTACTGACCAGATTTAAAAGTTCCTCAACTTCAATGGGTTTTGAAATCAGGTCGTTGCATCCTGCAAGAAGACAGTTCTGCCGGTCCTCTTCCAGAGAAAGCGCTGTTTGAGCTATTATGGGGATACCAGGGTTGAATTTCCTTATTTCCTGAGTAGCCATTAGGCCGTTCATAACAGGCATTTTCAAATCCATAAGGATTAAGTCAATCTTGTTGATGGACTTGCACAGTTCGATAGCTTGTTGTCCGTTTTTCGCATTAAGCGTTTGTGCACTGGTTTCCTGAAACACAGCCTCCAGGAACAGAGCATTCACATCTTCATCCTCAACAATCAAAATTACTTTATCGGCCCATTTATATTGATCTGACATAAGTTCTTCATCAATAGATTGCTGTGCTTGCGCCGGAATTTGTTCATACGGCAGGCTAAAGTGAAATACTAAGCCTTGGTTTTCTACAGACTCAGCACTTATCTTTCCTCCTAATAGTTTTACAATGGATTTGGCAAGACTTAAGCCCAGTCCGGTTTCATCATCGTACCGGCCTGATTCAGACTTATCCGGGAGCATAAACTGATCGAAAACATTCCGAAGCTGATCCCGCGGAACTGTAGGACTGGTATCACGTAAATAAAATTCAATGCGGTTTTCTTCAGGCTGTGTATAGCCAATTTCAATGTATCCATCGGTGGTATATCTCAGAGAATGGTTGACAAGATAGATTAGCACCTGATGCAGGCGTCCACCGTCAGTATATACTTCGATACCTTTTGATGAGGGAGTTTTCAGTCTGACAGCGACATGTTCCTTCCGGGAAGCAGAGCGAAGTTCGTCAATCTCTTTGATGATGTCATTAAGTAAAAGATTGATATTTACCGGGGTTTTGGTAACTGTCAGGATGCCACTCTCATACTTGGCAATTTCTGCAATATTGTCAATGAGTTGAAGCAGGGTTTTGCTCTGCTTCTTGATGACCTGAAGGTATTCTTTTCTCCGGATTGGCTCTGGATCTGTATGGCTTAGTAGTTCCGCGAAACCGAGGATCGAATTCATCGGTGTCCTGATATTGTGAGAGATATTAAGCAGAAAATTGGTTTTTATACGGTCCGATTCCTCTGAGCGGTCAAGGTTTCTCTGGAGGTCTTTGAGCTGTTTGGATTCTTTGGTAGCATCAAGAATATAGCAGGTAACAGATGTGCCAGTTTTTTCTTCAGCCTGATAATTTGCAACTACCTGAAAGATTTTTACTTCTCTTGTCTCTTTCATTCGTGTGGTGAGTCGGAACTGACCGCTAATCCTTTTCCTGCTTGGTTTCGGAAGCGAGAAGAGTTCCTGAAGGAAAGGCTTATCCTCAACAGGTACATATTTGATCAGTTCCTCAGGAGAAATCTGTTTGGAACCAAGACAATTGGTCAATAGCTGTTCCAGGGAGTCAGTAATCAGAGTCTCTCCGGTATTGAAATTATATTTCAGAACACCCGCAGACAGTTCGTCACTTAACTTTTTTAACAGATCGTATTGTTCCATGATTATAGGCTGATATGTTGTTTCTGAGATAATTCGGTGACGGATTGATTCTTCAGGATGATCGCCGATAGCACTAATGGCTTCTCTAAGGTAATATGGCTTCTAAAAAAGTTCCACTTCAATAGTCTGAATGAATGCCGTATAAGTATTTTCACCCTCAACCTGGGCTTTCGACAGGAGGATCAGGACCGGTATTTCTTCACCATCTTTCGTTTTCATTTTTACTTCCTTACGAACGCCGATCATCTTATTGTCGCCACGGGCAATGTATGAACTCAGGAATTCATCTTCTGCACTATTTTCTGTATCGAACAGCATGGAGATATCCTGATTGAGTACCTCTTCTTTTGAGTAGCCTACAAGATTTACAGCTGCCTTATTGAAGAAGATAATCTTATTGTCATTCGAAGTTGTGATGATAGCATCCAGAGCCCCTTCCAGTGTCCTTTCATTGCGGATTTTGATATTCTCAATTTCCTTAAATTGCTCCTTCATTTCCATGCGGGCTTCTTTAAGTTTTCGGCTTAATTCTTTTTCGGATTCTCTAAGAAGTTTCTCTTGCTTTTTGAGGATCTCATTCTGATGCTTGGATTCAATCTCCATCAGTTTTTCGTTGGTTGTATCTGTACCAATATAAACAACACTGTCAACTTCGTTGTACATATTATATACGGCACTAAAGGTACCTCTGATCCATTTTTCTTCTTCTGCTTTTGTTTTAACCTTAAATTGCTCCTGGAAATTCATTCCCCGGACAATATTTTCCCACTTCTTATTAAATAATTCAAGTTCAAGGGGATCAATCAGGTCAAAAACGGCGAGGCGGTCAATTTCCTTCTCTGTGTATTTAAAGAGGTACATGAAGGGTTCATTGAAATCCTTTATATTACCGTTGATGTCGAAAACAATCTTAATACTTGCCCGGTTAACGGCATCGACAATACCTTCCAGCTTAAGGCTCAGTTTTTTCTGCTCAGTAGTATCCAATCCAAGAAAAAGAATTCGTTCCACTTCACCCTCTTCGTCCCTTATGCAGGTATAGGTTGCCATTGTCCATAAATCTTTCCCGTTCTTGGTTATATGTTTCATGTCACCTTCAAAATGCCGTCCTCCTTTGGAGAGGTTTCCCCAGATACGTTTAAACCAGTCCTCGTCCTTATTGGAGACAAACATTAAGATATGTTTGCCTTCAACCTCGGAATTGGAGGTATATTCAAGTTTTTGTAAAAATCGTGTATTAGCGTAAATAAGGGTTCCCTTAGTATTGTATTCAGCACGCAGCATGGTGTGATTAACGGTTGTTTCCAGCTTCAGGAACCTGTCGGCCTGCCTGGCGGCTTCTTCCTGCGTAGCCTGAAGTTCTTCCATATTTTGCCGCATCTCCTCTTCCTGCGCCGCACGGGTCTGCGCCTGCGATTTGGATTCCTCAAGCAGGCGTGCGGTCTGCATATTCATATTCACCGTTGAGAGGATGGAGGCCGAACTCTCAGCCACCTTCTCCACGAAATCGATCTGGAACTGTTCAATTTCATTCAGGGAGGCGATCTCAATGACGCCGAATAATTCCTCATTTGCGATAAGGGGAGATATCAGAATGGACCTGGGATTTGCCTGTCCAAGACCCGAGGTGATATTTATATAGGCATCAGGAAGCTCGGTGAGGTATATGCTCTTCCGTTCGATGGCACTGGTGCCTATTATGCCTTTACCCCATTTGATCCGGTTATCGGCATATTTTTTTCGGCCATAGGCATAAAATGCCTTCAGATCAAAATACTTTTCTTCATTTTTATCGGTCTGAAGAAAATAAAATCCTCCCTGGATGCCATCGATATAATCGGTTAAATTTTTAATTACGTTATAGGCCAGTCTTTCCAGATTGTCATTGTCCATGCGAAGGATCTCGCCAAATTTGGCCATTCCTTCTGCAGTCCAGTTCCGGATTTCATCTTCTTTTCTTCGTTTTTCAACAATTTCACGGTTAGTTGCAAGGGTGTCCCGAAGTTTAATCAGTAATTTCCCGATTTTATCATCTTCGTCGTTCAGGCTATACTGTACCGAGAAATCATCACGTATCAGATGAGTGATGAAGTCATTGACTGCTTCACTCTTCTCGTTATCTTTTTCAATAATTTTATCCTTTTTTTCAATTTTTCCGATATGATAACTAAAAAGAAAAAAGGCTGAAAGGGGGATGAGTACGATAGCACCGCTGATAAGCCACAGTAAAGGATCTTCGCGATAAAATTTTAAGGCTGAAAGCAGGTTTATCGATTCCGTATCGTTGGAGATGTATTTTGAAAACAATGCAATCAGAAAGAGAAAAACTGAAAGAACAAAACTATATAGTATGGCTTGTGCGATTAATTCGCGATGACTCTTATTCTTCATGCTCTCTGCAGATGTTGGTTTTTACATTATCAAGATAAATTAAATATAATCAATTATTCAGAAAAGTTGGACAATCTAAACTGAAATGTTGCTAACAGTCAGCATGGAAGAAGCCATCTCAGCGGGGCTTAAGATGTTTCTCCCAATGAGGTCAGTGGAATTTATTGCTGGAACAAACCTAAGAGAACAAGGGCTTTCTATAGGTTAATAATAAAAGAGGATAGTTCCTGAAGGGGGGCGATCACCGAAGCGGCTCCGAGCTTTATAGCCTCTTTTGGCATTCCGAAAACAACACAACTTTTCTCATCCTGAGCGTAAGTTTTTGCACCGGCTTCCCGCATTTCCAGTAAGCCTCTTGCGCCATCGTCCCCCATGCCGGTCATAATTATTCCGATGGCGTTACTGCCTGCATAGCGGGCCGTGGAACGGAACAGTACATCCACGCTTGGACGGTGTCGGTTAACCAGCGCTCCGTCAACAACTTCGACGTAGTAACGTGCTCCGGATCGTTTGAGCAGCATATGTTTATTTCCGGGCGCGATCAAGGCTTTACCCCGGATTACCGAATCCCCGTTTTCAGCCTCTTTAACATGCACCTTGCATAATTCGTTAAGCCGGTTCGCGAAGGAACGTGTGAAATTCTCAGGCATATGCTGAACGATCACTATCCCGGGAACATCATGCGGAAGGGATTGCAGAAAAACCTGGAGGGCATCGGTGCCACCTGTTGAGGCACCTATAGCAACAACAATCTCCGTAGTCTTAATCATACTTTGATTCTTAGGCGGGGCAAGAACAGCATCAGCACTTAGTTTAGGCTCTACCGTCAGCGGCTGTTTCTGTATTGTTATTGTTTTTCTCGAAATACGCGCTCTGGAGGCAGCTTTTATCGCATCGCAAATTCGGATCTTTGACTCTTCGATAAATTCCTTGGTGTGCATTTGAGGTTTTGTGACTATCTCAACGGCTCCGTATTCAAGTGCCTTTAGGGCAGTCTCGGTTCCTTTTTCAGTCAGGCTGGATATCACTACCACCGGGATTGGATGCTGTGCCATCAGCTTTTTCAGGAAGGTAAGGCCATCCATACGGGGCATTTCAATGTCAAGGGTAATAACATCTGGCACTTCTTTGGCTATTTTTTTTGCGGCAAATATGGGGTCGGCAGCAGTTCCCAGTACTTCAATCTCCGGATCAGAGTTAAGGATCGAGGTCAGGGTTTGTCTTACTACTGCAGAATCATCTACAACGAGGACTTTAATCTTACTTCTTTTGGAATGTTCAAAGAGTTCTGCCATCCGAAGGATTTTTTTTAGTTTTTAATGATCCGGTGAATAACCTCACTGGTATAGGTGTCATAAATTATCTTCCTGCCAAGTGTTCCCCCTATACTTTTGGCAATAATAGGGATTTTATACTCACCCAGAAGATCCAGGGCGGCTTCACTATTTCTGTCTCCGATGCTAAAGGCATTCGATTGAACATTTAAGACGGCAGAACCTCCAAATACTTTGGCAACCAGGTTTTCCTGCTTGCAACCAATACGCAGCATTCCGTCAAGGAGCCTTTCGATGGCAATATTACCGTACTTGGGGGTTGCAAGTCCTGTTCCGTTCCAGTATGGCAGCATGAAATGGTTCATGCCACCAGCTTTTTTGACTTTATCATAAAGGCAGACAGCAATACAAGAACCTAAAATGGTATGTATTTTCATAGGCTGCTCTTTTACCACAAGTGCTGCCGGGTAAAGAAAGTACGTGTCCTGCTCTATATCCACCTGCTTGATCAAAATATGTCTTCTTTGAAAAAGATTTCATCCGCATCTGTTGATATCCCGGTTGTGTCCCCAGTGGATTCTTTCAGTTGCAGTGTAAAGGTTGTGCCCTTTCCTAGTTCACTTTCGAAGCTTAGCTTGCCATTTAAAATATCACAAATCGCTTTCATGATTGAAAGGCCAAGTCCGTGACCCCGGTTCAGAGAGTTAATACCGCTATCGAGCCTCTTGAAACGGTCATAAATAATTTGCTCATTGGATTTAGAGATCCCCTGGCCTTCGTCTTTTACCTTAATTGTAAGGGTTTCCTCATCCTTAATAGCTTCAATTTGAACATTCCCCTCAGGGTAACTGAATTTTATAGCGTTACTTAACAGGTTACTCAGAAGAAGCTGGACTTTTTCGGCATCTGATTTGAAATAGAGGACAGTGTCAGAGACCAGGTTTCTACTGAGATAATCTACTTTGAGGTGTTTTACCTTCGATTCATGTTTAAAAGATTGTATAAGGTTACTGATCAACTGATCAATGTTGATCAGGGTAATTTCGGGCTGGGTTTCTCCGGCTTCAATTTTTGCTGCAGCGAAAATATTTTTAAGCTGAAAATCGAGGTTAAAGACTTCAGTATGTATGAGCGAGACCATATGAATGACTTTCTTCCAGTTCTCTTTATCAACACTCAGAATATTTTCTGATATCGCCAGGATGGAAGTGAAAGGATTCATCAGCTCATTGCTGATATTTGATATGAAGTGAGTCTTTAGAGATTCGGATTCGTTTAGCTTTTTCCCAAGCTCAAGGATTGTGCTGTTCAGTTTGTTCACCTGATTCTGATAAAGCTCTTTTTCCTTTAGCCGGCTTTTAATTTCGGCGAGTAATCTTTCATTGCTCATAGTGGTAAAGTCAGTCATACTATTTCATGTTATTTTTTTTTAAATACGGTAGGCATGATCTGGGTGACTGGCAAATTAAAACCGGTGATCGATTCAGAATGCCCAAGAAAAAGGTAACCTCCTGATTTTAAGTTCATGCATAATTTGGACAGGATATTGTATTGGTTATCCCTGTCAAAATAAATCAATACATTTCTGCAAAAGATAATGGAATACTTCGGATTGCTCTCCATGGGCAGGAACAGCAGGTTTTGTCTGAAAAACTCAACCTTGTTTCTGAGTTCTGCAATAACCCGGACCTGCTTTTTCTCATGGTTTTTGGATCGGAGAAAGTACTTAACCTTAACAGAATGGGGAATGTCCTGTACCTTTTCTTCACCATAGATCGCCTGTGCTGCACTGTTCAGCATTTTGGTGGAAATATCCGAAGCGGATATAGCAAAATCAAATCCCGGATGATGTGCTTTGAATTCACTCAGCGTAATGGCAATGGTATAGGGTTCTTCCCCGCTGGAGCATCCTGCACTCCAAACATGGATAGAGCGCTCATTTCTGTTGGAAATCAGATCGGGGAGGGCATCGGATAAGAGAAAATCGAAGTGAATTGATTCACGGAAAAAATCAGTTTTATTTGTACTCACAACATCCATCATATGGATCACTTCTTCAATCTGACCCTCGGGTGAGAATACGAAGTCAACGTATTCCTTGAAATCTGACATTTGCAGTGCCTTAAGCCTTCGCTGCAATCGGCTCTGGAGCATAATTCTCTTCTCAGGCGGCATTTTTATACCATACTCCCCCATAATAAATTTACTTAACCGATTAAATTCAGGCAAGGCCAATTCAGCCTGGTAAACAGAGGAGTTGCTATCTTCTTTCATCTCACACACATAAATCAAACAGGGGAAAGGCCTATTTTATCTCTTCAACAGATGCTTTACTGGCTTCTTTGGATAATAATTGCATATCAACAATTTCTTCTGTTCCGAAAACCTTTTCGGCATCCAGAATCATGATAAATCCTTCTTCCGATTGAGCCATACCTTTTAGGTAGTCGGAGCGAAAGCTTGTCCCGATACTTGGAGGAGGTAAAATATCGTCCTGCCCTAATTCAAGGACTTCTTTTACTGCATCAACGATGGCACCGATCATTAATGAATCACCGCTGGTATGAAGTTCAAGGACTATTATACAGGTATTGGTAGTAATCTCGGTTTCTTTAATGCCAAATTTGATCCGACTGTCAATGACCGGCAGCACAATTCCACGCAGATTGATCACCCCTTTCATATATTCAGGCGATTTCGGAACCTGAGTAATTTTTGTCATTTCCAGGATGTTCAGCACATTCTTGACATTGGCGGCAAAAGTCTCTGATCCAATACGGAAGGATAAATATGATTCCAGGGAATTCTTAACACTTGTACTCATGGCGTATAATTTTTATCTGATTACTTTAGTAATTGCGGCTAATAATTTTGCGGGCACAAATGGCTTAACAATCCAACCGGTTGCACCTGCATTTTTGGCTTCCATTTTCTTTTCGGTTTGTGACTCAGTTGTCAAAAAGAGGATGGGAGTCCTCTGATATTTTGGCATCTGGCGAATTTCCTTGATCAATTCGATGCCGTTCATTTCCGGCATGTGCAAGTCAGTAATGATAAGGTTGATTTCCTGACCATCAAGATGTGTGAGTGCGTTTTTACCGTTATCACTTAAAAGTACATCGTAACCTTCGTTTACAAGGGTAAAGTTTACTATTTCACGTATACTTTCAGAGTCATCAACGAACAAAATTTTTTTTTCCATTAGTTATGATATTATAGTATTCTAAAATAATTCGAGTTCACTGGTGTCGGTTCCGTTTTCCTCCTTTTCCTCTCCTGTAACAGTGGAATGAATTTTTCTTTCACTCTCCATCGTATATAGACTCTTTATCTCCTCTAAATTCTCAAGGTCCAGTTCTTTTTCCAATTTACTAAAATCAATCAGCCCGATGAGGTGATTTAAATTAGTAATAATTTCTTCAATTTCCTTATCGAAAACCGAATAATATTGAATTTCGTTTGTACTGAATTTCTTGGTACGCAGATCTTTCTTCAATCCTTGAAGATCTCCAGCCTGTGCTTTTGCCTTGTGCATAGGAAGGATATTTTCAATTTCTTTAATGCTGTCCTTCAACTCTTTACTGAATTTATTCTTTCTAAGAACGAATCTATTAAGTTGATTTTCAATATGATCCTCAATTTTCTTATGGTTTAGTTGAAGAAGCTTGTGCATTTCTTCCGTATTGTGCAAAAAGGTTTCAAAATTCCTGCTTACCTCAAGACTTATGTTGACCTGATCCGATTTTTGGGAGGTGATAACTTTCTCAGGCTTTATCTTACTGAAAACCTTTTCGCAATCTTTTATATAGGCGTTAAGCCTATCGGTGGAACCAACAAGTATTTCATCCTTTCTGATCATATCTGCATTCATGCGCTCAAAACGGCCACATTGATCCATCAGGGTATCAAATTCCAATTCCAGGTAAGATTTTGTTTTCAGGAGTTCTTCGAAAGAATAGTTGCTGTCCGGGTTCACAGATGGAGAGAAATTATTAAGCAGGTGTGTGATTTCAATCAATATGTGATCCAGCTCTTCAAATTTATTGGTTATGTTCTCAACGGCTTTCTGGTATTCTTCGTTGGCGTGTACCATTTGTGCGGCCTGTAGGGTTCCAATATCCCTGATCTGGAGTATCACTTTCAGGACTGAAGTCGAACTTTCAGCAGCATCCCCGGGTTTTTTAGCAACCTGTTGATTCAGACGATCCATCAGGAATTCCTGGGCTTCCTGAACATGTTCTATTTTCTGCCGGATAATATCCTGAAACTGGAGATTGGTAATAATTTCAGAACTACTGGCGGATTTTTTTGAGTTTAAACTTTTAAGTTGTTTGTTATACTCAAGGCATTGTGCTTTCATCTCGCTAAGGCCATCGAGCATTTTATCATACAGCTCCAGGTATTGTTTAACAGCAGGTAACTGATTTTGTCGGATCGATTCAATGCTTTCTGCACAGGATTGTACTCTTTTTTCATCACCGCTGAATTCCCGGGTGAGTTTCTGATTAAAAGCCTGCAGGTTGTTGATCTGTTCCATCAGTTCAGAATAGAGAGACCTGGAGGAGGGTTCCAGCTGGATATTTGTCACCAGTAATTTCAGTGTGCTGATATGCTGTTTTTGATTGCTAACATGGAGGAAGGCATACCCCATGTCTTTAACCAACTGATTAATGCTCTGGTAGACTGTGTTCGCCAGGTTGTAGATTTCACTCATCTCCCGAATAAGTTTCCTGATATTTTCCCGATGACTTTTCAATTTATTATCAGGCAGGGCAAGTAATTCATCGAACAGTTCACCTGTATGTAAGGTTAATCCGTTAATGGTGGAGTTATAATCCATAAACCCCTTATTCAAAATGACAAAATCATTCGCCGAACACTCAATAAGTAAATCAATTCTGGAATTAATATCAGCAAATACTTTTACAGCTTCTTCAAGGATCAGCTCTTTATTCATAATGCTTTAACGTTTCAATCTAGGATATCCCAGATTAAAATTAAGTGATCGAACGTTAATTGGAATGGATATTTTATGATTTTTATCACCAAAATGCAGTGATATATATCAATACCTTATACCTGGGCAACTCTGGGGACGCCTAAGTGCAGCAGGTTATTAATGGAATCAAGGAATAAGTCTTTATCGAGGGGTTTTGTAAAGAATCCACTGATCCCTAGTTTTTTAGCGAGGTAAAGATAGTATGGATTGCTGCCTGAAATCGCAATAATTTCTGAATGGGGATACTTCTTATTTATGACCCTGATAAGCTCAAGGCCTTCAGTGTTAGGCATGATCAGGTCTGTGATAACAAGATCGTATTCCTGTTTTTCAAGGTATTTTAGCGCCTGGCTGCCATCCGCAACTTCATCAGTTCTAAGTAGACTCCCAAAGGCGGCTTCCAGCATGTGGAGGATAATTTTACGCTCCAGTCTGTTATCTTCAACAACCAATACTCGTTTCATTCAGTTATATTTCTGATATGAACGAATGTAAAGACGGGATGTTTGCAGCCTTTTATGAATGGTATGTTAGCTTTGACGAATAGGGTAAAACCAGGGGAGAACTGTTTCTGATCAGATACGTGTTACCTTCTGGAGAATGCTTTCAACCCGCTCGACAAGGTATTGCAGGTCGATGGGCTTCTTGACAAAGTCGATAGCTCCCATCTGCATTATCTTCTCAACATTTTCTTCATCTGTAAGCGCAGATACAACAATAACAGGAGTGTTCCTGGTTTTCTGATTTTTGCGGATCTCCTCGAGAAAATCAAAACCGCTGATTTTTGGCATTAATAAATCAAGCAAAATCAAATCCGGAGTTTCACGTTCAATCAGGTTGTAGGCTTCTTTTGCATTAAGTGCGGTCTCTATTTTATAACCTTTTTCATCAAGGATGGCTTCCAGTAATACAACATTGGTAGTGGAATCATCAACAACTAATATTTTATAGTCCCTATTTTCGTCCATTTTCAACTTACTTTCTTTAAAACTAGTAAAAAATCCTGAATTTACAACAATGTCCGATACAATAAATGCCCCTATTCCGGGAATTGAGTTTTTAGTATTCCGATACCAAGTTAATCAGAATCGCATACATTCAATTATTATGATGATGTATCTCATCATTTTTTTGTTTTCATTTCGATTCATGAACTTTTTATGCTATATTTATTATGAAAGAGAAAATTATATTTCATGGATAAAGTGATCTCACTCGATAAAGAAAAGATAATCCCTTTCGGTAGTCTGCTTACTGAATCTGAACTGCAGAAAGTCGATGATTTTAGTAATGTGGTCACTTTCAATAAGAAAGAGATTATTTTCAGGCAAAACACCCGGACTTCACACATTATGTTCATACGTTCGGGAATGGTTAAGATATTTAAAGAAGGGCGAAACGGAAAATACATTATCCTGAAAGTTGCACTACCTGGTGATTTCCTTGGTCTTCTATCCATATACGGAGGGGATACACACCATTATTCAGCATCTGCCATTCAACCCTCACAGATCGCCTTTGTTGATATAAATGTCTTCAACGAAATGATTACAACAAATGGTAACTTTTCTACTAAAATAATAGGCAGATTGGCAAGTGACGGACTGTTCATTTTTGACCGGCTAATGAGCCAGTCTCATAAACAGCTGCCTGGCCGCATTGCAGATGTTATCCTTTATTTCTCTGAACAGATCTTTGGAAGTAATGAATTTGAATTCCCTTTTACCCGTCGCGAGTTGGCTGAGCTTGCTGGAACTACAAAAGAGAGCTTTATCCGGACACTGGCAGAGTTTAAGAATGACAAGATCATAGATCTTGATGGCTCCCTTGTGAAAATAAATAGCCTGAAAATTGTTAAAACATTAAGTGATCTGGGTTAATAGGTGATAGTCTATGCGGAAACTAAACGTAATTATTGCCGATGATATTTTTACAAACCGGCTTCTATTATCTGAAATCATTGAGGATCTGGGGCATAATTTCATTGTCGTGGAAAATGGTCGCGAGGCAGTTAAAGCTCTCGAAAGTAACGATATCGACCTCGTGTTGATGGATATAGAAATGCCGGTAATGAATGGCCTGGAGGCGACCAAGCATATTCGGGAGAAGTGTAGCTATCCCAAAAACTATACCCACATCGTTGCATTGACTGCTCATAATCCAAAAATCTTTTTTGACGATTATAAGGATGTCGGATTTAGTCAACTGCTTACCAAACCGTATTCAGTTAAGAAAATTATGGAGCTATTTGAAAATTTTCAGAGTCAGATTGCAAAATAAGATTTTGTTCTAGAGTCTTATTAGGTTTACCAGGTTTGTTAAACCGTTTGCGTCTGCTTCTGTGAATGCCCCGGTCTGATCGCTGTCCACATCCAGGACACCTGGTATTATACCATCCTTACCTTTCAAGGGTATGACGATTTCAGATTTTGATCTGGAATCACAGGCAATGTGGTCCGGTGCCAGATTGACATCGGGTACGATGATTGCCAGGCCTTCACGAATACACTGCCAGCAAATTCCTCTTGGGTAGGGAAGTACCTGACAGGCCAGCGGCCCCTGGTAAGCGTTTACAATGAGCTCCTTCTCATGTAGCAGGTAAAATCCTACCCAGAAGATATAGCTGATTTTATGATAAAGTATTGCATTGAGTGTTGCAAATGCAGATTCCCGCGAAGGACTCTTTTCTAAAAGCCCTTCAGCCTGGCTGATCAGGCGCTGATAACGCGCCACCTTTTGTGCTTCTGAAATCATAGGTAAGTATAAAAAAAAATAATCCAATTTGTATGGATTATTTCTTCTGTTTCTAACTGAAGTATAGTTCAGGCAGGCACAAAGTCGTATGTGCGAATGATCTTAAACAGATTATGAGGCAGTGGTTTAAGGATGATCCGCTTGTTACCCTTCTGATAAAGAACATAGTGATAGTAGGTGAAACATTGCAAATTCGTTGGGAAGACCTCCAGGGCCTGCAGTTCTTCACCTGATAAACACATGTCTTTTTCGAGAGTGAGGGTTGGAGTTTGAACTAATGCTTCCATAAATCCTGAGATTAAGTTTGACAAGCTAAAACTACTACATTAAGCAGCTTGTAGTCAAGTCAACGCAGGTGATATGGATTACCAATATTTGATGATTTATATCACTTTTATTGTAAATCCCTGATTTTTAGGACGATTGTATATAGGGGCTTACCGTTTTGTAGTCTTCGATTCTGGAAGATGGGTCAGTTCCTTTACCTCAGGTATCGTTTTTGCTTATTGAATTCCTAATATTGTGGTTCGTCGCTTAAAAATTCTGCAATTATTGAAATGGGAACCGGATAGCTGCCGGGACCGATCATGCCGGAGAGATCAGTGGCTTTCTCCATGTCTGGAAACCCTGAGATCAGGCATTGGCCATTGCTGATCTCTGCCTGAATGCGGGGAGCGGAATATACCTGCCCGTCTATTGTCATGGCTATTGACTTGTCAATATTACTGCTGGTAAGCTGTTTCCAGCTTTCTGTACCTTCAGGATTCAATCGGACCAGTATGCCCCAGGAAGAGGTTTTTTGATCAGCTTGCGGTTTGGCTTCGATAACCACCCCTCCGTCAAGCAGAGGCACCTCATTTCCTCTACTGGCAAAATACAGGTTAAAGTACTGATCGTGAGCTTCTTCACCTAAGCTCGCCGTGGCAAACGCTGCCCAGAGGGGCTGTACATCTTCTGGTAGCAGTTGATGTTCACGGGCCAGTTTTAAATAGTCATTCACGCTAAAAGTGTCCCTGACATGCACCTTGGCAATAACGGGATCCCCGGCAGGTAGTTGATCGTTGCCGGAGTAGGTGAACTTCAGAATTCTTTTAAGTGGAAAAGATTTTTCGATTATTTCTGTGTTTTCTGCCAGCAAATCATCGTAGAGGGGATCTGCTTCGGGACTTGCTTCATCCAAATCATCTGAATAATTTTCTTCAGATGATCTTTTCTGTTCAATAAGTGCCAGTGCCTGGTCCAGTTCCTGAAAAAACGTCTGGTCAAAATCTTTGGAAGTGTAGAGACTTCGGAATTCAAGTTTACCTTGAAACTGTATAATCCTTCGGAGTCTGTCATGATCCCGACAGGCGGGAAGACTGACCTGTAACCGATCAGGCGATTCATTGAGTTGAAGGACTTCGCACAAGGTAAGCCGGCTATTCTTCAAGCGCATTTCTAAAGAGGTGATAATCGAGGGCATTAATTCCTGCCATTCCTTTCGTAATGCAGTAAAAACCTCCTGATTCGAACTGCCTGGGGTAAGGTCACCGGATAAATCTTCCGGATCGATATAGACTATGAAGGGTTTGTTGCCGGCATATTCATGATAGGTCTTTTCAAAAATATTTAGGTAATCTTCATTGGAGTATCGCAATCGCATTCTAGTTTCATAAAGGATTTTTCCAAGGGTCTCATCCGTTCGGTTTCCTGTAAGATTTCGAATAAAATAATCTGTTCCGATTTCAAGTTGGAGGTTGACCTTCTTTTGACCTTCACAGGGATTTGATGGACTTTTCGTATCTGAAGAACAATTAATGTGGAATGCCAGAAGCAGCAAAGGGGTCAGAATTAGCAAACGTGATCTTTTCATAGGGTAGGGTGTTTGGTTTGCTAAAGATAGAAATTATCTGTTCGATGTAACTTGTTAAGTTGAAAGCCTGGATATATTCAAACAAAAAAGCCGATCTGCAACGACCGGCTTTCTGTGATTCAGCTGGGGCTTACCGTTGAATACGGCACAGG
>JAFGEO010000099.1 GCA_016931575.1 Bacteroidales bacterium | reverse complement strand
TAATGTAGTTTTGCCCATTAATGGAATCGTCTGGCATTGATTCTGAAATATTGTAAGTTTAAGAAAAATGATCATTTCCTCTGGTCCCGTGTACCGGGATGAGTCCAAACTAAAACTCGAAATAACACCCTCTGCTTACTCATTCAGATTTTTTGCAGCAGAACGGCTGGAAAAAAAGCATTTTACGATCAACAGAATATAAATTTAGAAAATCAACAGAGTAAATGACGGAGATAATTGCTTGAATTTTAGCCGCTTTAACCTTGGTCAAACTGGTAAGAAGGATTGCACTTATCTCAATTAAAATTAATTTTTATGAATAAAGGAACAGTGAAATTTTTTAATGAATCGAAAGGATTTGGATTTATTAAAGACGCAGAATCAGAAAAAGAATACTTTGTACATTCATCTGGTTTGAAGGACAATATCGAAGAAAATGACGAAGTAACCTTCGATTTAACAGAAGGTAAAAAAGGGCTGAATGCAATTAATGTAAAGCGGATTTAACGCATACATCACATCCAAAACTTAGGAGCCGGTTATAATTATGAGAGGTCATTCAATTGACATAGTATCATAATTGTAACCGGTCTTTTGTCTTTTTGAATTTTTTCCGAAGGAGGGGTTGCCCTTATATCTTTCGGGATATTTATTATGGCAAGTTCCGGTCTGTCAAATTAACATTGCCGTCTGGGACCATCATTCATCTCCGGGATTTCCACGAATCTTGTTTGCCAGTTCCCTGAAATGTATGGGAGTGTGCCCCTGATCTTCTTAAACTGATTTGACAGGTGCGCGACACTACTGTAAGGCATCTTATTGGCTATTTCAGTCAGGCTAAGCCCGTTGTAAACGATCAGCTCTTTCACCTTCCCGATCTTGTTAACCAGGTAAAATTTTTCAATGGTAGTGCCTTTCACTTCAGAAAAAAGATTCGCGAGGTAAGTATAATCATATCCCAGTTGCTCACTAAGGTAATCCGACAGATTAACCCTGACTTGCTCATCGGAATAGTGAACCAGTTCAATGATGGTATTTTGAATGCGCTCGACCAGGATGTTTTTCCGGTTGTCCATCAATTCAAGTCCCGACTTTCTAAGCTCCTTGTCAAGCTGTTCCAGTTGCTCCGGAAGGAATCATTTTCAGATAAACCCAAAGTTCACAGGGGATAATCTGCTTATTTTTCCGGTAACATTTTTAGCGGAGGAATCCCTGAAAATGAAAGCTTTTTGCTACTTTTAATTCATAATCCTGGCAATATCGCATCTAAAATCTCCACTATGAGCAAATTTTTCAGAAGCTTTCTAATGTTAAGTCTGATGACTCTATTGATCCCCGGCACCAGCAGCCTGGCACAGGTAAAAATTGAGGGGGGCCTCATTGAAGGCAACTCTGAGGGTGCCATCACCTCGTACTACAAGATCCCTTATGCCGCCCCGCCCGTGGGTGACCTGCGGTGGAAAGCCCCGCAGCCGGTAATTCCGTGGGAAGGGGTCCGCAAGGCCGATGTCTTAGCATCCGCCTCCTTTCAGCCCCGGGTACCCTGGATGCCCGAACTGGACATGTCCGAAGACTGCCTGTACCTGAACATCTGGACACCCGCAAAAAAACCGGATGAAAAGCTTCCGGTGATGGTTTGGATACACGGCGGCGCTTTTGTTAACGGCAGCCCTACCCTTCCTAGTGACCATGGCGATATGCTGTCGCAAAAGGGCGTTGTATATGTAAATGTCGCCTACCGGCTTGGTGTCCTGGGCTTTTTGGCGCACCCGGAGCTGAGTGCCGAATCAGAGAATCGTGTTTCCGGTAATTATGGCCTGCTCGACCAGATCGAGGCACTTAAATGGGTGCAAAAAAATATTGCCGCATTTGGTGGCGACCCGGAGAACGTGACCATCTTCGGGGAATCGGCCGGGGCTATATCTGTGGCTACGCTGGCAGCCTCGCCACTTACAAAAGGCTTGTTCCGCAGGGCCATCAGTCAGAGCGGGGGAGCCATGCTCCCGATTTGCAAACAGGGAAACTCACATGACTGTCTCGCCTCCTTATCTGCCATGGAAGATGCAGGCCTGGAATTTACCAAACGCATGGGGGTAAGCTCCATGGAAGAATTGCGTGCTTTGCCTCCTGAAAAGTGGCTGGAAGATTCGATCACAAAATCCGAAGGCTCGTGGCCGGTTTTTGATGGCTATGTTATTCATCAGGATCCTTATACGGCTTACCAGAATGGTGATTACAACGATGTCGATATTCTGGTCGGCATTAACTCCGATGAGGGTTATTACTGGGGATTTCCCATGGACAAGGAGACCTACCTTGATTATATTGATACGCACTTCGGCCCTTTCAGTCAGTCCGTCCTGAAACTTTACCCGGCCGGGGATGAAGCTGCCAATTTCCGTTCAACAGCAAATCTGTTTGGTGATATGGTGTTTGCTTATGGCACCTGGGCCTGGTCGCGCCTGCAGTCGCAAACCGGAAAAAGTAAGGTTTATGTGTACTACTTCGACCAATGGAAACCCTCTGCCGGCAGTCAGGGGCCCGCTCCTGCCACAGGCGCCCTGCATGCAGCTGAAGTGCCCTTTGTCATGCAGCATCTGGATCCATCATCCGATCCGGCCGACCTGAAACTTTCAGATGAGGTCGCCTCCTACTGGACAAACTTTGTTAAAACGGGTGATCCCAATGGGGAAGGACTGGCAAAATGGCCGGAATACAAAGAAGGAAAGGAAACTGTGATGTACCTGAAAACCAACCCCCATGCAGGTCCGGTGCCTAATATGGCAAAACTGCTATTGCTGGAGGAGTATTATAACTGGAAGAGGAACCCGGAGAACTGATCATTATCCCTGCCTGTGGGTCTGGCCGAGGGGCCACAGTTTTCCAGGCTAATACCGGATCAGAGCGCTGCTTCCTTGAGTAGCTTTCCAATTTCAGAGAGAATGATCAGGAAACGATTCAGGTCTTTATCTCTGACGATCAACTCGTATTCCAGGGAGTTCCCTGCATTTTTCATCACACAGTTCATAATCTCACCTTTGGATTGTGCGATATTCCGCACGGCTTCCGGGAGATATTGCAGGGCGAGATTCTGCCGGTATTCCAGCAAAGCGCCCTCCGGGCTGAAATTTGCTATAAACTCCAGGTTGTTTTTATAGAAAACCGCCTCATAGTAAGCATCCCTGTTGAACCACTCAACATTCATTGCACCTTCAAAATTCCTTTCAAAAGAATTTATACAAACTTTACCAGGATCGATCCCGTTACTTTCCAGCACTTTCTTCAGGTAGCTTTTCATCCCGTTCTGGTTTACTTTTTGACGGGGAAGGAGTCAAAGGTAACATCCCCATCAGTCTCTGGGGAATTTTTGCCTGTACAGATACAATACCCTGGTACGTGCCCTCTTTAACCTCATTTTAGCAGCATCTTCACTAATTCTCAGGGCTGTCCCTATCTGTTTCATCGACAGATTATCTTCATATTTCATGTGTAACAATGCTTTTTCTTCCGGGTGGATCAGCTCCATAATTTGCAGTACCCTGTCATAATTAACTTCCTCAAGGACCTCTTCCGTATCCTCAACAATTTCACTTATCTCATTCTCCCGGTTCCAGCTGGGATAGTGCATTTTCTTTTTTTTCCGCAGGTAATCGATGCAATGATTATAGGTGATGGAAAATAACCAGGATGAAAAGGAAGATAGCTGCTTAAAAGAGGATAATTTTTCAAAAACCTTTGAAAAAATATCCTCTGCGAGTTCTTCCGCCAGCTTCCTGTTTTTTACGAGGGAATAACATTTAGCCAGTACCTTATGATAATAGCGGTGGTAGAGTACCTCAAAATATTTCGAGCCATTCTCATCCCTGATCTTTGCGATGATCTGCTCATCTTTCAGATGAAAAAATTTGTCATTCATGCTTTTCCCCTGCTTACTCAAAGATATTTTACTCTCTCCATAATTGCCAGAATTTCCCCGACTATATGTATCCCCGGCTATGCCGTTTTTTCTTCCGGACCTGTTACCTATTTTAAAGAATCCGTCATAATGGCAATGTTTTTGATTCATAGCTGTCCTTTCCGGGAACCACGGCTTAATACCCATGAATCGGACCATGAGTAGTAAGATGTGTTTCGAAATGACCCTTCGTTGTCTCTTCCGGAGGATGGCTTTGTGATCAAAAAAATATACTAGCTAAAGCGATTATGAAAATTACGATCAGAAGATGGAATCCGGAGGATATCCCGGGTATCATTAAAATACAGCGCCTTGCCTATCCAAGATTTTCCAGGGAAGATCTATGCGATGAAAGAAATTACCAGTACCAGCTTAAGGCATTCCCGGAGGGTCAGCTACTTGCTGAATGCGAGGGTATCATTGTAGCCTATGCAACCTCTCTCATCGTGCAGATTGATGATGATTCTCCCTGGTATTCCTACTCAGAGATCACAGGTCTGGGAACCTTCAGCACTCATAATCCTGCCGGCGACACCCTTTATGGAGCGGATATTGCTGTTCTCCCTGACTGGCAGGGAAAGGGGGTTGCTTCAAAGCTGTATTCAGCCAGGAAGAAAATTCTTACGCGCCTCAATTTGCGGAGAATGGTCGCAGGTGGCCGGATACCAGGCTATTCCATGTTTGCAGGACGCTTAAGTCCTGAAAAATATATTGAAATGGTTACGGAAGGGAAGCTGAAGGACCCGGCAC
The DNA here is from genome assembly GCA_016931575.1 of Bacteroidales bacterium. Taxonomy (GTDB): domain Bacteria; phylum Bacteroidota; class Bacteroidia; order Bacteroidales; family UBA10428; genus UBA10428. The sequence continues at coordinate 60,601 of JAFGEO010000099.1, read as the reverse complement.
TTTCTGCTCACCTGAAGGCCGGTTATCGGGTTAAGGGTGTGCATATGGATTACCTTACCGATGAGGAAAGTCTCAATTATGCCACCTTTCTGGAGATGGAGAATCCTAAATTCAACGCCTCACGGAAGAAAATCTCTGCTACTCCTATCAAGTCTCCTGTCAGGAAAGTCCGCATTTGTGCCGCACAATACCAGATGCGTAAAATATCGGACTGGTCGGAACTGGAAAGGCAGGCCGATTTTTTCATCCAGACAGCGAACGAATACCATTGCCACTTCCTGTTATTCCCTGAACTTTTCACAGCACAGCTTTTTTCGGCGATGCCTGAAAATTACGACACGGTCCATGCTGTCCGTGAATTGACAAACTATACCGAAAAATACATCCAATTTTTCATCAACCGGGCAAAGGAGACCGGGCTGTTCATTATTGGTGGTTCCCATCCTGTGAAAACCGCGCAGGGTATCATAAACAGCTCTCACTTATTCACCCCCTCAGGACAGGTATATACTCAGGATAAACTCCATATTACGCCAGGAGAAAAGTTACATTGGGGTATTGAGCCGGGAAACGGAATCCGCATCTTTGATACGGGCCTGGCGCGCATCGCGATCCAGGTATGTTATGATATTGAGTTTCCGGAAATATCCAGGCTACTGACTCTGGCCGGTGTTGAGATCATTTTTGTTCCCTTCAGCACAGATGAAAGAAAATCATACATGAGGGTAAGGCATACAGCCCAGGCCCGCGCTGTTGAGAACATGATCTTCGTTGTTATGTCCGGAAATACAGGAAACCTTCCCCAGGTAAAAAGTTTCCTCATTAATTATGGACAAGCTGCCATCCTTACGCCAAGCGACATTGGATTTCCCCTTAACGGAGTAATGGCTGAGGCTGAACCAAACAGCGAGACGGTTATCATTGCTGATCTGAACCTTGCCGATCTGGCTCAGCAACGGGAGCTGGGCTCTGTTACTCCCCTTATCGACAGAAGGACGGATCTGTATGAGGTCCGGGCGAAAGAAAAGATTGAAATTATCAGGACTGTCTAGATGATATCTTCCTCTCCGGAGATCACGCTTACTACGTCCGGATCAGGTTCAAGCCGTTCACCCGAGACACCCCGTTCGCCATAATCAACAGTGTTTAGCACATACCGCATGGCCTCCTTGCGTGCCTGGTCCTTGTCGTTGCCTTTAATATTGATCCATGGAGAGTTCCTGGTGGCGGTATGTTTGAACATTTCAAGCTTGTGATAGGTGTAATCGTCCCATTTTAACTGGGCCTGCATATCAACAGTGCTCATTTTCCATTGTATCAGGGGATTTATCTTGCGGTCCTCCAGCCGTCTCTTCTGTTCTTCGACGTCGATGGAAAACCAGAATTTGATGATCTGAAGGCCATCCTCGATGAGCATGTTCTCCACCTGTACCACCTGCCTTAGGAAAGTGTTATACTGATCATTTGTACAAAATCCCATGACAGGCTCTACCACGGCACGGTTGTACCAGCTTCGGTCGAAGAAGACAATCTCACCCGGATTAGGCAAATGGATCAGGTAACGTTGGAAATACCATTGCCCACGTTCCATTTCCGTAGGTTTATTCAATGCCACTACCCGGTAATGCCGGGGATTGATAAACCGGATAAAGCGCATGATGGCCCCCCCTTTTCCTGCGCTGTCGCGTCCTTCAAAGATGATGAGCAGTCTCTTATGCGTCTCCTGCAGCCAATACTGCAGTTTGACCATTTCAACCTGAAGCCTGATATACTCAGGATCCTGCTCAATTGAATGCAAATTCATTGTCGTTCCCCTTATCTGTTTTTCAGACAACTAAATTACATAATTCAAAGAATTCCCGGTAGTCCCGGAACGATGGTTAATGTATTGCCCTGTTTAAGATCACCCAGGAATACCTTCGCCCGGGTATTCACTGTTGCATCATAAACCGCAGACTCCTTGCGGAACATGAAGATCACGGTTAAAAGCCCCTTTTCTTTTCCGGAGTAAAAATCCCCAACCTCTTCCATTTCTGCATTTTTAAATGAACCTGAAAACATACTTTTCAGGGCAGGCAGGTCATTTCCGGGAAGGCAACTGAAAATGACCCTGAAATTCAGACTTGCCGAGAGTTTGGCAATCTTTCCCAGTATTCCGGGAAACAGGGGATCTTTCATAAGCAAAGGAGGTACAAATATACGCATAAACCTGAGCTGGTTAAGAGGTGTCGTCACCTTCAATCCAAACAGGTTTTGTTCTGATTTCATGAGATTATCGAGAACTGATCCGAAGATGCGTTCGGAGGCATTTCGAACATCGCCGATTCCAAGGACGATATCAGTGATCATATATTCCCTGGCCACCCGGATGATCCCGCTGGAAATATTCAGGTCGACCCGTGTAAGCACTTTCAGGTTCTCATGGAGGTTATTGAAATCGGATACATTATTCTCAATAGTCCTGTGTGTATTGATGATGTGCTCCCTCGTGCTCGTTTTCTCGTTGAGGATATTCAGAAGGTAAACCGGCTCGGATTGATTTGTCTGCTGGAAGCAATGTGCCAGGCTGACCAGGTTTGACATGTTCAGCGGGTTGGCAATGGGTACCAGGATCCTCCAGCCCGGAAAGGATTCCTTGCTGTGTATAATGGTCAGGGCAAGCTTCTTTCCTGCTCTTTCGGTAATCATCGAGGCTGCCAGGCTGCTAACCAGGATAATGAGGATGGCAGCATTGAATACCTGAATATCGATAAGCTTTTTCTCAAGTCCGATGATGATCACCGCCAGGGTGGCCGCAGCGTGAGAGGCACTCATGCCGAAAAGGATCCTGCCCTGCAGGGCACTCATCCGAAGGAGCTTCCGGGTAATCAGGGCTGCCAGCCATTTTCCGGTAAAAGCAGCCAGAATTAGGATGAGGGTAAGGTACCAAATGTCCGTGCCGGCAACCAGGATCCTCGTATTGATAAGCATGCCTGTCCCAATCAGGAATACCGGTATGAACAGGATATTCCCGACAAAATCCACGTGATGCATCAATAAGGAATTCCTGGGTATTTTTTTATTCAGTGCCAATCCGGCCAGGAATGCCCCAATGATCGCCTCCGTCCCAATCAGTTCTGCAGCAAAAGCAGACAGACAAACCATAAAAAGCAGAAAAAGGTAATGCACTGTACGGTCGCGCTTAATGTGCCTGAAAAACCAGCCTGCAATCCTGGGATATGTATAAAAGACCGTGAAGGTATACCCTGCAAAAAGGAGTAGCAGCTTTATGAAGCCGAAGCCGGAGGTATCTTTTCCGGGGTCCTGTGTAGCCATTGACAGGATCATCAAAACCAGGATGTCGGTAATGATGGTCCCCCCTACTGCTGTCAGAACGGAAAGGTCACGGTTAATGCCCAGTCTTCTGGCTATTGGATAAGCGACCAGCGTATGGGTAGAAAACATTATGGCGATTAACAGGGCTCCCTCATTCTCCATTCCCAGGAGGTTCTTAGACACAAACCAGCCCAGGATGAAGGGAATTATGAAAGTAAGCATCCCGAAAATGAGGCTGCTTTTCCGGCTTATTTTCAGCTTTTCTGCATCCAGTTCGAGGCCTGCCATAAACATGATATACAATAATCCGACAGTTCCCAGGAGTTCGATGCTGGAATCCCTGGGTAAAATATTGAAACCGTTGGGCCCGACCAGTACCCCCATCACAATAAATGAGGCAACTTCGGGAACCCTGATCATTCGAAAAAAATAGGGTGACAGGAAAATAATGGTAACCAACACGAGGAAAACCATCAGGGGTTCATGAACAGGCAGAACGAGACACAGCATATCCATCTTCCCGGTATCTTTTTAGCGTAACAGATAAACAATATAGGCTACATAAGCAACTAAAAACAGGATCGACTCCCACCTGTCGAGTTTATGTTTTTTACCGCTGAACATAAAAACGAAAAGAAGGACGGTGGAACCGGTCAGAACCAGGATATCGAAGTTGAACGAAGTATTATACCGAATCGGACTGATCACAGCGCTGACACCCAAAATCAGAAAAATATTAAAAATATTGGATCCGATGATATTCCCGACAGCGATATCGCTCCTCTTTTTAAGGGCAGCGACAACGGAGGTAACCAGCTCAGGGAGAGAGGTTCCGGCCGATACGATAGTGATCCCGATGATCTTCTCGCTGATACCCAGGACTTCAGCAATTTTGACCGCATGATCCACCACCAGCCGGCTGCCCAGGACCAGCGCTATCAATCCTACACCGATCAGAACAACTGAATGAGATGGTTTCAGTATCTTAAAATCAGCTTCCAAAGTCTCCTTTCCGTCGCGCAGATTGACTATAATGTATCCCATAAAACCAATGAAGCAGAGCAACAGGATGATCCCGTCGACCCGGTTCAGGCTCTCCGGGCTTTCCCCGCTGAAGGTATAATTTGCCAGGACCAGCAAGATAATAGCTCCTGCCAAAGAAAAAGGGATCTCATTCCAGATGGTTCTTACCTGTACCACCAGGGGATAAACTACCCCGGTCAGTCCCAGTATCAACATAAGGTTGAAGAGGTTGCTCCCCACAACGTTTCCCATCGTCACATCGCTGTAACCGTTCAGGGAGGAAACAATATTTACCACCAGTTCGGGTGCCGAGGTGCCAAAGGCTACAATGGTCAGACCGATAGCAAGCTCTGAAACGTGGTAATGCTTGGCAATGGACACAGATCCATTCACCAGCCAGTCGGCACCCTTAATAAGGATCCCGAACCCAAGCACCAAAAGTAATACGGATACTAACATGTTATAAATTTCTATTGAGACGTTACAAGGTCCAATGGTAACAATCATTTAAAAATTAAGCCGGCCCGGACATATATTGCCAGGCTTCTGCCAGTACCAATTACCTGCGGAACCTTCTGAACATCAACCAGAGACAAGAAAGCGAAAGCCCCGCACCAGCCATGTAATTAACAGAATACTGATCATGATAATCTGCGGATAGGCTGACGATGAAAAAACTTAACCCGGCCTATCGGCAGATCACAGGCGGCCAAAGCCATTCAAGATCATTCCTGCTTGCCGGATTAAGCTTTATTCCTCCCGTCTTAAGTCGATCTCCGGCTAAACTGCATGCGCTTTCCTGTCGGGTTTCGGGCCTTTCACAATGTGCTGGCCGGAATTTTCCTTTTTTCTGACCGTATTTGTCTGCCCGGGAATGCCTTGTTTTGGACTTTCCTTCATTGCAGTTTTCCACCTTTCGTTGGTAAAGAGCAGGCTGTTAATTATCCCGATCCATTTTTGCGCCAGCACCAATTCATCAGTAAGGGTCAGCCTGTCGTAACCGGCATTATAAAATTCCAGGAAGACTTCCTTTCCGGGCTCCTGAAAGACAAGGGATATACAAATCCTTTCGGTAATCTTGTGGGACCCCTGATCACTTTTTATCTCCCTCTCAGCCCTTACGAGCCTGCAACTAACCACTTCAGAGAGCCTGATAGCCTGGCGGATCTCCCGGTCCGGTAGCGAGCGGATAAAAAATAAGGTATTGATCTCCCTGTCATCGATTCCTATCAGCGTCCTGTCCCAGGAATCACATCCTGAAATCGTACAATTGTTCTCCCCTGCAAACTTATGAAGAGGTTCCATTTTTCGTCTTTCTTCGTCACGGTTTCTTTTTCTGGCATATATTGCCAGTCCGGCTACCGCCAGGATAACACCCAGCATAACCAGGATCATGTTCATATCCATAATTTTAAAGTTTTAGCAACAGAACTAAGTATTTTGAGGCCGCAATGGCCCGGTGCAGTCGGGCAAAAGCCCCCTGCAGGAAAGGATATGAACTACCAGAAGGAATGAAAAGGATGTATAATATCCCGCCCCTCAAACCGGCCGGCATGAAAATCTGAACCTGACAGAAAACTTGTGCTCTCCGGTCCAGTTGTCCATTGCCAGGCCTTCTCTCCCTGAATTTCGCCGTTCAGGTAATTCCTGAATCTCGGGAATACTCTTTGGACCCATCGACCTCCGTTTTCTTTGGAGTCGATGTACCCGTTTAAATCAAGTGCATCAGAAATTTTATAGACAAGCCCCTGACTTTGTGTAGCCGTATTGGGTGTTACAACTGCCGCCGGTTCCGGCATACTGCTGCAACCTGACTCCATTCCGGGAATAAGCAACATGATATAAAGCAATCCCAGAATTTTCATCCCGAAAAGTTTTTCATTTAGACGATGGGAAATAAAAAAGGTAACACCACGAACTGTAGTAATCATTGTTAAAATTATTTCCTGCCCTGCCAACTAAAAATACCAGACATATTTCATTAAATTTGGAATAGCTTTCAACATCGCCTATGACAGTATTGTCAATTCATATCCCCTTTCAGGAACCCGTTGTTATCGTTACGCTGGTATTGATCATCCTGCTGATCGGGCCCGTATTTTTCGAAAGGGTGCGCATCCCATCGATTGTCGGTTTACTGGTTAGCGGGGCCATTATCGGTCCGCATGGCTTCAACCTCGTTTCTCCCGACCTTGAATTCAGTCTGCTCGGAACCATGGGCCTGCTTTACCTCATGTTCCTTGCCGGACTTGAGATCGACCTGATCGATTTCATCGAGAACAAGGTTAAAAGTGTTTTCATTGGGTTGTCCACGTTTGTTATCCCTTTTATTCTGGGATACCTGGTGTGCAGGTATATCCTGGGTTATGAGGTTGTTGCATCCTGGTTGATCGCTGCCATGCTTTCATCCCACACGCTCATATCCTATCCCCTGCTGGGCAGGCTGGGGATCATCAACAAATCCATTGTCACCGTGGTTGTCGGGGCAACCATTATTGCCGATATCCTGGCACTTGTTGCCATGGAACTGATCACCAACTTTGCCGACAAGGGATTTGAACCGGACAGTCTCCTGTTGCTTGGTTTCCATTTCCTGCTGTTTTTCTTTGTGGTTTTGCTGCTTATCCCACGTTTATCAAGGGTTTTTCTGAATAAATACGAAGGGGACCTGGGGGTACAGTACATTTTTGTTCTTGTTGTTTTATTCTCCTCCGCGCTTGTTGCTTACCTGTTGGAGATCGAGCCCATTTTGGGAGCCTTTTTCAGTGGATTGGTACTAAACCGGCTGATCATCAGTTCTTCTCCATTATATAGGCGAATCGAGTTTATCGGGAACAATCTTTTCATCCCCTTCTTCCTGATCTCGATAGGCATCCTGGCCAATTTTAAAGTTTACCTGAACCAGCCCGTTCAGCTCGTTTACCTGTTTTTCCTGATCGTCGCTGCATTTGCGGGTAAATATTTTGCTGCGCTGATTTCCAGGCTTTTTTTCAATATTTCGAAAACAGAAACCAACCTGGTTTTTGGTCTGAGCGTCTCCAGGGCTGCCTCAGCCATCGCTATCATTCTGATCGGGTTCAATATGGGATTTATCCCGGAGCCCATCCTGAACAATACCGTGATCCTGATCCTGGTAACCAGCATCAGCAGCTCCTACATCACCCAAAGAGCAGGCAAGAAGATCTTATTTGAAGAGGAAAACCTGCAGGGGGATCCGAAGCACAAACAAAAGATCATTGTCCCCCTGGCCAATCCGTCCAGTATGGAGCACCTGCTTGAATTTGCCTCCCTGATCAAAAAGGAAGACAAAAATGTACCGATCTATCCACTGACCATCTTCACGGACCAGAGCGAGGTACGAAACGAGATCGGGAAGAATCAGCAGAAAATAGGCGAGATTATCAAATCCATGCATTCAGATCTCGCCTTTGAACCAAGCTCCAGGATCGACAACAACGTTACCAACGGCATTGTCAGGGCGGCAGAAGAAGTAGTGGCCACGGGCATTGTGATGGGATGGAACCAGCAAAAGACCCCTTTCCACATTCTCTTCGGGAGTGTACTGAACAACCTGCTTAACAAGACGGAACGCATGGTCCTGGTGCTGAAAACCCCTTCCAGCTTCAGACAGGTGCGAAAAATCCACCTGCTGTGTGCAGAGAATGCCCAATATGAAAAGGGCTTCAACCTCTGGATCGATACGCTGGTCATCCTGGTAAAAAAACTGCAACTGAAAATTGCTGTTAACTGTAACTCCTCTCAAACCCTTGAAGCCCTGAAACACCATATGCAACGGACCGGCAATGCAAAATATTTTGAAATAAACGAGCTTGAAAGCCAGCAGGAAGTAAGCAATATTTTCCGGAATTCCTCGTCAGAACTGCTGGTTTTTGTAAATGCCAGAAAAAAATCCATCTCCTACAGTAAATCTTTTGAGCAGATCATGAACCTGACCATGGCATCGTTCAACAAGAACAATATTGTGGTAATCTACCCTGAACAATAGGGCTCATTTACTCTAATTCAGAACACCTGCTATTCGAAATAACTGATCTTTATCTGGTCAACCTCTATCTCGGCTCCATCAGCGATCTGAAAACCGATCCTGTCTCCTTTGAGGGGTATCACCTTTGAAATGTTAATTACTGTCTTATTTAGCATGAAAACATAGTAATCTTTGTACTTCCGGATTATAAGAATCTGATTATCCTGACTTCCACACAAATCTGCATATCCCGTAGAGGTAAAATCAAAAAAGGTTTCAAAAGAAAAGAAAGCATCTGTGTAAGCTTTGACCAAGCCTGCATCGTTGAATCCAAAGCAGTATCTTTCGTCGGCATTCCCTCCCCAGAAGAATGAATTAACTGACTGAGATTGTGAGCTCAGACATCGCATCATTACCTGGACTTCAAAATTTTTCGTCATGTCGAGCGCTTTTTCGGTCCACACCGCCACTGATGATCCTGAATGATTTTCAATGTGCAGTTTCCCGTTCTTTATCTCAGATACCAGACCGCCGGCATCTTCCCATTTCCAGCGTGTGACATCGCTGATAGTAAACTCTTCCATGGATTGAGAAAGAATGGTAAACCAGGCAGAATTATCCAGGGGTACCTTTGTCGCCAGATTATTCAGGTCCTTGTAATCCTCCTCGGAATCCTGTCCGGGTATCAGTCTGTAATAATAGGCGAGAGAGAACCTTTTCAGCTCGATTTCGGTGTGTGGTAAAATATCAAAACTCATAAGGTTGCCAAAACTCTTAGCATTCCCGACAGCATCAATCAGTGTACTGTTCATATAGAAGTACAGACTATCGCCCAGCCTGCTTATGGTGTACTCATTGTAATCATCTGAAGACAAACGCGAAACGGGCTTTGCCTGGATCACCGGATGGAATTCCCCATCGACCATTCCAAATCCATAGCCCACTTCATTAAACTGGAAGACCATCCTTTTAGTGCTATTCCATTCAGCAAAACTAAATAGGTTTAGCTTGTTGGGGTCACCTTTGACCTTAGCGGAAAATTCGATGGAGTAATCTGCTTTACTGTCCAGCTCAATCCCTATATCCAGGAATTTACTTTCCTCCGAATTGTTCACGATCTTATACGTATTCACAACAAAAGTGATTGATCCTGATTCATCAAGATACTGTTCCCGTGAGGTCTTTAAGCCGCCCTCGTCAATAATGGGAAATCCTGCATAGGTCTGATCAAAATTATTCCAGTAAAAATTAATTTTTTGTTTTTGGATTTTGTCATTCTGTGCAGAGGCATATTGGCCTATCGCAATCAGAATGAATAGTAAAAACAAGTCTTTTTTCATTTCGTAACAATTGGTCCAGTTGAAATTAGTTTATCTAAATGAATTTTAATCCATTAATAATTAACATTCATTCCGGTAGAATGAATTCAGGAAAAAGCATATATTGCAGTGTCCGAATTTGAACCATCATACCAAATCCGCATGGAAGGCTCCCTGAAAGAATTTCCGGTTTTCTTCATTATTGGCCGCGGACGTTCAGGCTCCACCCTACTGCGTTCGGTGTTCGATGCGCACCCACAGGTAAAAGTTCCCCTGGAATCACGTTTTGTTCAGATGCTGTATTACAGGTACCATGGCCGGAAGAGCTGGAAACCTGAGCATGCAGCCGAACTGATCCGCGATCTCGAACATGGTTTTGAGCCACCCGACCTGGATAAGGTGCAATTTGCAGCGGACCTGCAAGCCCATGCCTCAGAACTATCTTTCAGCAACATCTGTAAGCTGATCTATCTGAATATAAAACCTGTCCCGGACAGGAAGGACATTCAATGGATCGGCGACAAAAATCCCCGGTATAGTTTTTTTACCGAAACGCTGCTGAAGCTATTTCCGAATGCCCGTTTCATCCACCTGGTAAGGGATTACCGGGACAATATAAGCTCTATCGCCCGCTCGCACAAGACACTGGGGGAATCAGCCAATCCCTGTATTGCCACCGGTCGCTGGAAGTTTTATAACCAGGTAATTGAAAGGGTAAAAAAGAAATATCCCGGGCGGTTCATCACCCTCCGGTTCGAAGACCTGGTCAACGAACCGGAAAAGGAAGTCCGGAGGCTCTGCGACTTCCTCTCACTGGAATTCCTCCCTTCCATGCTCAGCTACCATAAAAATATTGACAGCCTGTATAAGGACAAAACCTTCAGCACCCTGCACGGGAGCCTGAAAAACCCTTTTGACACTTCGCGCATCGGAATGTGGCAACAGGCGGTTCCGTTAAAAACTATCCGGCGCTGTGAAGTGCTGGCCGGAAGGCTCCCTGAAAAATACAGCTATCACCTGGAGGATAGCCTGCGCGGTGCAGCGCGTTGGCTCGCACTACTGGTTTATACCCCCCTGTCTTTTGCAGGGCAAATACCATTCAGGCTGAAACTACTGTTGTATGAGTGCCCTTACTTTATGAAAATATCCTATAAACTCTTACTCCGACTCAGATGAAACCCTATCAGAAGACCCTGATCAGGAGCAGTATTGTTTTGCTCCTGATCGCTTTGCTCTACCTGGCACCCGTATTTCTTGTGCATATCAGACCCGCGGTAAAAGTGAAGCCAGAATATATTGAAAGGCTCCGACAGCTCGCGGATTCAGCCAAAAGTCTGGGGGAGTTCCCTACGGCAGCATTAGTGCTCTATGACGACCGCATTATCGGCTCAGGAATCAATTCAATACAACATCAGCATAACGCTCTGGGACATGCAGAAATGAATGCCATACAAAGTATCCTGGATCATATGACACTTCAGGAGTTTCGGAAACTCGACCTGAATAAACTCATCTTCCTGACATCCTGGGAACCCTGTCCGATGTGCAGCGGTACCCTTGAACATTTCAACATCAGGAATGTCTACTGCCTGAAAACCAAAAAAATCAGCTGGCAACTTCATTACCGCAAGAAAGAGTTGAAATATTACTTCGGCCTGAGGAGGATTAAGTAAGCCTTTATTCTGAGAACATGACTACCGGCAGGGAAACCTGCGAGGGGGTTGTCAATACGGATCCCGATAGCCTGTAAGTTGTTTGGATACATACCGGAACATGCGCTGCGCCAGGCTGCGCTTCACGATGTCCTTCTCACAGGAGCGGCACAAAATTTCGGACCGCGTATCCGGCAGACCTGATTTCAACAGGGAGAATTCTTTCCCCGCATGAATTTGGGCATAGCTTTCCTCCAGGAGGTTCCCGAGTATGTGCTTTAGCGACCAATCCATATGGCACAGGGCTACTTCTCCGTTCGGCAGCAGGATATTGTGACGAAAGTCCTGGCAATCCTGCAATACCTTCCCCTTGTTTGGAAGTTTACGTGCTGTTCCGGAGTCCACGTGCCCGGCCCTGTTATTCAGCCCGGTAAGCATCATCCTGCTCCCCTGTCCGTCGAGGAGCGGAAGCACCCCGGGATGGATGTTGATTCCCGGGGATGACCGGTGAAACTTCCAAAACAGGTTGGAAAGAGGTGACGATGCCAGCTGTTCCACCACCGTCAGGTAGTTTTCATCCACCTTGATCCTTGTTTGCCCTTGATCATCAGGTAGATGGATTACAAACTTAAGAAAGGGAACCGATGCCATCCTGATAATGTCTTCCGGCTGCAAACCGATCAGGGTGGTATTTACCCTCACCGGAAAGCCTTTCTCAGAAGCATACAGGACCATGTCGGTACACCGGGGATTTTGCCAGGGTTCTGAAAAGCCGGAGAAAGAAAGACAGAGGTCCCCGGGCAGAGCAGACAGGCACCGGACAAATGTTTCCATCGACATGCTGGTAATGTCAGAGCGTTTTTTATAGGCCTGCAGGAAAACTTTTTGCGGGCAGTAAGTGCAAAGGTTTCTGCAACCCACGGTGGTTGTAATTGCCAGACTTGCTTCCAGATGGTTTCTTCGCATGCCAATTATCCATTATTTCCCTGAAATGCTTACTATGCCGGCCAATTCCTCTTCGGCAAGTTTTTGCAGTTGGGGTATCCTTTTATCCAGACGTTTCTTCAATTCAGTATAACCGGAAGCCACGAGCCTCAGCCTCGACATCACTTCAGATGCAAACTCTTCCGGCTGACTTAAAAGTCTGGCCGTGCAATTTACCACCAGTGCCGGCAGTTGAAGCGATGCGCCAACAACCCCTGAATATTTCACAGAATAGCCCAGGGCTATGGCGGGTTTTCGCATTTGAAAGGTAGACAGGGCTGCATGCATTCGTGAACTAATGGTACAGAAGCCCATGCCCAGTATCTGCCTGAGCACCTGTGGATACAGTTCTTCTTCTATGGCAATGACACGGCCCTTTGTTACGCCGGGAGCCAGTTCATCCATGATTTCCCGGATCATCTTCCGGTCATCTTCGGGGCGTGTTACATGCGGAAGCAACAGCAGCTTGTACCGGGTGAAATTTTCGTCTTTCAGCAACTGCCTCAGGAAGAATGTCCAGGCCCTGATATACTGTTTTGCATCATTAGTGTAAAGCGAAATGAAGCCTCCCGGAACCAGGGTGATGTAATGATTGGGGCTCAGGTGATAGTTCGCAAGATCGTTTTTTCCCTCCTCCTGGAAGGGCAGATCGGGAAAGCACAGGTCTGCAGCCTCATGCACCCGCTCTTCAGGCACATGCAGCGTATTGACCAGGTAATCCCTGGTCAGCGGGTCGCGGGTATAATGGATGGCTTTCCTAAGGCACCAGCCAGCCAGTTTTCCACGGTAACCTGAAAAAGGTCCAATAGTCTGTCCGGCGAGGATGGTGTTAAAACTATTTGTATATCGCCGGATACGGTAAAGGTCGGACAGGATCATCCATCTTTTATAGTACTCACTGATATCGTCACCACCCAGAATAACGATGGTTCGTATTCCCAGCTTCCTGAAAAACAGGGGGTGCCGGAAAAATTTTGGGAACAGTCGAAACAGTTTCACCAGTAATGGGGAATCGTCTGCTGAGGTGATCCGCAATGGCAGCTTCTCAATATGCACCTCTTTATCAGGAAAGGCCGTGAAATCGATATGGTCCATCACACGGCGAAAGTTATCCTCCCCATCGAGTTCAATATAAAAACTGATCTCACTGCCCTGAGGGGCATGCTTCACATAGTACCACATAAAATTCAACAGCATCATGAATGATCCGTTATTATAAGTATTATGGGCATGTAATATGGCTATTCTCCGCTGCATGGATCAGTCCCGTGTTTGAAAATAAATGTTACGCTTTTTAAGAAAATGTTTTGCCCTGGCAATACGTGCCTTAATTGCTTCGCCGGATACTTTCGGCTCGAGCGTATGTGAGTCGGAACCTTCCGCATCATAATATTTTATCATATGTACCCTGTCGAAGTACACCTTATCGAAGACTTGCAAAGTCTGGTCGAATTCCTCTTCCGTCTCTGTCGGAAAGCCCACGATAATATTGGTCGCCAGCTTAATTTCCGGCAGCACCTTGCGGATATCGGTGAGGGTGTCGATGACCTGCTCAATGGTATGTTGCCGGTTCATTAGCTCTAAGAGTCGGTTGCTCCCGCTCTGGAAACAGCAAATGATTTCTTTGACTTTTCCGTCCTTTGCGACCTGAATCAGGTCTTTCTGATATTTTATAACAAATTTAGGATGCAGGTGTTTGATCACCCAGTTAACCTGATATCCTTTATCTGCCTCAGACAGCCGACTGATCAGATCCGGAAGATGGGTACCGGTATCCAGACCGTAGGAACCCACATCGTCGCCTATAAATTCAAAGCTCCTTTTACCTGCCTCCAGCAGCTTCCGGTATTCATTAACAATATCGTTCATGGGACGGCTTACCAGGTCGCCCACCACTTTCCGTTCGGCACAAAAAGAACATTTATTGGGACAACCTGCACTTACCCAGATAAAGGTAGACTGGTAATTCTCCTTCTTTTCGCGATTAAAATAGCTGTAAACCTTATCCCCGAGGCGTGCAGGGGAGATGGCCAGGGACAGCCTTTGTTTGATGAATTCTGAAGGACTGACTGTTTTATAGATATTACGCGAAGGCATCGGGGTATTGCTTAGGGGTATGTCGCGATACTTTACGCTGAAGTCTGAAAAAACCTGATCGATCGCGTCCATATCCTTAACGGCAATTGCCTTACCATCCCAGCGCTGACTGAATTCATAGGGAGCTACTTCCATCAGGCAGCCCAGCACGATGGTCTCTCCGGGAAATCCGGCAAGCCTGGAAATGATATCAAAGGATTCATCGATACGTACACGATTGAGGGCACTGGCGAAGAACAGCTTATAATCGGCATTCTTCGGGCTGTCGGTGATTAGCCAGCCATTTGCCCTAAAATACCGCTCAAGCCTTTCGGCATCGAGCAAACGACGGTTACATCCGTTGGAAGCAATATACACTTTTCTGATCGTTGACATGGGATCCTTCATCTGTGCATTTATGAGTTCAAATATAGTGGAAGTTGATCTCTAATATCCGAATACACTTGTTTTTTTACCACAGGGAACAGGAAGGAATACACCGGGTCACAGAGAAGGTTGCTGAAAAGGCCCTGCCGGGCGCAAGCAATTATGAACAGGAGGAGGAACAAGAACTGCAACCCTCTCAGAACCGTATCTTCCTCAGAAAATAAAAATCACTGCTGCGGTACCTGAAGATCTCAACAAAGGGAACCCGGAAGGTTCGGGCATATACCAGCACTAATAACAGGGAAGCAATAAAATAACTTATGTTGGTGGCGATGGCTGCCCCTATCCCTTCGTACCTTGGTATCAGGATGAAGTTGAGTCCGATGTTTACCAGCAGCGAGGGTAACAGTGCTAGCAAGGTTAACTGGGGTTTGCCCGTGCCGATAAACTGGCTGTTGATAATCTTCAGGATGACAAAAAAAACAATACCCGGAAGGATTGCCCGGATAATTCCCGCAGAAGGCAAATAGCGTTCCCCAAAAGCCAGTCGAACCAGTACCGGTGCCAATGCAAACAATATCAGGGAGGCCAACACTACTACCAGCATGGAGACCCGGAGGGAGGAACATACCTGGCGGGTAACCAGCCGCTGATTTTCATTCACTGCCGATTGTGTCATCAGGATGATGCCAACGGCAATGGGGATCTGCCAGATCATCTCTGCTACATTAACCCCCAGGGAATAGTAACCCACTTCGGCGAGATCGCTAAGCCGCTTAAGGATGAGGATGTCAATTTTGTGGTTCAGGCGTGTGATAAGAAATGAGAGGGCGAAAAGACTACCATAGCTTACCAGCGACTTTATTGCCTTCAGCGGGAATTCCCCCCGGCGGAATACAGGCAGATCGGGCTTTGAGATCCTCAGGTAGATAAGGACCGTAATGAGGTTAGCCAGGATGGCAGCAATCAGGGCACCTTTAACCTGCAGCTGAAATACCCCCAGGAACAGGCCAATGGCCATCAGGTAAACGAGGCCGGGAATCCACTTGAGCCGGTTGTACCTCCCGATATTGCTGCGGGCCAGGTTGATCCCCTGCATATAGCCGATCAGGAATTCGAAGGGATTGATCAGGCAGACCAGAACAATGATCCATACCGAATATTGATCCGTGCTTATGAAAAAAAGAAAAAAGAGCAGGCTAAGGATTGAGAGTAACACGGAAAAAAGAAATATCCATGCGGTACCCCGGTAGATATCCTTCTTCTCAAATCCGGCTCGTCCCAGGTGCATGACGAGCGAGGACCGCATGCCCAGGAAGGTAAAACTGTAAACAATGGTTACGAGGGCGAGCAAGGCATTCAGGCGCCCCAGCGAAACCGGGTTCAAAAGCCGGGGCAGGATGATCCCCCCAATGACCACCAGGACGATCACCAGTACATTCGTTGAGAATATCCGCATGATATTGTTAAATATGCTGCGCTTTTCCACTCCTATTTCCCTTCCAGAATTTTTAAAAATTGCTGCGTGATGTATTCATAATTATGGACCTGTTCAACCTTTTTCCTTCCCGCTCCACCCAGCAATTTCCGAAGAGCACTGTCTTCCAGCAGGCGTTTTACGGCATCAGTAAATTCAGCTTCACTTTCGGCGTAAAGGAGGCTATCTCCCCCTACCCTTCTGACTTCCGCCAGCGGAGAGGCAATCACTGCTTTGGAGGCTGCCCAGTAGTCAAAAAGTTTTATGGGGCAGGTGGACTGGTTGAGCGTATTCATTTTTAGGGGCAATACACCGAAAAGACTTTTGGCCAGGATTCCCGGCACATGGCGGTTCTCAATGCTCCCTTTCAGACGTATGTTGGAAATGCCGGCTGCCATTTCCTTCAGGTGAGGATACAAGGGTCCGTCACCGTAGATATTCAGGTTCAGCTGTGGATACCGCCTGAAAACCCGGAAAAGCATCTCAAAATCGTACCAGTCGCGCAGGCTGCCGATAAAATTCACCTCCCGCTCCTCAGCCGTCACTACCGGAAGTTCCTGCAGGCTTTCAACGGTTTTGGGATTAACCCCGTTTGAGATCAGGTAAGTTCCTGTCCTGCGCCTTTTGCTGAAATTATCATATTGCCTCTGGCTGCTGGCGCACACCGCATAGGAGAAGCGGGCCAGAAGGGGTTTGATTATCCGGCGGTACACTTTCCCGGCAAGACTCGTGTCAACTGCTTCCCAATCGTCGGTGACGTCAAAAATAAAACGGATGCCTTTGATCCTGCAGTAGAGGCATGCCCCGACAGCCATCAAATGGTCGGTGCTGACGACTGCTGCGGGTTTATGCCGGGCAATAGCGCGGATATTCTGAATATTCTCACGAATAAACTCGGGAAATCCTTTCTGCCAGGGGCTTGAACGATCGATTACGCGGATGTGCCCGTTTTTATCCCTGATATTTACCTGAGTGAAACGGCTGGCATCCTCATGTCCACTGTATCGGACAGGGTTCAGGTAAACGACATCGTATCCCCGGAGGGATAAAGCCTCGGGCAGTTCCTGGTCGCGGTAAGGATAATAGTTCCAGTCGACCGGGGCAATGAACAGTATGGGCTTAGTCTCTTTCAAATCGCTTTCGGTATCGGATAATCAGTCCGGGAATAAGTTTCACCTTACGGTTTTTGATCCTGATCTTCCACTTCCACGGCAGGCGGTCGAAAATATGACGGTTGACCTCATTCAGGCGGAACAACAAGATTTTCAGTTCTGTCATCATGATAAAGGCGAAGCTAAACCTCTCGTACACGGGCAGATACTGAAACGGTATGCCTGTCTTCCCTGCAATGTAGTCTGCCTTACGAACGGAGCCGCTGTTCAATGTCTTTTTCCATTTATCGATGTTATCGGGTTTGATATCCCCGGCGAGGTCCGACTGCCAATTGGTGATAAATTCCTGGTTATAGATCTTCGAAATGGCTGCCTGTCGGTTTTTCGCATCCAGCAATTCCGGCTGATATACTATACCAAGAAAGTTGCATACCTGCTCAAAGCACTGTTCGGGCCTGGTGACCAGGTCTTCATACCGGAGCTGCAGATACTGTTCCGGATGATCCTTAGCCAGACGGCTTATCCGGCGGGTAGATTTTTTCCACTGCATGAGCATTCCGGTCTCACTCGGAGAAAAAACATCGTGCTGTTTCATAGAGGCCAGGTTGGCCCGGTAGTCACGTAGCATGTGAATGTACTTCGCCCCGGGGAATATTTTAAAGATCTCCGCGCCATACAAGGAATTGAAAGGGGTTTTATCCCCTAAACAGGTGATGGCCTCCTTTTCAAATTCCGAGTTGAAATGCCCATAGATGATCTTTATGATATCCGTGAATCCAATATCAAGGTCTGCCATTCCCTTTACCTGCCTGTCCAATCGCTCCCAATCAAGGTTCCAGCTTTCCACCCGGATCAGCGTTCTGAAATCGCGGATGATTTCCCTCAACCGCGTTTCATTCCAGGTTTTCACCTTCCTGTATTTGAAATACAGGTGTATCAGTCCTGAATTTTCCAGTGGGATAATAACATTGGGATGAGCATCCATCAGGGTTCGCAACAGGGTAGTTCCCGAACGAGGTCTTCCCAGGATGAAGAAAAAAGTTAACTTGCGGATATGTTGCAGATCGGTTCTCAATTCGGTGGTCGGTTGATATTATGAAAGTGTCCTGTAAAATACATTCAGTTCCTTAAGAAAGTGCTCCAGCGAAAAGCTCTCAGCGCTCTGTACCGCGGTGTTTCGAAAATCTTTCAAAGTTTCCGCGGGCAGATTGCGTATCATCCTCACACTGTCAACGAGCTTTTCCTCCGAAAATACGGGGTAACACCATCCGTTTTGCTGATGCCTGACCACCTCGTTCAGACCCGGAACATCTGCCGCCAGAACAAGCACCCCGGATGCCATAGCCTCAATAGCCACCATGCCCATAGGTTCGAAATGTGAAGGTATAACTAAAAGCCCCACCGAGCGATAAAAATTCTCCACATCAGGGATAAACCCCAGGTATTTCAGGTTTGGCAGGTTTTTCACCTTCAGCATTTTTTCAAGTTCACCCGTCTCGGAGCCGGTTCCTGCCATGAGAAACTCTATGCCCCCATCCTCCTGGAAAAATTCCGCCATCCGGACAAACTCCCTCCACCCTTTGCGCCTCTCCACCCGACCGGAAAATGCCACCCTGAAGGTACCATCCTTCTGAAGCGGAGCCGGTGAAAAGCGCTTTGTATCCACAAAGTTGTAGAGCACCCTGACTCTCTCCCCGGGGATCCCTGCCCGGGAACGGAGCATATCCCGGGTAGCTTCGGAACATGCAAGAATGCCATCGGCCCTGCGCCGGAAAATCCTGAGAAGCCTTGCATACAGGGCAGATTCAAAAACATCCCCCTGCTCATGGATCACATACCGCAGGTGGGGAAAACGCCTTTTAAGCAGGTAGCCTATCAGGATGGAGCGGGGCAGCTGGCAATGAATGACTTCAATTTCATTTTCCATGATAAAATTCCGCAGGAAACGCAGGGGCCTGAAGCTGTATTTTGAGGAGCTGCCGGCACAGATTGCCAGATGATTGTTTACGGGAAGTTGCGGTAACTTTTTCCGCAGGGCGTATGCATAGCTTGTATCCCCTGATTGCGGATGCTCCAGGATACCCTTTACGATGGTCTGTGCGCCACCCAGTGAATAATTATCGATCAGATAGAGTACCTTCATTCCTGTATTAATTGGTGGTATGCCTTTACATAATTCGTCCAGCTTATCCGCTTGCGCAGACTGCTCAAAAATTCCGGTTCGGGCTGAGAGGCTGACAGGGATTTTGCGTTGCTGAATTTTTGCACCTCACAAACCAGTCCGTCCACATCCCCGAAGGCAATGAATTCCCCGTTCATCCCGGATTCAATGAGCCCTTCACTTCCACTTACCGGTGTGCTGATCACATACATCCCGGTTGCCAGGGCTTCCATGAGAGCCAGCGACATCCCCTCATGGCGGGATGTAACCACCAGCAGGTGGGCAGCCTGGTATCTTTTCAGAAGTTCCGATTTTGAAAGCCATCCGGTAAAGCTGACCGTCGGAGCCAGTCCGTGTTTTTTAACAAAGGCTTCCATTTTCCGACGCAGCGGGCCATCGCCGATAATTTCTATGGAAAAGGAGGTACCCGGGGCCTGCAATTTCCTTGCTGCCTGCAGAAAAACCATGGGGTCCTTCTGCCTGGTCAATCTTCCGACAAATAAAATACGAAGCTCGCCGGGGTCCTTTGCTGATGGATCAGGTTTGAAAAAATCAGTATCACAGCCATTGGGAATTATCCGGTTTCTGTCGTGCCTTTTTGCGGAAGTAAGCCGGTTCAGGTCGGACAGCCGCTTCCCGGACAGCACCGTAATTTTATCAGCCGACTGACAGATCCGGCGGATTGGAAGGTACAGAAGTGCGTGATAAAACCACAATTCCCGGGGAGAAAACCAGGGTATGTCCTGCCCGTGTGAGACAATGTGGTAGGGTACCTTAAAACGTTTCTTCAGGGGCAGGGCCACCAATCCCCCGGGTATGGCAAAGTGGGCAAGTACAATGTCTATCCTTCTAAAAAGTTGTTGCTGACGGATATAGCGGTAAGTCCTGACCGCCCAGGAAAGCATTTCCAGCGGATTGGAACGGAATTCCTTCCTCCTCAGCGACCTGAGACGGATCACCTCAAGATTCCCTTTTCCGGAAACATCCTCCTCCCCTTCAAACCACGTGGTAATCACAGTCACCCGGTGCCCCAGCTCCGCCAGCCCTTCAGCCTGGTACCTGGTGCAGACCCCGGCGCCCCCTCCCAGGGGTGGATATTCGTAATTAAGGATCAGTAGTCTCATAGCTGAAAAATCGGGGGATTTACCTCCCCTGCTATTCTTCCAGGTTGATTTTCCTGTTCACAATATACAGGTTCCTGCCCTTCACCTCGTGATATATCCGTCCGATATATTCCCCAAGGATCCAGATCAGGATGAATAAAAACCCGATAAAGATAAATATGATGTCAACAAGCAGTTTATACAGGTGATAGTACACATCGTTGATGATGATATCGGCGATCATATACACCATAAAACCCAGGCCGATGAAGATGCTGGAGATCCCCAGGAACAAGCCTATCCGGAGGGGTACCCTCGAAAAGCTGAAGAATCCGTCCATTGCCAGTCGGATCAGGCGGACAAAACTATAGCCTGATTTTCCGTTTTTCCGGTCGGGACGCTCATAATCGACAAAAGCATACGAGAAGCCCATCCACGAGATCATCCCGCGGAGGTACCGCGTCCGCTCCCTCATGATCTTCAGTTCCTCCAGCACCCTCTTTTCGATCAACCTGAAATCTCCGACATTCTTCGGAGCGGTTGTCATCCTCAGCACCCTGATCAGATAGTAAAACAGCATGGAAAGCCATCGCTTCAGCAGGTTATCATGCCGGTAGTTTTTACGGCGGGCATAGACAACAGAGTAGCCCTCCTGCCACTTTTTCACTAAATCCGGGATCAGTTCAGGTGGATCCTGCAGGTCGCCGTCCATGGTAATAACAGCATCGGAGGCAGCATGATCGAGACCGGCCATAAGTGCTGCCTGGTGCCCGAAATTCCGGGTAAGGGATATCGCCCTGACCGAGGGGTCTTTTCCTGTAAGGCTTTCCAGGATTTCAAGTGTTTTATCAGTGCTCCCATCATCAACGTAGATGAGTTCCCATTCCAGTGGAGATTCCTTCATAACCTCGTGAACGCGTTGGTTCAGGTAAGGCAGATTCTTCTCTTCATTGAATAAAGGAATAACGATACTTAGGCTTGGCATGCTTCAGGTTTTGTTATCTTTGATGCAATTCTAAATTATCCGGACACAGCATCCCAGGTATGAAACAAAAATTCTCAGGACGACTACCAGATATCGCAAATATAACCAGAAGCAATGCATTAATTGTTTTGATCCTGGTTTTTTTAACCACCCTGGTATTTTCACCGACGATCCATAATAAATTCAGAAGCTGGGATGATAATTACTATATTACCAGTAACCAGCTGATCAAAGATTTCTCGGTTGATGGTGTAAAAACCCTCTGGACAAAGCGTACCGGCCTGGGGGGCACCCGACTGACCCTTACCTCCTTTATGCTCGATTACAAACTATGGGGGCTGAACCCGGCATACTTTCATGCGGAAAATGTACTGTGGCATGTATCGAACACGGTACTCCTGTTCTTTCTGATTCTGAGGCTGTTTCGAAAAAGGGATATCGCCTTTATAACGGCCATCCTGTTTGCCATCCACCCCATGCATGTAGAGTCTGTTGCATGGGCAGTGGAACGAAAGGATGTATTGTATACCTTTTTTCTCCTCCTTTGCCTGCACGCTTACATCTATTATGTCCGAACGGAGAAAGCTTACCTGAAAGTCATCTGGTGGCTGGCCTGGATGCTGACATTTTACCTCTCCTGGCATTCCAAATTTTCTGCCGTGGCGATCCCCTTCCTTCTTTTCCTGATGGATTACGGGTTGAAACGCAGATTCACACTCTGGGTGATCCTGGAAAAAATCCCCATGCTCTGGTTTGTCGGAAGCGAGGTGTACCGCCTGACAATCGGGACGCAATCGAATATGGGTTTCCAGGGCAGGAAACTGGTTCAGGACCTCCACCCTTCATTCAGCTACAGCCTTCTGGACAAAACCCTTCTTGCATCTTATTCCCTTCTTTTTTACCTCCTGCGTTTTATTCTTCCGGTAAACCTCACCGCCATCGTTCCCTACCCCTTGAAATTAAACGGCCATTTCCCTCAGGAATACTATATCGCACTTCTCCTTTGCATCCTGCTGATTGCATTTGTGATTTTCCTGTTTGTCAGGTACAGGAAAACCTGCGGGAAATATCTGTTCGGACTGCTCTTTTTTCTTCTCCCCGTTAGTATTTTCCTTCATTTCGTATCCATTAAGGGGGTTGTTGTTGTTGCAGACCGGTACACCTACGTCCCCTATATCGGATTGAGCCTTATGCTCAGTTTTTTCATTACCGGAATTAAAAAACAACAGGTCAGGAACTATGCATGGACGGCCTTCGGGCTCATTGTGATCGTTTTCTCAGTGGCCTCGCATCAGCGCACAAAAGTCTGGAAAGATGACCTTACCCTGTTTACCGATGTTCTGAAAAAGGACCCCACCGTTATCGAAGCCCTTAACAACCGGGGAAATGCCTATAACCACCTGGGGCGTTATGACCTGGCGATCAAAGATTTCAGCCGGGGCATTGAGCTAAATCCCTCCTATAAATTCCTGTACAATAACAGGGCCCAGACCTATCACCGCATCGACAGCAATTACCTGGCGATTCAAGACCTCAACAAAGCCATTGAGCTGGATCCCTATTTCCTGGATGCCTACCTCAACAAAGGCAGTCTTCAACTAATCATTAACCAGCCGGAAAAAGCCATCGAAACCTACTCAACTGCCATACTCATTGCACCTTACCGGGCTAAACTCTATTTGACCCGAGGCAGTATTTATCAAAGCCTGGGGAAAATGGATGAAGCCCTGGCAGATTTCACCAAGGCCATCATGGTCTTTCCGGAAAGCTACGATGCCTATTTCGGACGGGGTCGTTTATATACAGAAAACGGTGAGTATCATAATGCCCTGCGTGATTTTCGGGAAGCTGCACGCCTGATGCCGGAACGAGCTGTGGTTTACAACGAAATTGGCTATATTTATAATACACAACAGGAGTATACAACCGCATTGATTGAGCTGAACAAGGCCATCAGCCTCAATCCGGAATTGGCAGAGGCATATAATAATAGGGGAATCACTCATTTTAACCTCAATGAATTCCTCCAGGCACTTTCTGATTTCAACAAAGCCATTGAACTGGCTCCCTCATTCTCACAAGCCTATTCCAACCGGGGGAACCTCTTCAGCTCACAGGGGAATATCGGGCAGGCCCTGGAGGACTACCGGCAGGCGGTGGATCTGGATCCGGGAAATTGCATCAACCTCATCAATCTTGGAAATGCCTATTTTCAGTCAGGAGAAATAGAACAGGCCTGCCTAAGCTGGAAAGAGGCCGAACTTTGCGATGGCGTCCCCACGGAGCACCTTTTACAAACTTATTGTAAATAAGTCCGGAGGGAGCCAGGAAAAATACCCTTCGTAAGGCCTTGATTTACATAAGACTTTCATGGATTCGACATAAATTAAAAGTAATCAGTCAAGATTTCGAATAAATTAATTTGCGATTAAGTTTGTATTTCATATTTTTGTTTAGACCATAAAATTCAGCTATGATTAAACGTATTTCCACCCTGCTAACATTTGCCGTTATGGGCTTAACGGCATTTGGACAAAGTATTACCGGCATTACCTATTCAGGTGACGTTGCAACGCTTACCAGGAGCACTCCCCCTTCCGGTGTAATTTACTACTGGCAGGGGACAACCTGTGGCACCAACACCAGCAGTAATGACGAGACATTTTCCACGACCGTCGCCGGAACATATTATATCCGCGCATTTTCCAACAGCAGTTCATCTTCATCCTGGGCCACATCCTGTGCATCCACAGTTGTACTGTTCCCTGATGTAACTGCCCCTGTTCTATCAGCAGTGACAGCAGGTCCTGTTGAACCCGGAACTGCAATCAATGCCACCTCAAATGAATCCGGTATGCTTTACCTGGTTCCTGAAGGTACTGCGGCTAATTACACTGCCATCACTACAGGCGCAGTGGACAATGCAGCAGCTTCTGCAGGTGTGCCTGCCGCTCTTTCAACAGTTGGCCTCGCCTATGGAAACTACATCGTGTATGCTATTGACCTGGCATTCAATGTTTCAACTGCCAGCGCTGTAATATCTGTTACTGACCTTACTGCCCCGGAACTTTCCGGCTTAACTACCGGTACCGTTATGATTGGAAACAACATTGCCGCAACGAGCAGCGAAAACGGAATGATTTACCTGGTTCCTGCCGGAACAGCCGCAGATTATCCGACCGTTGTCGATGCAGCTGTTGCCACTGCCTCAGCTTCCGCAGGCACGGGAACAAGCATCTCTACTACAGGTCTGACAGCCGGCGACTACATTGTTTATGCTGCTGATGCATACAACAATGTGTCATCAGCCAGTGATGTCATCACCCTGGAAAACCCTGATGCACTGAACAAACAAACAAAGAGTAATGCAGTTGTCATCTATCCACCGGATGCTGAAGGCTTACTCACCATCAGATCTGAAATCAAAGTTACTTCCGCCAATGTCTATTCCATCACCGGTAACCTCATCATGAAGGTTAACAATCCCGGAACTCAAATTGACCTGGGACAGCTCAACGGAGGCATCTATATTGTTCAGGTTGTTCTTGCTGACAACAGAATTATATCAAGAAAGATCGTTAAGAACTAAAGGTTCTATCGAAAATTATATCGAAAAGCAGGATTTTTTAGTCCTGCTTTTTTTTTACCCCTTTAGGTTGCCGGGTTCTGGGTTCAGCCATCACCACTCAACACTCATCATTCTTACTTCATGTAACCTGACTTTCTAAAATCAATTGGCGATTACTTTACGCTTGCACCGAAGTCCTGACTGCTGTCAGGCAGGTACAGCGAAGGAGCTATGTAGCTTGGTGTAATAACTATAATACCTGTTAAGTAATCTGAAAGCGCAGATCCACCAAGGATATCCACTAAGAATATAAGGGTGCGGCATTTCAATACTGAATTTGATGTATATTTTTTGTGAAGAATTATTATCTTCATGGCACAACACCTGATTCTAAATCATCCTCCACGTTGAAGCACCTAATAAATAAAGGCCGCCTGAAGGAAAGAGTGCTGGTTCTGCTCTTATCCCTGTTTTTTTCTGCAGTGATTTATGCATTGATGCGGATCCCGGTAAAAAAATATCAGCTGGGCCTGGTATCCTCAACGCCTACCCTTCAACTGTATGACCATGTTTCGGCAGATCTGGATGGTGACAATTTTTCAGAGTTCATCCGGTGCAAAAAAAACCTCTCTTCCCCAGGGGTGGTAATCGAGAAACCCGATACCAAGCTGATCAGAACCTGGAACCTGGAAGGTGAATGGATTGAATTTGCCTGCATAAACGTGGTGGATCATGACCGGGATGGCTACAGAGAGATCCTGGGCTTTACATACCACTCTGACAGCATATACCTGAATATTTTAGAGCCCATGCAAGCCAAGGGTATTGAGAGAATCAATATAGCGCTTTCCAGGGTGCAGCTTCACAATGACGGCCAGGATTGGATTGTAAACTGCATCGAACCGGTGGATATGACAGGTGATGGCTTGCTGGATGTGGTGATCACCATACATTCCGGCTTCTCCTTATCCCCCCGCAAAATGTTCATCTACGATATTGCCGAAAATCGAATCATAGCTCAGAAAATTAACCCGGGGAATAATATTACGAACGCCGTGGTAACAGATCTTAACCAGGATGGCATTCCTGAAATCACGGGCAGTACCTATGCTCCGAATAATTATGGAAAGCAGCCCGTTGAAATTTCAGACTCCTGCAGCTGGCTGCTTATCTATGATCATGAATTGAACTTCTTCGCCTCCCCAAAAAGCTTTTGCCAGGCTGCCTCAGGAGTAATCACGCTACCGGTCCCTGCAAATGGAAAACAAAGCCTCGCAGTCTTCTACATACAACATGATCAAAGCTCCCATGTACAAGAATTAAGGATCTATCAGTGGAAAGAAGATTCCCTTTCCCTGACCAGGAAAAAAGTACTGGACCCGGCTAAGAAATATACACTTCTCTCCGCTGACAAACAAAATAAGGGCTCGTTCTATTTTAAACAAGACCTTGAAATCTGCAGGATGAACCAGCTTTTAGAAGAAGAAATAATCACTACGCTGGATGAAAAATTCAGGCATAGCGAATGGCATTCCATCGATATCGACGGGGATCGGCTGGAGGAACACATCTTTGTGGCCGCAAGAAAATATCTGTGTATCCTGCAAAACGATTATACCCACCCCGTCGAAATCGAGCTTGATGCCGGAACAAAAGCGTTCAGTTTTTCGATGGTAAGGAAGGACGATGAGCATGCACTAAAGGTTTTCACCGGAAATCAAAATGTCTTGATGGATTACCATAAAAATCCGTACTACCCTTTGAGACACTTCCTCTTTCTGGCTATATTCCTGGTGAATCTGGCACTGTTTAGTTTTCTGGCAAGACTTCAAAGACGCCGCATTGAAGTAAAAATTGAGAATGAAAAAAAGCTGTTGCACTACCAGCTTGCCAATGTAAAACAGCAGCTGGACCCTCATTTCCTTTTTAATTCCATCATTAACATTTCAAATTTCTACCAGGATGGGGAAAAGGAAAACGCCTATTCCTACCTCGGCAAGATCTCTAAATTAATACGAGGGACACTGCAGAATTCACACAAAACGACTATACCTCTGAAGGAGGAAATCAATTTTGTGAATGCCTACCTGCAACTTGAAAAGCTCAGGTATAAGGAAAAGCTGGATTTCAATATTGCTATAGATGAAAACTATCATACGGTGCCTGTTCCTAAAATGCTGATACAGAATTTTGTAGAGAATGCACTTAAGCACGGAATTAAAAATCTGAGGAACCGGACCGGTTTTGTTTCCCTCACCTCCCATAAGATCGCTTCCCGTCTTGAGATTTGGATCGAGGATAATGGCATAGGCCGGGAAGCGGCCTCCAGACTGCAGACTTTTGGCGCGGGTAAAGGCCTGGAGATGATTAAGGAAATCCTTCTCTTATATAAAAGACTGGACGGTATTGAGATAAATTACCGGATTGTCGATCTTTATGATGAGGAAGAGAAACCCGTCGGCACAAAAATTATACTTTCAATTCCAGTAAAAAATGAAGAAGTTAAAAGCCATTCTGATTGATGATGATTCAGGAGCAAACAAATTTCTTGCGGATATTCTCAGCAAGTACCCGGTAATCGAGATTGTAAGCAGTCTTACAGATCCTTCCAAAGCCCGCGATACGATTTTGGAATACCGCCCCGATGTATTGTTTCTGGACATTGAAATGCCGGGGATGAACGGACTGGAACTTGCGGAGATCATCCGGGAAGAATACCCAAGAATCGTAATTATCTTTGTCACAGCGTTTAATCAATATGCCATTGATGCCATTAAACAGGCTGCCTTTGACTATCTGATAAAACCGGTAGATATCGAAGAAATGAGCCAGACCATAGATCGCCTGCTACGCACACAAAATCCAATGGATGAATGGATGAAAAATCTCAGGAATAAATATGACCTGACATCCCGGGAGACGGAGATCGTACAGATGATCTGGAAAGGGTTAACCACCGATGAAATTGCTGAGAACCTTTTTATCTCTCCGCTTACTGCAAAGACGCATCGCCAAAATATCCTGCGCAAGTGCCACTGCAAGAATTTTTTTGAGCTTATTGAGGTTTAGAGAGAGGGAGTGGTCTCGCAGATTCCGGTTCCATCGCATTCAAAAACATGACTTTTCGCATACTTTTTAAGAATCGATTGCAAAAGATTAAACAGTTTAGTAGTTTGCCTGTTTATTTTTCAAAATCCATTAATCTCTAATGCTTAGTTTATTCGTTATTAATTAAAAAGCCATGAAAAGAACTTTATTAAGATCAGCGGGAATTGCTTTCCTGCTTAGCCTTTTTTCGTTGAATGGAATTGGCCAGGTGGACCGTTCCGAAATTAAAGATCAATACAAATGGGACCTTACTGATGTATATGAATCAGAAGAAGCGTGGCAGCAAGCCAAGGAAGCGTTGGTTGCCAAACTGCCCGAAATACCTAAGTTCCAGGGGAAACTCACTGCCTCGGCAGCTAATCTGCTATCCTGTCTGGATCTATCCTCGGAGATCGGCAAGGAAGCAACCCGCCTGATTATTTACGCCAACATGCATTCCGACCTGGATACACGTGATATGAAGTATTCCGGAATGACCAAGGAGCTGGAGCAGCTATTTACCGAATACTCTGCCAGGGTTGCCTTTGTAAATCCCGAAATCCTTAGCGTTGACTGGAGCGTAATTGAAGGCTTTATTGCTGAAGAACCGGGACTGAAGATCTATGAAATGAGCCTGAAGGACCTGTTCCGTCAGCAGGAACATACCCTCACCGAGCCTGAGGAAAGGATTCTGGCCCTCTCGGGAATGGCTATCGGTACTTCGGCCTCGATATACAGTACCTTCAAGAATGCTGAGATGCCCGATCCGGAAGTCACCCTCAGCACCGGAGAAACTGTTGTACTCTCGTCTGCAGGATACAGCAGGTACCGGGCAACACCGAACCGTGAAGATCGTATCGTGGTATTCGATGCATTCTGGAACAACTACCAGAAATTCCAGGCCTCCCTGGGTGAAATGCTTTACGGACAGGTAAAAGCCGCTCTTTTCATCACGCAAGCCAGAAATTACAACTCCTCCCTGGAGGCATCCCTCGATGATAAGAACATCCCGGTAGAAGTATACACTTCACTGGTCGATAACGTCAATAAAAACCTGCCGGCCTTCCACCGCTACCTCAGCATTAAAAAGCGTATGATGGGGGTTGATACCCTGCGGTACCTCGACCTCTATGCACCGGTTGTGGAAGGTGTTGACCTGCAGTACTCCTATGATGAAGCCAAAGATATTATCCTGGAATCGTTCAAACCCCTGGGCAAAGAGTACACCTCCACCGTTGAGAAAGCCTTCAATGAGCGCTGGATCGATGTATATCCGACCCCAGGCAAACGTTCCGGGGCATACTCAAACGGTGCATTCTACGACGGTCACCCCTACATCCTGCTGAACTACAACGACGCCTATGATGATGTCAGCACCGTAGCTCATGAACTGGGGCATACCATGCACAGCTACTTCTCAAATAAAAACCAGCCTTATCCAACTTCACGTTATGCGATTTTTGTCGCCGAAGTGGCTTCTACCTTCAACGAAGTACTTCTCTTTGATCATATGATGAAGACGATCAAGGATGAAGATGTCAAACTGTCCCTGCTTATGAATCAGCTAGACGGCTTCAAAGGTACTCTCTTCCGTCAGACACAGTTTGCTGAATTCGAAATGCGCATGCATGAAGCTGCACAGAATGGCATTCCGCTGACGGGTGAAGTGCTGTCCAATATGTATATGGATGTCGTAAAGAAATATTACGGACACGATGAAGGCGTTTGTTATGTGGACGACTATATCAATATGGAATGGGCCTACATCCCCCACTTCTTCTACAATTTCTACGTTTACCAGTACAGCACTTCCTTTACCGCTTCCAATGCACTCGCAGAGAGGGTGCTGAGTAAGGAAAAGGGAGCCATCGAGGATTACCTGACTTTCCTGAGTGCCGGAAGCTCGGATTATCCTATCGAGGTCCTCAAAAAAGCAGGTGTCGACATGACCAGCTCCGAGGCTTTTGATAACACCATTAAGGCTATGAACCGGGTGATGGACGAAATTGAAAAGATCCTGGATAAAAAAGGAATGTAAGAAAAAATCCTTCCACAATAACAGCATGCCCCATTCGGTGGATAACCAGCATAGCTGGTTAAATCCGGATGGGGCATGTTCTCTTTTGGCAGAAGTAAGGACACTCAGCCAGCATAGGGATTTCAACGCTCGCCGTCGGCGTGACGATCTAACTACCCAGAAGCACCGAAGCCAATCAGATGAGGAAGACCTGCTTCAGGCGAAGCGTTCGCTACCCGGTCCTTAGTGAAGTCATGGTGAGCGAACCAGCAATAGTCTGGTCGTTGAAGAAGCCAATTCCCTCCACTACCCTTTACATTGTCACGTCGTACAGGAGGGGCAGGAAAGAAAGCATCATATAAACCGCTTTCTTTCCATCACCTATGGATTATACCTGCTTAACAAACTGAACTTCTCCACTGATCCTTACCTCATCACTGACCAGCACGCCGCCGGTCTCCAGGGCTGCATTCCAGGTAAGTCCCCAATCCTTTCGGTTCAGTTTTCCCTCGAAAGAAAATCCGGCCTTGGTATTTCCCCAGGGATCCTTATTTATTCCCCCGAACTCTACGTCCAGGGAGATTTCCCTGCTCACCCCCTTAATGCTTAGCAAACCTTTTAATAGATAGTTTACATCATCCACCTTCTTAAATGAGGTACCGCTAAACTTCATTTGCCCATGGTTCTCCACATCGAAAAAATCGGCACTTTTCAGGTGGGCATCACGGTCCTTCTCATTCGTGAAAACGGAATCTGTGTTTACCACCGCCTCAATCTGCGATTTCAGAAAATCTTCACCATCTATTGTTGCAGAGAAATCGCGGAACTCCCCTTTGACATTTGTGATCATCAGGTGTTTTACCTTAAAGAGTAACTCGCTGTGCGATGGATCCAACACCCACTTTGTCTTAACTGCTGTTTGAACATCTGTCTTCATAACTGTATCTGTTTTTTAAGTTTGAATTATCAATTTTCATAGTCCATCTTCCGTCCGATAGCCCTGGCATAAACCTGGGCACCTACCCTTTTGCACCCTAACTGATGAGGGGCGCCCCGATGAGAGAAGTCTTAAAGCCGATAAAAAGATCCTGCTTCCCTTCGATCCCTATAATAAGCTCCTCATTGTCATGCGTATGTGGCTCGTGGGAAGCTTCTGCAATCCGAAAGGCATCTTCTTTGCTTACCTGAAATGTCAGAAAAATTTGCTTCATCTCTGTTCCTCTGATGTACTATGCTAAACAACAATTAAAGGCTGTATATGTTGACGCTCTATGTTGTAAAAAAAATAGGTTTTTGGAACCGTGGCTGGTTGAGCTGACCAGCCCTTCTTAAAAAAGGCGAATGAGATGCCAAATCACTGATCCTGCATATTCCATGAACCGGAAATGCATTATTTCTTAGAAATCTTATTAACTTAATGGATGGATTGCTTGCCGTACAGTTTGATTGAAGTATTGCCATACTTACTATGAAAAATCGGGTGGAAATAATACAAGTCAGTGAGTCTGAATTTTTGATTGGTACCAATAAAATATTTCTGGCTCCTCCCAGCACGGTCTTTGTGATCGCTATCGGGGAGCAGACTGAAAAAATAGCCCTGAAACACAGGGAACATCATCAGATCCTTGCAGAGAGCTTCTCAAAAGAGATAAATTACCTGATCGACCTGAACCAGTGCGGTAAAAACCATCCCGGCGCCAGGTCAGTCTGGGTAGAGCTCAGCGAGAGAGAAAGCACGCGTAAGGTTGCCCTGGTAGGTTTACACCCGGTGGCCAGGGTAATTGCCTCATTTGTCATGAACTTCACCAAAAACAGCAGTACCCGTTTTTTTTCAAGCCGTGAAGAGGCTGAACACTGATTGCAGGAATAAAGGATTGAAACGTGAAAGAATTATCAGATAAAGAAAGAATCGAAAAGCTCATTGAGAATGTCATGAGTGTCGCACAGGGCGATTTCTCAGTCCAAAATAAATTATCCGGAAAAAATGACGAGCTGGATGCCCTGGCCATGGGCCTGAATATGTTGATCGATGACCTGAAAAACAGTACCGACCTTGCAGCACAAAATAGAAGGATCAAAGCTATCAATGAAGAACTGCAAAAAGCCAAGGAGAAAGCACAGGAAAGCGATCGGCTCAAATCGGCCTTCCTGGCCAATATGAGCCATGAAATCCGCTCACCGATGAATGCGATCCTGGGGTTTTCGACCCTGTTGGGCAGGGATTCTATCACTCCCGGGAAACGCATTGAATATTCTTCCTGCATTGAAAATTCCGGCAAACAATTGATGGCATTGATCGATGATATCATCGATATCTCAAAAATTGAATCAAACCAGCTCAAGATAGATCTGGAAATGCATTGCGTCAACGAGCTGCTTACGGAACTCTTCGAGCTTTTTAAACAGGATAAAAGGTTACTGGCGAAGAAAGACCTGCGTCTGTTTCTGACCCTCGACCATCAGAAGGAGTATTGCCTGCAAACCGACCAGGTACGGTTTAAACAAATTATCAGCAACCTGGTTGGAAATGCCATAAAGTACACTGACAGCGGATACATTGAGTTCGGATACGAAGCTTTGCAACGGGGGAAAGAGCAGATGATAAAAATCTATGTCAGAGATACCGGGGCGGGCATTCCCGAGGAATTGCAGGGAGCAATCTTTGACCGGTTTATGCAGGCTCACGATAACAAATTTGAGGAAGGTACAGGCCTTGGGCTAAGCATCACCAAGGGACTTGTTGAGTTACTCGGAGGTGAGATCAGCCTGGAATCACAAGCTGACATCGGCTCTGCTTTTTACGTTATCTTCCCCTGCTCTGACCAAACCGGAAAGAAAAAAGATCTGTCTGTTAAAAAGAAAAGGGCACGTGTTAGCCTGGCAAAATACACGATCTATATTGCCGAAGACAAGCTGGAATCATACATTCTTATGAGAGAATTCCTGAAACCCTACGGTGTAAGCCTGAAACATGCACAGAACGGACAGGAGCTCATCGATATGGTTAGCACTAAAGTGCCGGACCTTGTACTATTGGATATTCACATGCCGGTAAAAAACGGCTATGAAACCATTGCGGAATTGCGGAGTTCAGGCCTAACATTCCCGGTAATCGCACAAACCGCCTATGCCATGGCCGATGAGCAGAACAAAATCCTCGAGTCGGGATGCGATGGCTATCTTTCAAAGCCTGTCAATCCTGACGAACTGATCCTGCTGATTCAAAAACACCTCAAAATCACCGGGTAGGCTTGTGCAAACACCAGCCCTTGGTTTTACTTCCAGCAGTCGTCCCCGGGCCAATTCAGAATAGCCGCAATGAGTTGTAAATCTCTCCTGCCAACTACCATTATTGCTGCCATTCCCGGTCCTGATTTACAGCTCTTCTCCCGAAGGTATTCCCTGCCCTGACATATATCATCCCATTACATACAAATAAATTCAATATTTGTATCTTTAGAAAAACTGAAAAGCTTAGAACTATGAGTAAACGAACTCCTTTCCCCAAGGTATTCTGGGTAGCAAATACCATCGAAATACTTGAACGCTTCGCCTATTATGGAATTTACATGGGCTTCGGAATCTACATGGGGCAACTTGGATATGATAAGGGGGACCTGGGATTGGTACAAAGCATATTCCTGGCATTTTCTTACCTCATTCCACTCTTCTCCGGTACTTTCGCAGATAAGTACGGCTTCAAAAAAATGCTTATTATTGCCTACCTGGCCTACATTCCCTCCATTCTTTTATTGATACTTACCAAAACTTTTTCCGGCATTGCCATTACGATGCTGTCCATCGGATTCGCAGCGGGTATTTTTAAACCATTGATTTCAGCAACGGTAAGGGTCTCCACAGACGCGACGAATAAAACACTCGGTTTCGGGATCTTCTACTGGATGGTCAACCTGGGTGCTTCGATCGGTCCTATCGTTATGGGAAAACTCAGGGCCATGTCCTGGGATTATGTATTCTATACTGCCGCAATTGCAATTGGTCTCATGTTTATTATCACCGTACTCTTTTATAAGGAACCTGACAGAGAAATCATAAAAAGCATCTCGCTGAAAAAGAAATTCGAAGATATATGGGAAGCCCTTTCTGATCTTAAATTCCTGGTTTTCATTATCCTGTTAGGACTCTTCTTCTGGCTCCCGTTCTGGGCTTTCTTTAATGTAATCCCCATATACATCAATGATTATATGGACACCGCTGCCATCTATAGCGGGGTTAAAGGGGTTCTGGGCGAATGGTTTACACAGCTAATATCCAGCAGGAATGATGAGGGTGTATGGATGATCAATGCAGAATCTATTTCGCACACCGGCTTTATTATCATTATTTTCCAGTTGGTCATATCAAGCATATTTGAAAAGCGTGCTGCTATCCCATCGTTCTTACTTGGACTTATTATTGCTGCAGCGGGGTTTGTCTTGCTTGGCATATCCCTGACTGGCTCGATCGGCTTAGTCTTCCTGGGTATTTTCCTATTTGCCATCGGAGAGATGATCTCATCTCCGCGCATTCAGGAGTACATCATGTGGATTGCTCCGAAAGAAAAGGCAGGGCTCTATATGGGGACCAACTTCCTGGCCACCTTTATCGGCGCGATCATAAGTGGTGTTTATACGGGTCTGATGGGAACATTCGAAAAACAGGGGCATCCGGAGTACGTCATGTATACCCTGGCATTGCACTTGTTAGTGGGAATCGTGGCCATCTATATTTTCGTAAAGGTTGTCGGGGAATTTAAAGAAAGACAGTCGTAATCAGGATCGAAAACAGAATAACAGCACACCAACGATACCAATTAGTAATTGTTTTTGCTCAATGAGCCGGTAAGCCGGGAAAAGGGAAGCACCCCTCCCGGCTCATCTTTTTGCAGCTGGTTGGGATCAAACCTGGTTGGTTGTATGGTGGAATAATGGAATGATGGGTTGAGGGGGTTGATGAACTGTCGCCGTCGGCAAGCCTATGGCGTCCGAGGGCATCGCCGTCGGCAAGCCTATGGCGTCCGAGGAACGATTCTGTCTGGGCATAATTGCCATGGGTTCGGCGAAAGGGTGGCCCATGGGTTGAGGAGGCGATGAGTTGATGAGCTGAACGTTCTGATTGAGACGGAATCCAGAATTCAGAAGCCATAAAAAACCAAACATATAGAAACATCTACCCTTTCCCGATCCTGTACGATCTTCCGGCATCCATGAAAGCCTGTATATTCTCAACAGGTACCTCCTGGGGCAGGTCGCAACCCGTACTTAACACAAAGTTTTCGCAATCATCCATGGAACGCAACAGTCCCGTGACCTCGGCATGGACATCCTCAGGTTTACCGGTTAAAATGGCCCCTGTAGGATTGATATTCCCCATAAGGATCGTATTTCCCCTGATCCTTTTAGCCACTTCCGGAAGAGCTACCCCAACCTCAGGTGAATCGAGGCTCAGGGCATCCACCTGTGCGCCGACCATTTGCTCAATGAGGTGCATGGTATTCCCGCAGGTATGGTACACGATGGACACCCCGGTATATTTGTAACTGCTGACAATATGCCTGATAAAAGCCGCAGAGAAACGTTCAAATTCTTCAGGACCAAGCATTACTGCCGTAGGCTCGAGGACACAAATGACCTGCGCCCCGGCCCCGATAAGAAGCCGGATATACTCGAGGATGCGTTCCACGGCAAATTCGCAAAGCCTTAGTAAAGTATCCGGATCCATGATAGCAGCTATCGCTGCTTCCTCGGCTCCCATAAGGAGCCCTATCAGCGAAAACGGACCGGTAACATAGGCGCCCTTAACAATTTGCTCCGGAAAACTGATGTTTGCCAGTCTGACAGTCTCTACATACCCCAACAGGCGCGTATCCGAAGCAATATTGATCCTGGAATGTTTTTCCAGGTCATCGGCTGAAAAACCATCTTTTAAAACAGTAGCAGAGTCTTCCTTTGGAAAAATGGTATAGGCCCCCAGGGCATTTGCTTCCACGGAAAGGTCCATCAGGGGGAAAACCAGGTCGGGTTGATACTTTTCCACCAGGGCGCGCAGGACCTTGTAGTGTTCACCATAATTTTGCTGTGCCAGCTTAATGGTACTGTTCGTCATTTGTAATCCCGGAAATCCAATCAGGGGACATACCAGTCGCCGGCCCTCCCGATACGACTCCTGAACATTTTTTAGTAGTGTTTTCAAGCTGAATCAAGTTTTATTGCAATAGAGTTTGAAATGATTATCTGAGCAATAATAGCAAAGCTTGCGGCTATTTTCCAAATAATCAGAAGGATAATAATTACCAGGCTGCGATTTTTCGTCTACTGAACGCAGTCCATATTTTGAAAGTTCGACATAAGAAATGTAGTGACGCCCAAATAGGGCGTCACTATTTCAAGGCAAGGAGAAAATTGTTTGAATAGTTTATGCAGTGCAGGAAATCTCAGCACACAGTTTAATCAGATGCAGGAATAATCCTAAGCCATGGCGTTGATCTTCAGCTCATTTTGAGCTGAATATTCCTGGATGATGCGGCTGACATCAAGTACCAGGGCTATTTCCCCGCTTCCCAGGATGCTGGCTCCGGAAATGATCTCCTGCTTACGGTATGCCGCACCAAGCGATTTCAATACGGCCTGGTAGTTGCCAATCACTTCGTCAACAATAAGTCCGACCACGATATCCCTGAACTTCACCAGCAGGATCTGCTGTACATCCGGGCGCTCCTTATCAATCAGGAACTCGGTTCGCAAATCGATGAATGGGATATATTCATCGGCAAGAATGACATACTTATTTTCAGCCTTCAGGATCTGCTTCGCCTTAACTTCGGCGCAGCGCTCAACCACGGCCAGGGGCACAAGGTAGAAATCGCCGGCACATTTTAGCAACAGGCTGTCGATGATGGAGATCGTCAAAGGCAGTTTGATGGTCATCGTTGTTCCGATATCCTTCTCGGTTTTCATTTCCAGTTCCCCTCGAATCTCACTGATCTTCTGATTTACAACGTCCATTCCTACACCCCTTCCCGACACCTCGGAAATATTTTCGGCTGTGGAAAATCCTGGGGATACGATCAGGTGCATTAACTCATCATTCGTAATGTTTTCCGAAGCTGAAAGCATGCCTTTCTTTACCGCTGTCTCCCTGACCTTTTCCAGGTTGATCCCCGCGCCGTCATCAGAAATTTCAATCACTACATGGGCGCCTGAAGGATAGGCCCTGAGTGTGATGGTTCCAGTCTCCGGCTTCCCTTTCTTCTTTCGTTCCGATGGAAGTTCAATCCCATGATCGATGTTATTACGAAGGATGTGCATAATAGGGTCAACGATCTTCTCAATGATGGTCTTATCGAGCTCTGTCTCCTTTCCCTCCACAACAAAGTCCACTTTCTTGTCAAAACGTTTCGACACGTCACGCACCAGGCGCTGGAAGCGCAGCACCGACTTTTCAAGGGGGATCAGGGAGATGCTGAAGGCATTATCCCGGAGGTCCCGGGAGATGTTCTCGATGCTTTCCGCTACCTCCATGAGCTTTTGGTTGTCGCAACTCACGGCCAAAAGGCTGAGTTCTGCCTGCTTGATCACCAGCTCACTGATCAGGTTCATCATCTGATCAATCTTCTGCGAGGATACACGGACACTGGAGATGGCTTCATGATTGGATTGGCCTGTAACGGTAACTTTCTTTCTCTCCCCGGATTTCGATTGTGCCGTATACGGGGTTACATCAAGCTCAATCAGGTTGTTTTTCCCTTCTACCTGCTTCCTGAAATATTCCGGGAATCCCTTCACATGTAATAGGTTTTCCTCGGAGAGTATGCGGAAAGCAGGCTGACTCTCCTCCTTCAGGAACATAAAATGTTCCCTGACCTCATCCTCATTATGGTCGGTGGTCAGCACGATATGCCAGGCAGTATAACAATTCTCCGGGATATACGCAGCACCCACTGAATCAGGATGCAGGACAGGCACCGGCAAACATTCTCCCAGCTCATTCAGGTCGTACACAAAGTACAGTGGGTTGGTTCCGTCATTGAAGATATCCCGTTCGGGTTTAAAAAATATGTAGAAGGTATGGAAGTCATTTCCTTTCTGAACTTTTTGTTCGGTCAGCAGCTCTTCATCCTGCCCGGTAAGACTTTCTGCAGAAGCGCTAAAACCTTTTATCTCCAGGAGTATCTGCTCATGCTGGATCTTGTTGTTGTCATCCGACAGTTCCGAATCTTCAATCAGGTTCCTGAAATGGTCGATGCACTCAAGGGTTACTTCAAGCATTCCGCGGGTCATATTGATCTTATGGCTGCGGATCTCATCATAAATATTCTCCAGTTCATGCGTGATGGCACCCAGGTGATTATACCCGAACATGTTGCTATTCCCCTTCAGGGTATGCATTATACGGAATACCTGGTCGATCATGCTTTCATCCTCGGGATCGCTCTCCAGCTGAAGCATTTTCTCTTCAAGCTGATTCACCAGGTCGAAAGCTTCCTCGATGAATACGTCTTTAAAGCGTCTGGTTGTATTTCCGGCTTCCTGCTCCTCATTTTCGAGTTTTGATGTCAGTTCGTCCATGGTCCTGATACGCGAAGAGTATTCTGCCTTCAGCTGCTTATCCTTCATCACCGGATCTTCAGCCAGCTTTTGCAGCATGGCTTCACTGTTGCCTATCTGCTCCCTGACTACTTTTTCGGCTGCTTTATCGGAATGATGCAAATGCTTCAGGATATCCAGCAAACGATTTGTATACTGAATGACCGAATTAATTCCATAAATACTGCTAACCTCATTCAGCTGGTTATAAAGCTCGGCAAGCACTTCCTGTTGTGTGTCGGAAGCAGAATCCTTGTCAAACTCCTGAATGGCTATTTTAAGATTTACCAGTAATGCTTTTACTTCAATAACATACTTTTCTGAACTCTTATCACTCATGGCGTTGAACTTTGCTTTTCGGTTTGGGTCCGCGGCTTCTCACAAAAAGCTGCCCGGGACATAATTTATGTTAATCGTTCGACAACCTTGTAAAAATGGGTTATTTCAAAAGGTTTCTGCAGGTAGGCTGCAATATTGAGATCTTCCAGCTGATCCTGTACCCGGTCCCTTTTAATACCACTCACAATAACCACCGGCGTAAACATGTACCGGGTCATTTCCCGGACTCTGCCTATCAGCTGGGCCCCGTTCATATCCGGCATATCAAAATCGGTGATCAGCAGGTCTACCTGCGTACCGTCAAAATATTTCAGGGCTTCCTCCCCACTGGAGGCTTCTAAAACCAGGAAACCTTTTTTTACAAGCGTCTCACGAATAATGCTCCGAATGCTTGTGAAATCATCCACCACTACAATTTTTTTCTGCTTTGTCATGCAAATGCTTTTTGTAATATACTAGTAAACCCGCATAGCAACAGAATCTCTTTCAGACTATCATCCAGGCTGAGCTTAAACTGCAGCTTGACCTTTTTCTTTTCTGCCTGGGTAATCATGTAGTTGAGTAATTGTATGCCTGTGAGGTCGATATCCGAAATAGTCCCAGATTCCAGAAGGATCTTTGCACCTTCCTTAGCCTTTTTATCGAACTCAGCTTTCACAGCAGAGACGTTTTCGATATTCAGGTTCTCTCCCAGTGCCAGTTTAACTGTGCCTTTTGCCATTCCCTGATTCTTTGCGGTTAATATTCTAATGAAGTTATGAAAACAATCTGTAACTTGTATTACTTGAAGGTTGATTTTTATCACCGATACCGGGAAGAGAGCTCCTGCCGGCCCTTCGATATGCTCAGGGATCTGTTATTGCAAAATACCCTGACTTCTACGCTCACTCTCGCACTGATATAGTATCCCAAACCCGGAATACAGTGTGATTCCAGAGTTTTGAGAATTGCTGAGTGCGTGTATCCGGCATTATCTCAGGGGGAGACTTATTTGTTGATTTTGTCTGTGTTATACCCTCCCAAGCCTCTCTCAGAGAGGGAGGGCTATGTCGGTGAGACAGCACGGTTGGCTTTTATATGAGGAATAGTTCTTCTACATAAAAAGGATTCTCAGGAGGGATCCGTCCAGGCTTATGCATTCAGCAGTCTGCGAAAATCTGCGCGAAATCCTATATTCAGAATCCCCTTTCATTTTTTTCTTCTTTTTTCCTCCCACTGACATAGGGTTGACACTTTGATGCCGTAATTTTAGTGTGAAAATGAAATAAACAACTCAAAACATTTAGCGATGAAAACCAAATCTTTCGTAATTGCCCTCCTGTTAGCGGCAACCTTCCTGCCTCGGCTGTCAGCTCAAACCTGTACTCCCATCGAAGTAAAACAGGTCGATGCTCAAAA
The DNA here is from genome assembly GCA_016931575.1 of Bacteroidales bacterium. GTDB lineage: Bacteria > Bacteroidota > Bacteroidia > Bacteroidales > UBA10428 > UBA10428. Next base: position 20,028 of record JAFGEO010000099.1, on the reverse strand, counting down.
AGCCCTCGTCATGAAGGCAGACATTCCCATGACAGAGATCAGCACCAAAATCGGTGAAATGTACAAAGCGGTATTTACTTACATCATGGAAAACAATATCCAACCAGCGGGACCTTCTTTTGCCGTGTATTATTCCTGGGAGCCGGAGGGGAATATTGTTTTCGAAGCCGGCGTTCCCGTCAGCGGGGAAGTTGAAGGAACTGACGACATCATCCTCAGGGAGTTTCCGGAGATGAAAGCTGTCAGCACCCTCTACAAGGGCTCTTACGAAGATATAGGACCTACGTATGAGAAGCTTTCGCAATACCTGAAGGATGAAGAGTTGACTTCTGACGGATCCAGCTGGGAAGTATACCTGACTGACCCCTCACTCGTAACAGATCCGGCAATGAACCAAACGCTGATTTATTTTCCGATAGAGTAACTAAAAATTCGTTCTCGCAGATTCGCGCAGATAAATAAGGCTGATTTTCGCAGATGAAGCCATACAACAGGTAAGTGCCACTTGCGGGAATCTGCGAGAAATTTTTGAAACACAGCGATGGATCTTTCTCAAACAGTATCGTCTTGAAAAAGTCTGCTGCTTATGATTGCCCATGATCTGATCTGATCATTAAGTATATTTACCAGTTGGGCAACATTAACAGAAGCGAAATGCACTATGAAAGCCTGGACAGAAAAATTAAATGATAATCCTATTGATTGGTTGCGAAATAGTAACCCCTGGACCAAGTACAAAACATACTCTGATTTATTGGGGTTTAAGGAAACTGACAGAGAGTTAATCGAAGCAAAAAATGACTTGATTAATGACGAAAATATTATTCATCTCGCAAATGATACCAAAGAGTGGCTGACAATTTCTCCAACCCGAAATAATGACCCAAAAATTACTTATTTCAAACTGAAAGCACTTGCTGAATTTGGACTAAGGTATTCGGATTTAGAACTTAAGGAAACCGTAGACAAAGCATCTGAACATGTTATCAATAATATGTTTGGAGTTCGAGGACAAATTCCTGAAAAACCGATAAAAGGAAAAAAATATGAAAAACCTGATTTAACAACCGATGTTTGGCATATCTCACCTTGTAATTCCCCTTTGATTACAACAGCTTTAATGGAATTAGGGGTGAAAAATGATTTGATTAATAATTCCATTGAAGAATTGAAACACAAATGGACAAACATTGAAGGTTGGTTTTGTCATTTTTTCTTCGTTGACGGTCAGTTTAACAAATTACAGATAGGATGTCCAATTGCAGGACTTCAAGCACTTGAGATATTTTCAAAAGTTCCAGAACTCAAGGAATCTGAATATGCGAAATTTGCATTCGAACCGATAAAATTTCACAAGGATTATGGAAAGTCTTTGTATTATTTCGGACGCTCAAAAAAATTCTGGACATTAAAATATCCATTTGTTTGGTATAATGCCCTGTATTTAGCAGATGTTCTGACAAGATTCGATTTTCTAAAAGACCAACCAGTTATAAAAGAGCTAATTGACTGGATAATACATGCTCAAGACAAAAATGGTCGATTTAAACCGTCATCTATATTTATGGAATATAAGAATTGGGACTTTTCGAATAAAAAGGAACCATCACCGTGGATTACTTTTTTATGTTGTAGGATTCTAAAACAATATTTCGGATGATAGAATTGCCTTGCAATAAATAGGAATATGAGCGGTTTGCGGTGCCTGTCCTCATGAGAATAAAGATACCTAGAGCTGATTACGGTTTAACGTAATGCTAAAAGAAAAATCGGGGGCAGATGTCCTGCAGGTGAATGAATCCATGGGATTTCACGGACATGGCACATCTGAGCCTTCGTATAATACGTACATTGGCTTATATCAAAGCCGGTAAGTTGCCTGATGCTTTCCTGTTTAAGCCGAATACAGCCCATTTTCGTGTTGACCAATGTACTTCCATTCTCTTTTGAGACTGTATCCAGTTGCGAGAACAATGCAATGGATATGCGGATGCAGGGAATGGTTCTGCCTCTGGGAATGCAGTATAGCCACGACAATGCCAGGTGATTTTTTTTTCTCATATCTGCATTTTTTAATGAATACAGATACAAGGTAAAAAAGCCTATACGATTATTACTGCCTTTGAATAGCTATCCGCCTTGGACTGATTTAGTTCAATACCCGGCATAGCTAATAAGGGTTTTGTAGTATGCGAAGGAAGCAAGCCCTCAACCAAAATACAGCTGAATTTTATCTATTACAACCTTCGTCTATCGATGACGATGATAGTGCACAAAATAGATGCCGGCTACCACAATGGCACTCCCTGCCAGGTGCCAGCCGCTCAGCTTTTCGTCCAGGAGCAGGTATGCCCACAGGTAGGTGAATACCGGCTGGCCCAGAAGGGTGGGTGAAACAGTGGTTGCCGGGAGGAATCCCTGGGAAAAGTTGATCAGGAACCATCCGCAAACCTGCACACCGACACCCAGAGTCAGGAAAAGCAGGTAAGTTTGCTGACTGTATCCTGTAAAATTGTATCCAAAGACCAGTATGGCAATGGCCAGGAGCAGGGCCGATGAAAGCGTGCTGATAAAGAGGAATGGTAATGTATCCAGCAGTCTCCTGCCCGGTTCGCTGGTAAGGTAGAACATGCCGTAAAAAAAACCGGCACCCAGTCCCAGAAGTGCCCCCGGAATGATGTGGTTCCCCTTATCGATATCCCGATTCACCAGCACCAGGATTCCCACCATGGCGATGAGGAGACCGTACCAAAAGCCTTTCCTGGGATGTTTTTTGAACAGTACAAGAGTACCGAAACCAACCCATATCGGCGCCAGGTTGGCTACCAGGGTAGGAATGGTTGCATTGCTCATAACCACGCCGGTAGACCATAGCGACATATCAAACCCGAAAAATATCCCGCTGATGATGGCCAGCAGGATTCCCCTGCGCGGAAACCGGCCCGGATTCTTCACCAGGTAATACAGAAAGGGACCTGCCAGCACCAGGCTACCCACAAACATCCGGTAGAAGGAGGTGACGATTCCCGGGGTACCTTCAGCCGCCTTGATCAATACAGCGGCAAAGCTCATAAATGCAAGCCCTCCGAACAGGGCGATGGTAGCTTTAACAGTGGGTTTCAATGATTCTGGTTTAGATCGCGAAAGTAAATCTTTCTATTGGATGTTTTGTAATAGATGGAAAAACAGTTTGTAATGGGGAATGTTCATGGGACCAAAGGCGATGCGGCACGAGTACTGGACTCCGGGCTCTGGATACTGGACTCCGGGTTCTGTGTTCTGAACTCTGGGCTCTGGACTCTGGGCTCTGGGTTCTGGGTTCTGGGTTCTGGGTTCTGGACTCTGGGCTCTGGGTTCTGGACTCTGGGCTCTGGGCTCTGGGCTCTGTGTTCTGGATTCTGGATTCTGAACTCCGGGTGGGACCTGGAAAAAATGAATCTGCCGGCTCAGAAACAATCCTCCATAGAATTTCTGAAATATCCTCAATGACATTATCCGAACCGGAAAAACTCCACGGATTTACTGAGCAATTCGGCTTGTTCCCTGAGTATTTTTGCTGAATCAGACAGAGACCTGGCAAAGGAGGAATTCAGATGATTCTGCTCGTCGACCTTGTCGATCCCCCGGTTGATATTCAGGTTTTCCTCCAGCTGGATGGAGCTCCCCCTGGAGATATCGTTGATCTGTGACACAGATTCCTGGATCTTCGGAACAGATTGTGCCAGACTATTGGCGGTGGTATTTGAGATGCTCACCCCTTCCTTAATTATCGTGGTGATCTCATCGGCATACTTCCTGCTGTTTTCAGCCAGTTTCCTTACCTCCGCTGCCACAACAGCAAACCCTTTCCCGTGCTCTCCCGCCCGCGCAGCCTCTACCGCGGCATTCAATGCCAGGATATTTGTTTGCAGGGCAATGCCATTGATATTGCCGATTTTTTCTTCCACCATACCCATTGACTTCACCAGCTGACCCATCTGCTCATTTACGGCGCTGATCTGGCGGGCACTTTCTTCCGAGTTGGTCTCTGAATGAATGGCATTAGCTGTATTTTCCGAGATAATCCGGCTCATCTCTTTCATACTCTGCTTCAGGAGGGTAACGATCTGAACCTGCTGATCGGCACCATCGGAAAGATGAGTGGAAGTACCCGCCAGCTCCCTGCTCATACTAAGCACCTCTTCCGAACTTTTGCGAATGCTGTAAATAGCCTTATAGATCTCTGTGTACATCACCTCTGCCGACTTTGATATCTCTCCAATCTCATTCTTATGCGACTTACTGGCCAGCTCCACAGTATTTGACAGGTTCCCTGTAGCCATCTCGCGCACGGCAGCATTGAGCTCTCTCAAGGGGTTGCGAATCAGTTTTTTCGAGATACCGTTCATGGCTACCAGCCATACCAGACATGCCGGAATTGCCCAGTATAGATGCACAAATCCACGGTTTCCCACTACAAATGCCACGATCCCCACACCCATGGAGGCAATAAAAACTGTCATGGCCGTATTGAAAATAATCGTCTTTCGATATAGGGACCACACCACACCATATCCAAATGGGACTAAGCCTAACACAACAATCAGACTGAAAACTAAAATATCATCCATCTATTAAAATGTATTATGGGAAAACAATGCTGCAATTAAAGATATGATTAAAACCTGATCCTAAAAACCGCCTGCTGAAGAAAAATGAAGTTTTCTTAAACAAGTGCGAAGATAACTGGAAATTACATATCCGGGGAGGATAACTGAATGATATCATAGGTTTGTAAGGAATTGGGGAAGGTTGATGATGTCAGGATTGTACCTGATCCTGAAATTTCAGAGTCTGCCTAACAGGAATTACCCAACAGGAATGAAATCGAATCTTGGTGTAAAAACAGCCGCACTTATTTAAAAAAACAATAAACCGGTAAAATACTTACCTTCGAACTAATTTAAACTACTTAATCAACACAACTATGTTTGAAGTAATATTTCTGAAAGGGAGCAAGATCCTGCTGAAAAACAGATTCAATAACCGGCAGGAAGCTGAGGACTTCATCAATCTTGAACCACATGAATATTCCTGTGCATACCAGATCTACGATGTAGAAAATGACGAGGTAGTTGATGAAGGAGATATTGAAAGCGATGATGATATTGAGGAAGGCACCAGGAATATGATGTATCCTGACGAAGACTACTAAAAACCCATTCAACCAGCCCCAATCAAACTCCCCATATACGGTGCAAATAATGTCACCACCCTTTCCAATCCCGGTGCGTGCACCTCTGGAATTTCATTCCCAAACCCAGGGCGTTGCCCTGGGCTATTGATTGCTGCCCTTTCAGGGCGTATGTAGCCATGATTATAAGGTTGAACCCCCTAAAAAAGAAAGCCCGGCATCACTGCCGGGCCTTCGGGGTTGTTTCAGTGTAGGTTGCGGAGAGAGGGGGATTCGAACCCCCGGTACCAGTTACCCAGTACGTCAGTTTAGCAAACTGGTGGTTTCAGCCACTCACCCATCTCTCCTTTCACCCGCCGTAGCTTTAGCGAAGGCGGGTTTCACATTAAAGATGCTCTTTAACTGTTTAATTCCTTTATGTCAATTACCAGTTTAGCAAACTGGTCGGTTATTCAACACTTCGTGTTTCATGAGCTCGTCCTTCGTCCTCGGTTATTCAACACTTCGTGTTTCATGAGCTCGTCCTTCGTCCTCGGTTCAGCCACTCACCTTTCATCTGCCGAAGCCTTGGTGAAAGCAGGCATCTCTCATTTTATTCTCTTATCGATCTAATCGAAAAGTCTTAAATAAAATTCGCCAGTCCTGCTCAATTTTCAGGTTCACAAAAGTAAAAAAACCTTTCACATTCGCAAAGCTAAAAAGCCTGCCGAAAGCTTTTTTTTACTTTTTCTTACCCTTGCTGTCTGTAGCCTGGATGGAATCTCGCATCTTGGTGTCAGCCTCAATGTTTTTCATCCGGTAATAATCCATAATCCCAAGGTTTCCGGCTTTGAAGGCTTCTGCCATCGCCAGGGGGATCTGAACTTCAGCTTCAATAACTTTTGCGCGGGCTTCCTGGGCTTTCGCCTTCATTTCCTGCTCAAGGGCAACAGCCATGGCCCTGCGTTCCTCAGCCTTAGCCTGGGCAATATTTTTATCGGCATTGGCCTGGTCCATTTGCAGTACGGCACCGATATTCTTTCCAATATCAATGTCGGCTATATCTATCGATAAGATCTCAAATGCTGTGCCGGCATCAAGTCCTTTTTCAAGCACAACACGGGAAATGAAATCCGGGTTTTCCAACACCGACTTGTGAGATTCTGCAGAACCAATGGAAGAAACTATACCCTCACCCACACGGGCAAGAACAGTCTCCTCACCAGCTCCCCCAACAAGCTGCCTGATGTTGGCACGAACCGTGACCCGGGCCTTGGCAACCAGCTGAATCCCATCCTTAGCAACCGCTGTTACAGGTGGCGTATTAATAACCTTGGGGTTAACAGACATCTGCACGGCTTCCAACACGTCACGTCCTGCAAGGTCGATGGCGGTAGCAGCCTTAAAGTCGAGGGTAATATTAGCCTTATCGGCACTTATCAGGGCATTGACCACTGAACGTACATTACCGCCTGCCAGGTAGTGGGCTTCAAGATCGTCACGGTTTAGCTGCAGGCCGGCTTTGGTGGCACTGATAAGTGCATTGATGATGATTCCCGGAGGCACCTTCCGGATTCGCATCCCGATCAGCTGTCCAATGGGCACATACACCCTGGCGAATACAGCGCTAAACCAAAGGCCCAGTGGTATAAAATACAAGAACAGCCATAAAAGGACTATTACAACAATGCCAAGAACTATGATAATTCCCATACCATCCATAATGTTTCTATTTTAATTCAACGTATATTTTATTTCCATCGATCCTTATGATCCGGACCTTTTTGTGTTCATCAATATAACCGCCCTCTGAACGGACCTCAAAGAGCTCATCCTTAATCAGCGCCCTGCCAATTGGCGAGAGCTTGGAAACAGTCTCCCCTTCATCACCAGGTACAAGTTTACCTTCTTCCAGGCTCCCAACTTTCCCCTGTATCTCGGATTTCAGGCCGAAACGCTTCCAGGTTTTTGCCTTGAGTGCCAGAACAAACATGAGGATTATGCCTGCCATGGAACCCAGGAAAATGTAATTCCCGGTTGCGGCAGGATGAAAAGCATATCCGCTGACGACACCTCCGGCGATGAGTAAAACCCCTCCTATCCCGGCAATTGTGATTCCGGGAATAACAAGCAATTCCACCATCAGGAGGACAAAACCCAGGGCAACCAGTAAGACTATAACAAAAATGCTCATTAGCTGAAATTATTGGTTTAATCGATGGTTGCTTCGAGTCCCCGCTCAATTAAAGCATTCTTGTAGGGGTGCAAAAAATCAAAATCGCCCTTCTTAACATCACACTTCCCTTTATAATGAACCAGGTAAGTACACTGCTCTGCCTGAATAGGCTCCAGCTCACATACTTTTACCAGGGATTCAATGACATAATCAAAAGTATGCACATCATCATTATGCAGGATCAAATGTCTGTCATCACCCGTTTTCTGCTCAAGCAATTCTTCAGATTGTTTGCTCTTCTGAATGTATTCTTTTTCTCCCATACGAAAGTCCATTGATACTATCCTGATCAAATTTAGGAAAAATATTCATTCTACAAGCATGACAGCCCGTTTCAAGGGAATAAATAACAATTTTACGCACCCCGGGAATTCCTGAACCGGGATGAAAGACTATCAGCGGTCAGAAAACTCGATCTCCCGGGCTTCCTGAACGGATATTTTATTCTTATCGAAAAACGATACGAGAAAAGCATCCGGATAGCCATAGGCTTTCACTTCTTCCAATGCTTTCCTGGCTTCTGCAACCGAACCGAATACACCAACGTAGTACCTCGTGGCACTGCTGGCTTGTTCTTTAGAAACCGGAGATAAGCCCCCAAAGGTGTTCTCCGGAATTTCCTGTGTGTAGGCCCCAAGTTGTATCCTGTAGACCAGTCCCCCGGGAATAGCTGCCACCGGAATCGGATTATTGTTGGAATAGGGAGAACTATTCATAATGCTGAAGGAGGCTGCCAGCCCTGCGCTCATTGATTTTGCCGCCTCGTAACCTTTTGCGTAGGTCTCCTCTTTTCTGGCTTCGGCTTTGCGGGTCACTTCTTTCTTCGGTTCCGGTTCGGCCACTGCCGGACTTTCTGTATTGTAGGTATAGAGCGTAATGCCCGAGGGTGTGCTGTGCGGCGTCATATCCTCCGGAGCTTTAGCAAGCTCCTGGCGGGTGCCAGGATTGCGCAATGCCTCCGCTTCATCAAATTTTCCATCAGCCAGACGCTGCATACGTTTGGCCTCTTTATCCAGGGTGGTCATGCTGGCGATTAACTCCTGCTTTTTCTGGTAGTTATCCTCACCCTGAACCAAGCGGCGAAGTGTTCTGACTTCCGTATCGAGGGAGTCGCTCTCAGCCTGGTAGTGCAGCGCCTGTTCCACCAGCAGGGAGTAGGGATCTTTTTCAGACACTGAGGAGGCTTCTTCAATGACAAGCCCTGCTTCATGTTCCGGCTCAGCCGAAGTCATCAGCGGCTGGGAAATGCTGATGCCATTGGGGCTAAGCATGGCCATATTGACCACCTCATCGCGATCGGACAGAGAAACAAAATCGCCGGCATTAACCAGCGATATGGTGCATACATCATACTCCGAGACCTCGCTGTTCCTGTTTGTCAGAAAAATAAATTCGTTGGGTTTTCCGGTTGGAGTGTACAGAACATCGTCCAGTACCGAATTGATCGGGAAGGCCAGCTTCTCGGGGGAGGACCATGTACCGGCAACCGGGTCGTACCTCGACCTGAAAATATCATAACCCCCTGAAGTAGTATGCCCCTTTGAGCTGAAATAAAGGCTTGAGCTCAGCTTGTCAAAATAGGGGTAGTCTTCATCATAGTCGGTATTGAGTACTGCGGGCAACGCTTCCGGAATACTATAGCCCTCATCACTCACACGCTGTGCCCTGTATAGATCGCTGCCATGCTTTCCTTTTTTCGACAGACTGCTGAAAAACACGTAATCCCCCACCTTTGTATTCTCCGGATAGAACATCAGGGTAGCATAGCCGGTTTCTTTATCCTGTTCCGACTTAAATTCATCAGGGACATACAAATACCTGCCTGGTAGCCTGTCCGGAAAAGCTTTTTCCCTGGCATGCGCGGAAACTACACTCATATCCGTAACCTCAAGATTTTGGGCGAGCTCCACAGCCTGCTTTGCCTGTATGGCTTGCTGAAGGTAATAATCCACATCAAATTTCTTCATTGCCCTGCCGCTGGCGGTCTTCTTAAATGTCAGATAGGAAAGGGTGGCATCTTCAAAACTGTAGTTCAGGTGATAGGCCTGACCCAGGTAAAAATAGGCATCCTCCCCAAAGTTACGCGTAGCCGAAAACTTCAGTAATTCACAAGCCTCCTCAAGATACCGGTTTGTATGCAGGTAACACCTCCCCAGACAATAGGCATACTGGGCATCCTTGGGATACATTGTATGCAATACTTCATAGTCGGCGGTAGCCTTATCGTAGCGCTGTTGCTGAAAGTAATGATCAGCCCGCTCCTCGAGATCAAATTTGGATATCTCCTGAGCCTTTGTAGCAGGGGAAATACATAACACAATCAGAATGACCAGCATTCCTATTCCTGATGATCGCTTAATTCCAGATATCATGACACTATAGTTTTTAGGACATTGGCAAATTACATAATAGAGGAATAGGGTGAAAGAAGAGTTATTCACAATTTTATAGGAATACGCTTCAGATAAATGTTGTGTTAAAGAGGTCCAATTTAGGCATCTCCGCTTTATGAAAACACGAATACAAAAAGGAAAAAATACCAGCCTGTAAACCGTTCATACCTTTCATAACAAATGCAAACTTTCGTTAAAATCTATCAAAGTCTTACATAATAATTTTATCTTCGCCTCTCACAAAGAAAAACCATTTAAAACAGCTTATATGAAAAAAAGTAACCTGATCAGTGCATTTGTTGTGGGCGCAATGATGATCTCAGTATCCTGTAGCTCACAGAATGATAAATCAACCAAGAAAAAAGACAAGGATAAACCTTCCCTCGAGCTTGCTTCCGAAGGTGACAGTGCCGAAGCTATCATGGAACCTGCAGCCGGCAGAGATACGATTATATTGAGCAATGTTACTCCTACAACCCAGGATGAGTTGGCAAGCTACATGCTTGGAGTTAGCATCGCTAACGGGATGAAACAACAAAAAATACCCATCCAGCTGGAGCATATGGCAAAAGGATTCCAGGAAGTAATGACCAACGACCCGAATGCAAAAACTGCCGAGGAGGCTAATGCCTTTCTTCAAAAATATTCCCAGGAGCTGACCCAGCGCGTTGCTGCTCAAAACCTGGCTAAAGGAAACGCTTTCCTTGCTGAAAATAAAACCAGAGAGGGAATTGTGGAAACTGCCTCAGGTCTCCAGTACAAAGTTCTCAAAGCAGGCTCGGGTCCTAAGCCAGGCCTCGATGACAAAGTTAAATGTCATTACAGGGGAACGCTTCTTGACGGAACTGAATTTGACAGCTCATACAAAAGGGGTCAGCCCGCTGAATTTCCTGTTAAGGGTGTTATCAAAGGATGGATCGAAGGCCTGCAGCTTATGAATGTTGGCAGCAAGTATGAACTTTTCATTCCCGCCGCCCTGGCATATGGTGAAAGGGGTACTCCTGCGATGGGTCCGAATGAAGTCCTGATCTTCGAGATTGAATTACTTGAAATTCTTCCATACGAGGCACCGCAGCAACAGCCACAAATGCAAGTGCAACCCAAATTACAAATGCAACCCAAGCAATAATGAGTGTAGCGATAATCAGCACAGAAAAAGGAGTTATGAAGGCAGAGCTGTATACGGATGATGCTCCGAATACCGTTGCTAATTTCATCAAACTTTCGAAGGAAGGATTTTACAATGGACTGGCTTTTCACCGGGTAATTCCCGATTTTGTAATCCAGGGCGGATGTCCCCACTCTGCAGATATGAGCAATCCGCATGTTGGAACCGGAGGCCCCGGTTACTCCATCGATTGTGAGTTGGAGGGTAACAGGCAGTATCACGACAAGGGTGTGCTAAGCATGGCCCATGCGGGAAGAAATACCGGTGGCTCCCAGTTTTTTATCTGCCACAACCGCCAGAATACTCAGCATCTGGATCGTAATCATACCTGTTTTGGAAAAGTTTTCGATGGGGTCGATATTATTGATCAGATCGAGCCAGGAGACAAAATTGAAAGTATCGAGATCGAAGATTAAGAATTTTGGATTCAAAAAAAAAGGTTGCCTGAAGGCAACCTTTTTTTTTGAATAATGGAATACCAGAATGGAGAAATGATACCATTTCTTCATTTCTCCCTCCATTCCAACATTTCATTACACCACGCTCTCACATCCTGTCCACCCTGCACTTCTGCTTACTTCCCATAAAACCTTAGCATATCCACAATTGCCTGCCGGCAGACCGGACAGAAATAATCGGTAGTGCGGTCTTTCATGATGCAGGTACGGAAAGGCCTGTACATGCCCTTCGCCGTGTAGCCTGCTCCCTCAAAAACCCCTGTTACAGACTCGTATTCCTCCGTATCAGGGGTTGGAACCGGTGTTGAAGGATCAATCATATCGGCCCATTTTCCGTCAAAATCAATCAGGGTGGTAATATTCGGCTGATAAGGCTCTATTGTCAGGTCAAAATAATCGGTGTAGGCAACGGAAGAATTGAAATACTCATCACCCAGCGAGGCAAAGGCATGACCAAATTCATGCAGCATCAGGAATACGGCATTTTCATTCTCAGCACTTATAAAGGTATACATGTTGTATATGGCCCCACCCCCATATTTTTCTTCATTGACCATAATAATCAGTTGATCGTAACTTAACTTTGAAACCTGATCAAAGATATCCCGGGGTGCCTCCGAAGTCATATACCGATCGCTGCCAAAGGTATTAAAACTACAGCCCAGCGGGGTGTTGACAAACTTTTTCCCACGCGGATCGTCTGCTCCTGCATCCTCAGAAGGGATAAAAACCGCATTAACATTGAGCATATTCCGGTATGAAGCGTAGGGTTCATGCTCGAGAAACTGCGATACCAGGAAGTCTGCCGTTTCAAGAAATTTTTCCTTATCCGTAGCAGTATAGCCCTCTGCCAGAAGTAAAATATCCAGCTTATCCTGCGGCTTGCCAGAATGATGGATCATAAACATTTCGTAATCCTGCCGAGGCTCCCGACTATCGGACAGAGTGGTTTGCGGATTGAAATCCAGGCTTGCCAGAACCTCAAAACCTGGCCCCTTTCGCATGGAAATGTCAATTCTGACAGGATTTTTCGGGAAGGGCATCAGGAAAGTCTCGTCAAACTGCCACACCCCGGATTTTGCTTCATCGGTGGTCTGCCATTCCTGGAAAAGCGTGGCACATCCCCTGGAATAAATCATTTCCCCGGTAAGGGAATCGAACAATTCAACCATCATCTCCCCATACCGGAAGGTATCGATCAGGTTTACCCGGCTTCCAGCCCAGGGACCTTCCCGGTGAAAGTTCACCCCGGTTATTTCAGCGGTATCCGCATTCCCCCGGACCTGCACATCCATACGCAGCCGGCTGAAGGAAAAATGATCATTATATGTACTCTGTGAATACCCTTGCAGGCAGAGAAAAATCAGAAAATTAGCAAGTACAAGGGGGATCACTACTAACTGTTTCATTTGGTTATACATTTATTATATACTGTTACCCGGCTGTTGAGAGCCGGAATAATGCGCTTCAAAATCGTTTAATGGATATTTTCATCATGCTTGTTTCATGATTCGTTGTATTTTTACGAACAGATTAAAAAATCTACTTACTAAGGTATGAAAATCAGATGGCTATTTGATATTAATGATTTATTACTCCGCTGGGGTATTCAGGAAAACTATGCCGACACCCTGAATATCCTCTTCGGTATCTTTAACATTCTCCTGATCGCATACCTTTCAGATGTGATCGCCAGGCAGGTTATCCTGACCATCCTGAAGCGAATTGTAAAAAAGACCTCTACCACCTGGGATGACATTATTTTCGAAAAAAAGGTATTCAACCGGCTTTCGCACCTGGCTCCGGCCCTGGTACTTTACTACTTCTCTGATTTTGTCCTTACCGGTCATACCGACCTGGCAACTATTATCCAGGCCATCCTGAAGATCTATATGACCATCATCACCCTTCGAATTATTAATTCCCTTTTTAATGCCCTGCAGGCTATCTATGAAACCCTTCCCATGTCCAAGGACAGGCCTATCAAAGGTTACATCCAGGTAGCCCTGATCATCTTTTATGCCATCGGCATTATCCTTATCCTGTCCATAATCCTGGGAAAATCACCGGCAATGCTGCTAACCGGTATCGGTGCCCTGGCTGCTGTACTAATTCTGGTATTCAAGGATACCATCCTGGGATTTGTGGCCAGTATCCAGCTTTCGGCCAATAATATGGTACGCCTGGGGGACTGGATCTCTATGCCCAATCACGGTGCAGACGGAACCGTCATTGAGATTACCCTGAATACGGTGAAAGTGCAGAACTGGGATAAAACCATCAGTACCATACCCACATACTCCCTGGTTTCAGAATCCTTTGGAAACTGGCGGGGAATGGAGGAGTCAGGGGGGCGCCGTATTAAAAGGCATGTCAATATTGATATGCGCAGCGTAAAATTCTGCACCCCTGAGATGCTGGAACGGTTTAAAAGTATCCGCTTCCTGAACGAATACGTTCCACAGCGTCTGAAAGAAATCGAAGAATTTAACAAGGCCAATGCAATTGATGAGAGCATCGTGGTAAACGGTCGCAGGATGACCAACCTGGGAACTTTCCGTAAATACCTTGAATTTTACCTTAAGCACCACCCGATGATCCATCCCGGGTTAACCATGCTGGTAAGACACCTGCAACCCTCAGAGACCGGGATACCGATCGAGATTTATGCCTTCAGCAAGGACCAGGCCTGGGCAAACTATGAAAGCATTCAGGCTGATATCTTTGATCATATCCTGGCTGTATTGCCTGAATTTGAACTCAGTGTGTTCCAGAATCCCACAGGAAGCGACTTCAGGTCGCTGTCAAATACCAATCCCGAATGATGCGAAAATTAAGCTACATCCTCCTTCTGCTCATTGCAGGCACTTCGGCCCTGAAGGCCCAGGATTTCCTGCTGGGTGTTGAATACGGTTACGCGAAGAATCTTTACGAACGTAAATCCGACCAGTTGCAAACAAAGGAATATCCCACCCATCAGACCTCCCTGATGCTGGAGTTTTCTCCCTACTATTCCTCCCTGTACATTACCAGTGGAGCTAGAATGAAGTTTTCTGAACTAGGAAAGGAAATCCAGTTTCCCCTGACTTTCAGGGTGGCTCCCGGAAAAACCATCAAACCCTTCGTTGAACTTGGGGCCTATTACGACCTGGCCATTCAGGATGACCAAGTGGATGACTACCTGCTAAAAAATGACCTGGGTCTGTTGTTGAACGGTGGTATTATGTTCAAGTTTGGAAAAACCCTAAGCCTGGAAGCAGCCTATAACTTCCAATATGGCATCACCCCTTCCCTGGAACAGGAAGTGCTGCTACCCCTCGAACAATCAGAAACGGAGCAATACCGGCAGATCGCAAAGGGTTTTACTGTGAGACTCAAATTCAGGTTGTATTAGGCCAAAGTCTTCATCAACCGGACTTGCGGGCTCACCCTCCTCCTGCGCTGTACCTGTCTGGCGGCGGCCGGAACTACGGCGCAAGCGTAAGGTAATTCTAAATCACCCCTTTGGGTAAACTGGTTTCTTCTGAGTGCAACTTTGTGTAACAGCCTTTCGGCTAATCCTGGAAATACACTGTAGTCTGACGCACTACAAAAAAATTGATTGCAGAATGTCGATTGGTGGTAGTTGAATGTAGAATAAAAAAAAGGCCCCCCAACTCGGAAGGCCCTGAATAGTTAATTGACACTGTCAGTTTCACTCAGATAGCTGAGCCACCTTTTTCTTCTGTCCGGATACGGATACATTCTTCCAGGTTGGTGATGAAGATCTTTCCGTCTCCGACTTCACCCCGGGTATTGGTCTTGGCTGCCTTAATGATGGTTTTCACGGTAATATCCACGAAATCATCATTCACGGCGATCTCGATCTTTACTTTGGGAATCAGGTTCGGAACAACCATTTTCCCCCGATATATATCCGCATCTTTTTGCTGTCCGTGACCCGATACCCTGACAACGGTAATTCGGGTAATCTCGTTTTCGATAAGTGCTTCCCGCACTTCATCTAACTTACTTTCTCGTATGATAGCTGTTATAAGTTTCATTGTTGTCTGATTTTAGTACACATTAAAGACTTATCCTAAATTTATCATGCCATAACCATGCTCACCATGGTACTCGCTGTCCATTCCGCGCATTTCTGCTTTCTCTGTGGAACGTATACCAATAGTTTTGTTGATAATGAACATCAGGATGATCGTCATAACGGCTGCATAAGCAATGGCAATCAGGACCGCCAGTGACTGAATACCGAGTTGCTGGAGAATCGTATTTTCTGTGCTTCCTTCACGCATGAAGAATACGAGAAATATAGCACCTACAATTCCGCCTACACCGTGAACCCCAAAGGCATCAAGGCTATCGTCGTATCCAAGCTTATCTTTTGCGAGAAGTGCCGAGTAGCATAAAAGTGCTGCAATTGCTCCAAGGGCCATTGCTCCGGCGGGTTGTACAACTCCTGCGGCAGGTGTAACAGCCACAAGTCCGGCAAGAATCCCGGAAGCAAAGCCCAGCGCTGAAGCTTTCCCCCGGTGGATTCCTTCAATCAGCATCCAGACCAATGCACCAGCAGCTGCGGCAGCCTGAGTGGCTGTCAGGGCCTGGGCCGTAAGAAGGTTACTGTTTACCGAACTACCGGCATTGAAACCAAACCAGCCGACCCACAGTAAGCCTGCACCCATCATAGTCATAACCAGGTTGCTCGGCGGCATGGCGGTCTTGGGATGTCCCCGGCGGGCACCAAGGTACAATGCACCAACAAGTCCGCTGATACCAGCTGAAATATGAACAACCGTGCCACCGGCAAAGTCAATGGCTCCCATGTTCATCAGGAATCCGTCAGAAGCCCACACCCAGTGGCACAGAGGATTGTAAACCAGGATCCCCCAGAGGGCAATGAAAACGACGTAGCCCTTGAAAGAAACCCTTTCAGCAAGAGCACCGGCGATCAGTGCCGGGGTGATAATGGCAAATTTTCCCTGGAACATTGAAAAAACATATTCAGGAATACCATCCTTTATACTGGTATCAATACCCTGCAAAAGAAAATAATCCTTGTTCCATCCAAACCATCCCCCGAGTACACCAGGGCCAAAACTCATTGCATACCCGACAAAAACCCACAGAACGGCCATCACGCCCATGGCAACGAAGCTGTGCATCATAGTGCCCAGAACGTTTTTGGTCCTTACCAGTCCGCCATAAAACATTGCCAGTCCCGGGATCATCAGAAGTACCAGGGCCGTAGAAGTCAGCATCCAGGAAGTAATCCCTGTATCAACCGTGCCGTCTGAAGCTTGCGTTACATTGGCGACAAGCAATAGCACGACCATCAGAAAAAGCGCACGAATCTTTAATCTCATGATAAAGTATTTAAGTTATTGTTGTTGTCGTTTGAAATCTTAATAAATTTTGACACAAATATAATAATTCGATAGGGTTTGGCAAATTTTTTTATCTTTTTATTACTTTATACCTATTTTTTTAGGGGTTTACTTTCTGGATTTTATATTTTTAAGTTTATTACCCCCTAATTTTTGATATGTATGCCTGAAATAATTATTTATTTTCCGGCATTGATTCCATAAGCTTATGAAAGAAAGCTTTGAGGCTATAGGGCTGTTCCGCAAAAAAAATGCTGCTTCCCGGAGAAAGCAGCATTTTAACTAAAAGCAACTTTGGTTATACCAGTTCTATTCCGCTGCTGGCACATACATCCTTCATTTCCTCGGGCCAGATACTGGACTGTATCTCACCGATGTGCGCTTTTCTGAGAAAATACATACATAAACGCGACTGTCCAATGCCTCCCCCAACCGACAAAGGAAGTTCGTCATTCAGCAATCGCTTATGGAACAAAAGCTCCACCCGATCAATTGACCCGGTTGCATTAAGCTGGGCAAGGAGTGATTCCTTATCAACGCGGATACCCATGGATGAAATTTCAAAGGGAATCTCCAGCACAGGGTGCCAGAGAATAATATCTCCGTTGAGTCCTTTCTTTCCGTCAAGGGTAGGTGAAATCCAGTCGTCATAGTCGGGTGCGCGCCCATCATGTTTTTGACCGTTGGGCATTTCACCACCTATCCCGATAACAAAGATGGCCCCATATTCCCTGGCCGCCCGGTGTTCGCGTTCCTTCGCATCCAGGTCAGGATACCGGGCCAGTAAGTCCTCTGAATGAATGAACGTTATCTTCTCCGGAAGAATAGGTTTAAGTTGTGGATAGTTCTCAAAGATGACAAATTCTGTCCTTTTCAGCACCTCATAAATCCGGTTGACAATCATCAGCAGAAACTCAAGGGACCTTTCCTTGACTTCAATCACCCGCTCCCAGTCCCACTGGTCAACATACAATGAATGAAGGTTATCAAGTTCTTCATCCGGACGGATGGCATTCATATCGGTATAGATTCCATATCCAGGTTCTATTTTGTAGTCGGCCAGCGCCATGCGCTTCCATTTTGCCAGACTGTTCACTACTTCGGCCTCGCGATCTTTTAAATCCATTATCGGAAAGGTCACTTTTCTTTCAACTCCGTTCAGGTCGTCATTAATACCTGTCCCTTTCAGAACGAACAGTGGGGCTGTCACCCTGCGCAGGCGCAGTTCACTGGAAAGGTTTTCCTGAAATGTGTCCTTCACCAGTTTGATAGCCTTTTCCGTCTGTTTCAGGTCCAGCGGACTCCTGTAATTTTTAGGTAGAATTAATTTACTCATACTGTCTGATTTTATGTAATGAATCCCGGGCTAATATACAAAGAAAAGGCTTTTAGACTGCCGGGCTGCAAAATTGTAAGTTTTTCAGGCTTCAGGGCTACATTCAGGAACCATTCATCTGCTATCCGCATAGCCTGAAAGTCTCCGGGATGAAAAAAAATGGGGCTGCCTTCCCACGACAGCCCCTGACATTATACTAAAGACACCCAAAAAATGCTTATTCTTTATATCCCTGAAGGTGAACGCTCTTCATTGCGCGACCAGAGGGATCAGTGTTGTTCTTGAAGGATTCATCCCACTCCAGCGCTTCTGCTGTACTGCATGCAATAGAAGGCACAGAAGGAACACATTGCGCTGCTGCATCCGAGGGGAAATGCTCACTGAAGATACTCCTGTAATAATATTCCTCCTTGGATTTCGGAGGATTGATCGGGAAGCGGTAGGCAGCATTCTCCATTTGCTGGTCAGTCACCTCCCTGGAGGTGATTGCTTTCAGAGAATCGATCCAGTTATACCCTACACCGTCCGAGAATTGTTCCTTTTGCCTCCAGGTAACGCTTTCGGGAAGGTAATCTTCAAACGATTTCCGAACTACCCACTTCTCGATACGATCTTTGGTGATCATCTTATCCTGAGGATTGAGGCGCATCGCTACGTCAATAAATTCCTTGTCCAGGAAGGGTACCCTACCTTCCACACCCCAGGCTGCCAGCGTTTTATTTGCACGGAGACAGTCGTACATGTGCAGCTTGCTCAACTTCCGAACGGTTTCCTCGTGGAACTCCCTGGCATTAGGTGCTTTATGGAAATACAGGTAACCTCCGAAGAGCTCATCGGCCCCTTCGCCGGAGAGTACCATTTTAATCCCCATGGATTTTATCACCCTTGCCAGCAGGAACATCGGAGTTGATGCACGGATGGTGGTTACATCATAAGTTTCGATATGATAGATCACGTCACGAAGCGCATCCAGCCCCTCCTGAACCGTGAAGTTGATTTCGTGATGGATGGTGCCGATATAGTCAGCCACCTTGCGCGCCGCCTCCAGGTCAGGTGAACCAGTCAGCCCGATGGCAAACGAATGCAGACTGGGCCACCAGGCCGGTGCCGTATCACCTTCTTCAACCCGCATTTTTGAGTATTTTTTTGCGAGTGCGGAGGTAACGGAAGAATCGAGTCCTCCGGAAAGAAGCACGCCATACGGCACATCAGACATCAACTGTCTGTGCACAGCATCTTCGAGAGCTCTGCGCAGATCTTCCAGACTTGTGGGATTTTCAGATACCGCATCATATTTCACCCAGTCGCGGTTATACCACCTCTTCATTTCACCTTCCCTGCTGTAGAGGTAATGTCCTGGTTTAAATTCTTCAATTTTATTGCAATATCCTTCCAGCCCTTTCAATTCAGAAGAAACGTAGAAATTACCGTACCTGTCCCATCCCATATACAGAGGAATGATGCCGATATGGTCGCGCGCTATCAGGTATTCATCTTTTTCTTCATCATATAAGGCAAAGGCAAAGATTCCATTTAAATCTTCAAGAAAATTGATCCCTTTCCTGCGATACAAAGAAAGAATCACTTCACAATCCGAATGAGTCTGAAATTCATAGATCGACTCAGTTTCAGCTCTTAACTTAGCGAAATTATAGATCTCCCCGTTTACGGCAAGAATATGCTTGCCATCCTTGCTGAATAAAGGCTGATTGCCCGATTGAGGATCAACGATCGACAAACGCTCATGAGCCAGTATTGCTTTTTCCCCACAGTAGATACCGGACCAGTCCGGTCCACGGTGCCGTAACTTCTTTGATTGTTCCAGCGCTTGCTGACGCAACTCCGAAGAAGGAACCTTGAGATCAAATATTCCGATTATTCCACACATTCTATTCCTTTCGAAT
>JAFGEO010000098.1 GCA_016931575.1 Bacteroidales bacterium | reverse complement strand
TCAGTTTTTTCGACAAAGGGCAACTGGTGATTCTGGTAAACGGATTTCAAAAAAAGAGTCAAAAGACTCCGAAAAAAGAGATTGAGAAAGCAGAAAAACTTAAAAAGCAGTACTTCGATGAAAAAGACAACAAATAACAATTTGACTTCATTCGTTGACCATCTAGACCAACAATACGGCAGGATAGGTACCCCTGAGAGAGAAAAATTTGAAGAAGGATTTGAGGCATTTAAGCTTGGTGTTATGATCCAGGAACTTAGAAAAGAAAGTGGAATGACCCAAGAACAATTAGCAGAAAAATGTGGCACCACTAAGACATATATTTCACGGATTGAGAATAATGCCTCCGATATAAGATTGTCGACTTTGATGAGGATTGTTCGAGAAGGATTCGGTCGACATTTAAGGTTAAGTATTTAAATTATAGGTACATACGCTCAATGCATAGAAAGATGAGCGGTTTGCATTACCTGTCCCGCATTCTTGCGGGAACCCAGCGACTGTTAGCTTCGCTGAGCTCGTCCGTTGTCCTCGGTTCCCGGTTGAACTACATCCCGGACCACAGGCTATGGGCTTATTGAGGGTTTTGAAGTATTTTTTAATATAGCCGGAGGGTGATTTCAGGTTTGTTTTTTTTTTTTGATCATGCCCATTCTTTTGCACTGAAGGAGTGCTGTTTACGTCACATATACCTACTATAATGGTTAATTTTGAGACGGTATAAAGAACAAAAAGGACCTGACGGTTTTGCCTGGGCTGAAAGGGATGTAGGGACGCCTTGCATGGCGTCTGCACCGCCAGATTTGAAAAAATCGGCTTCTCACCTGGAACAAGCATTGACCTTTCATGTTTTTTTTTGAAAATAATAAGTGTGAATTCCTGCTGGCATGTCATTAGGGTGTAAGCTTACTGATCAAGTAAACAATTTGAATAAAAAGACGTTCTGTAAAAAACCAAGATCATGAAAAAAATAATTGGACTGAGCATACTGGCATTGTTCCTGATCTCATCAGGTGTATATGCCAATTTTGGAAAACCTCCAAAGGAAAAACAGCCGAATGACACCATCACGTACACCGCTGTAACCGCAAAAATTATCGATGAAGCAAGCAAAGAACCCATCGTATTTGCTTCCGTATTCCGGACAGGACAAAACATTGGTACTGTCAGTAACTCGGATGGTGAATTTATCCTGAAGATCCCTGGAAAGAACCCCACAGGAACCATCTCCATTGCCCATATAGGCTACAAAAACAAGGATGTATCAGTAAAGGAACTCCTCGAGGGAAAAAACACAATCAAACTGGAACAGCATGCCATTCCGATGGAAGAGCTGGTATTTAAAAAGCTTGACCCTGAAGAACTGCTGCAGAAGGCCATTGAAAAAAAACGGGATAATTACAGCGATATACCTGAAATGCAGACCGGGTTTTACCGGGAGACCATCAAGCAGAACCGGCACTATGTTTCTGTTTCCGAGGCGGTACTTGACATTTATAATTCCGGCTACAAGGATAATTTTGATTTCGACCGTGTGAAAATTTACAAGGGAAGGAAGAGCAAGGATGTAAAGCGGATGGATACCGTACTCGTGAAATTCCAGGGGGGACCACGCACCGCCATGTTCCTCGACCTGGTCAAGAATCCCGGGGTAATCCTTGATCCCGAGCTGTTCCCTTACTACAAGTATAAGCTAAATGGCATTATAAAAGTTAACGATCGCAATAACTATGTCATTGAATTCGACCAGAAGCTACCCAGCGAGTACCCGCTTTACCAGGGAAAGATCTTCCTGGATGTCGAAAGTTACGCTGTGACCAGTGTCGATTTCCGGCTCAGTGAAAAGAGCCTTGAAGATGCCCAGAGGGTACTTATTAAAAAGAAACCTGCCGGCATGAAGGTTGAGGTCGTGGATGGCTATTACAGAGTCAGCTATCGCGAAATAGAAGGAAAATGGGTCCTTAACTACGTACGTTCCGAGGTAGATTTCAGAATGAAGTGGAAACAAAGGCTCTTCAATAAGAATATCAATACGATGTTCGAAATGGCCATCACCGACAGGGACACTGAAAATATCGAACGCTTCCCCTACAAGGTATCCGTGAAATACAGCGATTTCCTTGCCGACCAGGTTGAAGCCTTCGACGATAAGGATTACTGGGGTGAATACAACTACATCAAGCCCGATGAATCCATTGAAGTGGCAATAAAGAAACTTAGCAAGAAATTGCAAAGGTAAGGTAGGTTATCAAGTAACAGGAAAGGCTGTCCGGAGCGGACAGCTTTTTTTTTTGTGTGGTGCAGGTATTTAAATATTCATTACGGGAGATTCCGCAGTAACACCAGCGAACGCGGCGGCATATTGAACACTTTGGTAATTGTTCCGGCATGGTGCTTAGGATGGTCCTTGCTGGTATCAACCAACACCTCCCACTCCTCACCCAGGGTTCCGTCGGGAAGGGAAAAGCCGATGGCTTCCCAGAAGCTGTTCACCACAAGCAGGAGGATATCGTCACTTAGGGGCTCCCCTTTTTCATTCACCTCGTTAATAAGTTCTCCATTCAGCAACATGCCCATGCACCGGATAAAGTCGGCATCCCACTGGTCATCCGTCATATCCAGTCCTTCGGTGTTAAGCCACCGGATATCCTTCACACCTGCACCGCGAATCCTCCTTCCTTTGAAAAAACGGCGTTTGTGCGTTACGGGATGTTCCTTGCGGAGGGCGATCATCCTGCGGGTGAACTCAAAAAATGCCTGCTGGTTTTCGTCCCATGCCCAGTTAAACCAGGACTGCTCATTATCCTGGCAATATACATTGTTATTTCCGTGTTGGGTACGGCCGCATTCATCGCCATGACTGATCATGGGCACCCCCTGACTCAACATCAGGGTAGCCATAAAACTCCTCTTCCGCTGCTCACGAAGGGAGATGATCTTCCGGTCTGCCGTTGGCCCCTCCGCCCCGGAGTTCCAACTGTGATTATGGCTTTCCCCATCGCGGTTATTTTCCTTATTGGCAAGGTTATGTTTCTCGTTGTAGCTGACAAGGTCATGCAGGGTAAAGCCGTCATGGCAGGTAATAAAATTAATGCTGGCAGAAGGCAGACGCCCGTCATCCTCATAGAGGTCGCTGCTTCCGCTCAGGCGATAGGCCAGTTCCTTGACCTGGCTCTCGTCACCGCGCCAGAATTTTCGGACACAGTCGCGGTACTTACCATTCCACTCTGCCCAGAGGACCGGGAAATTCCCGACCTGATACCCCCCCTGCCCGATGTCCCAGGGTTCGGCAATCAGCTTCACCCGCGAAATTACCGGATCCTGGTGGATGGTATCCAGAAAGGTGGAGAGCTTGCCAACTTCGTACAGGCCCCGGGCAAGCGCTGAGGCAAGGTCGAAGCGGAAGCCATCGACATGCATTTCGGTGATCCAGTAGCGAAGGCTGTCCATGACCAGCCGCAGGCTTTGAGCACACAGCATGTTCATGGTGTTCCCCGTTCCGGTATAATCGATATATTCTCCGGGTTTTTCGGTATTGATACGGTAGTAGTTCAGGTTGTCTATACCCCGGAAACAGATGGTAGGCCCCAGGTGGTTACCCTCTCCGGTATGATTGTACACCACATCGAGGATCACCTCAATCCCGGCTTTATGGTAGGCCTTGATAAGCTCCTTAAACTCACGGACCTGCTGCCCGGCATGGCCCATGGAGCAATATTCGGCATGGGGGGCAAAAAATCCAATGGTGTTGTACCCCCAATAGTTATGTAACCCTTTTTCAACCAGAAACCAGTCGTGCACAAAATGCTGTACCGGCATCAGCTCAATGGCTGTTATCCCAAGATTCTTAAAATAGGAAATCACCTTTTCGGACATCAGTGCCCTGTATGTCCCCCTCAGTTCCCCTGGAATATCGGGGTGCCCGGCAGTGAAGCCCTTCACATGGAGCTCGTAGATGATGGATTCCTGCATCGGTATATCCGGGCTCTGGTCGCCTTCCCAATCGAATTCAGGGTCCACGACGATGCATTTGTTCGTCACTGCTGCGCTGTCGCGGATATCCTTTTTGAAAGGGTAACGGGGATCTTTCTTGTCGGGTTTGTATCCCAGCATTTTCTCATCGATCTTTACCGGACCCGCAATGGCTTTTGCATAGGGGTCGAGCAGGAGCTTATGTGGATTGTACCTGAAACCTTCAGCAGGCTTATACCTGCCAAATACGCGATATCCATACAATTGACCGGGCTGAATATCAGGCAGGTAGGCATGCCATACGTAGCCTGTCACCTCTCTGAAATTCACATAAGCATACTCCTTCAGGTCGTCGGGTTTATGAAAGAGGCACAGCTTAACAGCAGCAGCATGTTCACTGAAGATGGCGAAATTAACACCCTCCCCATCCCATGTAGCCCCTAGTGGATAAGGCCTTCCGGGTAATACTCTGCCAGCATACTGTTTCATTCAGGCTCTCTTTGTATGGATATTCTTGTGCCCTTCAAATGTATTCAAATTCCTTCATCTATTCCAGCATCAAGACTTTCTGAATGAAAAAAAATCATTCTTTCCCAACATATTTTTTCTTTGGATTTTTTTAAGGAAATTTAGTCTATCAATCCTTTTAACAACGGACCAGGTATGAACATCACCGACCAACACAAGGATCGCAGCGCAGGGATCCTGTTGCACATAAGCTCACTCCCGGGAAGATTCTCCTGTGGCGATTTTGGCCCTGAAGCTTATAAATTTGCCCGAAGGCTCGCGCAAGCCGGACAAAAAATCTGGCAGATCCTCCCCCTGAACCCCCTTGATAGCAGCAAGGGCTTCTCACCTTACAGTCCGCTTTCGGCTTTCGCGGGAAATACCCTGCTTATCAGTCCCGAGACCCTCGCAGAAACCCATTACATTGAAAAGATCAGGGAGAAGGACAGCAGTAAGGATGGCGCTTTCGTTGACTACAACAAGGCACTTAAACAGAAAGAAAAATACCTCCGTGAAGCTTTCACATCCTTTGAGAAGAAGGCAAGCCTTAAAACAAGGACACGTTTTGAAATTTTCTGTGAATCAGAAGCTCACTGGCTTAATGACTTTGCACTGTATATCTCCATCCGTAACAAGCTTAACACACCCTGGTATGCCTGGCCGGAAAAGCTGCGCAACCGGGATCCTGAGGCCATGATGCTGGAAAAAAAAGAACTTGTTACTGAAATCAGGCAGGAAAAATTCTACCAGTTCCTGTTTTCCGAACAGTGGCACGCGCTGAAAAGCTATTGCCACCAGCAGGGCATAAAAATTGTCGGCGACATCCCGATCTATACCAGCCATGACAGCGCCGATGTCTGGGCCAATCCAGAATTTTTCAAGCTTGCCGCGGATAAATCCATCGGTAAAAGTGCCGGTGTCCCCCCCGACTATTTCAATGCCAACGGGCAACTCTGGAACATGCCGGTGTATGACTGGAAGGCACTGGAAAAGACCGATTTTTCATGGTGGATCGAGCGGCTCCGCAAGAACCTCGAACTCTATGATATCGTGCGCCTCGACCATTTCAGGGGTTTTTCCTCCTACTGGGAAGTAGACGGCAACGCTGAAAATGCCATCAAGGGCAAATGGATCAAGGGACCTGCGGAAAAATTCTTAGACCTGGTGCAGGATGTGTTCCCGGAAATGCCCTTCATTGCCGAGGACCTGGGCGATGTCGACCAGCCGGTATTTGACCTGCGCGACCGGTATGGACTGCCCGGCATGCGCATCCTGCAGTTTGCCTTCGAGGGGGATATGCCACGCTCCATCTTCATCCCGCACAATTACACGGTAAATTCGATCGTTTACACGGGAACGCATGACAACAACACTGTTAAAGGCTGGTTCAACAAGGAACTCAGCAAAAGGGGCAGGAAAAATGCAAGTCGCTACCTGGCACGTAAACTAAGCCCGAAAAATTGCCATTCCCAGCTGATCAGGGAGGCTTACCGGTCGGTTGCCCGACTGGCCATCATCCCCATGCAGGATGTACTGGGACTGGGCGGCAAGTACCGGATGAACTTCCCCTCTACGGAAAGTGGAAACTGGTTATGGAGAATGAGGAGAAAGGAATTTAAGAAGAAGGAAGTGAGTAAGCTGAAAGAGCTTTGCGAGCTGTTTAACCGGTAGTTTTTGTCTGCCGGTGTATTTTAAGGACAGCTGATCACATGAAGCACCCAATAATCAGCAGGCCAGCTATTGAAATCTCCATAGTCCTTTGTATTAGGTTGTTATTACACAGAGTTACATTGAGAAGTCACAGAGTAATAAAGAACAATAAGATAACTGTTATTTCTGATGTTCCGCGTTAAGCGCTGTAAAAATGTCAGCAGAAAATAATTATCCGTTGTTCTTTCCTTATAATATGCCTAATTTGGACCTACAAAATAATCTGCGCATGAACACAAACCTGATAGTTAAGATCCTTAGCCGCCTGATCCTTCTCTTTCTGGGTTGGTTGCTCCTGGGAGATTTCCTTGCAAAGGGATGGAACGATGCCTCTATATCGGAGACATTTCATACCGTTGAAATCGACCAGGAAAGCTCACTGGGGCTTTACTCCTTCCTTGCCCTTCGCGCATTGGGAATCATTGTGTTTGGTTCATTCCTGTTCCTCTATCTCGTTCCCTCCGTCCTGGGATTCATCTACTTCCTGAAGATCAGTGCTCAGGCAAAGAAAATTATCTTCCTCATCCTGGGACTTGCCTCGCTTACTTTCCTCGTATTTTTCCTCATTGCCAAAAGCCCCTCGCATGAAGAACAGGATTTTTTCAGGCTGCTGATCGCCGGAATTCTGGCAGCAGTTTATGTTCAGGGACTGGTGCTGGTGTACCGGGGTAAGAATTTGATGTTTAGGGATTTTGAGTGATGTTGATGGACTGAAGACTGTCAACTGTAAACTGTCAACTGAAAACTGACCTTACCTGTCGGATTCGTTCAGCACCTGTGTTTTGTGCTTAAGGTATTTCAGGACCAGGTAGAATAAGGAGGTCAGGAAGCACAGCGCCATAAGGACATAGTTGAACTCCATATAGCCAGTTACAAGTTCCCCTAAAACATCCAGCAGGCAAAAGATGATAAATACTGCGGCCAGGCCGTTTTTCTCTTTCTTCAGGACAAATTTCCAGCTGAATCCCAGCTTCGATTTGCGGAATTTCCTGAAAGCAGGCATAAATGCCGGCACACCCTCTGACCAGCTAAGGTAGCTATCGCCAAACTTTCTCCTTAGGAATTGTTCTTCAGCATACATGATCCGCTCGTAGTAAATCCAGTAAAAAAGGCATACTGCAACGATAAACCAGATATGTCCCGTGAACATCACCGGTCCGAGCCACATAAAGAAATTGCCCAGGTACAGGGGGTGACGAACAACGGAGTAGATCCCGGAAGTATTCAGGGAATCGGCAACCTGCTCTTTTACGTTTCGCCCCGAGGTATTTTTTGAGGCATGACCAACGGTGTAAACGCGAATCGCAAGCCCCAGGAGGCTGATCAGGACACAGATCCAATCGTATACCGGGGCAAAATCAGAACCTTTCAGGAAGAAATCTTCAGAATAGGAGCTTACCCACAGGTAAACGGGTATACCTGCAGCGATAACTAAAAAAGGTATGTAACTGCGGCGGCGGAAAAGCCAGTTGCCTTGTTGTTCAAATTCTTCCTGTAATGCCATGGGATCTTTTTTTTGACGAGGGCAAAAATAAGCGCTTAAATCAATACTGCCCAAAATTGAAGCAGTTTTTTACATGCTGCGGATCTTAGCGCACCAGCAGGCTCGCATTTTCGATGGTGGCAATTGTCCCGTCTTCCCCGTTCAGCAAATCCTGCACACCTTTTATATCAACCCGGATAACATTCAGGGTTTTGCACAACTGATCATCCAGGGAGGTCATCATATAGATGGATATCCTGTTGGTTTTAGCCATCATGCTCAGGGCTGTACCCCCGTTTCCTTCGTAGTTATCCGCCAGCATGTCGTAAGCCTTCTCAAAGCTGCCTGCTTCCAGGTATTTTAAAAAATAGTTGGAGGCAATGCCATCGATGCACTCGGTTATGATGATAAGTTTACCCCCATCCCTGACAAAGGCTGCTGCGTGATGCACCGACTTATGTGCCTGGATGAAATTGATATCCTTGGGATAGCCCCCTGTTGAAGCAATCACCATATCGTATTGTTTTTCCAATCCGGAACGGTAATAGCTGTCATGGATAGAGCAGGCTTTCAGAAAATCGTCGTAGGTCTCTCCGACATGCAGTTGCACCACCTCTCCCTGCGCATTAAGAATTCCGTGAATAGAAATTTTTCCGGGAAGCCAGCTGTCGATTTCCCTGAGATCTTCAGCAAGCGGGTTCCCTTCCAGCTTACCTGGCTGGCACCCTGCCGCCAGTTCTTTCTTCTCCCGGTCGAGGAAGAGGCCGTGGTTGTGATACACCGATTTGCGGTCGGCCAACCCGGGGAATATCAACTTTCTTCCCCCGCCGTACCCGGCAAAATAATGGTGCGAAATAGCTCCAAAGGTAATAAGCAGACTGCTTTCCACCGCATCGCGCCTGACCTTGACCGAAGTTCCCCTCGCAGTGGTTCCCAGCAGCACCAGGGCAGCTTCATCGTAACAGTCGTGATGCACAAAACGGTGGGTTTTGAAAGTCTCCCCGTAGCTGTTTATGCTTTCCTCCTCCGTTTGCTTCGGATGTGTACCATAGGCAATATAAAAGCTAATGTTATCTTTTTTAGCGCCGCGACTTTCCAATATTTCCAGCAGCCAGGGCAGGTACATGGGGTAGCCGCACAGCCTGGTTTTATCGGCAATCACCACGCCTACATGGCTGTAAAAGTCGTCTCCTTCCGGCAGAACGGCCTCCAGATCGCTGAGGAATTTAGATTTTTCGATTGTGCGGTCAGCTTCCCTGACCTTAAGAAATTCAGCCTTTTCGGGAATGTTCAGTTCAATCTTTTCTTTCCCGTATTTGAAGGTAGTCACCATCTGTTATGAATTTACCCCAAAGATAGTCGGAAAGAAGATATGTTTACAACGAATGTGCAAGTTTGGGAGGATAGCACAAGCCAGGAATGAAATCTGAAGTATGGAAGGACAGCACAAATTTGGAAACTTGCACTATGGACGGTGGGTTGCTTTGCTTCAATGGTGGGGTGTTGGAAGGGTTGAGAGGGTTGATGAACTGTCGCCGTCGGCAAGCCTATGGCGACCGAAGGTATCGCCGTCGGCAAGCCTATGGCGACCGAAGAACGGTTTTGCCTTGGCTTGATTGCCAGGGAGTCAGCTAAAGGAAAAGTCAGTTCCGTATTGGAATTTAGAATGTTTCTATGGCAGTCAGCTAAAGGAACAGTAAGTTCCGTATTAGAATTTAGCAGGTTTCTATGGCAGTTAGGTTGAGTTAGTATCGTCAGTTACTCAATTACTCAGTTACTCGGTTACTCTTCTTCCTTCTGTTCGCGCTCTTTCCTTCTTTGAATTTTCCTGTCGCTGGGCTTGAAGGTTCGGATAAACCAGTTCTGCCGGAGGTCTTCCGCTGCCTCCTGTACATCAATGATGCCTTCGTTCAGGTTCTTAAGCATCACCTCCAGGGAGTCAGCGAATTGCGGATCGTCGATGAATTTATGGAGTGCGTTGTCCGGGCTGTTCAGCTTGATGGCCATGGAAGCCAGGTTGGCAACAGCTTCTCCCAGATCGGTGTTCATTTTGCTCAGGCCTTCGGCCGAGGTGGAGTCAGCCAGCAGCTGACCGATGGTGCTTTCCCCATTCCTGAGTTGTGAGGTAAGCTCCTGCAGGTTTACTGTGATGGTCTTGACATTTGCCAGGGCAACGTCCAGGTTGTCTGCAAAGCCCTCATCAACCAGGATGCGACCCACAATTCCCTCCCCCCTGCTGAGGCGCAGCGACATGTCGTTAACAATGGCAGAGAGTTCCTCAACGTTCTTACTGGTCCTGTCGATCTCTCCCGAGAGTTTGGTGTCGGTAAACAGTTTACCGAAAATGCCTTCTCCGTCCTTGATCTTATCGGTAATGGCGATCAGGTTGTCAGCTACCATGTTTATCTTTTCCCCGGAACTCTTCAGCTCCGCCATAATATCGTCCAGGTCGAGCGCCTTCTGGGATACCAGCCGGTCGCCGGCAACAATGGACCGGCTTTCTGTTGATCCCGGCAGGATCAGGACCAGGGTATTTCCCATCATCCCATCGGTACTGATGGTGGTGCGTGAATCCTTTTTAATGAACACAGCCACATCCTTTTCCAGGGAAAGAACGACTTTAACAGCCGTATCGGATAGAATTTCGATGTCGGACACCGTCCCTACATCGATCCCCGTAAAACGAACATTGTCCCCCACCCTAAGTCCGCTGATATTCGTGAAAACCGTGGAGATTTTTATATTCTTGCTAAACATATTCCGTTTACCACCCAGGATCAGGATGGCGCCCAGAAAAAGCAGGAAGGATACTAAGATAAAGAATCCGACACGTATATCCCGCTTACTTTTTTGCTGCATAGTCTTTGGTTTCTTTTTGATTAAAAAATCCTTTGATCACCGGATGATCAATCTTCCTTAGCTCATCAAATGTTCCCCGTGCCAGAATTTCACCCTGGTCCATGATGATTATCCTGTCGGCCACTTTCCGGGCTGAATACATATCGTGAGTTACCACAATGGAGGTTGTTTTATAGCGTTCCTTAATGGAAAGGATCAGGTCGTTGATGCCTTCTGAAGTGAAAGGGTCAAGGCCGGTAGTAGGCTCATCATAGAGGATTACTTTCGGCTTTAGCACAAGGGTACGTGCCAGTCCTGCCCGTTTTTGCATCCCTCCAGAAAGTTCTGAAGGCATTTTTTTCTTCGCATCCAGCAGGTTAACCCTGTCGAGAACCTCGTCTACCAGGTTGTCTTTTTCAGCGCGGGTGAGATGGCGTGCAATGCGATCAAGCGGAAAGAGTATATTTTCTTCTACCGACATGGAATCATAAAGAGCCCCTCCCTGGAAAAGGAAACCGATCTTTGTCCGCAGGTCATTCAGTTCAAATTCGTTCAGGGAGGCAATTTCCTGTCCCAGTACCTGTACCGACCCGCGGTCAAATTTTTCGAGACCTACCAGGCATTTTATAAGCACGGACTTACCGGTTCCTGATCTACCAAGGATCACCAGGTTTTCATTCGACTTCAGCCTTAGGTCAATCCCCTTCAGCACCTCCTGTTCCCCGAAGGATTTATAGAGATCATGGATCTCAATCATATTGCCCGTATAGTGTATTTCTTCCTCCATTAGCGCATAACAATTTCGGTGATCTGGACAGTAACCAGGTCGATAATGAATATAGAAACTGATGACAGGATCACGGCGGTGTTGGTTGCCAGTCCGACACCTTCAGCCCCCCGGTTTGTATTATACCCTGTGTAACAACTCAGGAGACCGATAAAATATCCGAAAAAGAAGGTTTTTATGGTAGCCGGGATAATGTCTTTAAAATAAACCTCATCGAAAGCCTCCTTGATAAAAAGGCCAAATCCGATATTGTTGTGCATGGAATAGCCTACATATGAGCCAATGAGCGCCACAAAGTCGGCATAAAAAACCAGTACCGGCAGCATAAAGGTAGTAGCCAGCACGCGGGTGACCACAAGGAAGCGCATGGGATATACCCCGGAAACCTCCATGGCGTCGATTTGCTCAGTGACCCGCATTGAACTCAGCTCCGCCCCTATCCTTGAACCAACCCTTCCCGCGAAAAGCAGGGCGGTAATCACCGGGCCTATCTCGATAACCGTGGCAATAAATACGGTAGTCGGGACCCAGGATTCGGCACCGAGGCTTGACATCACCGGACGTGTCTGCAGGGTCAGCACCAGACCCATGATAAATGCCGTAACCCCTATAAGTCCGGAGGACCGGTACCCGATCACATACAGTTGCCGGTTAAATTCACTGAACTCAAATGGCCGCCTGAACATATACCGGAAGGTCTGCATCATGAATGCAGCTATCAGGTATATCTCAGTTAATAATTTCACCCATTGTTTCCTCAACATCTGCTATCGGCTTTAGTTGGTAGATCGTGAAAATTACATAAAATTACTGCTATTTAAAAATACCTGTTACAACTTATCGGTAAACGAGGAAAAATGTCAGAATAGTACCTTCCGGGGCCTGACGAAGCTGAAAATATGCATTTTAGGCATGTTTAAACCTTCAGTTTTCAGCTTTTTTTGAGGTCTGAAAAAATTCTAAACTTACCCCTTATAATGAACTTTCAC
>JAFGEO010000001.1 GCA_016931575.1 Bacteroidales bacterium | reverse complement strand
GATGGCCGGGGTGTGATTCACCACCTGAAGTCAGATAATAAAGTGAATCTTCGAACCACGTAAAACTCCATACCAGTCCGGTAATAGCAAGGAGTAGAGCGAAAACCATGCTGTAGAAACCCAGCACATTGTGAAGGTCATAGTTCACCCGTTTAAAGCTGCCTCTCCATTTGATCTTAAAACTCTTTTTATAGGCTGTGGAATTCCATTTTTTTGGCCACCACATGATAAGACCACTAATTATTAAGATCAGGAAGATCAAAGTTGCCACTCCAACTATGGGGCGGCCGATGTCGTAAGGCAGCCAAAGTGCTCGATGGCCATCCAGGACGAATCGGAAAAAATCAAATTCTTCATTTCCTATAGGTTGCAATTTTTTGATAAGCTCTCCGGAATATGGATTTAGGAATATGACGGAAAAACTCTCATCCCCTTCATTAATATAATGATAGCCTACTGCAGCCGCACCTTCTTTGTTGCTGTACGTTAGTCCGGTTGGCTCAAGATTGGGCATATAAACTTTAGCGGTATCAAGCAACTGACTGGGAGGAATGAACGGTTTGTCTTGCGCTTCCACAAAACGCCAGGGTTCCACAGCATCCTTTATTTCCTGCTGAAAGGCATAGAAACATCCGGTAATGCTCACGATGAAAACAATAATACCCGAGAAGAGTCCCAACCACAGATGCAGCCAGTCATTGACCTTTCTGAAGATGCTTTTATGGTTCTTTTTTTTGCGACTCATAGAAAACAGTAAGACACCGACTTCAAAAGAGGAGCCGGTGCTTAATTTTGGTTACGATTACAGTTTAAAGAATCCGGCTACAAAATTGGCCTCCACTGTAGCTCCTTTTGTGGCGGTATAATCTGCCGTATTGATCCGGTAAACGGTTATTCCACTTTCTTCGGGAATTGTCATATATACATAATTCCCGTCGTGCAAGGCTGCCAATCTTCTTCCGGCCCCGTTGTGTTCAGGAATACCAGTTACGAAATCCACAGTCAGGTTATTGAGATCGATAATAACTGATCGAAGAGGACTGTCTGTCCATGTTACCTGGTCAGCCCTGGCTGTTGTGTTGATCTCAGCAAAAGCTTTTCCGTTGCCTAGATATTTCAGGTGCGCAACAGTTCCTCCGGCTATTTCTTCTACATCAAAATAATAATCGGGATCAAACGTTGTTTCCCCGTTATTGATGCGTAGAATGCCGCTGTCATTGGTGAACTGGCTATAACCGTTAGCAGGATTAGAATGGGAGACGGCAAAGATATTTCCGTTTTCATCTTCAATTAACCCTGATTTGGTATTAAAACCTCCGATAGGCCCTACCCGGGAATCCGTAATCACTTCTTGAAATTCAAAATTCGGATATGAATATACTGCAACCATTGCTTCGTCGGTATATTCAGTTGCCCAGGTGTTGGGATTACTAATGTAATAGCTCAGGAACAATTTATTTCCCACGATGCGCATCCCTGAATATGCAGGCACATCGGTCTGAGTGAGTTCAGCAATTGGGCGGGTGACGGTGTTATTGACCGTAACGGAATTTTCATCTATGGTATGAAAAGTTACCTGATCTGAATTTGCAGATAAAGTGACGGCGACTAAGGTGTTATCATCTGCCTTTACGATATCTGAAACACTATTGGTAAATGATACATCTCCTGTTTGGATAAGCTCCCCGTTTTCGTTTCGGGAGATCCCTACCACATTTTGGTCATCCAGGCCCCCAATACTGTAAATGGTTTTATCGATCATCTTGAAGTCGTAATATCCGGGTTGTTCGATTCCCTGACCTTCTGCTGAAAGGGTTCCGGACATTACATCCTGGAACGGTACGGTGTAATAGGTAAACGAATTCTCACTTCCCTGTATGGCTAGAGATAGTACAAAAGGATCTTCAGTTGGCTGAGGCTCTGGAGTTGCAGGATCCTCTTCTGTGCTACAGGAAGCCATAAAGAGGGCGGTAAAAAGTCCCAAGGTCGGCAGGGCAAGCTTGCTTGCTCTTCTAAGTGATATCATATGCATAGTGGTTTTAGGTTTCACAATTAATTGTATTTATAAAGCAAATCTCATTTTAAGATAAAATGCTCTTCCCGGCTTTTGTAGAAAATACTTGTCGTACAGCCGCTCATCGGTAAGATTTCGCACTTCAAATGAGACATTGTATTTACCATTGGCAAGGGAGTAGGAGAGTTGTAGATCATGAGACGATTGGCCTGGAATGACCTTCTTGGAATCCTTCGATCCCAATTCTGCCCAGCTTAGAAAATATTCTTCTACGTAATTGTATCGGTAAACAAGGTTCAAAAGACTTTCTTCAACTACCACATCATTGAAATTAAAACCGGCATTTGCACTTCCAAACAGATAAGGTGTATTGGGAAGACGGAAACCTTTCTGATAATTCTTTTGGTAACCGGTATTGGTGTAGGACTCGTTGTATACAAAATCGGCCTGATCTGTAATTTCCTGGTAGGTAATATTTCCGCCCAATTCAAAGAAATCACCCCATTGATAGTTGAAATTGCCTTCCACGCCTAATGTTCGGGTTTTACTGAGGTTACTAAAACGGGTCTGGGGACTCGCTACGGTGACGACCTGGTAGATGAGGTCTTTAGCATTTCTGTAGATAAAACTGCTTCCCAGGCTAAAGAAATGCTGGTCCTTTACACGGAGATCATATGCCGCACCTAAATTGAGGTTATTGCTCTGTTCCGGACCCAGGTCAGGATTTGGACTGATAAAAAGTCCATCTCCAAACATTTCAGTAGCCGTTGGCATTCTGAAGGTGTGTTCGTAAGAACCTTTTAACTGGAGATCCTGGAGTAGAAAATAGGAGGTGGCAAAGCCATACCCAAAGTTGTTTTTTGATGATTCAAAAGCGTCCGTACGTTGTGTTGGCAATCCGAAATCATATTGTTTACTGCCCTGGGCGTTAATGCTGTAAAATTTCCCGAAGAGGGTAGTGCTCCAT
>JAFGEO010000097.1 GCA_016931575.1 Bacteroidales bacterium | reverse complement strand
TAGATTCCTCTTTCCGCCCAATTGGGCGGAAAGAGGAATCTAACTTATCTTTGAAGTAATGTTGTCTAAGGAAGGGGAGTATTTAAAATAACCCAGACTCAGAAAACAATGTACTTGGGATTATACAGACCTTGTTCAATATTGTGGGCAGTATTTTGTTTGTTGCTGCTGTTCATGAATTTCTTAAACATGAATGGATTGAAATAAATAATCGAGAGTTAATTATTGGCAATACAATTTTTGGGTATCGTACATCAGCAACGAAATATTTGCTTAAAAACATTTCTGATTGTCAATTGGCAATACCTCCTGTAAGAGGTTGGCGTGTTGAAGAGGAATACAAAGATGCGTATCGTTGGAAAAAATCGTATTCTAATGATATTCGAAAAATATATCCAACTATTAGTTTTCAATACAAAAGTAAGGAGGTTGTGTTTGCTAATGGCCTTAAACATGAAGAAGCTAATGAAGTAATTAACTTAATTAAAAAACATATTGCGAATGAAAGCTAGTTTCAATTCTCATCTTGACTTGAAGTCTTCCCCTTTTCAGGGAAGGCTACCAAAAGGGGAAGGTTTCACCACCAGTACGATGTGATATCTGAGATGAGTGATTTTTTCGCACTATTGAAAGGGCGCGTAATTCAGTTCAATGTTTCTTTTTACAGCTTGAAATATATGGCAAATCCTGTTTCTCCGAAAAAAGCCGGTTAATTAGTATCTGGAATCCCTGATGGATAGCAAAGAGAGCCAGAAAAGTCCGGATTACATTGTGTAGTAGATTGCGCGGCTTCGCACAAGGATACAAAATGAAACCCGGGAATACCTCCGGGAGCTATAAAAGGCGATATTTAAAAGTTTTAAAATGTCCCTTACCTGATTGGATATGTATGATATACATTCCCTGTCTGAGGGAAGTAAGATCAAGGTCTTCCAGGGAACCAACATTTGATCTCCGGTAAATTAGCTTTCCGGTAAGGTTGTATACGGAAACAGTCTTGTCTGAAAGTTGTCCGGACAGGTCCGAAGTTTCCGGAAGTGCTACCGGGGGGATAAGTATCCTGACCGAAAAGGTGTCACTCACGGCCGCGGAGCAGGTGCCATATGCTTCAACCTTGTAAACACCTTCATCTTCGCTGCCTGCATCTGTAATTATCAGTATTGAATCCATTTCACCGGGGATGGGTAATTCATCCTTTATCCACTGATAGCTGACATTATGGCCCAGGACATGCACTGACAAGCTCGTATCTGCATGCCCGTATAGCTGCACTTCCTCCGGGAAGCTCACAAACTCAGTCACAGGCAAACGATTGACCGACATGGGATACCAATCCGAATCTGCCGTACCTTTTCCTGCACGAACCGAAAGCTCAACATTCCCTGAAAAATCAGGGTTCCAGTCGACCCTGCACGAATAGCCCTCATTAATGATGGTGCCGGCTTCAGATGGATAGAGCTGCCACTCATAGCTGTAGCCACCCAGGTTGTTGCAGGCATACCGGCCGGCGGTATCCGTTGCGCAACCAGCCGAATCGCCGAAGGGGGTAAAATCCTGGATTGCGGAATAGATCCATCCTATATATGGCGATACTTTTGTGAAAATGCCGTATGAATAACATTCAGCAACCATACCACTTGTAATTCCCGCGAGCATGGGCGTGCCCCCCACATCAATCACCATAGGGGAACCTCCATCGCCAAAGCATACACCCTGATCAGAATTGTCATAACCTGCAAGTAGCTGGTACGGTTGGATATCAACAACCGGAAGGCTTATTTCCCGCAACGACTGCGACTCCTCCCCTGAAGGGTAAGTCGTCCATCCCCAACCGGCTATGGTTGTGAACGCACCCATGCCAGGCACAGAAGGATCTGCTAAAGGTTCTATTACATCTACCCCTTCAAACGCAACAGGCTCTGCCAGTTTAAGCAGGGCGATGTCATGCAGTCCCGTTAAGGGGTCGTAGGAAGGATGAATGATGGTTTCGAGTACCTGGTAAACAGTACCCTGATCGTTTTCAAAAGGCTGGGCCGTACCGATCTTCACCTGTATCTCGGCGGCGGGCACAGGTTCATCGATATATACACCATGTGCTGCAGTGAGGATGTAGTACGATCCGATGATGGCTCCGCTGTTGAAGGATTCGTTGGTAGTAATGAATGCCTGCCAGGGATGAGCAGTGATGGTGGTCAGGGTTCCCCCTACAATTTTAGTTGGGACGGTGGTTGTGTCTGAGAGAGCGAGTGCACCGGGTAGCTGAAAGAGACAGATCAGCGCTAAAAGGAAAATATTTCTTTTCATGATGTTGACCGGGTCTGAATGTTCGTAAACAAAACTGCTTGCAATATACGGTATTAGCGGCTGTTTTGTTTGTTTTAGGGAAGCGGAGGAAACATCCTGCAATTGGATTTGCTGATTGGAAAAGTTATTTAATCGGATTTGGATATTTGATAAATAAATTTAAACAATGGATTTTGAAGACCCTAATGGATTAGAAGATTGGGAGGATGATAAGATTCTTTTTGATTTTTAAAACCAAAAAGAAAGGCCTGTAGTATTACCGTTTTATATTGTGATTTAATAATGACAGACTTCGGAGGTACTTTGAGGCTCCACTATCCCTTTAATAAGCTCATTTAAAACAGGTAGCGATTCTTCCAGACGAAGCTCATGCCGTTGTTGATGGCTAAGGCCTTCTTCAGGGAAGGCTACCATTTCATTTCAGCAGATAAATGTGAGAGGGACGAGATAAGGGTATTTCCCTTATCTTTCTCTACTCGATTAGCGCCCATAATGAGAAACACAACAGCTTTGATTTAATATCAGATTGTATTAAATTTAGTATAATATGGAAATCGTTTGTTCTATGAATTCAACTTTT
>JAFGEO010000096.1 GCA_016931575.1 Bacteroidales bacterium | reverse complement strand
TTTTGAGCGTATCGAGCGAGGCCTGTTCACTGGGGATCCGGATCTCAAGGTACTCGACACCCATCTGCCTGAGGTAATTGAAGTGCTTTTCGTTCAGCTCCCCGGGCCGCTGGTGGCTGATGCCGAGCCTCCTGCCGCGGGCCGACCATTCGTTCCCCGGCAAATCTTTCTTTCCCGCATGGGTAAAAAGCGCGGAATCACCGAGGGTGAGCAAACCAAAAGAGGATAACAGGGCCCTGGAAAATGTTCTTCTTTTCATAGGTTTCGGGTATTGGGTTCATGGGGATGTGTGCATTTTTATAAAATTACAAAAAACCCCGCTCATGGAATGGATGGCAGGGAGGCCGGACTCACATCAAAAATGCATGCAGGCAGTCCGGTCATAAAACTTTTTCTGATCACCTTTGTTAATCTGATAGTATTTAAACAGGCTATCAATGAAAAATTCAAATTGGACCATTGATCAGGTACCGGATTTATCAGGTAAAATCATGGTCGTGACAGGCGGCAACAGCGGGCTTGGATATGAGTCGGTGAAAGCTTTTGCTATGAAAGGAGCGGAGGTGATACTGGCCAGCCGCTCCACTGAAAAAGGTGAAGTAGCGAAATCGGCAATCTTGAAAGATTTTCCGGATGGGAAGATCAAGGTCATGCAACTGGATTTGAGCGACCTGGATTCTGTCAGGCGTCTTGCCGGGAAGTTTCTGGATGAATATGAGAAACTGGATGTGCTGATGAATAACGCAGGGATCATGATGACTCCTTACTTCAAAACCAAGGATGGTTTAGAAGGACAGTTCGGGGTCAATCACCTCGGACATTTTGCGCTGACAGGATTATTGTTGGATGTGCTGCTGAAAACCCCGGGATCAAGGATCGTGAATGTGAGCAGCGGTGCACACAAAATGGGCAGGATGGATTTTTCGGATCTGCAGTTTGAAAACGGCCGGTCATATTCACCCTTGAAGTCCTATGGACAATCCAAACTTGCCAATCTGCTGTTTACCTATGAATTACAAAGACAGCTGGAATCAGCGCACAAGGACAGCATTTCTCTTGCGGCCCATCCTGGTACGACCATGACCAACCTGGGGCGGCACCTCGAGGCAAAACTGTTGTATAAGATCCTGTTTCCGCTTTTCAAACGGATGTCGCAGGCCCAGTCCCAGGGTGCCCTGCCCCAGATCCGGGCTTCAGTTGATCCCCGGGCCAAAGGTGGTGAATACTACGGGCCTGACGGAAAACTAGAAATGACAGGATTCCCCGTCCTCGTGCAATCCAATGCGGCTTCCCATAACCTTTCGGATGCCGCCAGCCTGTGGGAGGAATCGGAAAAGCTGACCGGGGTGAAAATAGATATTTAACTCATAAAGCGGGGCATGAAGCTCAACATTCCCAATTACCCGGGTTCGACCCTCAGCGAAATCGTATTCCTGGTCGGAAACAAGAAGAACGAAGAATTCAGGCTCGAGACTGATTCCGTGATGCTTTTGAGCCGGTGAAACGGATCAGGGCGATCTCCTTGAAATACGGTGTCCAGGTAAGGACCTTTCAAATATAGCGTTTAAATTGGGCATGATGAAGAAGCACTTTGCCCCTATACCGGCCATTTTCCTGTTGATGTGTGTGCCAACTTCTGCCCAGGATTTTAGCATACTCATACCGGACAGTTTTTCTGGGCCCTTTACGCAGGCGAAGATGAATCGCTACGCTTGGTTATTTCACTCTCCACCATACAATTTATACACTTCTGAACCAGTGCTTAGAAACGCCCCCGTTCCGTAAACTTCAGTTTTCTCAGGCCAGGCTTGACCTGGAGCAGCTCCGATGGGCTGAACATAACCCAGCATGCCTTCCTCTGTAACATGACTGACCAATGCTTTCCATCCTTTCTCAACAGCCGGGAGATAGGCTGCCTTTTCCAGAATACCTTTATTTATTCCCCACGCCAGGCCGTAGGTAAAAAATGACGAACCGCTTGTCTCGGGCGTGGGGTAAAATGCCTGTCCCAGCAAACTCATTGACCAGTACCCTTCCGGAGTTTGAATTTCGAGCAATTTTGCAGCCATTTTTTTGTAAATCTTCAGGAAATACCTGTATTCCTTGCTCTGGGAATCCAGCTCATTCATGGTATTGGTGAGCCCGGCAAATACCCATCCGTTGCCTCTTGACCAGAATATTTTTGTTCCGTTATCCAGTTTGCCCATGTAGCTTTCGTCGCGGTAATAGAGGTTCTCCTTTTTATCAAACAGGAAATCGGTGGTTGCTTTGTATTCAGCCATCATGAAATCGAGATATTTTCTTTCACCTGTAATATTGTAAAGCTTTGCCCAGACGGGAGGTGACATAAACAGCGCATCACACCAGTTCCATCGGTCCCGGTGGTATGGGGTACTGCGAAATTGCAGAGGGGTTTGTGCAGGATGGAGCATGATGTAATTGAACCGTTCTTTTGTGGGTCCAAGCATCTTCTCATCCCCATACTTACGATACAGTTCAGCATACATTTGGCCTACCGTATGATCATCTGCATCGTATATACGGCGGTGTAACTTCCACTCATGTTTTTCTCCAATATCTTTGAGCCATTCGTAATACTTATCATCATCTGCCATGGCTGCCCATTTCACCATACCAACGTACAATGCACCATTTGTCCAGTCCAGTGGATGGTGTGGCTGATCCCGGCTATACGAATCACGATAATGATCTATTTGCCAATCAGCAACTTTTTGCATTATTTTTTTTACCTCAGTGGGTTCCATGTCCTGAGCCTGGGTTAAAGTTGTTATGGCAAATGCTGCCACCATGATAAAAATCTTTGATGTTTTCATTTTTTGAGGATATTAATGCTTTGATTTCTATTAAAACGTAGAACAAGTGGTATCATGATGAAATATAGGGACTTTGTAATTTATTGTTTATCAGAGAGGTATTAAAAATAACAATATTTTGGAAGTACAGAGAACCTGGAAAATATACCTACATTCACGAAACGAGAACCATTTTATTTCCTAAAACTGGCTGCCATGATTAAGAAGTGCATTTTATGGGTCTGTATTTTTGCACTATCAGGTGCTGTCCCTCAGAACGGAAAAATTGTTGTTGCTGAAAATGGATTGGAGAACACCCGATGCAAAGTATTCATACTCTCCAGATCAGAATACTTCACGGGAAAATCTATAAACCGAAATTCAGGCCGATCATGGCAAAGGGCATAAACCTGGGCTGATAGATGGCCTTATCGGCATCCTTGTAGGTAAAAGGCTCATCATTGTTCTCATTGACATTTCTTGAATTCACATTGTCATTATCCGGACTGTAGGAGGTATCATGGCCATACAAGGTACCCGGCAGATAAAAGTCGAATCCGAGAGCGATGACCAGATTCAATTTTTCGTTCATTTTAAAATGACTTTCAATGCCTCCGCCAACTCCCCATTGTGTCGAGGTGATATCGAAATCCTCATTCCCGCCGATGTATTTGAAATTTCCTTTAAACGAGGATCCCCTGGGACCAAGAACGAGGTAGGAATTAGGCAGGCCGAAAATGGATTTTGCAAATAAGAAATCAAGCCTGTAATCAATGGATCTTCCTTTTTTCTCAGGTTCTCCATTGGTGGCATTATTAATGAATATACGGCGGGCATCCATTGCTTTACCAGGGTTAAGGAAGGTGTATCCAAGGCCAAGCCGGAGTTCAAAAGGGAGATCATTGGTAGCATTGTGGAGTGTCAGGTTTGCCTGCATTCCATATCCCCTGTTATATCCGGCCCGTAATCCGGCAGCAAATTTTGAAGTGCCGTTTTCCTGACCGTAAAGGATAGAACCAATACCCATAAGGAGGATGGTTGATAACACGGACAGTTTCGTTGTTTTCATCGGCTGGAGTTTAAGTTTCTCTTTGAACAGTTACACGGTTCTTTACAAACGTTGAGTGTAAAAAATTGTTATCTGGCAGCAATTTCAAACAGGTTTATGGCTTGGATAAAATAACCTGGGAAGCATTTTTTCCGCGTGAAAGAATGAAATCCATTCATACAAATGCAAGAACAGGTGATGGTTTTATCCCATTCCCAGATCCCGAAAGCCCTCCTGTCAGAGTAGCCTGAATAACGGTATCTACTGACCTGTAGTGAGATCTTTCAGGATTACCTCATGGAGTGTCCAGGAGGATATCTGGTGGTTCAGGGCTTTTTCATCGATTTTGAGTTCAAAACTGCTTTCAGCTCCGATTGTTTTCAATGCATCCCTGACATCGGATGCTATCTTCCCAGCATCGGCGTCATAATCCCTTTCCGGCTCCTGCTGGGCAATACCAAAACAGCAGTCATCGTAACGGTTGAGTACCTGTAGATGCTTCCGTTGCTTTCCACTGGAGCATAGAACATAAAGATCCTGATATCCGGCCATATCCCTGTACAATTCCGGGATGTACTGTTCGATATCCCCGATCGAACCGTTGCGACGGTAATAAACAGGCATGGTCCCTGCCACCGAACAACTGTAAGCAATGCGCTGGTCGAGTGCAGCAACCAGGGTGGTTGTCCACCCGCCCCCTGACAGTCCGATCATACTGATATCCTCATAATCCTTCATGCCGGTAAGGAAATTCAGCGATACGATAACCGGTTCAAGGAAGAATCTCAGTCCCGCAAGCACCGAACCCGGGGCATCCTTCAC
>JAFGEO010000095.1 GCA_016931575.1 Bacteroidales bacterium | reverse complement strand
CAGGCAGGCAGGTATGG
Source organism: Bacteroidales bacterium (assembly GCA_016931575.1). Lineage (GTDB taxonomy): Bacteria > Bacteroidota > Bacteroidia > Bacteroidales > UBA10428 > UBA10428. The sequence continues at coordinate 5,604 of JAFGEO010000095.1, read as the reverse complement.
TTGATCCGCCAGCTGGCGGATTCGGGTCCAGGGTTCTACCCTGGGGTAATACCATTTATTAAAGATGAAATAAATAATGGTAAAAGAAGTTTTTACATCAATGTTTCAGGTATCTTTATGTTTTCCGAATTCAATCCTGATGTCTCCTGACATATTGATTACTCTTGTCCTGTCAGATTACAAGCAAAATAAGTAGCTTAATAACAAGCAATTAACTCTGGCCGGCAATAGTCAATTTATCCCGGGAAGAGGTAAACAGACACTCAGGTTTTTCCTGTCAGGGCTCAAGATTCTGGTCGATGTTTATCGTCAGATAACAGTAGATTAGTTGCTGTATTAATTCAAGAGATGATTCAAATGTTCCCAATCCCTCGTTAAATGAGGCAATTAACAATTATAAAACAGGTTACCAACAGGGATACCCTGTCGCTGGACAAATACCTTCATGAGATAGGCAAGATTGATATGATTACTGCAGAAGAAGAAGTTGATCTGGCCAGAAGGATACATAAAGGGGATCTGGATGCACGGGACAGGATGATAAAAGCCAATCTCAGGTTTGTTGTATCGGTTTCCAAGCAATATCAGTACAATGGCTTAAGTCTTCATGATATGATCAATGAGGGTAATCTTGGTTTGATCAAAGCAGCAGAACGATTTGATGAAACAAGGGGTTTTAAGTTCATATCCTACGCCGTTTGGTGGATCAGGCAATCCATTCTGCAAGCTTTAGCAGAACAGGTAAGAATTGTACGCCTCCCGTTAAACAGATTCAGTCATGTAAATAAAATCAGAAGGGCCTTTATTGAACTGGAGCAACAGTACGAAAGAGAACCAACTAACCTTGAGATCTCGCAGGCATCAGAACTGGCTCCTTCAGATGTGAAGGAGGCTATGAGAAACACCTGCCGGCATGTTTCAATGGATGCCCCGCTGGTACAGGATGAAGAAGGCAGCATGTATGATGTTCTGTTAAACGAAGATGCTTCCAGCCCTGATAAAGAATTGCTGATGGATTCATTAAGCCAGGAAATTGAAAGGGCGCTGAACACATTGACCCTGAGGGAAGCCGATATTATCAGACTTTATTTTGGATTAAACGGCAAACACACCCATACACTCGAGGAAATCAGTGAGGAATTTAATATTACCAGAGAAAGGATCAGGCAGATCAAAGGTAAGGCCATCATGAGATTAAGGCATGCTACGAGATGCAGATTATTAAAAACCTACCTGGGTTAAATGAATCGGCAACCCGGGAGCAGTTTGTTTACTATGATTTAGAAAATTTCACGCCCCCAAAAACAATTTAGCGGCGTTAAATGATGAATCACTTAGTTTAATATTTTTAAATGCACAGATCATAAAATCTATTTATTAATTTAAAAAATCATGAATATTTATGTTGGGAATCTTCATTATAATGCTAATGAAGAGGAATTAAAAAAGATCTTTAATGAATATGGAGAAGTGATGTCTGTAACTATAATTACAGATAAGTATACTGGCAGGAGCAAGGGATTTGGCTTCATTGAAATGCTCAATGAGGAAGAAGCCAATAGAGCTATCAGTAATTTAAATGATACTGAACTCCATGGAAGAAAAATCAAGGTAAATCCGGCAAGAGAAAGAGGAAAATAATGGAATAAGAACTATCAATCTGCTTCTTGCTTCTGTAGCATTTCTAAACTTAATACCTAAATAAAATGAGCTATCTGTATTTAATTATCCCTGCGGTGATCATATTACTGGCAGGAATCAGGATCGTACGGCCTACTCAACGAGCTTTAATTGAGAGGCTTGGGAAGTATTATCATTTTGCCAATCCTGGATTTCACTGGATTATTCCAATTATCGACAGGCTGTTTATTGTCAATGTGACCGAGCAGATGGTAGATGCCGAGCCACAGGAAATAATCACCAACGACAACCTGAATGCAAGCGTTGATGCCCAGGTCTATTTCAGGGTGAAAGCCGATGAAGAAAGCGTCAAGGGATCGATCTACAATGTCAATAATTACAGATGGCAGATCGTGAACCTTGCACGTACCACACTGCGTAATATCATCGGTACGCTGACTCTTAAATCGGCAAACAGCGAGCGCGGGAAGATTAATGCCGAGCTTTACAAAACTCTTCATAACGAAACACAAAGCTGGGGTATTCAGATAGTACGTACAGAGTTGAAACAAATTGACCCGCCGAAGGATGTGCAGGAAACGATGAATAAAGTAGTAAAAGCCGAAAACGAAAAGATAGCGGCTATAGATTCAGCTACAGCCGCTGAAACTGTTGCCGATGGTGTAAAACGAGCTACGATCAAAGAAGCTGAAGGTTATAAACAATCGAAAATATTGCATGCCGAAGGAGAAGCTGAAGCCATTAAGCTGGTAAATGAAGCGGCAGATAAATATTTTGTCGGGAATGCCCAGTTGTTAAGGAAGCTGGAAGCGCTTGAAGCATCCCTGGGGAATAACGCTAAAATCGTGGTCCCTGCAGGAACCGAACTGGTAAACATTATCGGAGAAATGGCAGGAATAATTCCCCTGGAAAGAAAACAGAAAAAAGAGTAATGTTTGGCCGTTGGTTTTGCAAAAGCTACCCATCGGATGGCTTTATGGCCATTCGATGGGGAATTGGGAACTCTTTCTTCCGACTCACGACACACGTTCTTACCTTCCAAGTTGTTCATCCAGTACCCGTTGTTCGTTGATACGTCTGGTGAGGATATACCCGTAATCCCTTGACCTTTTGTTCCCGTAACGGCCCCATGCATCCGAAGCCCATTTTTTTGCTTCATCCAGGTTGCCCAGGATCTCATATACCACGGCCAGGTTGTGGGCTGCCCGCCCCTTTGTTTTAATGTGACCGGTTTCCACTGCATTATTGAGTGCCTCTATGGCCCGGTCCCAGTCATTCACTTCCATCATCCGGGCACCCTCGGCCAGGTAAGCGTCTCCCTTGGATTTCCTGTAATAGTCACGGTCTATCCTGACCCAGCGTGGGGTGATCCTTTCCCCGTAAACTATTCCTGCCGCCAAACTTGCATCCTTTATAGCGGCATCCTTGTTCAGCAGGGTACCCACAGCAGCCGCGATGGTACTGCCGCCTGACTCCCAGTTCTCCTTATGAGAGAAATGATACTGGTCGATGATGTCCTTGTTGGCAGGATCGTATAGCCGGAATCCGCAGTTCACCGTTGCCACACCACGGGCATAAATTTTCGTTCCTTCTTCACCTGCCGACCGGGTTCCGTTGGTCACAATAAAATCAGAATCATAGGTTTCAAGGGATACAAGAGCATCCGCATGGTATTTTTTGCACAGTTCAGCTACCTTGTTCCAGTCGAGCGGTTCGGGGAAGGTAGAGCCCGATCCTGATCCTTTCATTTTTTCGGTAGTGCGGGTCACGGTATAACGGGTAGAGTTACCCAGGCTCTGGTTCAGGCCGTCGAGCACGATCTGCGTGGCCAGCTTGTCCTGTTTGATCCCTTCCCCGGTAAGGACGCTTTCAAGCACGTTCAACCGCTCATCGGAAGGGACGGACCGGTCGATAATAGCCAGGGATTTAATATGATAGGGAATGGCTAATGGGGCAGGAAGCTGGGCATTGAAATAAATATGGCGGCTTCCCCCACAGCCTGCAAGCACCGGTAAGAAAATAAACAGGAAAAGATATTTCTTTTTCATGATGATTTCAGATTAGTATTAGTTAATAATCAAACTCCGTCATGGCGTGGATCGTCATCCGAATTATCCAAAAATATGAAATTATCCATTACAATTCCTTTTAATTATGACTGTATCTGATCAGCCATTATTATGCTGATGTACTCATGAAAGCCACCTGCCTTTTAGTACATTTATACCACATCCTGTTTTTAGCTCTTTCTTCTCAGACAAATATCGGGAGCAGTTATTTCTTACTCTGTCCCTACCGGTAGTACCGGGATATCTTATATGCTGAGCGTATAATGGTCGCCCTCGATAATATCGAACAGGATTGTAAGATGGACGAAACAGTTGTTCTGACCACCTTTAGCCGAGGCATATTGACTATTTTGGGTTGGAGTAAATCGCCTGATGCCAGACCAGGCATACCGATTATAATCTGCCCGGCGACCTGTGGTAAGAATATCCGGCCCTTGCAGTAAGGACAAATCATTAATTATTCATTATTTTGTTTAGTGCATTCATTAATCTACAGTATGAATATTGTCAATCAATAGCTGTTTATTGTAAATTCTTAAGACTGTGTTTCCGGACATTTGAAATACATAATATCCTGTTATAAAAAGACAATTTTCGAAGGATGTGCTATCAGGATTTATCGAAAATAGTGCTGTTCGTGTTAATTATCTTCAGCTTTTTTACTACGGGAAAGAGTCAGGATACCATTGCAAGCCGGAGGAACATTTTTTATCTTGAACCTGAATATTCAATCGGTAAAATTGTCCCAAACCGCTCCCGGTTTCCCGGAGCGGGATACAGCTCCTGTTATTCTTTAAATCTGGGAGTATTTTATAATTCTCCGCTGAACGGCTGGGCTTCGTTTTATAATTATCCGTTTTCGGGTGTTACATTAAGCATGACTGATCTGGGAAACGAAAAGATTTTCGGGAAGCAGTTTACTGTAATGCCATTTATTGAATTTAATACTGCAAATCGGTTAGAAAATTCGATTTACCTGAAAATAGGATTAGGTTGTTCATATTTTACAAAGCATTTCGATGGGTTGGAAAACCGCAAAAATAAAGAAATAGGTTCCAGTTGTACATGGTCGTTCCAGTCATTCATGTACTATTCTTTGTTCGTCTCTCAAAACCTGTCAATAAATATTGGCGGGGGTTATCTACACAGTTCGAACGGTCATATCCAGTTGCCAAATTATGGTTTGAACCAGGCGGCTTTGAGTGTTTCAACCAGGTTTTTCACTTCGTGCATTAACCCGGCATTTCAGCCCAAAAACTCACGCGTAACTGTCAATCGCGATATGACATTCTATCTGATGGCCAGAAGCGGGCTGGGTATTCATGAATATGGCAGTGCCAACGGACCTGTTGGTGGGCCTAAACGATTAGTTAACTCACTAACTGTTTCTTCAGGAGTTTTATTACGGGAATATATTAAACTTGATGCCGGATTTACTGCCAGATATTATCATCATTATTACCACCAGATTCTTAATACAGCCAATACTGATTATTCAGATGAACCAAGACTTAACGCTTCTAACTTGTACTTTTTTTTGGGCGTTGAATTCCTTGTCGGGCATATAGGGATGGATATTGAAGGAGGACTGAATCTGTTTAAACCCTATTATCGTGAACATTATTTAACCATGGAGGGCGATACAGATTTCGATTATTGGCTAAAGCAGCTCTTTAATACCAAACTCGGACTGGATTATTACCTGATTAACCCGAAAAAGACGCCAAAATTAAATGGCTTTCTCGGAGCAAGCATAAATGCCAATTTCGGCCAGGCCGATTTCTCAGAAGTCTGTGCCGGCATGCTTTATTATTTCAGATAGATTCAGATGAATAATATTTAACCTGTACTATTGGAATTGAAGCAGGAAAATGATAAATTTATATTAGTTGCT
>JAFGEO010000094.1 GCA_016931575.1 Bacteroidales bacterium | reverse complement strand
GCATTTTCATCTTATTCAAATCACGGGAGGATAATACATCGTGATACCTGATTTCGTCTGCATTGACCGTGAGGGATCTGAATGGCAGATCCTGGATGATCTGGGAAAAAAGGGTAGTTTTCCCGGTCTGCCTGGCTCCGTACAATAATATCAACTTGTTTGATCGGATCAATGCTTCTTTCAGCCGGATATACAACGCCCCTTCTATCAACTTTTTTGCGAATACAGGTAATTGATTCTCCGAATTAATGCAAATTGGGCTTATGTGAAAGTGAATTCAGAACATTGACAGCGGGATGTAATTATGCTTTGCCCGCTATGGTGCCAGATGGGAGCGAAGCGATTCGACCGCTTCGTCCAGCTCCGGCATCTGTTCCACTCGTTCCGGGTTGCAATAGGCCTCCTTCAGCACTTTTTGCAACAGAAATAATAGCAGTTCCGATCGAATCTCTATCTTTTTCGGTCTGAATCCCAGTTTTATGATCTTTTCAAGCAATTTTTGCGGGATCGATTCATACATGGTTTGGAGGTCTGGATCGGGGGTAAACATTTCCATCACGGGGACCATCCCACTGCGTTTGTCGACCAGCAGCAGCATGAACGGGAAATAGCCCTTCTTGCCCTTCTCTTTCACTGGTGTGGGGAGCATCACCAGGTCCACCTGGATCACCTGTGAACCCTCCGAGAGCCGCGAAACCTCTGCCCTGGTCCTCACGGAGTAGTCAATGTGAAAGCCTTTGACTCCCCATTCCGGATCAAAGGTCTCATACCGGTCCTCCCATTTCAGCCTGCCGGAACTCACCGATGGTGTCCTGACCAGGATGGCATCGAAAGGATCTCCCTCCCGGGAAAGGCATCCGGGATCTTCCTTGGCCCTGTGGAGCACCAGGGTCACCTGTTCCAGTAACAGCGGCAAGTCCGACAGGGCTTCACCTTCCGGAAATACCGGGATAAATCCGGGTACAATCTCCTCAAAATGTGGCCATTTCCCCTTCCCCCGGAATTGAAGGCCCGAAAGCTTAATGGTATCCAGGTGCTCCTTGCTCAGCATCTCCCGGTCTGTAAAAGAGAGCATCAGGTGCGGAATGGTCAATATGGTTTCCGGGGGCATGGTTTCGGCATGCTCATGAAAATTAAGGAACTGTGCAAGTCCGTGGTATCCCTTATAGGCTGACAGGGCAAAGAACTGACCTTCTGCCCCCATTACGCTGATAAAATAAATCCTGTTGTTCCCCGGCATTTTCACTCCGAACAGATCGGCTTCATACATCCACTTCCATGGTTCCATCTTCCTGATCTCATCGGCAACCCCGTAGATTTCCCTGTATAAGGCCGCCTCTTTTTGCGGTGCGCCAGCATTTCCGGTGGGAAGATCGTTTAGTTTTCCGGTGGCCATGTTGACCAGGTCACGGGCCGTCTCAATCGGAAGTCCGCTCTTCCGGGCAGCCGCTTCAATATCCGGTATGCGGCCGGCGTTGATATCCGGAAGCACCAAAGCCAGAAAGGAATTCATCTCATCGATCACCTCCTGTTTCTCTTCATCCGGTTCGACCCGGAACAACTCCTCGTACTCGTTCAGCACTACTTTCTTCTGCAGGATATCCTGGGCTGTTGCCACCATGGAGGCGTTAATGCTGAGAAACGGATCACCGGAGAACCGGTAACCAAAGGCGTTCACCTCATTGACCAGTTCCCGGAAGCCCCTGCTGGTCATCGCGGTAAAGAGGATCAGCTTAAGGTTCTCATCATAATAAGCCTGCGCCAGATGCGGCGGCTCTCCCCACTCAGTATGACTAAAACGGTAAACCCCGCTGTCATATTCGGTTTTAAAGCTCTTTTTCAGCGCTGCTGTATCAAGTGTATCCAGGTCATACTCCGCCATCATATAACGCATCTCTTCATTTTTATGAAATGTGCGCGGGTAAGCGGCACCCGAAAGCAGCATCATATAGGGAAGCGGGTTTGTCTCAATATGACTAGCCATATCCGCCTCATCCGTAATCTCCGCATCAAGTTCGGTAGCAAACAGGTAGATGTCGTCGGACTGGAAACTATTGTAGGCCCCGATGGGTCCGTAGCTCTGCCAGCACGACCCGTTGAAGCCGATCAGGTTGAACCAGAGTGTGGGATTACCTGAAGCCTTCAGCTGCGAAATACCTGGCGAGAAAAGCAGATACTCTATCCCCGAAAAGACATCCTCCATCAGGAAAAACTCATCTTCAGGCTCTTCCGCAATCACACTGAAACTGAAACGCCAGGGCATTGCCGCCTGCTGTTCCAGGTAATCGCGCTCCTCCCCCTCGAACCGCTTCAATGCCGGGTTATTCATGAACTTCCCTATCATCCCCCCTTCCTTGAAGATCTGGTGAGCAATATACTGGCTCTTCAATATGTCAACCGTTCCCTTATCAAACTTTCTTGTCACGTGCCGGTACCGGGCAAACTGCTGGTTCATTTTCTTTTCCAGTCCCTGATTGCGGGCTGCATACCCGATCAGGAATCCGTCAATAAGCTTTGCCAATATCCTGCTGTTCTTTTCACATACTCTCCTTATCTCATGATATGATTTCATCTGTCTGTAATTTATGGTTCAAGAGCCCGAAGTTCAGGCTGTTATTATGAAATTGCCGGATTAATGAATATTGGTATGATGACTGTTTCTATACCGGATACGCCTCCAGCCCTGCTTTCATAGCTCCTTCGATCGTACCGTCGAATAGATTGGCGCCAGGGAAGAACCACTCATCAGGGTCATAGTCGTTCCAGGTCCATTTGAAAATGGCAAAATCCCACTTTTTCATATTCCCTGTATAGGTAAGCCTCGCAACGGGAGAGATTTTTCCAAACTCCCTTCTTTTCAGGTAAAGAAATTTTCCTTTCATTTCTGCGAAACAGGCAACACTGTCCTGCCTTCCATGGAAATGTTTCTCATTGAACCCTTCAATGATGCCGGAAATCTCCTGCCGGATCTCTTTTGGAATTACTTTTTTACCCATGTCTTATTTAAGTTTCATTCTCTTTCAGGTCCTTCAGTTTCTAACCTCAACAAGGTATAAATTTTTCGTAACTATTTACCAGGGTATGCTACCCTGTAATGAAATTGTATCCATTAAAGGTAGTTGATAATTCGGAGAAAACATTCCGGTCG
>JAFGEO010000093.1 GCA_016931575.1 Bacteroidales bacterium | reverse complement strand
AAGCCCCTCGGTGTCATTGCAGAGATAACCAGCCTGAATGCGGCAACATTATTCAATATTGAGATCTGATCGATGAAGCAAAAATCTTTGATGATCATATATACAGGAGGAACCATCGGAATGATCAATCAACCTGGTTCACATTCCCTCACGCCCTTTAATTTTGACCAGATCCTCAGACACATACCGGAAATTGAAAAATTCGGGCACCAATTTACGCCTGTCACCATCCATCCGGTAGTAGATTCATCGAATATCAAACCTGCTACCTGGATAAGGATAGCAGAATTAATTGCAGAAGGTTATGATAGCCATGATGGTTTTATTATCCTGCATGGCACGGACACGATGGCTTTCTCCGCATCAGCCCTCAGCTTTATGCTGCAGGACCTCAATAAACCGGTGATTTTCACCGGCTCCCAACTGCCTGTCAGCACCTTGCGAACGGATGCCAGGGAAAACCTGATCTCTAGCATCGAGTTCGCCGCGGCAGAAAAGGACGGAGCCCCGATGATACCCGAAGTATGCATCTATTTTGAATTTAAACTATTGCGCGGAAACAGGACCACCAAGCAGAATTCGGAAGATTTCAATGCATTTTTCTCTCCCAATTACCCTCCACTGGCCGAATCCGGTGTCCATCTGAGGTTTTATCCGGAACGCATCCTGAGTAAACCCCGGGATATCAGGCTGCAAGTGCATACGCGGCTCAACATGGATATTGCCATCCTTAAAATCTTCCCGGGCATTACAGAGAATGTAGTGAAAACCCTGCTCGGAAGCCCAGGTTTAAAGGCCGTTATCCTGGAAACATTCGGTGCCGGGAACGCCCCTACAGATCCCTGGTTCTATGACCAGATTAAGGGTGCCGCAGACAGAGGCATCATCCTGCTGAACATTACCCAGTGCACGCAGGGCCGGGTGGAAATGGGCCGCTATGAAACCAGTGAACACCTGCTGCGTGCTGGTGTAATAAGCGGGCATGATATCACACCCGAAGCAGCCGTCACAAAACTTATGTACCTCCTTGGAAAGGGACTGGCACCAGAGGAGCTTAAACTGCTTTTGAATAAACCGATTAATGGCGAAATTACCATTTCCTAAAGTTGCATATATTTATTTTTTTTGTAATTTGCGCCCTCGATTTTGAGCTTGGAGAGGTGGCCGAGCGGTCTAAGGCGCACGCCTGGAAAGCGTGTATACTACGTGGAGTGGTATCGAGGGTTCGAATCCCTCTCTCTCCGCATGACGGCACGGTTGAGAGAGGGTGAGTTCGCATTAATAAGGAAGTTTTTATTTATTATTGTAAAATTATAGTCCATAATCATTAATTTCGTTAAACTTACACAAAATCTAAAAAACAGATCATGAAAAAGTTATTTGCACTAATAGCTGTAACCGGGATGCTCTTCATGCTTGCATCCAATATTGTATTTGCTCAGGAGCCTGAAGCAGAGCAGGCAGCTCCCGATACAGTAGAAGCTTCCATTACAGACCTGGAGACGGCTGCAGCTGAACCAGAACCCGAACAGGAGATGTCACTGCACAAGCAGGTGAAGAGACTCTTTATCGAAGGGGGAGCAACCTTTATGGGCTTTGTTTTGCTGACACTGATCTTTGGTCTTGCCCTGGCCATTGAAAGAATCATCTACCTGAACCTGGCCACCACCAATACGGACAAACTCCTCAAGAAGATTGAAGATGCACTCGCATCCGGAGGTGTGGATGCGGCCAAGGAAATATGCCGCAACACACGCGGACCGGTGGCAAGCATCTTCTACCAGGGACTTGACCGGGCCCATGAAGGGATTGATATAGCTGAAAAATCCGTCATTTCTTATGGCAGTGTGCAGATGGGCCTTCTTGAAAAGAACCTTTCCTGGATACAATTGTTCATTTCCATTGCTCCCATGTTGGGTTTCATGGGTACGGTTATTGGTATGATATCCGCTTTCGATTCAATCCAGCTGGCCGGTGACGTATCCCCGCAGCTTGTCGCCAGCGGTATCAAGGTAGCCCTTATTACAACGGTATCCGGACTGATCGTAGCCATTATTCTGCAGGTCTTCTATAACAGCATTGTGGCCAAGATTGACAGCATTGTAAATAAAATGGAGGACGCCTCCATTTCATTGATTGACCTGCTGGTACAGCATAACCTTAAAAAATAAGCAAAATGAAATTTGCAAACATTGCAAAATATGTCCTCTGGGCATTGATGGCAGTTTCTTTGGTGCTGGTTGCTATATTTTTCTTCGGCGGTTTTGTTGAAGGGACCCAAGGTACTTCATCAGCAGAACCTGTTATCACGGAAACAATTCTTAAATGGGCCTATGTATTATTGGTAATAGCAGCCATATTTACCCTGGTTTTCCCCTTGATATTCATAAGCTCCAACTTGAGGAGTGCAAAAAGGCTGGGAATTGTTATCGTCATGGGCGCTGTTCTGATCTTTATCTCTTATCAGCTGGCAGATGATGAAGTATTAAACCTCATTCAGTATACAGGACCTGATAACATACCAAGCACATTGAAGATTGTTGGTACATTCCTGATTTTTACATACATACTGGGAGCTTTAGCGATTCTTTCGGTTATCTATTCATCTATTGCAAATCTTTTTAGATAAAAATATGGACCCGGATACTTGCATTAACCCGGTTCACGTTTTAACTTTGGATAATAAAAACAGAATAAATGGCTAGAAGAGATATACCGGAAATCAACGCCGGTTCAATGGCTGACATTGCTTTCCTTCTTTTGATCTTTTTCCTTGTAGCCACCACGATGGATATTGATACCGGGATCTCCAGGCTTTTGCCTCCCATGCCTGAAGAGGAAGAGCTGGACGATGACCAGGAGATCCGGGAAAGGAATGTATTCGTCGTTTTGATCAACAAGGACGATGATCTGTTTGTGGAGGATGGATTCTATGATGTCAGCGAACTTAAGGAAATGACCAAGAAGTTTTTCCTTAACCCAGATGATGATCCCAATCTTTCAGAAAAGCGTGAACTCACCACAGATTATTTTGGAACCATGATGGTATCCAAGGGGGTTATATCCCTGCGAAATGACATTGGCACCTCCTATGGAAAATATATCGAGGTGCAGAATGAACTTGCCGCGGCTGTGAATGAGCTCAGGAATGAACTCTGTATGCAGCGTTTTGGTCGGAAATATGATGACCTGGACCCGCTTAACGAACAAGAAGCAGCACTCATCGAGGATGTGAAAAGCGTATTTCCCATGGCGATCTCTGAAGCTGAACCTAAAAAAGTCGGAGGAAGTTAACATGTCCAAATTCAAGAAAGCAAGTGGAAAACAACTGAAGGCAATAAATACCGCCTCACTGCCCGATATCGTGTTCATGCTGCTGTTTTTCTTCATGGTGACCACGGTTATGCGTGAGACCAACCTCAAGGTAGGTGTCCTTGTACCGGAAGCCACAGAGGTTAAAAAATTGGAGAAAAAATCCCTTGTCAGCTTCATTTACATTGGCAAACCTCACAGGAACCTGCAGAAAACGTTTGGTTCCGAACCCCGTATCCAGCTGAATGATGCATTTGCCACACCTGATGACATACGGGATTTCATCACCAGTGAAAGGGAGCAGATGGATGAAAACGACCAGAAACAAATGACCGTATCCCTGAAGATAGACCGGGATACACGGATGGGCATCGTGACAGAAGTGAAACAGGAACTTCGTAAAGCAAGCGCACTTAAAATAAATTACTCATCCAGAAAGAAAGTGGATGAAGCACTGTTGAGGTAGACTTTT
>JAFGEO010000092.1 GCA_016931575.1 Bacteroidales bacterium | reverse complement strand
GCAAAAACAAATGTTGGAGATTAGTTGAAATTATTGAAAGAGCTAAATAGTCATGATACAACAAGAAAGCAGAATGGCAGTTGCCGACAATAGTGGAGCCAAGGAAGTACTCTGTATCCGGGTACTTGGAGGAACCCGTAAAAAGTATGCCTCGGTAGGCGACAAAGTGGTTGTCACTGTAAAAAGTGCTATCCCTTCAGGTGAGATCAAGAAAGGTACAGTAAGCAAAGCTGTCGTGGTCCGGACAAAAAAAGAAATACGTCGTGCCGACGGTTCTTACATCCGTTTTGATGACAATGCCGTTGTATTGCTGAATAATGCCGACGAAATTCGCGGAACTCGTATTTTTGGACCTGTTGCCCGTGAATTGCGTGATAATTACATGAAAATTGTTTCACTGGCACCGGAGGTACTTTAAAAAAGGTTATTGCTATGCAAAAAAAGTTACATATCAAAAAAGGTGATACGGTATTTGTTAATGCCGGGGAATATAAGGGCCAGAAAGGCAGGGTACTGGAAGTGAACAGAAAAACTGACCGGGCTATCGTTGAAGGTATCAACATGATATCCAAACATACCAAGCCCAATGCTCAGAACCCTGATGGCGGCATTATTAAAAAAGAAGCACCCATTCATATTTCAAACCTTATGCTTATGGATCCCACTTCAGGTGTACCCACCCGCATCGGAAGAAAAGAGAATAGCAAGGGTAAATTAGTAAGGTATTCAAAAAAATCAGGAGAGGAGATCAAGTAATGGCTTTCGAACCTAATCTAAAGAAAAAATATCAGGAAGAGATCATTCCTGCATTGACTAAGGAGTATAATTACAAATCAGTTATGCAGGTACCCCGTCTTTCCAAGATTGTGATCAACCAGGGAGTTGGTCAGGCTGTTGCCGATAAAAAGCTTATCGACACAGCACAGGAAGAACTAACGTTAATCGCCGGTCAGAAGGCTATACAAACCTTTTCCAAGAAGGACATCTCAAATTTCAAACTGAGAAAGAAGATGCCCATCGGTGTAAAAGTTACGCTACGAAGAGAACGTATGTATGAATTCCTTGAAAGGTTGATTCGTGTTGCACTTCCCAGGATCAGAGATTTCCAGGGAATCAGTGCAAAACTCGACGGTCGTGGTAACTACACGCTCGGAATAACTGAGCAGATCATCTTCCCCGAGATCGATATTGACAAGATCAATAAGATCCTGGGTATGGAGATCACCTTTGTAACCTCAGCCAATACCGATGAAGAAGCTATGGCTTTACTGAAAGAATTCGGATTACCATTTAAAAATAATAAAAAGAACTAGCAGGATATGGCAAAAGAATCAATGAAAGCGCGCGAAGTTAAACGTGCCAAAATGGTTGCTAAATATGCTGAAAAAAGAGCTAAGTTGAAAGAAGAAGGTGATTTTCAAGCCTTAAGCCGCCTTCCACGCAACTCAAATCCCATTCGGTTACACAATCGCTGCAAACTTACCGGCAGGCCCAAAGGGTATATGAGGCAGTTTGGTATCAGCAGAATTCAATTCAGGGAAATGGCTTCTGAAGGTTTAATACCCGGAGTAAAAAAAGCAAGTTGGTAATTAAGTAGTAGATATCGATAATAATTTAAATTATGACTGATCCAATAGCAGATTATTTGACACGAATCAGGAATGCAATTATGGCGAAGCATCGCGTGGTTGAAATTCCTGCTTCAAACATTAAGAAGGACATTACACGTATCCTTCACGAAAAAGGATACATCCTTAACTATAAATTCGAGAATGTAGGCCACCAGGGAAACATTAAGATCGCTCTTAAGTACCACCCTGAAACCAAACATCCTGCGATTAAAAGCATTGAACGTATAAGCCGTCCCGGACTGCGTAAATATGCAGGGAAAGATGATCTACCCCGTGTACTCAACGGATTAGGAATTGCCATTCTCTCTACTTCATACGGAGTAATGACAGATAAGGAGGCACGCCAGAAGAACATTGGTGGTGAAGTTTTATGTTACGTATACTAAACAGGATATAACATGTCACGAATAGGAAATTTACCCATAGAAGTACCAGGTGGTGTAAGCGTTGATGTTGCTAACGATAATGTTATTACAGTAAAGGGCCCCAAAGGTGAACTGAAGCAGAAGGTCGATCCCGATATTACTGTAAAAATCGAAGGCGGAGTCCTGACTGTATCAAGGCCCACTGAACAAAAGAGACACAAAGCGATGCACGGTTTGTACCGCTCTTTATTGAATAATATGATTATTGGTGTTTCCGAAGGATATACCATTAAACAGGAACTCGTTGGTGTTGGCTACAAAGCTGAAGCCAAAGGACAGATCCTGGAGCTTAGCCTCGGCTTTTCACACGACATCTTTTTTAAATTACCGAAAGAGGTGGTGGTTGAGACTAAAACCGAACGTCGTAGCAATCCGGTAATTACGCTGACAAGTGCTGATAAACAACTTATCGGTCAGGTTGCGGCAAAGATCCGCTCGCTGCGTCCACCAGAGCCCTATAAAGGAAAAGGTATTAAGTTTGTTGGTGAACAACTACGCAAAAAGGCAGGAAAATCTGCTAGTGTTTAATTATAATATTTAATTAAGATGGCTTTATCAAAGCAGCAACGCCGAATACGCATTAAGCACAGGATTCGGAAAAGAATGACAGGAACTCAGGAAAAGCCGCGTCTGGTTGTATTCCGTAGCAATAAACAAATTTATGTTCAGCTCATTGATGATGTTCAGGGAAAGACACTTTTATCCGTTTCATCTCTTGATAAAGAATTAGCTGAAAAGAAAGAAGGCAATAAGACGGAACAAGCTAAATTAGTTGGTAAAATCGCTGCTGAAAAATCAGTTAATGCAGGTTTCCAGCAGGTTGTTTTCGACAGAAATGGGTATTTATTTCATGGCAGGGTAAAAGCACTTGCTGATGCTGCCAGAGAAGCAGGACTAAAATTATAAAGCATTATGGCTACAACTATCAGAAAAGTAAAAACAACTGATTTAGAACTAAAAGACAGGTTGGTGAGCATCCAGAGGGTAACCAAAGTTACCAAAGGAGGCCGTACCTTCAGCTTCTCTGCCATCGTGGTAGTTGGGAATGAAAATGGTATCGTCGGATACGGTCTGGGTAAAGCCAGCGAGGTAACCACAGCCATTGCGAAAGGTGTTGAAGATGCCAAGAAAAACCTGATCAAGGTTCCGGTATATAAAGGTACTATTCCCCACGAGCAGATCTCTAAATTCGGTGGAGCAACAGTTTTCCTTAAGCCTGCATCAAGCGGTACAGGTGTTAAGGCCGGAGGTGCCATGAGGGCTGTTCTCGAAAGTGTTGGAGTAACTGATGTACTTGCAAAATCAAAAGGTTCTTCAAACCCGCACAACCTGGTGAAGGCAACTTTCGCTGCCCTGCTCGAGTTGCGTGATGCATTCACCGTTGCACAGCACCGCGGAGTTGGTATTGACACAGTATTTAACGGCTAATCGAAAGAATATTTGGCATGGCTAAAATTAAAATAACTCAATCAGGTAGCAGAATCGGAAGTACACAGAGGCAGAAAGCAACGCTGGATGCACTTGGACTGAGAAAAATGAATGCTACGGTCGAACTGAATGATACTCCTCAGATCCTGGGGATGGTCAGGAAAGTATCACATCTTGTAAAAGTAGAAAAAGTATAAAGCTATAATATCAGCAAAAATGGAATTGAACAACTTAAGACCTGCAAAAGGATCGGTCAAAACCAGGAAGAGAATAGGACGCGGACAAGGATCAGGAAGAGGCGGAACCTCTACACGTGGTCATAAAGGTGCACAGTCCCGTTCAGGATATTCCAGGAAGATTGGATTTGAAGGCGGACAGATGCCCCTTCAGCGCAGGGTTCCAAAATACGGGTTTAAGAATATCAATCGCGTTGAGTATAAAGGAATCAATATTTCAACCCTCCAGGAACTTGCAGACAAGAAAAAACTGACGGACATCGATGTTCAGACACTTGTTAATGCAGGGCTTGTTTCTAAAAATGATCTTGTTAAGATCCTTGGGAATGGAGAGCTGAAAGCAAAACTGAATGTTAAAGCTCATGCTTTCTCAAAAACAGCAATTCAGGCTATTGAATCACTGCAGGGAACTGTAGAAAAACTCTAATTTCATGAAGAAATTTATCGAAACCCTCAAGAATATTTATAAGATCGAAGAACTTCGTTCCCGTATTCTCTTTACGCTCGGAATTCTTCTAATTTATCGCCTGGGTTCCAAAGTTGTGCTTCCTGGTGTTGATCCGATTATTCTGGAACAAACGCAGTTTTCCAGCAATGCATCTTCCGGAGTGCTTGGTCTTCTGGATATGTTTTCCGGCGGGGCATTCTCACAAGCATCCATTTTTGCGCTGGGGATCATGCCCTACATTTCGGCTTCAATCGTGATTCAGCTCTTAACTATTGCAGTGCCCTATTTCCAGCGCCTGCAACGTGAGGGAGAAAGCGGAAGAAGAAAAATGAATCAGATTACCCGTTATTTAACGGTACTGATCCTGATCTTTCAGGCTCCGACTTACCTCTTCCAGATTCCTGAAGCAGCCCGTGTCCTTAGTCCCGGATGGTTTGTTTTCTCCTCCGTCGTGATTCTGACCACAGGGACCATGTTCGTGATGTGGCTGGGTGAAAAAATAACGGATAAGGGGATTGGAAACGGAATCTCACTGATCATTATGATCGGGATCATCGCAAGATTTCCCTTCTCTTTACTCGGGGAGTTCTCTGCCCGTATGGAGAGAGCCGGAGGAGGTCTCGTAGCATTTCTCGTTGAGATCGTATTCCTCTTCCTTGTATTTGTTGTAAGTATTCTGCTGGTACAGGGAACTCGAAGGATCCCGGTGCAATATGCGAAACGCATCGTCGGTAATAAACAGTATGGTGGAGTCCGTCAGTATATTCCGCTGAAAGTGAATGCTGCCGGAGTAATGCCCATCATCTTTGCTCAGGCGATCATGTTTATCCCGCTTTCATTTGCCCGTATCGGTTCTGAAGGTGTTACAGGTTTTGTGGGTCTGTTTGCAGACTTTACCGGATTCTGGTATAACCTGATCTTTGGTCTGATGATCGTGGCATTTACATATTTTTATACCGCAATTACGATTAACCCCCAGCGTATTGCTGAAGATATTCGTAAAAACGGTGGTTTTATTCCCGGGGTTAAACCAGGGAAGAAAACCGTAGAATTCCTGGATAATATTCTTTCCAGGATTACGCTGCCAGGTTCTATTTTCCTTGCTTTTGTTGCTATCCTGCCTGCGTTCGCGCAGTTGGCAGGTGTAACACAGGGATTTGCACAGTTTTATGGAGGAACCTCGCTTTTGATTCTTGTAGGTGTTGTACTTGATACCCTGCAGCAGATCGAAAGCCACCTCCTGATGCGGCACTACGATGGACTTATGAAGTCCGGAAGAGTAAAGGGTAGAGCTGGTGGTTCAGCCTCAATGTAAAGAGGTTTATTAAAAGGTTCTTTGATGACTCAAATACGCACCGCAGCAGAAATTGAGCTGATTCGCAAGAGTAACCTGTTGGTTTCAGAAACTCTCGCAGAAATGGCGAAATGGATTAAGCCGGGTGTGACAACTGAGCAACTTGACAAAATAGCTGAAGAGTTCATTCGGGATGCAGGTGGAATTCCAGGTTTTCTGGGATATCAGGGATATCCGAAAACCCTTTGTACCTCGGTAAACAGCCAGGTAGTACACGGAATTCCTTCCGCACTTGCACTGAAAGAAGGAGATATTATCTCCATCGATTGTGGTGCGATACTGAATGAATATTACGGCGATTCTGCCTACACCTTTGCGGTGGGTGAAATTAAGCCCGAAGTGAAACGCCTGCTGGAAACAACACGGGAATCGCTCTTCAAAGGGATCGAGGCTGCAGTAGCCGGAAACAGGATTGGAGACATTGGTTTTGCAATTCAAAGTTACTGTGAGGAACGAGGCTATTCGGTTGTGAGGGAATTGGTTGGGCACGGCCTGGGGACAAAATTGCATGAAGCCCCTGAAGTACCCAATTACGGAAGGAAAGGACGAGGTCCCAAACTCCAGGAAGGTATGGTGATCTGTATCGAACCCATGATTAATATGGGAAGGAAAAGCATCATACAGGAGGCTGACGGCTGGACAATCCGGACATCCGACAATAAACCCTCTGCTCACTTTGAGCTGGCCATAGCCATTCAGAAAGAAGAAGCCGATGTGTTGTCAACATTTGAGTATATAGAAAAAGAATTGAAAAATATAGAGTGATTATATGGCAAAACAATCGTCAATTGAACAGGACGGCTTAATCAAGGAAGCTCTGTCAAATGCCATGTTCAGAGTTGAATTGGAGAATGGACACGTCATAACTGCACATATTTCGGGAAAGATGCGCATGCATTATATCAAGATCTTACCCGGGGATAAAGTGAAGGTGGAGATGTCGCCATATGATCTGACAAAAGGACGAATTACTTATAGGTATAAATAGGATCAAAATGAAGGTAAGAACATCATTAAAGAAACGTACAGCAGACGATAAAATCGTCAAAAGAAAAGGACGTTTGTATGTGATTAATAAAAAGAATCCAAAGAACAAACAACGTCAAGGTTAATATAGAAACTATAAAATTAATAATAAATGGCAAGAATTGTTGGTGTCGATTTACCAAAAAATAAGCGTGGCGAGGTAGGATTGACCTATATCTACGGAATTGGCAGAAGCACTGCGCAGAAAATTCTGACAAAAGCTGGTATTGACTACAATTTGAAAGTTCAGGACTGGACCGATGATCAGGTAGCCAAGATCAGGGAGCTGATCAATGAGAACTATAAAGTCGAAGGTGAACTGCGTTCATCACTTCAGTTAAATATTAAACGACTGATGGATATTGGATGCTACCGTGGAATTCGTCATCGTATTGGATTGCCCGTTCGCGGACAGAGTACCAAGAACAATGCCCGTACCCGGAAAGGTCGTAAGAAGACAGTTGCGAATAAAAAGAAAGCTACCAAATAATTAAGTATTTATTATGGCTAAGAAGACTAAAAGCTCAAAAAAGAAAGTTGTTAAGGTTGATCCGGTAGGGCAGGCGCATATTCATGCCTCCTTTAATAATATCATCATTTCCCTTACCAATGCTCAGGGTCAGGTTATTTCCTGGGGTTCTGCGGGAAAAATGGGATTCAAAGGATCTAAAAAAAACACCCCTTATGCAGCTCAGATGGCAGCTCAGGATTGTGCAAAAGTAGCTTATGATGCAGGACTGAGAAAGGTAAAGGTCTTTGTTAAAGGACCCGGTGCAGGTAGAGAGTCTGCAATAAGAACTATCCACACAAATGGCATCGAAATTACTGAAATCGTTGATGTAACTCCTATGCCTCACAATGGTTGCCGTCCACCTAAAAGACGTAGAGTATAATTAAAATTTCGTAAATTAATTCAACTTAAATAAATGGCTAGATATAGAGGACCAAGAACCAAGATAGCAAGAAAATTTGGTGATGCTATATATGGTGCGGATAAGTATTTTGAGCGTAAAAACTACCCTCCCGGATTTCATGGGGCTAACAAAAAACGCAGAAAAACTTCAGAATACGGACTGCAGTTAAAAGAAAAGCAAAAAGCTAAGTACACTTACGGAGTGCTGGAACGTCAGTTTTTGAACTTGTTCAAAAAAGCTTCTGCCAGTAAGGGTGTTACCGGCGAAGTTTTGTTACAGCTTCTGGAATCAAGACTTGACAATGTTGTTTACAGAATGGGAATTGCTCCCACAAGAGCCGCCGCCCGTCAGTTGGTAACACACCGTCATATCACCGTAAACGGTGAAATCGTTAACATTCCTTCTTATACGCTTCGTATTGGAGATATCGTTAGTGTACGCGAAAAATCAAAGACTCTGGAAGCAATTTCCGATTCATTGTCTAGTCGTAGGGTTTCTGTTTCCTGGCTGGAGTGGGATGGTTCTCAAATGTCCGGTAAATTCATGAACAGGCCTGAAAGGGAAGAAATTCCTGAAAATATTAAAGAACAACTTATCGTTGAACTTTACTCTAAATAATAGAACGTACAAAATAATCTTTGTTTTATGGCAATTCTAGCTTTCCAGAAACCGGATAAAGTAATAATGCTTGAGTCGGATGACTATTTCGGTAAATTTGAATTTCGTCCACTCGAACCGGGTTATGGCATTACCGTTGCAAATGCTCTTCGGAGGATCCTCCTCTCATCCCTGGAAGGATATGCAATAACCACAATTAAAGTTGAAGGTGTTGAGCATGAATATTCCTCCATCACCGGGGTATTGGAAGATGTTACTGACGTCATCCTGAACCTGAAGCAAACCAGGTTTAAGAAGCTGATCGATGATGTTGACCATGAGAAAATTATGGTTACCGTCTCCGGACAGGATGTTTTTACTGCCGGCGATCTGAATAAGTACCTGAGCGGATTTGAAGTACTGAATCCGGAACTGGAAATCTGTCACATGGAACCTTCTGTTGAGCTCCAGATGGAAATTAGCATTAACAAAGGAAGAGGCTATGTTCCTGCTGAGGAAAACAAACCCCTGGATGCCGAATTCGGATTAATCCCTATCGATGCGATTTTTACCCCGATCAAGAATGTAAAATATACGATCGAGAATTATCGTGTTGAACAGAAGACCGATTACGAAAAGCTCCTGCTGGATATCCGGACTGATGGTTCAATTCATCCGAAGGAAGCGCTTAAAGAAGCTGCAAAGATTCTTATCTACCATTTCATGCTGTTCTCTGACGAGAAAATCACGCTGGATACAGATAAGCAGTCTGCAAATGAAGAATTTGATGAGGAAGTACTTCACATGCGACAGTTGCTGAAAACGAAACTCGTCGATATGGATCTTTCCGTACGTGCTCTGAATTGCCTTAAAGCAGCTGAAGTTGAAACCCTGGGAGATTTGGTAAAATTCAACAAAAATGACCTGCTGAAATTCCGTAACTTCGGCAAGAAATCCCTGACTGAGCTGGATGAACTGCTCGAGGGTATGAACCTTAATTTCGGCATGGATATTACAAAATATAAACTCGATAAAGACTAACTTTGGGGCAGATTTTCCCCTGTTTAACTGAATATATAGAGAGATGCGACACAGAAAGAGTATAAATCATCTGAGCAGGACAGCCAGTCACCGGAAATCTATGCTGGCAAATATGGCCTCATCGTTGATAATGCATAAAAGAATTGAAACCACCACCGCCAAAGCTAAGGCTCTGCGAACTTTTGTAGAACCACTGATCACAAAATCAAAGGAAGATTCTACCCATTCACGCAGGACGGTATTTTCCTATCTGCAGGATAAGGACGCAGTTACTGAACTGTTCCGCGAAGTTTCTCCAAAGATCGGTGACAGACCCGGTGGGTATACCAGGATCCTGAAGACAGGAACACGTCTGGGTGATAATGCTGATATGTGCATCATTGAGCTGGTTGATTTCAATGAAAATCTATTGACTGCCCGGGAAGAGACCGCTGATAAATCCTCAAAACGCAGAAGAAGAGGCTCTAAGAAGAAATCAGATGAACAGGAACAGGTTCAAGCTCCGGCAGCTGTAAAAGCCGCACAGAAAAAAACTGTTGCTCCTGAAGTAGCTGAAACTCCGGCTGAAAAAGCCGCTCCTGAGGCTGAAGCAAGCGCCGATACCGCTGCAGAGGAACCGGTAGAAGAAGTGAAAGATGAAGCAGTGGAACCGGGAAAACCTGCTGAAGAAGAAACAGATGCTGAAGAAAAGAAAGAAGAATAGTATTTTTCCGCCTGACTAAGAAATAATTTAATAGGGATGGATGCTATAAGCATGTCTGTCCCTTTTTTTCTATATAAAACAACTTAAAAATTTCGATAATGGGACAAATAGTTAATGTTCACGCTCGTGAAATTCTCGATTCAAGGGGAAATCCTACAATTGAAGTGGAAGTCACACTGGCTAGTGGCTTTATGGGTCGCGCAGCCGTACCATCCGGAGCTTCCACAGGTGAAAACGAAGCCCTTGAGCTTCGCGATGGTGATAAAAAACGTTATCTGGGTAAAGGCGTACTGAAAGCCGTTGATAATGTAAACAACATCATCGCTAAAAATATTATTGGTATGAGTGCACTGGATCAGTTGGCAATTGACCATACCATGCTCCAGCTGGACGGCACAAAGACAAAAGCAAAACTGGGTGCTAATGCCATTCTGGGTGTTTCACTTGCCGTTGCCAAAGCTGCTGCTGAATATCATGGTATGCCACTTTACCGCTATATCGGAGGAACCAACGCCAAATCACTTCCGGTTCCAATGATGAACATCATTAATGGTGGCTCTCACTCCGATGCCCCCATTGCTTTCCAGGAATTTATGATCCGCCCGGTTGGTGCATCGTCTTTCCGCGAAGGTCTTCGTATGGGAGCTGAGGTTTTTCATTCACTGAAGAAAGTATTGCACGACCGCGGTCTTAGTACTGCGGTTGGTGATGAAGGTGGATTCGCTCCTACACTGGACGGTACGGAAGATGCCCTCGAATCAATCATCAAAGCTATTGAAGCTGCAGGGTACAAGGCAGGAAGAAAAGAAGACGGTGGTCAGGTGTGTATTGCGCTCGACTGTGCAGCTTCGGAATTCTTTGAAAACGGAAAATATAACTATGCCAAATTCGAAGGCAAAGGTGGTGCTGTCAGGACTTCTGCTGAGCAGGCCGATTACATCGCTGAACTTATCAGCAAATACCCCATTGATTCTGTTGAAGACGGCATGGATGAAAATGACTGGGACGGCTGGAAACTTCTTACAGACAAGATCGGAAGTAAGTGTCAGCTCGTTGGTGATGACATCTTCGTGACAAATGTTGAGTTCCTGAAAAAAGGTATTGACATGGGTTGTGCCAATTCTATTCTGATAAAAGTGAACCAGATTGGGACCCTCACCGAAACTCTCGATGCCATCGAAATGGCTCACCGTGCAGGCTATACTTCTGTTACTTCACACCGTTCAGGAGAAACTGAAGATTCAACCATCGCTGATATTGCCGTTGCAACTAACAGCGGACAGATTAAAACGGGTTCTCTGAGCCGTTCTGACCGTATGGCCAAGTATAACCAGCTCCTTCGTATCGAAGAAGAACTTGGTTCTGTGGCAAAATATGGATATGACAAATAGGAAATACTATAGGTTTAGGAAAGGGTGGCTTTTAAGTCACCCTTTTTTTATACAGATCCGGATATGGCGAAGGCACTTGAAGTTGAGATTGGAGAATCAGGGAGATTAGGCATGCTATCTTTATTATTATTGCAACTGGGATTGTTTCTTTTCAATTTGTTACTTAATTTTAGTTGATAGATCTCTCTGAAAAGTAATATGTATAGATTATATCTTTTACTTGTTTTTATTCTTATCTCAAAGTTTGCATTACCACAGGAATATCTGCCCGTCGAGAGATTTACTGCAGAATCCGGTCTTTCAGACGATGAAGTAAACTGTATTTTCCAGGATAATACCGGCTTCCTGTGGATTGGTACACGGAGTGGATTGAATTGTTACAACGGGTACAACTTTGACCGGTTTCAGGCAGACCTTTCCAATCACGCTGCTCTTCCTTCCTCAAACATTCTGAAAATCTTTGAGGACGACAATCAACAGATTTGGGTGCTCACAGCCCAGGGACTTAGCCGATTTGACCACAACAAACAAACTTTCAAGACATTTTATGTCCCATCTGACACGAAAGATCAGCCACGGATACGTTTGCTGGATGCTGAATTGGATGTTGATCATAACAGGATCTTTCTGCTGGGCAGTCACGCTGTTTATTCCTTAAAATTATCTTCCGGTCAGGTTCGCAGGCTCGAAATTTCCGGATTGGAGGAGCAATTACGGGCTCTACCTCCCGAAAGGCTATTTTATGATCAGGTTGGGAATTCCTGTTACATTGTTTCAGGGGACAAGCTTTTCAGGATTAAACCTGACGAGGACCTCTCGGGACCCGTACAAATTGAAGAAAGCTCACTGCTTGTTCAGGAGGGAGGAATCGCCGGAATGGCTTTCGGAGCTGACGGACAAACCTGGTTGTATACTGGACATTCTCTTTGGCGAATGAATGAAAAGAATGTATTTGTAAGGCATTCCTCTGTCCTACAAGAAAATACACAAAAAATTATTCGTGTGGATCAACCAGACAGCACGGGTTTACAAGTACTTACTTCTTCCTCTCTGCTTTCGTATGACCTTAAAACAAAAAAGAGTCTTCAAATCTTTAGCTACAAAATTCCCGGAATGGAGGTAGTGATAAATGATTTTCTGCGTATCCGGGAAAACATTTTCTGGCTTTGCACTTCCGATGGACTTTACCAGTTTAATGAGTATGGCAACAGCTTCAATGAGGGGGACATGTCACAGTGGTCAGGAGATTCCAAAACTGTCGTAAAGGCCATGAATTACGACAGGAATGATAAATTGTGGATAGGAACAGGCTCCGGACAGTTGTTTCTGTCCGATACTAAAGGACGTGTATTGGCCAAGGGGTCGGTGGGTGGAGCCATTCTGGATCTCCAGAACCCTTATGTTAGCGATACGGCACTGATATCCACTTCTGCCGGGATATTCCTCGCCAGGAAGAATAAAGGCGATATCAGTTTCAGAAAGCTTTTTGCCGGCAAGGTGGACGCCCTTGAATCTATTTCAACCGATTCAGTCATCTTCATTTCTAAGGATTCTCTGCATTTGATTTCTGTTTCCGGGAAATTCAGGCACAACACCAGGAAAATTGCATCACTGGGAGATGCACCGGTCCTCGATATCCTTATCCAATCCGGTGAAATCTTCCTGCTTCAGGCCCACCAGCTTGTGTGCTGTTCATTATCTGATACCCTGGTCAGTATGCTGAATCTCACAAAAAATGGATTAAGTACATTGCCTGTTAATACCTGTTTCTTTCCTTCCAGTCCCAGGGAAATAATCGTTGGAACAAATGTCGGACTGTTCATTTTTTATCCCAACGAACCCAATGTACTTCCAAGTTTCATAAGTCTCAAACTTGATAATCAATACGTCCAGGCAATATTCCAGGATGCAGGCAAGCACATCTGGTTCTCGACCCGGAAAGGACTTTATGAATACGATCGGCCCAACAGCAGGCTTCTGAGTTATTCGCATCGTGATGGTCTTAGCTTTCCGGGACAGGGTTTCAAACGGGCATGCTCCAAGTCTTCCGGGGAAATTTGTTTTTATACGGACCGCTTCCGGGCTGAATTTCACCCTGATTCTGTT
This sequence comes from Bacteroidales bacterium, assembly GCA_016931575.1. Classification (GTDB taxonomy): domain Bacteria; phylum Bacteroidota; class Bacteroidia; order Bacteroidales; family UBA10428; genus UBA10428. Next base: position 3,315 of record JAFGEO010000092.1, on the reverse strand, counting down.
AAGCGGAATTTGTATCCGCCCAGGCTTGATATTCCAAAAGTTGAGATCATTTCCGGGACAGGAATTACCCGGCAATTTATAGGGGACCGTGACACCCTTAGGGTTAATTCGAGGTTTACCATGCTGAGGGTTCATTGCACGGTGCTTGATTATTGGGATCCAAAGATGAACCATTACCAGTATTGTTTTGTCAGTAAGGGTGAACCTGAAACCTGGAAAAATATGTCCGGGAACAGGATCATTGATATTCCCCGCCTCAGTACCGGAACGTATATTCTGAAAGTCAGGGGATCCAACAGCAGCTATGTGTTCAGCGAATCATCCAGGGATCTTGTGATCCTGGTGGAGGCATCGTTCTGGCGTTCAAAAACGGCGGTGGCAATGTATGTTATTGTATTCTTCCTGAGTATCTATTTCCTGATATTCTTTACCACCCGGCAGCTCCGGAAGCTGAACAAAGAATATCGGGAGAAAGAAGCCATAGCCAAAAAGGTTGAGCAGCAGAAAGAGGAATTGACCCAGAAAAACAAGAATATAACAGATAGTATCAACTACGCCAAACGAATCCAGATGGCCCTGATGCCAAGCGAGAGACTTTTCTATAAATACTTCAGGGATTCGTTCATTCTGCATATTCCGAAAGACATTGTAAGTGGCGACTTTTACTGGGTGAACCAGGTAGATGGCAGAATCTACTTTGCAGCCGTGGATTGCACAGGCCATGGTGTTCCTGGAGCATTCATGTCAATTATCGGTTTTGAACTGTTCAGAAGGATTACCGAGATCGAAAAGAAAAAACAGCCGGCTGAAATTCTTAATAGCCTTAGCCAGGGCTTTGAAACCATATTCAGGGATATCGAAGATATAACCTTGCGTGACGGAATGGACGTTGCTTTCTGCGCAATCGACCCGGAAATGAAGGTACTGGAATTTGCCGGGGCGTTTAATCCCTTGTACCTGGTTCGTGACAATACAATCAGTGAAGTTAAAGGAGACAGATTCTCCGTTGGACTGAATCAGACCGAAGAAGGATCAACCCACCAGGAATTCAGGGATCATGTGATCAACCTGAAAGAGGGGGATATTATTTACATCTTCACGGACGGATATGCTGATCAATTTGGCGGACCTGAAGGAAAAAAATACAAATACCGCCGCTTCAGGCATCTTTTACTGGCACTTCATCAACTACCCATGGACAGGCAGCTGGAATTCCTTAGAAGGAGTATCATGGACTGGAAAGGCGACCTTGATCAGGTTGATGACATCCTGGTTATGGGCATTCGGATTTCCCAATCGGGAAAGAAATAGTACCATCACTCAAAGAAAAGGGGTAAAGCTTTCAGGATTGCTTAAGTTGTTCAACCGGTTATCTGACTGGAGATCAGATTCTGCATTTTCTGGACCAGTATTTCAACCTGGAAGGGTTTGGAAACATAGTCGTTCATCCCTGCTGCCAGGCACGCTTCTTTATCTCCGGAAAGTGCATTAGCCGTAATCGCAATAATCGGCGTGTGTGTATTGGTACTGGATTCCAGCTCCCTGATCTTCTTGGTGGCAATAATGCCGTTCATCACCGGCATCTGGATATCCATTAGGATGATATCGTATTTTGTCGTCCCGAATTTGTCCAGGGCTTCTTTACCATTGCTGGCAACTTCAATGCTCTTAACTTTGTTCTTAAGACTAAGGATAACTATTTTCTGGTTGATGGCATTATCTTCCACCAACAGGATGTTTGCATCCTTGACATCCTTCAAACCACTGGACTGGATAAGCTCCTCGGTAGTATCACCTACAGCACTGCTACTCTTTGCTTTTATTTTTTTATCCACCTTTAAAAGGAAGGATAAGTTGACGGTGGTCTTATCACGTTCAGATACCAGGTCAAAGGTTCCAGAAGCCCGTTCGGTAATTTTCCGGGCAATGCTAAAATCGAGGTAATTTCTCTGGAGATCATCATAGGCAGTCGGCCGTATGGCTGAAGCCATAAAATAGTTTTGTTTGTCATCCATGGTAACCTGAAATGGAGGGCAGGTTACCTTGATTTCAACGCGACTCATATCATCTGTTTCTGACAAGACCCTGGCTTCGACTTTCAGGTTCAGTTTACTCCCGGTATTGATTTTCAGAAGGTTTTCTATCAGATTAAGAATAAGTTGCTTGACGCGGACAGGATTGCCAATAAACTGGGTGTTGGGTACTATGATGGAGGATTCCAGGTCAAGGTTTTCCCGCTGCTGGTTGATGAAAAGGTTCAGTGTATTTTCAATCGTTGTCTGTAAATTAAAGCTGACATGTATTTTTTCGCTTTCATCAAGATCTATGGCAGAGATCTGGACAATGTTATTTACAACATTCACCAGGTTATTGGTTGATGCAATGATCGTGTCAAAGAGGTCCTCCTGGTCGGCAGGTAACTTGGTGCGATCAACCAGGGTCGAGATCAGGGTTATGTTATTGAGGGGGGTCCTGATCTGGTGAGAAAGCTTCGACAGGAAATCATCCTTTCTTTTGCTTTCAATACGACTTTCTTCCATCCATTTCTCCATGGCAGTAAGATTACGTGCCCTGACATACTCGTAAACGTAGATGATGGAATGAATAGCCAGGTAAGCTCCGAAGATGCGTAACTGCACAGTAATATTTATAGATTCACTGGGCTCTGGAAAATAAAAACTAACCAGTGTAATGCCAACGATCAACACCAGGAAAATCCCCGAGATATAGGCTCCCCTGGATCGTCCGTTCAGCGCGATGGAAAGAATTGGGAATGAGAAGATCCAAAGGAAACTGTTTTCAAACAGACGGGATGCATCGTAACAATAAAGGGCATAACAATACAGGATGACTGCAGCGTTGATTACAAGAATGAGATTTCCGTAGGTATTGATCAGGGTGGAGGAATGAAAACGGAAAAATGCAATGATGCTCAGGATGATACTCAGGCCAAGAATAAGGGCAAGCAGGTAACTTTGATTAATCACTGCCACAATTCCAAAACCGAGATAGAACAAGGATGATAAAATAGCAGCAAAGCTGATAGTGGTTAGACGGATTTCCTGTTCATGCGGGACGTTCTTAGTTGTTGCACCCGAGAGTTTCGATGTAATATATTCCAGAATTCCCATCTAATCCGTTTTGCTGAGAAATTAAAATTAAAATAAAAATAGCATAATTCTTAATAAATTACGTTTATAAAAATACCAAAACAGACTTAATTATTAACTAAACTAAGCTGAAAAAACCCCGTAAATATAATGGACTTTTAGGCAGATGAGATAAATTTGTTATAGAACATAAATTTTCAGGCAT
>JAFGEO010000011.1 GCA_016931575.1 Bacteroidales bacterium | reverse complement strand
TAAACCATAAACCATCAACCCTTCTATAAACCCATGACAAATAAGTTCAGGCAAAACCGTCCCTCGGTCGCCATAGGCTTGCCGACGGCGATGCAATTAATCAGGTCCACAGTTCCTCCTTTACCGAATAAGTAGTCGATCCTGCAAGGATACGCTCCCGGAAACTCCATCCCTCCAACCGGAAACCCATATCTGCCATTCGGTAATTTCACCCTTGAGAATCATCTGTAAATCTGCACTTTAGTATCAGGTTAACACGATACCTGGTGGCGAAAGTTCCAATCAATGAAAATTTTAGGTTTATAATAGGATTACTTCTTTCGATATACTCTTTCCCCCAGGTATCTTTTCTCAAATCGATCCTTCTTAACATTAAACATATCTGTTACCTATGAAAAAAAGTATCTTTTTACTATTGACATTAGGGTATGTCAGTATGGCCCTTATCTATGGCCAGAAGACCATCACAGGCGTTGTGGTCTCAGCAGATGACTCCCGGGCACTGCCGGGAGTGACAGTTCTTGCTAAAGGAACTTCCGCAGGGGTAATAACCGATGCAAATGGTAATTATTCCATTCAGGTGCCTGCAGGAGTTAATACTCTTGTTTTCAGCTTTGTTGGTATGGAAACCCGGGAAGTTGATATTACGAATCAGACAGAGATCAATATTAGCATGAGCCCTGTCGCAATGGACCTTGATGAGGTCGTAGTAGTCGGTTACGGGCCTAGAAGTAAAAGGGACCTGACAGGTTCCATAAGCTCTATTTCGGGCGAAGACATGCAACAGGTACCCACCACGACATTCGAATCAGCTCTCCAGGGAAAAACCTCAGGCGTGCTTATGACAAGTACTACCGGAAAACTCGGAGAAGCTTTTAACATTAGGGTACGTGGTACGAACTCTATCACGGCTTCTAATCAGCCCCTTTATGTTGTGGACGGGATTATTATTGCCAATCAGGACTTCGGGATCAACACAAACCAGCCTATGAACCCGCTGATCACGCTTGATCCTAACGACATTAAGTCCATACAGGTATTGAAGGATGCCTCCGCTTCCGCCATTTACGGATCAAGGGGGGCAAACGGAGTGGTGATCATTACCACCAAGTCGGGACGCGCAGGTCAAAAATCCAGGATCGATGTGGGCTATTCTTATTCTACCCGCCAGCCTACCAATCAGATTGAAATGCTGAACGCTGCAGAATACCTCGAACTCTTAGGCGAAGCAATTGAGAATGTGGATTATTGGGGTGATGAATATTATGGCCCCGGAGATGGTGAACAGGCTATACGCGATTATTTCTTCTGGCCACGGGATACGGCAGATACTGACTGGCAGGCTCTGGCTTTTAAGGATCAGGCAATCTCGCATGAAACTTATCTGAATATTAGCGGAGGAAACGAAAACAGTGCGTATTATGCCGGTCTTTCTTATTCTGACCAGGAGGGTTTGCTGATCAAGAATAATCTCAAGCGAGCCAGTGGTCGAATCAACCTGGATCATAAGGTAAACAGGTTTTTCGATGTTTCTGCAAAGGTTAACTATGCGCAGACAACTCTTGATCGTGTAGCTGACGACAATGCTTTTGCTACCCCGATGCAGTTAATTGCCCAGGCTCCAATCACTCCTGCTTATCTTGAGGATGGCGAACCCAATCCGGATGCGATCTATTTTAACAGTTTGCTTGCCGAACGCTATAACAAAAGTCAGGTGATCACCTCCAGGACAATGGGGAGCTTTCAGGCCAACCTGAACATTATCCCGGAGGTGCTAAAACTTACATCTTTGGTCGGTGTCGATAATTTTCATCAGCGGGAGGAAGAAAGGCAAAGCCCTAAAACTGATGACGGACAGCCTGCTGGTAACGGAACCTGGCGTTCGGTAGCTAATAATAGTCTTCAGTTCGATAATTATCTTACGCTTAATAAGGACTTCGGGAAAGTGCATTCTTTGAACGTCATTGCGGGAATGTCATTTCAGCAGGAAGATTTTTCAATAGGAAGTATTCAGGCTAAAACCTATCCAAGTGATGCCTTTGAAGATATGGCCGGAGCTTCTGAAAACTCCTTCTTTACCTCACAGAAAACCCAAACGACATTCCTTTCATATTTTGCCACTGCAAACTACAAGCTGGCAAATCGCTACCTGATTTCCGGCAGCTACCGAATGGATGGATCCAGCCGTTTTGGTGAGGATTCACGTTTTGGTAATTTCTATTCATTCAGCGGTGGCTGGGTTGTTTCTGAAGAAGACTTTATGGAGAGGCTACCCTGGATTTTCTTCCTGAAACCAAAGGCATCCTATGGAATGACCGGAAACGCCAGCATTGCTGATTATAGCTATATGAACCTGGTGGATGCATGGCATTATACCACGGAGACAGGTTTCTACGCCTCACAGATCGGACGTTCCGACCTGCGATGGGAGAAAACGGCTCAACTCGATGTTGGAATGGATTTCGGATTTCTCAAGAACCGAATCTCGGGAGAATTTGATTACTACCTTAAGAAAACCAGTGATATGCTGTTGAACAGAGCAATACCCATGAGCAACGGATACATCAGCATCCTGGAAAATGTCGGGGAAATGGAGAATGAAGGTTTTGAATTTGTACTGAATGCCACTCCGGTTTTTGGAAACTTTATCTGGAATGTAAGCTTTAATATCACCTTCAATGAGAACGTAGTGACTCAACTGATTGAGCCTATCACGGTTGATCAAAGCCGTGTTGAAGAGGGTCAGCCTATAGGTTTCTTCTATATGCCCGAATATGCCGGTGTGGATCCGGATAATGGAGATGCTCTGTACTATACCGAAACCGGTGAAACAACGAATGACTACGCAGAAGCAGAATTCCGCAATGTGGGCAGTCCACATCCTGATTATTATGGTGGGTTTATTAACTCATTCTCCTATAAGGGGGTTGCCTTGAATGTCTTCTTCCAGTTTGTCCAGGGCAACGAGATTTATCGTTTCCAGGGTATTTATACCTCCAATAATGCGGGTGGATTGGATAACCAAACCATCGATCAGATGGAAAGATGGCAGGAGCCTGGTGATATCACAGATGTACCTCAGGCCCGCCTGGGAGAAGATAACGGAGGAAGGATGTCCTCGCGCTGGATTGAAGATGGGAGTTATATCAGGTTAAAAGATGTCTCGCTGTCCTATACCCTTCCAGCAAAAATAAGCAGGCAGTTTTATGTAGAAAGGATTAAGGTTTATGTTTCCGGGTTGAACCTTTGGACAATAACCGACTTCGAAGGCTGGGATCCGGAGGTAACCAAAACCGGAACCAGACAGAGTCAAACCCAGCTGAACATTTCCCAGGGGGTCGAATATTATGCCACACCACAGGCCAGGGGGTTCACATTCGGGATCAATGTCACATTATAATTAAACAGCTATAAAAGAGCAATTATGAAACGCTATATATTCATATTACTTATCATTGTTGGCACGATAAGTGCCTGCACAGAAAAACTGGATGTGATACCTACTGATTCCCAGAATATTGAGGAAGCTTTGAGTACATCCGATGGATTAAAAAGCCTCAGAAACAGTTCGTATGCTTATGCCAGAAGGAACTATACGCGCTACATGTTCCATTTTGCTGAAATGCTGGCAGATACAGGCGAGATTTGGTTCACAGGAACTTATGAGGAACTTGAAGATCTTCAAAACAAGTCATTGGTACCTACCTTTATGTGGGGGGAATATGCCTGGCGCTATAGCTACCGCGCCATCAATGGCTGTAACCTGATCCTTGAGAACCTGGATATCGTTGAAGATGATGTTACCCGTAGCCAGTTGGAAGGCGATGCACGGTTCCTTAGAGGAATCCTGCATTTTGATCTGACACGCTTTTTCGGGCTTCCCTATGGAACCGGAGCCATGAACTCACCTGCGGTTCCGCTGGCCACGGATGGGGTGATGAGTGCAGATGACCTTACCTATCCTTCGAGGGCAACGGTTGGGGAAGTTTTTACTCAGGTCGAAGCAGATTTGTTAGCCGCTGCTGATCTTTTGCCGGTCGATGAAACCTTCTTTGCAAACCGGTATGCGGCAATGGCTATGCTGAGCCGTTATTACCTGACGATCGGGAATTTTGAACAGGCAGCCGCTATGGCCGATTCGGTAATCGAATCCGGAATGTATGCCTTGGTAGGCGATGTGTTCTATGCCTATAATCAATCGGTGAACAGTACCGAGGATATCATGACATGGGCCCAGTCAGAACTGGATAATGAAGGTGCAAATAATGATGGGATGACTCCTTTCTTTGCCAGCACAAACGCCAATGGACGATCAGAGATGGTGATCACCGAAGAATTCCTTGCCGCGACCTACGATGCAGAGGATGCCCGCGGCATAGTCCAGTATGGCCTTACCAGTCACAGCGAGGTGAACACTATGTACTATGAAGGGTTCGGACAGCGTGCCAGGGGAATCTATTCCGCAAAATGGCTGGAATATAATACCAATGTTACTTTCATACGCCTGGCAGAGATGTACCTTACCCGCGCCGAAGCAAACCAGATACTCCTCGATCAGGGCGCCAGCCAGGTAGGAACCAACAGTCCGGTGGATGATATCAACGTGATTCGGGAGAGAGCAGGTTTGGTAGATGTGGGTTCTGTTACCCTCGATGATATCCGCTTTGAGAGATATCGCGAATTGATCTTCGAAGGTCACCGCCTGCACGATTATAAGCGCTGGCAAAGAAGTATCGGTAACCTGGAATGGAACTCAGAAGACCTGATTATTCCACTTCCGAAAGCCGAAACGGATGCAAATCCGAATCTCTGATAAAGACATTGCTTGGAACCACAAACGTGAGAGTCAATGCTGACTTCTATGTTTAGTGTTTTAGCAGGATCGGGGCGGCCTCGTGCAGGCTGCCCTTATCCTTCCTTCAGACTGTGCGGTTCCGGACATCCAGTACAACAAATGCGGACAGAATGAGAAAACTTTGAAAAAATTATCATATTAATTGTCTGAGGCTTACGTGTTTCTGGTATGTATATTGTCATTAGGGAAAAACCGGTAATAATTTTAGGATGTTCCAAACCACATCTAAGCAGAAATACCCGGTTAAACCCGACCTGTTATCCAGCAAAAGAAACCCTGTCATTCTGCTGCTGGGGTGCTTTTTGCTTTTTTTCAACCCTGTTTTCGTTCAGGCTGCTGATGAGGTGGATTCACTGCTTGTCCTGCTTAATCAGGAAGATTCAACCCCGATACGTGCCGGGATTATGTTGAAGATCGCCCGTGAATATGCTTATCTGGATCTTTCAAAATCCAGGGATTATGCCAACCAGGCTTTTAGCTTGTTCAAGGCTGAAAAGGATACCCTGGGCATGGCCAAAAGTTTGACAGTCCTCGGCGGTGATTATTTGGCGCAGGGGGACTATCCGGCTGCAGAGCGAAATTTCAATGAAGCCCTGGTATTGGCCAGAAAACAGAACGATCAGCTTCAGGCTGCCAAAATCCTGCACAACCTGGCAAGCATCAAGATGAATACCGGTCAGATCGATGAGGCCATTAACTATTTCCTGGAAGCCGGGGAATGGTTTGAGAAAACTAAGTATACCGACGGGGCTATCGCAGTGGAAAACAGCATTTCTGTCCTCTATCAAAAGGTCGGGAGCTATGAAAAGGCACATCTTCACCTGCAAAAGGCTGTTGCTATGGCCGAAACTATAAAGGACTTCCGGATGCTTGGGACTTTATACTACAACCTGGGGAATCTTCTCAACGAGGAAGAAAAATATGAAGAAGCTCTGGAACCTGCCCTGAATTCTTATCGTATGCGGGAGCAGGTGGGAAATTATGCTGGTCAGATCAAATCCCTGATGATCCTGGGTAGCATCCACTACCAGCTTAACCAGCTAAAGGCCTCTGACACCTGCTATCAAAGGGCGCTTCAACTGGCCGAAAGGTATAAGATGGCCGCGGACGAGGCCTATATCCTGATGCATTACGGATATATGAACCTGGAGGCAGAAAACTATAATAAGGCTGCCTCCTACCTGACAAAAAGCCTTTCCCTGGCAAATGAACTGGAAGACCCCGTACTGCAACTCCAGCTATACGATTACCTGTTTAAAGCCGACTCGGCCAGGGGTGACTTCAGACAGGCCCTTGCGCATCTGCAGCACTATAATAAGCTGAAGTTAAGCTGGGAAGGCAATGAAGCCCTGGAGCGCCTGGATGAACTTGAAGGCCTCTTTGCGCTGGCTAAATCTGAAAATGTTGAGAAAGACCAGATCATACAACGCAACCGCACCCACATACGCTACCTGTGGGCGGGCATCCTCCTCCTGTTACTGCTGACCTTGCTGGTAATCCAGCAGGTCCTCCTTCGTTCCCAAAAGAAGATCGCCGAGTTATCGCAGGAAAATTTACGGTCGCAGATGAACCCGCATTTCATTTTCAATATCCTGAATTCAATTCATGCCTTCCTGCTCAGGAATGATACCCGGTCGTCCGGCAATTACCTTCAACTGTTTTCGGGTTTCCTGCGACGTACCCTGGATAATGCCGGTTCAAAGCTGAGTACGGTGCATGATGAACTGGAAGCACTGCGGATGTACCTCGAGCTTGAGGCCATCCGCTTTGATAAGCGACTGGAATATGAGATCATTGTGGACGATGAAATTGATCCCCTGATGTTCAGGATCCCTACCTTCCTGTTGCAGCCTTATGTTGAGAATTCCATTATACACGGGCTGCAGAATAAGGAAGGGAAAGGAAAGGTGGAAATCAGACTGGAATACCGGAACCGGAATATTCATTGCAGCATTTGCGACAATGGGATCGGCAGGAAGAAAGCCGGGGAACTAAAGAAAAACTGTGTAAGTATGCATAAGTCAAAGGGCACTGCGATTACAGAGAACCGGATTAAACTCCTGAACCGGATCTATGGGAGGAAATTCAGTGTCATGTACAGCGATGTGCTCGATGAGAACAAGGAATGCAATGGAACTAAAGTCGAATTTAACTTACCCGTATTGAATTAGATGAAACAGATACAAAACATACGCGTGCTAATTGTCGATGACGATGCAGGAGCTATCGAATCTCTGAAGTTCCTGATCCATTCATATTGTCCGCAATTTTCCATTGCCGGGATTGCGAAAAATGTCGAAGAGGGAGCCAGGGCTGTAATTGGGCTGCAACCGGATATAGTTTTTCTGGATGTGGAAATGCCTGACGGAACAGGTTTCGATCTCCTCAGGATGCTGAAAACCCGGAATTTCGAGGTGGTTTTTATCACTGCGCATAATAAGTACGCTATCAGTGCGATTAAGCACAGCGCATTGGATTATCTGCTGAAACCCATTGATATCAAAGATTTCCTGGACGCGGTGAACCGTATTCAAGACCGTACAGGATCCGGGAGGATGGACTATGATGTCCTGCTTGAAAATCTTGCACACCATGCACCCAGGAAACTGGTGGTATCCAACAGCAAGGGATACGAATATTTACCGGTGGAATCTATTGTCAGACTGGAATCTGATCGCAGTTATGCCAGGATTTTTCTGGATACGGGCCGTGTAATCATGGTTTCGAAATGTCTGAATGAGTATCAGCAGATGCTCTGTCCCGACACATTTTTCAGGATCCATAACTCACACCTTATTAACCTGAACCATGTGGTGATGTATGTGAGGACCGATGGTGGGTATGTGGAGATGAGCGATGAGAGCCGCATTCCCGTTGCCCGAAGTAAAAAGGATATTTTTATAAATACGATGCAACAGTTTGTATCATAACCAGATAGTATGAATATGTTCAAGAAAGAATTAAAAAAAGAGCCAAAAGAATTACAACCGGATGAGATGTTGTGTATTCGTGGAGGATTAGGTAAATCAGACAAACCCAAGTCGCCGGGGGAAGTGATCATTCTGAACCTTTGGGACTTAATGGTTTGATTTCAGCTTAATGGCTAAGGTTTGCAGATTGTCTTCTCCTGTCCTGCAACAGAGAGCAAACAGGCAATCCCGGATTCCGGGGGAAAGGCTATACTGCTGAAGCTGCCCGGAAGCTTTATCTGTACCAACGGGATGGCCCTGGTAAAACTACCATCTTTAAGGAAATGCCGGTGATCATCTTCCGTGTGTACTCACTTTCCGGGTTTTTCTTTTCCTGAATGCCCCGTCCTCTCCAAAATCAGTGATCTTAATCATTAGATAGTAGTGATGCATGTCACTAACGGCCTGCCTATATTCTCCGGCAGGCTTTGTAACTTAAAGTTAAAAAACAATATGGGCTTTCTGAATAGTAGGAAAATATTAAGTGTCTTTATATCAGCGATATTCATTAGTGGTTTATGCCTTGGATCCGGTTATACCGATAACATTCAGTCCAGGATCGAGGAATACAAAAATCTTATCGGACAGTATGAGGCTCAGGGTAATAAGACCGAACTGGCCCGATATTATAATTTGCTGGCAAACACGTACTACAGCATTGATGTAAAAGCGGAGGCGATAAAATACTACATCCTGGCTTCAGAGGTCAATGAGGCTATGGGAAATGAAAATGCCCTGAAAACCCTGTACTTCAACATTGGGGTAATCTCGGATGAACAACAGGACTACCAATCGGCCATTAAATACTATGAGAAAAGCCTCGCCATTCATAGAAAGCGAAAAGACCTGACCGGGGAAATCTCGGATTTGCTTAACATAGCCCGGTCATTCCAATCGCTGAAATATTATGCAGAGTCCAACAGCCGGGCTGAACTGGCTAACCAGAAAGCTGCAGGGATAGAGCAGACAAAGCGAAGTAACGAAATGAACTCCCTGCTCGCCGAGAGCTGTAAAATTCTGGCTGATAACTATGATGCGCTTGGCAATTCACAGAAATTCACAGAATATAATTCGTACTATACTGCGATTCAAAAACAGATTGCAAAACAGGAAAGGGAGGCTCTGGTCAGTGAAAAGAATCAGGCAGAATTGCAGGCCCGGAGCTCACAGGAAGCTGTCAGCAGCATGCGCGATACCCTGGGCGAAGTCCTTGAACAGAATCGTGAGATGCAGTATCAAAACCTGTTGCTCAACCAGCAGAATGAATTGAATGAAAAGGAAAAGGCCAGGAAAGAAGCAGAGAACCAACAACTGAAAGCCAGAGAAGAGACCCGCCGGACCCAGATCATCGCCTTAATCGTTCTGCTGGGATTCTTCATCCTGATTGTGTTTCTGGTTCTGATGCAATCACGTGCCAAGAAAAAGGCAAACCGGCTCCTGATGGAACAAAATAACGAGATCGAGCGCCAGAAGAATAAGATCGGGGAGCAGCATGAACTGGCCGAAAAGCAGAAGAAGAGAATTACCGACAGCATCCTGTATGCCCAACGGATCCAGAAAGCTGTACTCCCACAGGAGGAATTCTTCTCTGCCGCCTTTAATGATTACTTTATACTCTATAAGCCAAAAGATATTGTTAGCGGCGATTTTTACTGGACCGCTCAAAAGGGGGGTACCCTCATTCTGGCAGTGGCCGATTGTACAGGACATGGTGTTCCGGGGGCTTTTATGAGCATGCTGGGAGTAGCCTACCTGAATGAGATTGTCAATAAGATCGTAATCAACCAGCATATCAGCAACCTGAATGCGGATGATATCCTGAATCAGCTCCGGGAAATGATCATTACCTCCCTGCACCAGACGGGAGATATTACGGAACCTAAGGATGGAATGGATATCGCGCTTTGCCTGATCGATCTTAAGAATAGAAAATTGCAATATGCCGGCGCCAACAATCCGCTTTATATCATCAGAAATAAAGAGATCATTGAGTATAAGGCTGATAAGATGCCCGTGAGCTACCACCAGAAGAAGGATATCTCTTTCAGCAGGATCAGTATCAACTGGGAAACCGACGACCGCATTTATCTCTTCTCGGACGGCTACGTGGACCAGTTTGGAGGTGACAAGGGGCTTAAATTCATGTCGAGGAGGTTCAAGGATACGCTGCTGAGCATTCATACTCATAGCATGAAGGACCAGGCCAGGCTTCTCGACAAGGCTTTTGATGACTGGCGCGGGGAACACACTCAGCTGGATGATATCCTGATCATTGGAATACGCTTAGGGGCCGAAGTTTCGCCGGCTAAATCAGCCGAGAATATTGACTGGAGTGATAAGACCATTTTGATTGCTGAGGATACGGATGTCAATTACTTCCTGATGGCTGCAGTGCTGAAACAAACCAGGGTTAATCTGGTCAGGGTTAAGGATGGACTTGAAGCTGTCGAATTTGTAAAGAACAACGAAGTCGATCTGATCCTGATGGATATCAATATGCCCGGGATGAATGGATACGACGCCACAAAAATTATCAAACAGCACAGAAAGGATATCCCGGTGATCATCCAAACGGCCATGCACCTGGATGAGGATGACCGGGAGGCCTTCCAGGTTGGCGCAGATGACTATATTGCCAAGCCAATAGATTTGAAGACCTTCATCAAAAAGATCGGACAACTTTTGCAATAGGGGCGGATCAGGGCACTGATACTGATGGGAACCTGATACTTAAGTCCCCCTGATAACCTCCCTGAACAGGGGTGACGGATAGATTTTTGGTAAGTTTTTCTTCCCCGGATAAAAAGAATATGTAACTTTAAGAGAAACTAAGTTAATTTGGAATACATGGAACCGCTTATTTTAACCGGTAGCGATGACACTCCGGACATCACCCTGAATAAAAATGAAGGTAAATTTGAAATTGTAGGCAAATCCCTTCCCGAAGACGTGATAGGTTTTTATACCCCTGTCTTTAAGTGGCTGGATGAATACGTCGCCAATCCCAATGAGAATACAGTTTTTAAGGTGCAGATCATGTATTTCAATTCTGCCTCTCAACGGGCTCTGAATGAGCTTTTCACCATCTTGGCCCGGATCAGGGTAAAAGGAAAAGCGATCATGGTTGAATGGCACTATATGGAGAACGATGATGAGATGAAAGAAGCCGGTGAAGAGTATGCGGATATTTCTGAATTGCCCTTTACCTACAAAACCTACATCGCCTGATAAAAAGTATAACAAAATAATTACCTAAAAATACAGAGTGCCATGTCAAAACCTTTGCTAATCATTGCTTTACTGGTTTACGGATGGGTAAGCTTCGGTCAGGAGCCGCTTCAACATGAGAAAAAGACATATACCGCACCGGATGGGAAACTATACATTCAGAAAAGTCTGCCAATTTACCTCTGGTTGTCGACGTCGGAAGATGAGGATTCAGAAATGCACAGACTGATGAGTGAGGAAACCAGGGAGTATTCCAATCCGATGTACCTCGATACGGAAGGCTACAATACGGTTCGCTCTCCCTCCTGCGTTGACCCGGTTACCCGGAAAACCATCTATCCTGAACGTGATATTATTTTTGAAATTTATTCGGACAGCTATGCCCCGGTGACTTCGGTTGATTATGGGGACGCTACATTATACAGGGAGGGAAATAAACTTCACATCGGGGGGAACGCTGTCATCAACCTGGCTTCAAAAGATGCAGGCTCAGGTGTCGGGAATATTTATTTCTCCCTGGATGGCGCAGCCTATCAGCCTTTCTCCTCGGTAATAAAACTGGAGCAGGAGAAGGAATACATGCTTAAATATTATGCGGTGGACCATGTTGGCAACGTCGAGGAAGTACATGAACAGGTACTGGTGCTGGACAAAAATGCTCCCGTTTCAAACTTAGAGATCGAAGGGGACCGGCACGAAAATGTTATTTCAGCGCGGTCAAAAATTATTCTGAGCACGGATGATAAAGGTACCGGGGTTAAGGTGATTTATTACGTCATTGATGAGAATGCCGAAAAAGCGTATACCTACCCCATTCAGGCTGCGTACCTTTCACAGGATGAACACTCCATCAGCTACTATGCCATCGATAAGGTTGGGAATAAAGAAGCTGTTAAACGGTTTGATTTTTATGTGGATAAAACTGCACCCACCATCATTGAAGAAGTCGTCGGGAAAAGTTTTTTCGCCGGTGGGAAAGAATTTTCCTCCGGACGGTCACAACTTAAACTTACCTCTTTTGATAATAAAGCCGGGGTGAAAGAAGTCCGCTATTCCGTGAACGACGGGGAATACCTGGTTTATGAAAACCCGGTAAATCTGACGCAGTCTTCTGGTAACCTGCTGATCAAGTCGTATGCGGTGGATTATGTGAATAACCGTTCTACCAGTCAGACTGCCAACGAAAAAACCAACATTCCCTATATCGACCTGACAGGTCCAAAACTGACTTACGGTTTCCAGGGACCTGAATTTACCACCCGGGATACCCTATTCATCTGCAGCAAAACACAAATCGCGTTGAAAGCAAGCGATTCTGAAGCAGGAATTAATCGCATTGCCTATGCGATTGACGGAGGAAATCCAATGGATTACGATAAGCCTTTTTCCATCGCTAAGGAAGGGTACAGCCAGATTGAATATACCGGCTATGACAATGTAGATAACACCAGCCGGGAAAAATTTGGTGTGAAAGTTGACAATGGCGGACCCGCCATTATGGTAAGTTTTGGCACCCGCCCCCTGGGTAAGAAAGATGGGTTAGACGTTTATCCTTCACATACAGTGGTTTTTATGTCAGCAACCGACGCTGTGGTGGGCTTTAAGAACATTACCTACAGTCTGGATGGAACGGCAGAAAAACTATCGACAGGGATGCTCCAAAACCTGGCAAAAGGGAAACACAAGCTTCATATTAAAGCATTTGATCAGCTGGGTAATTATACTGAATCAACCCTTGAATTTAGTATAGAATAGGTGGCACAACCCATATCACAGGCAACAGTCATAGAGGCAGCCGGCAATAAGTCCGGAAAAATCTGTGAATACCCTGGCAGGGGGGATGCCCTCGAAATAAGAAAGCGGGTCGATAGCCTTCGCCTTTCCGGATTTATCTTGTAACTTCACATAAAAAATGAAAAAATCTGCCTGGACAAGCATGTACAGGTTGCAGGTTTTTCTCATTCTTCTTTCATTTTCATCCTGCACCTGCGCACAGGATTCCTATAAGGAAGAGCGTGCCAAAATGGTCGAAAACCAGCTTATTGCCAGGGGGATACGTTCCCCGGAGGTTGTCAGTGCCATGCGCAAGGTTGAACGGCACCGTTTTGTCCCTGAACACCTTAAGAACCAGGCTTATAGAGACGGTCCGCTGCCTATCGGTTACGGTCAGACAATCTCTCAGCCTTATGTTGTGGCCTATATGACTGAGATCCTTGAGCTGAAGCCTGCTGATAAGGTACTGGAAGTAGGTACCGGTTCAGGTTACCAGGCTGCTATTCTCGCTGAGATCTGTGATTCGGTTTTCTCGGTTGAAGTGATCCCGGAGCTCGGACAGCAGGCTATCAGAAGGCTTGAAAGCCTGGGATATGCGAATATTCTGGTAAAGATCGGAGACGGCTACCGAGGCTGGATCGAACATGCCCCCTTTGATGCCATTATCGTAACCTGCGCTCCCGGCAGGATCCCAGAACCTCTAACGCAGCAACTCAGGGAAGGGGGAAGCCTGATCATCCCCGTGGGAGAGCGCTATGTCCAGGAGTTGGTACTGCTGAAAAAAAAACAGGGGAAGATCGTAAAGAAATCAGTGCTTTCCGTGCTTTTTGTTCCCATGGTGAATGAATGGGGGATGCCTTATTAAGGCAGGAGGCAAAAGGCAGGAGGAAACTTACCTAAAAAAAAAGAGGCTGCCCGAAGGAAGCCTCTTTTATCATTTCAGGAGGTGAAGATTACATCATTCCACCCATTCCTCCCATACCGCCGCCCATCGGTGGCATTGCGGGCTCATCCTTGGGAATCTCGGCAATAACACATTCTGTTGTCAGGAACATGCCTGCAATGGAAGCGGCATTTTCCAGGGCAATGCGTGCAACCTTGGTTGGGTCAATAACTCCGGCTTTGAACAGGTGCTCGTACTTGTCAGTATTGGCATTGTATCCAAAGTCGTCTTTACCTTCCTTGATCCTCTGAACAACAACAGATCCGTCAAGACCTGCATTCTCCACGATCTGACGCAAAGGTTCTTCCAATGCGCGGCGAACAATCTGGACGCCGGTATCCTGGTCAGCATTCTTTCCTTTTACCTTATCCAGCGATTCGATGGCGCGGATCAGGGCAACACCGCCGCCCGGGATGATTCCTTCCTCGATGGCTGCACGGGTTGCGCTAAGGGCGTCATCCACGCGGTCTTTTTTCTCTTTCATTTCAACTTCTGAAGCAGCGCCTACATAAAGAACTGCCACACCACCTGCCAGCTTGGCAAGTCTTTCCTGAAGTTTCTCACGGTCATAATCTGAAGTGGTATTCTCGATCTGTGATTTGATCTGTTTTACTCTCGCATCGATATTCACCTTGTCGCCTGAACCATTTACGATAGTTGTATTTTCTTTATCAATGGTAACCTTCTCACACGTTCCGAGCATGTCCATTTGTGCTCCTTCAAGGGTGAGTCCTTTTTCTTCTGAAATAACTACACCACCGGTCAGGATAGCAATATCCTCAAGCATTTCTTTTCTTCGATCACCAAATCCGGGAGCCTTAACAGCTGCAATCCTTAATGATCCGCGAAGCTTGTTAACAACAAGTGTTGCAAGGGCCTCACCATCAACATCCTCAGCGATGATAAGCAGGGGGCGTCCAGCCTGTGCTACCGGTTCCAGCACCGGAAGCAGATCTTTCATCGTAGAGATCTTCTTGTCGTGCAGGAGAATGTAAGGATTCTCCAGTACCGCCTCCATCTTCTCTGTGTCAGTAACAAAATAGGCTGAGAGATATCCACGGTCAAACTGCATACCTTCAACTACTTCTACTGTTGTGTCGGTACCTTTGGCTTCTTCAACAGTGATTACACCTTCTTTCGTAACCTTTGCCATGGCCTCAGCAATCAGCTTCCCGATCTCCTCATCATTATTGGCTGAAATGGCAGCAACCTGCTCAATCTTTTTATTATCGTCACCAACTTCCTGTGACTGCCCTTTCAGACTTTCTTTAATCGCAGCCACAGCTTTATCGATACCACGTTTCAGGTCCATTGGATTTGCACCTGCAGTGACGTTCTTCAGTCCTACAGATACGATAGACTGGGCTAAAACGGTGGCAGTGGTTGTACCATCACCAGCATCATCCGCAGTTTTGGAGGCAACTTCCTTAACAAGCTGGGCCCCGATATTTTCGAAATGGTTCTCGAGTTCAATTTCCTTGGCTACGCTTACTCCATCCTTGGTTACCGTTGGAGCACCAAATTTCTTGTCAATAATTACATTCCGACCTTTGGGACCCAGGGTTACTTTGACAGCATTTGCCAGTTGGTCCATACCTTTCTTCAAAAGGTCCCGGGATTCGATATTGAATTTTATTTCCTTTGCCATTTTATAAAATTTTTATTGTATTAACGATTAATTAGACTACTGCAAGAATGTCTGACTGGCGCATAATAAGGTAATCCTTGCCACCCAGGCTTAGTTCAGTACCGGCATATTTACCGTAAAGTACGGTGTCGCCAATTTTTACACCCATCGTTACATCTTTGGTTCCGGGACCTACAGCGACAACTTTCCCGCTTTGTGGTTTTTCTTTAGCAGAATCAGGAATGATAATTCCACTGGCTGTTTTTTCTTCAGCTGCCTGTGGTTCAACCAGAACTCTATCGTCAAGAGGTTTAATATTCACGTTAGACATAGTTATTTATTCTTTTAAATTAGACATTTCGTATCAAGACTGTCAGGGCAGATACATATTTTATGCCAAGGCCATATTTCGGACAATTATGGGAAAATGCAGGACATTTTTTCACACCTGTTTGGTAAGGATATTTGTCGAAATTTGGGCTAAAATTCAGTAAAAACCTGTGATTCAAATAAATACGACATATTTACCCGGCTTTTGAATTTGCCAAAAAAAATGTCAGACTGTCATGAGCCTGACACTTCAATATTATTCTGAGACCGTTCCCGTATGCGAAACAACTGGCTGTGCTTCTTCAGGCTGAAGAGATGGTTTCTGCGTGGGGAATAAGTTAGATCTTTCAGGGATCTACATTACTGCGCTGGCAACAATGCTTAAAACAAGCAGAATGATGGCCAGTGTCCAGGTTGCTTTTTCAAGGAAATCAGTAGTCCTTCTGACACCCATTACCTGGTTGGAGGCCCCAAAATTGGCAGCCAGTCCGCCGCCTTTTGAGTTTTGTACAAGTACAACCAATATCAGTAAAATACAAACAAGAATGATCAATGCGGTTACGAAATATATTCCAGTGCTTCCCATTTTTTCTGGATTTATGATTTATGTATAAGTTTCTTAATTTTTGAAATTTGACCCGCAAAGTAAGTACTTTTTTCCGGATATTTCAAGCTTAATTTTTCGTAAGCAAAAATTGCCTTGGCATAATTGCCCTGTTTGATATAAATTTTGGCCAGCGTATCGGTAAAGAAACTCTCATGTTCCTTGATACTCTCCGCAGACATATCTTCATTGGTGGCAGTTTTTTCAAGAGGGAGGATCCTGGGATTTTCCTGAATGAATTTATCGATCAGCGAGAATGAGGCTGGTGAGGGGCTGGCGGTATCGCCTGTTCCACCAGTATCCGGGACCAGTTTCCTGAGATCGTAGGGCCGTTCCAGGGGAATTTCTTCCCGGACAGGCTTCTCCCGGGGGATGGGCTCTTCTTCCCGGGATTCCGTTGAATTGATATGGTCAAGCCAGTCGGTGAATGAACGGGATCGCTGCCGGTCAAGCTCTTCCTCTGAGTTGTATACCTCTTTTTCTGCATGGGGCTGATCTTCAATGGGCTGTTTCGTGGAGACTGTTTCCCCGGTTTCTTCTTCTTCAATGTCCAGATCGAATGTGAAGGAATCTTCCTGCTGGTCGTCTTGAATTTCAGCTTCCTGATGGTCAGCTTCGGTTACTGTTTCCGTTTCATCTGCTATCTCAAGCAGTTCAGATTGCTTAAGGTTCCTGGTATTGGCAAAAAAATTGTCAAACTCGTCGAACTCAACACCATCCCCGTATTCCTTGCGGACATCGATCGCCAGACCCGGGATGAGTTCAATTTCATGCCCGGGCTCCATGCTGTAGATGTCTACCTGTCTGGTGATGGTATCCGAGATGTTCTCCTGCATGGAATCCTTGATATCCTTATCATGCAGTCTTGCCTCTTCTGCATTTTCCGCAGGCGCCTCCTGGGTTTCATGAAACTTATGGAGCAGGTAGTAGAGTACTTTTCTGTCTCCGACATAGGCAGCTGTCAGATTAAGTACCTGCTTGTCTATTTTATCATGAAGGTTCTGCAGGTTTTTGACACGCAGAAGGTGGGCCGTCTGGAAGAAGGGGTATTGTTCGATCCATTCTTCCAGTCTCGCGAGACTCATGGCATTTAGTCTGTCAGGCTCTTCAATATATTGTATCAGTTTATCTGCGCTCATGATGCATTCTTTCCAGGGCTACCAGTTTACGAAAGCTTTATTAAAGATCTGCTCGATGATCTCGTCGATGATCTCCTCGGTCAGACTGGCTTCAACAGAGCTGAAATCGGTTGTGCTGTCAAATTCCCGGTAACGGCTGAAGCTGGTATCAAAACTCTTGTCAGGTTCAACAGAGCTGGTATACTTTACCCTGAGGGTAATGGTAAAGCGTGTTTTAGCCGCTACATCACCCGCAGCTATTGCTGCGGCTTCAATCCTGTAATCTGTGATCTCTCCCGAAAAATCCACATCCCCTATGGAATTTACAACGCGCAGTTTCGTATTGCTTTCCAGGTAATCCTTCAGCGCATCCGTGAAATTCTGACTGAGCGAGGGCTCGATCCGTGATGCCCGGTTGCTGAAATACTGAACGGACACGGTTTGAATCTTGGAATAATCGATGTTTACACCCCCGGTAAGGTCATAGCTGACAGTAAAGCAGCCGGCCGCAAGTAAAAGCAGTGCAAGTGATAGAAGAATAGATTTTATTCGGGACATATTATAGGTCGTTTAAGTCGTATTCTTTGATTTTTCTATACAGGGTTCTTTCTGAAATTCCTAATTCCTGTGCAGCATGCTTACGTTTTCCTTCATGTTTATACAGGGCCTTTGTGATGAGCTCCTTCTCTTTTTCTTCCAGGGATAGCGACTCCTCAATAATTTCCTCGGTATCCTGAATAGTTTCATCCTCGGGGCGACGATACTCTATTGTTTGTTCTTTCTGAGTATTCTGGGGCTCGTTTTCATACAATTTCTGAATGATCCGGGCATTGTTTTCATGCAGGTCGCCATCCATGACCCCTTTCTGCATCATTTCAAGCACCAGTTTTTTCAGATCTCCCATATCGCTTTTCATGTCGAAGAGAATTTTATACAGGATCTCTCTTTCTGTACTGAAAGTCTTTTCGTCGATGGAACCCCTGTACAGCGCGGGGAGTTTGTCCTCGTAAAAATCGGGAAGGTATCCACGCAAAACCTGCGCATCAATCTCCCTGTTTGTTTCTATAACTGAAATTTGCTCAGTAATATTTTTCAACTGGCGAATATTTCCCGGCCAGCGGTAGTTCATCAGGATTTTTACCGCATCATCGGTAAGGTTAATGGAAGGCATCCGGTTTCTTTCAGCAAAGTCTACAGCGAATTTCCTGAAAATGAGGTGGATGTCTTCTTTTCGGTCGCGCAAGGGGGGGATAATGATCGGGACCGTGTTCAGCCTGTAGAACAAGTCTTCCCTGAATTTACCCTCTCTGATCGCATTCTGAATATCAACATTGGTAGCAGCAATCACCCGGACATCTGTCTTAATGATTTTGGAAGATCCAACCCGCATAAATTCACCGGTTTCCAGTACACGAAGCAAACGAACCTGAGTAGATAGCGGCAGTTCAGCAACTTCATCCAGGAAGATCGTCCCGCCGCTGGCTACCTCAAAATATCCTTTGCGGCTGTCATAGGCTCCGGTGAAGGACCCTTTTTCGTGCCCGAAAAGTTCAGAATCAATGGTTCCCTCAGGAATAGCCCCACAGTTCACGGCGATATAGGAACCATGTTTCCGGGAGCTGAAGGAATGGATGATTTGAGGGAATACTTCCTTACCCACCCCGCTTTCTCCGGTAATTAATACTGAAAGGTCTGTGGGAGCAACCTGTACAGCGATGTCTATCGCCCGGTTTAACCCGATGGAGTTCCCAATGATACCGAAGCGTTGCTTAATGCGTTGATCGTCCATTTTTTTATAAGAAAATTTGTCAGTTAAGCTTTGGCCTAAGTTGGCCTGTTTCACTACATTTCCTTTAAAAAGAAGCTTTTTGCAGCCTGACAAAATTACAATATTAAAAGTTTTTTGCATATTTACTCCTACCAAAATTATTAGTTATGCACATGCCAAGCTTTATCGGAATTATACCGGCACGCTATGCATCTTCCCGTTTCCCCGGTAAACCGCTTGCCGATATCAAAGGGAAAACGATGATCCAACGGGTATATGAGCGGGCAGGGGAGAGTCTGGAACATGTCGTTGTAGCTACAGATGACACGCGTATCGAAAAAGCGGTCCTTGATTTTGGAGGGAAAGCAGTGATGACCTCACCGAATCATAAAAGTGGCACTGACCGTTGTTTTGAGGCCTATACCCGGTATGCAGGGCTGCTGGGTAGCTCCTTTGACGTGGTGATCAATATCCAGGGTGATGAACCTTTTGTGAGGAAGGAACAGATTGAAGACCTGAAGGCTTGTTTTGCAGACGGGGCAACACATATTGCAACCCTTATCAGGCTGGTTGGGGAGGAAGCTGTTATCCTGGACCCCAACCGTCCAAAGGTGGTAACCGATAACCAGGGGTTTGCACTCTACTTCAGCCGTTCTCCGGTTCCATACCTTAGGGATGCTGAAACGGGAAGCTGGCATCTGTTCCACAAATTCTATCAGCACCTGGGGATGTATGCCTATCGGAGCGATGTGCTGGCTGAGATCACCCGTTTGCCCATTGCACGCCTGGAAAAGGCGGAGTCGCTCGAACAGCTGCGTTGGCTGGAAAATGGTTACCGCATCAAAACTGCAGAAACCCTTTTCGAGAGCTTTGGGATCGATACCCCGGAAGACCTGAAGAAAGCCCTGGAATCAGATTTGATCTGATTTTTTTGCTTTTCCGAAGCAACGTTTTGGTCCTTCTTCAGTCATTACTATACTGATACCTTAAAAAGACCAGGCTATGAACAATATTATTCAAAAGATCAAGCGTTTAGCGTATACCCGTTTTTTCGCGCTTTTCAGCCTCTCGGCGGTTGCCTTTACTTTTCAGGCATGTTATGGGATGCCGCAGGACGACTGGCAAAGTGTGACCATTCAGGGATATGTATCCGATTCCGAAACACGTGAACCAATATCCGGCATCCGCGTTGCGGTTGACCAAAACGGAACAACTGCTTTTACCGATGTCGAAGGCTTTTTTATGGTCCGTGCGGAACCGAATACTAACTATGACATCATTTTTAGTGATGTTGATGGGGATGAAAACGGCGTATACTGGGAAAAAACTGCTTCCCTCACCGATTCAATCAGCAATGCTGAACTTTCTTTGAAGGTGATGCTAAATCCTAAAGCAAATTGATGCAGAAAGGTTTAGGGTTAAGGAAGCGGTTCCTGCTGAATATCTACAACAAATTCATTAGCAACGAGGCTAAAATTCATGAACTGCGATACCTGTTCTGGGAGTGCACCCTCAGGTGTAACCTGAATTGCCTGCACTGTGGGAGCGATTGCCTGACTGATTCACACATTCCCGACATGCCCGCCGAGGTATTCCTGGAGCAGATGAGGAAGCTACGACCCTTCATCGATCCTGAAAAACTCACCATCGTGATCACCGGCGGGGAACCCCTGCTGCGGAATGATCTGGAGGAAATCGGTATGGAGCTCCGGAAAATGGGATTGCGCTGGGGAATGGTCAGCAACGCATTGGCATATACCCCGGAACGGCACCGAAAGCTGATGAGTGCTGGCATGGGCTCGCTCACCTTTAGCTTTGACGGGTTAAAGGAAAGCCATAACTGGCTTCGCAATAATCAGCGTTCTTATGATAAGCTTGTGGAAGCCCTCAGCCTGGTTACGGCAGAGAAATACCTCAATTACGACCTGGTGACCTGCGTAAATCAACGAAACATTGAAGAATTACCGGCCCTGCGTGACCTGCTTTCCGGGCTGAACGTGAAGGCCTGGAGGTTATTCACCATCGCCCCGATCGGAAGGGCGGCCGACAATAAGCTGATGAAATTGAAGCCGGAACAGTTTACCTATCTCATGGATTTTATTGCGGAAAACCGGAATTACCAGGGAATGAAAGTCAGTTTTAGCTGTGAGGGTTTTACGGGTCCCTACGAAGGGGTTGTACGGGACGGCTTTTTCTTCTGCCGCGCCGGGATCCACATCGGTTCCATCCTGGCTGACGGCTCGGTGAGCTCCTGCCCGAATATTGACCGGAGCATTGTTCAGGGATCCATCTATGAACGGGACTTTCAGGAGATATGGAAGAACGGGTTTGATATCATGCGCAACCGCGAATGGACAAAAACAGGAGAGTGTAAAGACTGCGACATGCACAAATGGTGTCATGGCAATGGCCTGCACCTTTGGGATCTTGAAAAAAAGGAATTGCAGTTTTGTCATTACCGGCAGTTAAAAGGGGCCAACCGCGTTTAGCAAAGCAGGGAATGCGAAGTATGGTTGGGGCAGATGCACCTCATTAACCGCGTCCTTCAGGGCGGGCATTAGAACAAATTGATCAGGTGATAAAAAGCAGGATCTAAAATCTCTTCCCCACAACCTTCCAGTCGATAATGTCCCAGAAAGCTTTAATGTAGTCGGGGCGCCTGTTCTGATAATCCAGGTAGTAAGCGTGTTCCCAGACATCGCAGGTCAGGATGGGTACCAGGCCTTCCCGTAAAGGATTTTCCGCATTGGAACCCTGGATGATCTTGAGTGCACCGTTATTCTTCCTGACCAGCCAGGCCCAGCCTGAACCAAACAGGCTTGCCGCTGCTTTGGAGAATTGATCTTTCAGCTCAGCATAGGAGCCAAAACTTTGTTGAATGGCGGTCAGGAAAAGACCTTCCGGTTCCCCACCACCCTGAGGGCTGAAGGATGAAAAATAAAAGCTGTGGTTCCAGATCTGGGCGGCATTATTAAAAATACCTCCTTCGGCGGATTTGATGATTTCCTCCAGGCTCATTTGTTCGTAAGGAGTGCCGGGGATCAGGCCGTTCAGATTGTTCACATACGCCTGGTGGTGCTTGCCATAATGGAATTCCAGGGTTTTTTTGCTGATTGCGGGTGCCAGGGCATCTAACGCATACGGAAGTTGTGGTAATTCAAATGACATAAGGCAGGTTTTGTATTCAGGAACAGGATTGTGTAACGTAATAATAAAACGCTAAGCGCAGCACTTAGCCTGCGCTTAGCTTAATATTTCTCTAGTAGGCGTAGAACGAGCCATAAAGGATCAGCATACAGCCATAGTATCCTACAGTAATTAACGCAGATGCACCATAGGAAGCGAGGCAACCCCAAATAGCTTTCTTGGTTTCTGCACTATCCTCTGCAACCAGATGTACAACCAGGATTCCTACAGGTCCAATGACACATCCCCACCAGAATCCAGGAATACCCAATGCAGGTTCACCTGAAAGGGAAGTGCTCATGCCGCTGGAATTGCCCACCAGATTCAGATCACTGATAAGTCCATTTTCTTCAGCTTGTAATTCAGCCAGGGTTACAGTTGGATTGCCGGCGACATAAAGTTCCAGTTCTTGAATAGGTTGGAGGTCTTTATTCACTGCATCCGAATTGTACGAGAAAAGATCTGCCGATCCGGCGAAGCTTAAGTTCAGTGCCAACATACCCAGCACCAGGGTAAACATAGTCTTTTTCATAGCATCGAAATTTTTAATCAGTGTAAAGGTAAATACATGCTCCAAATTACATAAATTTTGGTAACATCTACAAATCTCACGGATTTAAACTATGAAAAGCGCAAAAAAATCCGGCACTAAAGCCGGATTATATGGTTATCTGTTAAATAATGCGGAATATAAATTCTATGGGTAAAAAGCAAAACCTGCACAGGAGAAAAGATTATTAAAAAAGCAGGGCTCCTGCCAGAATGCGGGAAGATATCCTGGATCTAAATATAAGCGAATATTGATGATCCTCCTAACAGAATGGAATTAACGATACAGCCCCAGAGTGCTTTCTTTGTTTGTTCGCTGTCATCAGCAACCAGGTAGACAATAAGGATCCCAACCCAATTAAAAGCGCATCCCCACCAGAATCCATTTATACCCAGAACGGGCGCGCCAGTCAATGAATTCAACATCCCGTTTGAAAGATTGGCAAACATCAGATTGTCCATCAGGGGATGGTTTTCAACTTGTAGTTCAGCGAGTGTTACGTCCGGATAGCTTTGAACATAAGTCTCCAATTCTGTGAGGGCATGAAGTTCATTATTCAGGGCATCCGAATCGTACGAAAAAAGATCTGCCTTGCCGGCAAAGCTTAAGTTTAGTGCCATCATGCCCAGAACAAGAGTAATCAGGATTTTTTTCATTGGATAGAATTTAGAATGGTTATTAACTATATACTGCTTCCAAATTACAGCTATTTCTGATAACATCCACAAGATGGGCGGGTAAACTGTGAAAAAGCGCAAAAAAAGTCCGGCACTAAGGCCGGATCTTTACTATGTAAATCTGAGGTACTAAACTTTCAGTCTCGAACTGACTTCTTCCCAGTTTACCACATTCCAGAACGCTGAAATGTAGTCGGGGCGCCTGTTTTGATAATTCAGGTAGTAGGCATGCTCCCATACATCCAAACCAAGAATAGGCGTGCCTTTCACCTCGGCAACATCCATCAGCGGATTGTCCTGGTTGGGCGTGGAGCTGACAAGCAGTCCCTTGTCTGTCTTCACCAGCCAGGCCCAGCCAGAGCCAAAGCGTGTTGCTGCCGCCGCGGAAAATTCCTTTTTAAAATTTTCAAAAGATCCAAATGCCGATACAATGGCTTCTGCCAACCCTCCTGAAGGTTCTCCGCCTCCATTTGGACCCATCACTTTCCAGAAAAGATTGTGGTTGTAATGCCCTCCACCGTTATTGCGGATTGCTGGTGACAGGCTGCCGGCTTTCGCCAGGATTTCTTCGATGGAATGCCCTTCCAGCGGGCTCCCGGCTATCGCGTTATTTAAATTGTTTATGTATGCTGCATGATGCTTTGTATGATGAATTTCCATCGTACGTGCGTCTATGTGAGGCTCTAAAGCATCGTATGCATATTCCAGTGTTGGTAATTCAAATGCCATATTATTATTTTTTAATTAAACTTCTTATTTAGAAAGATTATAAATAAATATCTGTTTGTTAAACCAGCCTGCAGTAAAAAAGTTCAATGCAGATTTATTTAAACCATTCGGATTTATCAGGGAAACACGCGAATTTTCAAAATGGATTCTGCAAAGTTTTTGCTTTAAAACAGCTATCTTGGGGCGGTTTTAAAACTTGAGGGGAGATGTTGTTTTTCTATAACATTGGTATTCGGCTATACTTTGCCGTCATCTGGATTGCATCCTTTTTCAATGACAAAGCTGGCTTATGGATCGAGGGCCGGAAAGGCTGGCAGGAGAAGATGAAGCAAGACCTGGAGGGTGTTGGCCAGATTATCTGGATACATTGTGCTTCGCTGGGGGAATTTGAACAGGGCAGACCCTTGATAGAAAAATTGAAATCGCAGCACAACAATGCCCGGATCCTGCTGACATTCTTTTCACCTTCGGGATACGAAGTCAGAAAAAATTACCAGAAAGCAGATTTTATTTACTACCTGCCGCTTGACACAAAAGAAAATGCACGCAAGTTCCTGCAAATCGCCAAACCTGAATGTGCCATCTTCATTAAGTATGAATTCTGGTACCACTTTCTCCATGAAGCTAAAAACTTTGGTACGGAGTTAGTATTGATCTCAGCCATTTTCAGACCCGGACAGCTCTTTTTTAAACCCTGGGGGGGCTGGTACCGGAAAATGCTGACCTTCTACCGGCAAATTTTTGTTCAGGACCAGCTGTCAGCCAGTCTTCTTGCCAAATATCCCTCACTCCCGGTAAGCATAGCCGGGGATACCCGTTTTGACAGGGTTTATGAAATCGCCGGTGAAGCCAGGAACATTCCGGTGGCTGAAAAATTCTCGGAAGGGCGTTTTACTTTTGTGTTGGGCAGTACCTGGCCGAAAGATGAAGCCCTGCTGACAGAATATATCCTCTCGGATCCTTCGGACGCATGTTACATCCTTGCCCCTCATGAAATAGGTGCTGCACATCTTCTGCAGATAACGGATAAACTGGGTGATAAAGCCCTCCTTTTTTCAAAATCTTCGCTTGAAAAAGTGAGGGATTTCAAGGTGCTGATCATCGATAATATCGGCATGCTTTCCTCGCTCTATCGCTATGGCCAGGTTGCTTATATCGGGGGCGGATTTGGCAGGGGCATACATAATGTACTGGAGCCTGCAGTATACGGGATTCCGGTGCTGTTCGGCCCCCGTCATGAAAAATTCCTGGAAGCAGTTATGCTCGTACGGTCGGGAGGTGCTTTCCCGATAAACAGCTACGGGGAACTAAAAGAAAAATTTGATTCCCTGCAGAAGGACAAACAGGCCCTGAATACCGTATCCATGGCAACTTCGGAATTCATACAAAAAAACCTGGGCGCAACGCAAACAATCCTTTCATTCTTAACGAAGGCTTAATATCAGGTTAACACCCGGATAAACTCCTTGCTGTATATTTGTTCCTGTAAAACTAAAACACTCACATCCCCTGGGGGATGTCTTATTATAGAATCCAGCGTAGAGACGCTTTACAGAGCCCATAAGGGCTTTTTTTAGTATGAGTAGGAGGGATGCCGGGGTTTTGGGATATTTCCATTTTTTTATCATCATTACAGCGATTCTTTGAACCCAACGCACTAATTTTGCGTTTTGCAGTGCCAGGAATATCTCAGGAACAATGACAGACAAATCATTTTTTCAGGCTCTTGAAAAAGACAAGCGTCAGCAGGTCGTTGCATTTTTTGAAGACTATGCTCAATCGTATCTCGCCAATCCGGATCCGGAATACCATGAACATATTCGATTAAAGTATGAACATATCCACCGGGTCAGAGACGAAATAAGTATGCTTGGCAAGTCGCTCGGAATGGACGAGGGTCAGCTGGCCTTTGCCGATATGCTGGCTGTTTTGCACGATATCGGAAGGTTTGAACAGTTCGATAAATACAGGACCTTTGCAGATGCCGAATCGGAAAATCATTCGCTGATTGCCTGGCGGATAGTTGAAGGATCTGTGATCCGGAAAGTCTTTCCGGATGCTCAGGCAGAGATCCTCCGAAGGGCGATTTTAAACCATAATCTTCCTGCCGTTCCAGAGTCTGCCGATGAGCCAGAAAGGTTTTACTCCTGCCTGATCCGCGATGCCGATAAGCTGGACATCTGGAGGGTAAGTCTGGAGTACTCAATTTTTCACAGGATCCATAAGGAAGAATTCCCGTCGGGGTACCAGGTGCCTGCAGCGTTAATGAGACATTTTTCAGAAGAAAGAATTATTAAACTGACAGAAGTCGGTTCCTATTACGACTCGATTCTTTTTCGTGTCAGCTGGGTGTACGACCTGAACTTCCGTCATACCTATAATCAGTTTGCCGCGCGCAGGATTGCCGAACAGCTGCTGCAGAAAATACCTGCTTCGAATGAGCTTAACGTGATCAGGGAGCAGGTGGAAAGATTTACCTTCCGAAAAATAAATTCCGGGGACTAAGTAAAAAAAAAGTTATGAGCAAGTTGCACCTTCACATTTCCCTGCCGCTCCTGTTCGCCATCCTTCTGGGACTGCACCTGGCAGGCTGTAACCATGCCGGTGAAGGATCCGGGGAGATTTTAAACAGGGTTTTTACGGATCCGGGGACTATTTCAGGCCCCTTCATTCCCGGGTACATGGCCGATCCTTCGATTATCGAACATGAAGGGATTTATTACCTCTACGGAACCTTTGATCCCTGGGGGGGATATGAACTGGCAGTCTGGGAATCTTCCGATTTCAAACACTGGACCCTTCGGGGACTGAACTGGCCAAATCGTTTAAGCTGTATGACCGATCCATCCAATAAGGCACCCGTCTCCGCCCCTTCGGTGGTTGAAGGTCCGGATGGCCGGTTCTATATGTATGTCAGTTCTGCAGGGGAGATATGGGCAGGTGTCAGCGATCATCCCCTGGGCCCCTGGGATAACCTGCTTCCCGATGGAAAACCCCTGCTGACATACCATGACAAAGAGACGGAAAGAAACCATGACCCGGAATGTTTTATTGATGACGACGGCCGGGTTTACCTCTATTGGGGAGGATCGGAGGTTTGTGGCTACGGGAAATGTTATGCGGTACCACTTGACAGCGACATGCATACCTTCCTGGAAACGCCCGTGGAAATGAAGCTCCCGGATTATACCGGAGGGCCTTCGGTTTTCAGGATGGATGGCAGCTATTTTATGCTCTATTCCGAAAGGCATTGTGACTATGTCAGCTCAAAGATCCGGTATGCCAGCTCGGAAAGTCCCCTGGGACCATGGGAACAGGGAAGCAGCAGCCCCCTTCTGAAAACAGATCCGGAGCAGGGTATCTATGCACCCTGGAGTCCGGCGGTATTCAAAAAAGGTGCCCGCTGGTTTGCATTGTTCCACGCCAATCTTCCCGATTCGGTATATAAGCCTACAAGGCAGATCTACGTCCGTGAGCTTTCCATGGATTCTTCAGGACTGTTATTACTTTCACCGCGACAAGCAACTTTGCTGAAACCGGCAGTCAGGCTTCAAAGTGCAAGCAGCAGGAAATCCCGGGAGTACTTAGCCTCATTTCTTTTTGACGGAGATTTCGGTACCCTGTGGATGCCCTCCGATACGGATAAGGAGCCCAGGATCGTTGTGGACCTGAAGGAAGAAAGGGAAATCAGGACGATCTACATGTGGTTTGAATACGGGCACTGGATATACCGGTACAGGATCGAATATTCAACCGACGGCGAGGTTTGGGATGAATATGCGGATGCCTACCAACGTCCGGGAAAGGGTTCCCCGCAGTTTCAAAGTCTATATGTTGATGCCCGGTATCTGCGATTTACCTTTTTCCGCGGCAGGGTACCTGTCGGCCTTTGGGAAATAGAAGTAGAATAGAACGTTCAGGCTGTCATCAGTTGATTACCCCCAGCATTTTTCCAACCTCGGCAAAGGCCTGCACAGCTTTTTCGAGATGCTGCCTTTCATGTGCCGCTGATAGCTGAACGCGGATCCTCGCTTGTTCTTTGGGCACTACCGGGTAATAAAAGCCGATAACATAAATTCCCCGCCGAAGCAATTCCTCTGCAAACTTTTGCGATAGCCGGGCATCAAAAAGCATGACAGCAACAATGGCCGATTGTGATTCCTTAATGGTGAACCCGAGCCGCAGGATCTCTTCTCTGAAGTAGCGCGTATTTTCATGAAGCTTTTGTTGAAGGGTATTGGTCCGTTCCATCATCGTAAACATGGCAATTCCTGCATTGGCGATCATGGGGGGCAGGGAATTGGAGAATAGGTAGGGGCGGGAGCGCTGGCGGAGCAGCCCGATGATCTCTTTTCTTCCGGTGGTGAACCCTCCGATGGCCCCTCCGAAAGCCTTTCCCAGGGTCCCCGTGATGATGTCGACCCGGCCACGGAGATTAAAGTATTCAGTTACTCCGTGCCCCGTTTCACCCACAACTCCTGCAGAATGGCACTCATCAACCATAACGAGTGCATCGTACTTCTCAGCCAGGGCACAGATCTTATCCAGCGGAGCCACATTCCCGTCCATCGAAAACACCCCGTCCGTAACAACGATCCGGAAACGGTCCTGCCGGGCTTCCTGAAGCCGCTCTTCAAGCTCCTTCATGTCGGTATTGGCATAGCGGTATCTTTTAGCTTTGCAGAGCCTCACTCCGTCAATGATGGAGGCATGGTTCAAGGCATCGGAGATAATGGCATCTTCCTCCGTAAAAAGAGGCTCGAAAACCCCTCCGTTTGCATCAAAACACGCTGCATAAAGGATGGTGTCTTCCGTGCCGAAAAACTGACTGATCTTCTTCTCAAGCTGTTGATGCAGGTCGGTGGTGCCGCAGATAAACCTGACAGACGACATCCCGAAACCATGCGAATCGAGCCCTTCTTTGGCGGCTTTGATCAGGTCTGGATGGGAGGACAGCCCCAGGTAATTATTTGCGCAAAAATTGATCACTTCATCACCAGTGCTGAGGCGGATAAGGGCGTCCTGTGGTGAGGTGATAATACGCTCATTTTTATATAAACCGGCCTGTTCGATTTCTTCCAGGGTTTTCTGCAGGTGCTGCTTTATCGCTGTATACATAGCTCTTTTTTTTGTTAACTAAAGGTAGAGAATTCTTATAGCATAACAATGACAAATGTGGTCTCCCACCGGCTTTCAACGCCATTCCCGGGTTTTCTTTCATGCTGCCCGGACAGGGGACACTGACTGGAGGGCGGGAAAAAATTAATATATTTGATTGTCAGGAATATTCCTCAACCCTATGGTAAATACAATGAAAAAGATACTCCTTAGCCTGTTGGCAGCACTGGTCTTCTTTCTACCGGGATTTGCCGGGCATGAAAACCTGTTTTCGTATGATCAGTCCGGGCCGGAAACTTCATTGGCCGGTTTGCAAAAAGCTGAAGACTTCGTTACAGCGCATGAGGGGATTACGTTGTCGGACCTGCAACTGATTCATCCCGACTGGGTACGGGGGCTGTCCGGGAGCTCGGGCAGTTTCATTGATCCGGGATCCTTAAGCGGGCAGCGTGTGCTGAGAATCCCTTCCTTTTTATGGGGATGTTTCCTGGGACCGGCAGGGGTTATTGTGGTTTATCTCGTGGCAGAGGACAATGATGAAACCAGGAAATCTTTTATGGGATGTATAAGCTGGGCCCTCGGTTTAACGGTATACTATATCGTTGCCATGTCAGCTTTCTACTAGCTAAAAATATCAGAAAATGTATTTCTTTTGCTTCAACAAGTTTGCACTAAAAAATGGATTCAGTGTATGATTAAGAAATTCCTTATTACCGGGCTGGTACTCAGCCTTTTTCTTTCGGGGTATGCCCAAAACTACTACAGAATTTCCGGAGAATACTCGATCAAAGGGAAATCGGAAACAGCTGCCCAGCTGGTGATGGGTAAATTTTACTATGATAAAAACGAGGGGACCATTATCCACGAAAACTATTTTCCCAAGAAAGAAACATGGATAACCTCAGATACCAGTTTGTACCAGATCATCGACGGAGCCATTGCTACACGTCAGACTATTCCGGATTTTTCGGATTTTTCGATCTATCATATGGTCCTGAACAACCAGCTGGATAATTTCGGTCTTGAGGAAAGTGATTTCACGCTGGAAAGTGTGGAGAATTCCGAAGGAATGGTAATTACCACCTGGAGCCCTTCCAGGAGTATGAAGGACCATGTAGGGAAGATCATGATCTCCTCGAAGAATAAAAATATGTATGGCATCATTTTCTTCAGTACAGAGGATAAGATCATCAAAAAGCAATTTTTCGAGGATTATGTTCTTGCGGGCGGTCTGACATTCCCGGGCAGGATCGTGGAAATAACCTATTCCGGAGAAAAGGAGGTATACCAGGTAACAACCTATAAAAACATCCGGGTCAATGATACCCAACAGGATCAGCTATACCACTTCGACCCTGCAAATTTTAAACAAGGTATCCGGGCACTTTGAGCCGGATCGGACCAGATAAATTAATACCTCAGCATTGGTTAAAAATGAAAAAAATTTCTGTTTTGCTGGCTTTCTGCCTGCTTAGCATGCTCCCGCTTTCCGCCGCCGATCTGTTTTCCTATAATGCCGAACAGCTTCAAAATGAGCTGCTGGTGCTGAATGAGCTGGAATGTGCTGTTATTCAGGATCAATTAACCAGGGCCCCTTTTGAGATGGACTTGCTTCCGGCCGTTAAAGGTGCAGTACAGATGGTCCCCCAGCCCAATGCTGAAGTCGATAAATTATACGGCATCCCCCCGTTTTACTGGGGTCTTCTCCTAAGTGGGGTTGGAATTGCTTATGTTTATAAGGTTTCGCAGGACAGTGAAAGGACAAAGCAGGCTTTCCTGGGCTGTGTTGTGAACGGGGTGGCACTGACCAGTATATACCTTATCAGGTTGCTTATCCTTTACTGAGCTTTTGCCCGGTCGTACTCTGAAATAAGCACCTTGAAACCTCCGATCCTGTAAAAAGCATTTTGATTTTCCTGTCCTTAAAAAAACAATGCTATTTTTGTGTTCAAACATACATCCCTGTCCTTGTCCAGGTAATTTTCCTGGTCCGGAACGGTAAAAGGCATGCATATGAAATACAAATACAGGTTGTTAGGCTTGGTCTTCGCACTCCTGCTTCCCCTCCTGAGTTCAGGACAGGAGGATCTTATCAGTACCCACTATCATCAGTTCGATGTGCAGGATCAGAAAGTATCGTACCGCCAGTATACCTCAACCAGCAATGAGGCAAATCAGATTTTTTCGGCCTTGTTTCTTATCTATAAGGAGTTTATTTCATCGCAGGATGTGGATGCCTGTGTTTTTACACCTTCCTGTTCGGTTTATGCTATGGAATCGATAAAAGAGTACGGGATCCTTATCGGAATTTGCAGTGCCCTTGACCGGCTGACCCGCTGCCATGGATTTGCCGCAGGGGATTATTCCATTCACCCACATACCCATAAAAATTATGACCCTGTTGAGAAAAAAGATTAGGTTACTTGTTGTTTTGGCGATGGTTGCTCTCCCGGCTTTTTCACAGGATGATAATCTTTTTAGCCAGGAAAAGATTGAGGCCTATGCCGGATTTCTGTTCAATACCAACCAGTATGGCTTCGCTGCCGAAGAGTATGAGCGGCTTGTTTTTCTGGACAGGTCCAATGAGCAGTACCAGGCAAAGATGCTTAAATCGTACCGTTTCGCAGGGGAATATGATCAAGGAATGAGGGCTTTCGAAAGCTTGAATGACCCCCGGGAAATAACCGGTACGGACCTGCTGAAGGAGTATTCAAAAATCAGCCTGCTTAGCGGGAACCCCGGCAACATCCGCCTGATGCTCGACGATTACCCAATGGATGAAGGGTTTAAGAATAACCTGGACCTCACCATGCGGTTGATTTCCTATCCGGAATATAGCCTGAACCTCGACGGACTGCAGCAGGACCTGCTGAATAAGGACCTGCTCGACCTTTACAATGAAGCCTTTAACCTCAGGCACAAAAACAGGTTCCTCGCCGCGTCACTTTCTGCCGTGGTCCCCGGATTAGGGAAGGTATATGCCGGCAAATGGAAAGATGCGATCTTTTCGGTATTGTTCATCTCTGGAACCGGCTACCAGGCATACAGGGCTTTTAAGGAGCACGGTATCGAAAGCGTTTATGGTTGGATCATGGGTTCCCTGTCTTTTGGATTTTATATCGGGAATATCTATGGATCGGCAAAAGCGGCACGTCTCTATACTTTAAATCAGAATCTGGACTATCGTGAGAAGGTTGTTGATTATTACATTCATCAGTATTAATTCCGGACTGCTATCCGGACAATATACCGCCGATTCTGCATTATCATTTGCCGATCAGCAGTACCTGAGGGGAAATTACAGTCTTGCCCTGAAGGAGTACCAGCGGGTCAGCTTTCATGATAATTTTTCAGATGCATACCTTCTGTTCAAAATCGGGGATTGTTACCTGAATCAGGGCGACTGGACTCATGCTCGGTACTACTACGACCAGGTTATCCGGATAACGCATGATGACAGCCTCCTGGTTAATGCAGAAATCCGGAATATCTCCACCCGCATCCAGGAGGAGGCCTATAAACGGGCACTCATCAACTTATACTCTGTCCATGATACCGTTTACCGGCAGTATAACGATGAAATAAACCTTCTCTTTGGGATTACACATTTTGGTCTGACAGAATTTGACACTTCAAGGTATTACTTCAAAAAGATTGTAGAAACTGACTCCCTGGCCTGTGCTAAAATTGATTCCCTTTTCAGTCTGAAAAAAATGTTGTATAAGCCCAATCCAAACCTGGCATACGCGTTGAGCCTGGTTATTCCTGGCCTGGGCCAGTTATATGCGGGAGATGTCCCTGATGCGCTGAACTCATTCATTCTGAGCGGATCCCTCGTGGGGCTGAGCGTATTTGTAGCCTATCAATATACCCTTCTTGATGCAATTTTGTCCATACTTCCCTGGTATCAGAGATACTATATGGGAGGATTGGAGAACACCAACGAAATTGCAGAAAAGAAACGCCAGGAGAGAAGGAGCAGTATCTACAGGGCAACGCTTGATATCATCAGGGAATCAAAGAATAAACAGGAAACCCTATAGGGGAGTCCCGGGACTTCCTTCCGGCGAATACCTTGATCAGAGCTTCAGCTTTTCCTTCAGATTCTTCAGCATAATATCGGTGGTTGTATCAATATCGTACCGGCTTTTCCAGTGATCATGGCAGCGCGCGTAATGGTCGTCTACAGAGTCGGGCCAGGTATCAGCAATCTCCTGCCTGAAATCAGGTGCATACCCGATCTTAAAATCCGGAATGTGCTTTTGGATAGCTGCAGTGAGTTCTGCAGGTGTGCAATTAAATCCTTTGATATTGTAGCCGATATGAAACCGGACCTCTTCTGCAGGGGCCTCCATAAGGGCAATGGTGGCATTGATGGCATCGGGCATAAACATCATCGGCAGGCGGGTGTTTTCAGCGAGGAAACAGGTATAGGCTTTTTCACGCAGTGCAGCATAGAATATCTCAACAGCCCAGTCGGTAGTACCTCCCCCGGCTTCCGTCTTGTAACTTATCAGGCCCGGATAGCGCAGGCTTCGCACGTCCACGCCGTATCGCTTATAGTAATACTCACACCACCGTTCTCCGGCAAGCTTGCTGATCCCGTATACTGTGGCAGGCTCCATGATTGTCAGCTGGGGAGTGTTCTCTTTGGGTGTACTCGGACCAAATACGGCAATGGAACTGGGCCAGAATACCTGCCTGACTTCCTCTACCAGTTTGGCAATTTCGAGGACATTCATCAGGCTGTTCATATTGATCTGCCAGGCCTGAACCGGTAATTTCTCGGCATTTCCCGATAGCACTGCCGCCAGGTGATAGATCTGCGTGATCTTGTGGCGGATGACAAAATGGATGAGGTGCTTGTCATCCATGACATCCAGCATGTAAAAAGGTCCTGATTCCCGCACGTCTTCAGCAGGTTCTTTTATGTCGGAAGCAAAGACATGATCGTTTCCGTATCGTTCCCGAAGTGCCAGGGTCAGCTCTGAACCGATCTGTCCTGATGCCCCGATAATGAGTATATTCTCCATGGATAAGCTGATATCTGTATTAGGCTTGCAAGATACAAGTTAATCTTTTCCGCCAATATGATAATACTCATCGGAAAGTGCCACTTTCCGATTTGTTATATCTTTGCAGGAAATTTTTGAGAGCATGAAAGGAAAAGTACGCGTACGATTTGCCCCAAGCCCGACAGGCCCCCTTCATATCGGAGGTGTCAGAACAGCCCTGTTCAACTACCTGTTTGCGAAAAAACACGGTGGGGATTTTCTTCTGAGAATTGAAGACACCGACCAGACCCGCCTGGTGGAAGAGGCGGAAGATTATATCAATGAATCCCTGAACTGGCTCGGACTGGTACCTGATGAGGGAGTAAGGGAAGGTGGAGAATTCGGGCCCTACAAGCAATCGGAACGCAGTGAGATATACCGCCGGTATGCCGATGAGCTGGTGAATAACCACTGGGCCTATTATGCTTTTGATACCCCTGAGGAACTTGAGAAACTGCGCAACGACTATGAGCAGGAGAAAAGAACTTTTTCCTACAATCAGCATAACCGTTTGCAGATGAGGAATTCCTTGTCGCTGACGGAGCAGCAAACTTCTGAACTGATTGCAGCCGGGACTCCTTTCGTGCTGCGTTTTAAGATGCCCGAAAATGTTGAAGTGAGCCAGGAAGACCTGATACGGGGAACCGTAAGGTTCAATACTTCAACATTGGATGATAAAGTAATTTTTAAGTCGGACGGACTGCCAACCTATCACCTGGCCAATATCGTGGATGACCACCTGATGAAGATCACACATGTGATCCGGGGTGAGGAATGGCTGCCCTCCCTGCCGCTGCATATCATGTTGTACCGTGCTTTTGGATGGGAAGATGAATGCCCTGCCTTTGCACACCTGCCACTGATTCTGAAGCCCTCCGGGAAGGGGAAACTGAGTAAGCGCGATGGTGATAAGGAAGGCTTCCCGGTATTTCCTCTACGGTGGGAAGCTCCCGATGGCGAACTGGCTGCCGGATACCGCGAAGAAGGGTATTTCCCGGAAGCCGTGATCAACATCCTGGCCATGCTGGGATGGAATCCGGGAACGGAACAGGAACTATTCTCCCTGTCCGAACTGGTGAAAGCTTTTTCCCTTGACCGGGTGAATAAGGCAGGTGCCCGTTTTGATCCTGAGAAAGCTAAGTGGTACAACCAGCAGTACCTGCAGAATAAATCTACGGAGGAGCTGACCCTTCTGTTCCTTGAAGAGTTGAAACTAAAAGGCATAACCGCGGAGAAATGGTTTGCCGGTAAAGTGGTGGAAAGTGTGAAAGAGCGTGCCGTGTTTGTGAAAGATATCTGGGAGCAGGGTTCCTATTTCTTCGAGGCACCGGAGGTATACGATGAAAATACTGTCAGGAAGTTCTGGAAAGAGGATACAGCAAGGATTGTAACAGATTGTCTGAGGATCCTTGAAGCTGAGGAAGACTTTACATCGGCTCTCCTGGAAGAAAAGATCAAGGCCTATGTCACCGGCCATGATCTCGGATTCGGGAAAGTGATGAATCCCTTGCGTATTGCCGTGGTCGGAGAGGCTAAGGGACCCCACCTCTTTGATATTTTCGAGATGCTGGGGAAAGCTGAAACACTGCTTCGGATCGAAAATGCCCTGGAACGGATCAGGTAAGGCCCTGTCTTTTGTAAATCCCCTAATTCAGCAAGCATGAAAATCGATATTCACCGACATGCCGCCGATCCGGGTGAAGCCGACCGGGTTTTACGGAATCTCTTTCATAACCAGGGGCAGGAACTTGCGAAGCCTGGATTGTATTCTGCCGGACTGCACCCCTGGCAAATCCGTGAAACTAGCCTGCAGAAGGATCTGGAATCTGTTACTAATATGGCAAAGCACGAATCGGTGCTTGCTATTGGGGAAACAGGACTGGATAAGGCCTGCAAGGTTCCTTTTCCGCTTCAACATAGGGCTTTCCTTGAGCAGGTTAAACTGGCAAAGGAGCTGGGGAAACCCCTGATAATCCATTGCGTACGGGCCTATCAGGAAGTATTTGAGGTTCACCGGGAAATGCCAACCGGTACTCCCTGGATCATCCACTGGTTCAACGCTTCAGCAGAAATGGCGCAACAGCTTATCAGACAGGGTTTTTACCTCTCGTTCGGGTCCATGTTGTTCAGGGAGGACAGCAAGGCCTTCAAAGCCTTCAGCAGCCTGCCGGAAGATAAAATATTCCTGGAGACCGATGATGCGGGATTTTCTATCTCCGGGGTTTATGAAAAAGCTGCTCTGCTCCGGGGTTTATCCCTTGCTGCCATGGAGGAATTGATTGAAAGTAACTTTTTAACCTGTTTTCAGCGTTTACCATGAATGAATCAAACTGGCTTTGCCGAACCGAATTGCTGCTGGGTGGAGAGAGCCTGGAGCGTCTGCGGAAGGCGCATGTCCTGATTGCAGGCCTGGGTGGAGTCGGTGCCTATGCTGCCGAGCAGCTTACCCGGGCCGGTATTGGAAAATTCACCCTTGTCGATTGTGATGTGGTGCAGCCTTCAAACCGTAACCGGCAGCTAATTGCCCTGACTTCTACGGAGGGCAGACAAAAAACAGAGCTGGTGGCCGGGCGAATCAGGGATATTAACCCGGAATGCGAAGTCAAAATTATTGATGAATTCCTCAGCAGTGAAAATATTCCTCTGGTACTGGCTGAAAAGTATGCCTATGTTATCGATGCCATTGATACGCTCACCCCGAAAGTCGACCTGCTTGAAGAAGCCGTGAAAAGGGAGCTTTGCATCATCAGCTCTTTCGGGTCGGGAGGAAAGATGGATCCGTCACAGGTAAGGATCAGCAGGATGGAGGATTCCTTTGGATGCAAGTTTGGCTACATGATACGTAAAGCCTTGCATAAGCGCAAGGTCTATGAGGGCCTGAAGGTGGTCTTCTCTCCTGAAAAAGTAGACCCGGAAAGTATTATGGTGACCGACGGCAGCGGGAATAAACGCTCGGTTGTTGGTACCATATCCTATATGCCGGCAGTGTTTGGCTGTTTCTGTGCTGCAGAGGTCATAAGGGATCTGATTAAAAAAATTCCCGCATGAACGTATCAGCGGGAATTTGAGTTTATAGTAGAATAAAGAGGAGAGTCAGGCAACTTCTTCATTCACGGGTTCGACATGCTGAATGTCAAATACTGCATATTTTTTTGCCAGGGCAAGCAGCTCCAGGACTTCAGGCTCAACACCCCTTAACCAGATGACGGAATCATATTTGCGGCCAAGACGGGAAAGCAGATTGAGGATATCAATGCTATCACTGTCAATAAGTTTCACTCCTGTAATGTCCATGATTAATCGGGATCCTTTTTCCTGGATCACTTCCTTGAGCGTAAACTGGATGAAGCCATGTTTTAACAAGCCCAGGGTGCCATGGTTCCGGAAGGAAACTATCACTTCCCTGCCGGTGGGACGCTCATCTGATATTTTTATCTCCCTTTTCATCGCTGCATCTTTTACTTTTTAAAACACAAGAATGATGCCAGTGATTTGTTGGTAAGGATTTTGAAGGTTTTGTACCAGGATATGAGATCAGGCGAAAAAAAAAATAACAGGACATCCTACCCTAAGATGTCCTGTTATGGAAAGTTTGCCGAAAAAACTCACCTAAAGTGCCTTAAATGACCTCTACCAGAGTGTATATCCGGTTGGATACATTCCTTTAAAACATCTCTTTAATCCTATAGATGTTATTTTTAAGAAAAGGTTGCGTTGCTGTCCCGGAAAATATTTCAAAATAAAAATTCCTCAGTTTTGAATAAAGTTTGCTAACTTGGAGCTAGCTATATGACCACGGGGAATACCTGACCAGTGTTCCGTAAAATTTTAGATGTGATTTTACATGAAGAGTTGTCTTCCTCCAAGTACCACATATTGTTATTGTCTATGATGAGGGTCATACGGATAGTTGCTTTATCGCTTGGTCTGCTATTTCAGGGATATATCCGGCTTTACGGATCCAACGGTACTTTTCCGGTTTCTGATTATATTTTTGAGAATATTGAAGCTGCCAGAACTATTTCACCAAATCATGTTGAAGCTTTTGAACAGGATAATTTCGGGTTTATCTGGATGGGTGCCACCGATGGGCTGTATCGGTATGATGGAATTCAGTTCAACGCATACACCTTCCGGCGGAATGATCCATACAGCATTTGCAGTAATGCGGTAAGCACGATCTTTTCAGACAGCAAGGGGAATCTTTGGGTGGGAACTCAGAACGGGCTTAACCTCTACAACGTTAAGAAGGATAATTTCACCCGGTATACCGAAGAGACAGGGCTGCCTGACAACAACATCCGGAAGATTGCTGAAGATAAGGACGGCAACCTCTGGATTGCAACCAGGGAGGGAGGAGTGGTCCGGAAAGAAGCGAACTCTGCTCATTTTACCAAGCTTGAGGACCTGTTAAAAGGAGGTGAAGATCTGTTGGCGTATGATCTGCGAAGTATATTTCTCAGCCGATCTAATATGCTCTGGATTGCAACTATCGGCCATGGGGTACTCTGCCTTTCTCTTGATGATATGGTGCTGAAAAAACCGGATCTGAAAGCCGGAAAAAAGGATTTCTCGGATGGTGATATCCGGAGCATCGGTGAAGATGCTGAGGGAACGATCTGGATCGGCACCAACGGGGAGGGGCTGCTGCGCTATTTTCCTGAAGAAGGTAAATGTACCTGGTTTTCCTCATCGCAAACCGGGGAGTATAAAATTGAAAGCGATTATATCTGGGATATCAAGACCGATCAGCAGGGCCTGCTGTGGGTAGCTACCGACGGAGGTGGACTGCTTTACAAGGAGCCTTCGGGCACAGGCTTCTCTGCATTCAGGTATTCGAAACCAAACCGGCTGGGTATCAATTCTGATGCGGTACGAATTTTCTTTGAGGACCGCGCCGGAAATTTCTGGATCGGACATTATAATGCGCCCATTGACTATGTGAACACCCATCGGAAAATGTTCCACAGCATGACAGAAATTCTGGGTCCCGACCTGCAAAACGAGATCACAGCCATCCTGGAGGATGAGGAGCATAACCTTTGGTATGCGACGGATGGTTCGGGCCTTATTCTGGATAAAAAGGGACGGGGGGATTATCAGCATTTTGTGGCCCGGCAGGGGAGCAGCAGATCGATCCTGGGGAATAAACCACTTTGCCTGGAAGAAGACCGTGACGGGAATATCTGGATTGGCTATTATGACGGGGGTATCAGCTGCTACCAAAAGCAAAGCCAAACCTTCGTTCATTTTGCCCATAATGCTTCCGGTGAAAATCAGGCAAATCAGGTTTGGGACCTTCTTCGTGAAGGAGATACCCTCTGGATTGCTTCTGAGGGAGGTGTTCATGTTATGAACCTTAAAAGCCGGACTATTTCCCAGGTTAAACTGAAAGGCTTTGAGGAGGGCTTCCCTCAACAGGAATCCCTGTATCTACTCAATGATTCGAAAGGGAGACTTCTTATCGCTACCTACAATGGTTTGTATGTTTATGACAGGGATAGGGAGAAAGTGGAATTTTATACTTCTTCTCTTAATGATCTGAATACCCTTTCTGATAAGTGGGTTACCACCTTGTTTGAAGATTCAAAGAACAGGATCTGGATAGGCACTAATAACGGGCTTAATCTGTGGGACAAAAAAGGCAGGTTCATTTATTTTACAGTGGCCGAAGGACTGGCAGGGAATAGCATTGCTTCTATCAGCGAAGATCCGGAAGGGAACCTGTGGATCAGTACCAACCAGGGCATATCCAAATTTAATTTCGAAAAGAATCTTTTTACCAATTATACAAAGGAGGATGGGCTGCAGGGAAATTCCTTCAGACCCAATGCCTGTTTCTGCAACCTGGAAGGGGTACTTTTCTTTGGAGGGAATGAAGGGGTCACGAATTTCAAACCCGATGAGATCCAGTCCTGCCGGTTCTCGCCCCCCCTGGTGTTCACCAATTTAAAAATTATGGGGCGACAGGGGATGAAGCAAAAAGGGAAAGCATCTATTAAAGAAAATATCGTGACTGCCAGGGAGATCCATCTTTACCCGGGTCAAAATATCTTTACCCTGGACTTCGCTTCGCTGAACTATACGCAGGGGCACCGGAACCAATACATGTACAGGCTTGAAGGTTTCGAGGATACCTGGCAAAAGGTCGGAGACCAGCATTTTGCCACCTATTCCAACCTGGCGCCGGGGACCTATGTCTTCCATGTGAAAGGGTCCAATCATGATGGGGTTTGGAATCATACAGGGGCAAGCATAAAAGTCATTGTTCATCCACCATTCTACAAAACCGTTTGGTTCATAGGGTTGATGGTTGCCCTTGTGGCACTTGTGATCTTTTCTGTATACAGGATTCGTGTCAGGCATATGAGCCAGCAGAATTCCAGGCTTGCCAGACAGGTATCCGAGCGTACCCGGGAGCTGGAGAAAAGAAGCCGTGAAATAGCTGATCAAAACGAAAGAATTATTAAACAACGTGATCTGGCTACCATCCAGAGGGACCAGATCGTCAAACAAAACAAGGAGCTCGAATTGCACCGTACACGCCTCGAAGAGCTGGTCGAAGAACGGACACAGGACCTCGTGGCTGCTAAGGAAATTGCCGAGGAAAGCGACCGGTTAAAAACCGCCTTCCTTGAAAATCTGAGCCATGAGATCCGCACCCCAATGAATGCTATCATTGGGTTTGTCAACCTGCTTACTGAAAAGATCGATGACCGGTTCAGCCGTGAATATTACCTTAGGATCATCAACGAAAGCGGGAAAAGTATGCTGCGGCTCATCCAGGATATTGTCGATTTTAGCCGCATGCAGACCGGGCAACTGCAACCTGAATACGGTGCATGCAATTTGAACGACCTGCTTCGGGACCTGATTTCCACTACCCGGGCCAAAGCTTCACGTGAGAAGCCTGAGCTTAACATCCTGGCTAACCTCCCGGATCAGCCGATAGTCATGTACACCGATGGGAAAAAACTCTACCAGATATTCTCCAAATTACTTGAGAATTC
Organism: Bacteroidales bacterium; assembly: GCA_016931575.1. GTDB lineage: Bacteria > Bacteroidota > Bacteroidia > Bacteroidales > UBA10428 > UBA10428. Next base: position 6,007 of record JAFGEO010000011.1, on the reverse strand, counting down.
TATTAAGTACACTGAACAAGGGTATATTACGGTTGGTATTGACAAACTTGAGGAAAAGTGGATTACCTTCTTTGTGAAAGATACCGGAATCGGTATCAAACCTGAACACATCAATAAGATCTTTGACCGCTTCTTCACCGTTGCTGAGGATGATAAGCCGGGAGTGGAAAGGGGTTCAGGGCTGGGACTGGCTTTTGCAAAAGTCATTGCTGAATTGCTCGGGGGGAAAATTTGGGCTGAAAGCCGCGATGACTCAGGGTCTACATTCTATTTTACCCTTCCTTTCAAAACAGCAAATCTTGATAAACAAAAATCCGGACAATCTGTAGAAAAGCGTTTCTCATGGAGCGGAAAAAAGATCCTGGTTGCCGAAGATGAGGAGTCGAACTTCCTGCTCATTGAAGCGATATTGAGGGACACCGGGGTGAGCATCATCCACTGTGAGGATGGGGTGGAACTCCTTGAAAAAGTGGATGATGGTCTGGAATTCGACCTGGTATTGCTGGATCTGAAGATGCCACGGATGGGGGGCATCAATGCCATGAAGCTGATACGGGAAAGCAACAAGGATATCCCGGTCATTGTGCAAACTGCTTACGACCAGACCAACCACCGTAAGCAATGCCTGGATGTGGGCTGCAACGATTTCCTTGTTAAACCCCTGCGAAAAATGGACCTGCTGGAAACTATTGAAAAGTATCTTGGTTAATCAAAATATTCTCTGCAAAGCAACCAATTTATCAATCTATGCATCAGTACAAAAGTCAGTCATGTACTGATCTTTAAAATTTTAACCAAACTCCTGTACTATGAAAAAATTTCTGCTATTCAAACTATTTACACTGACACTCTTTATCACTCCATTCCTAAAAGCTGTCCCTATTGAACCCGTGCAGACCATGGAAATTCCTTTTGCATCTGCACAACCTGCTATGGATGGGATAGCAGAGGATTGGTATGGAGAAGTCCAGACCACCTATGTTTTTAATGCTTCCGGTTATGAGGGCGAAGCTGATTTTAATCTTTCATTCCAGACGTGCTGGGACATGGATTACTTATATTTGATTTGCTACGTATTGGATGATATTGAGCACGATTATGAATGGTTCGTGGGGAATCAATGGGAGTTTGATGCGTTTGACGTTTTCCTGCAGCTAGATACAAACACTGTCACTACTTCCTATGGTTCGACTACCACTCAATTGCGAATATGCCGGGGACTGGATTCCGTTGAGTCACCTGGACGGGCTGATCGTGAAGATTTCCTGTATTACATGGAATCAAGTGCTGCCGGAGGCTGGATTGCTGAAATAGGTATCCCCTGGACCTGTGTGATGCAGGATGGAGCGATGCCTGAAGATTTTCAGGATTATGTAAACAGTGCGATCGGTTTTGATGTCATGGGAGCAGATTCCGATAATTCAGACGGAGATTATGCCGTTGGTAACCGGGATGTTCAGAGCGCATGGGATGCGGATGATCCGAGCGATGAGTATGACCGTACCGAAGATCTGGCCTGGAACAATACCAGCGTCTTTGGATACGTCACCCTGGCAACAGGTCAGGTAAATCCCAGGCCGGTAGCCGATGCGGGCCCCGACCAGTATGTGGAGGAAGGTGTGGAGGTGACACTGGACGGCAGCGGTTCATTCGATCCTGAAGGTGAGACAATCAGCTACTCATGGACTTCCCCAACCGGTATTACACTTTCGGATAATCATTCAGCAACTCCCAGCTTCACAACCCCGCATTATATGTCGAATAAAGTCCTCAGTTTTGGACTGACTGTTAACGACGGGCATTCAAATTCGTTTACCGATATTGTCGGGATCCATGTCATCCATGATAATTTACATCCTGTTGCCGATGCAGGCCCTGATCAGACGGTAAGGGAAAGGGGACTGGTCATACTCGACGGATCCGGCTCCTCTGACCCGGAAGGGCGTTCGGTAAGTTATACCTGGTCAAGTGATCTGGAACTCGATATGGTGTACAGGGAAACCGCACACCCCCTGCTGGTAGCTCCTGAAGTGTTTGAAGACCAGACTATCCCGGTATATTTGAAAGTAAATGACGGAATCGATGATTCCCCGCTCGATACCATGTACCTGAATGTGTCTTCTTTGGGGGATTTGTACGATACCCTGGTCGTATATGATACCGTCTATATGGTGGACGTCGTAACCAATAATAACACCATCCTCATTTCTGTTGTCGGTCCGGATGATGAGGTCCTTACCCGGGAAGTGGAAGGTGTTCTGTATGTAGAACTCTACCCTAATCCTGCCGACCAGTACATCCGGATAAAATCCGATGAGGAGATCCTGACCATCGGGATCTACAATATGGGAGGTATCCTCCTCACCGAAGAGATCATTAACGATGTTTCTGCTGAACTGAACCTGGGAGGTTTTGCAACCGGAAATTATGTGCTGAAACTAACAACCGCTTCAGGCGAGGTAAGCAAACAGTTTGTGCTGGAATAAATACACCAGGATGAAATTTTGAGGGAACCTATCGGTTCCCTTTTTCATTTGATGACATTGGCAGTGGCTAAGCAGGCGATTGATGAGCAATATCATTTAAATTCAGCAAGAGTTTATCCCCCCTTTCGGAAACCATTTCCTTCATTTTCAAGTATATTTAATCCTTTGGGTATGAATTAAATCTTTAAATGATGAAGAAGCTTATTTATATTTTCATATTGATCATGGCGGCACAGGGCATACAGGCCCAGAAATATCAGCCCGTCAGTATTGGTGTAGGAAAAGGTTTGAACTATGGAGGAATGGGAGTGAGTGTTGGATTTGCACCTGTAAAACGATTTGAAATGTTCGCACTTGCCGGACATAACGGAATTGAATATGCCTATGGGGGAGGTGCCAATGTGTACCTGCTTATGACAAAAAAGAGGAAATACCGACCAAATCTGAAAGCTTTCTATGGGTATACCACCTTTATCGATGAAGAATCGGTAGTTGACTATAATAAGACCTATTATGGTTTTACTGTGGGGATCGGAAATGAGTTCCGCTTTGGGAAAAATAAACATTACGGCCTTGACTTTGACATCTTGTTCCCACTGAAATCGGATGAATACAAGTCCGCCGTATCGGCACTTCGGAATGATCCGGTCACTTTGTTTTCAGAAAATTTCCCGCCGGTTACCCTATCGTTTGCCCTGCATGTCGATTTCGGGAAAAGACTGATGGGAAAGGGTAAGAAGACAAAGGATGCTCCTGCTCCTGCAGAGGCTCCCAAAGAGGCTGTGCTATCATTCAGATAGGGATAAAGGACTGACAAAACAGTGTGGATTCCGGAATAGAAAATCCGGAAAGTTAGCATTAACCCCTGGTAGATAAAGATTTACCGGTTTTTTTTCTGTTCATGTGTAAAATGCCGTGCAACTGGATGCGCGGTTGCGAACCCGCTCATCGGGGCTTAGGCTGCTTTGCAGGCAGAATCCGTAATTTCAAACTGTGGGAAGATTACTAATCTTCATTCTGTGTTGTCCATCGGTTTTTACTGATCAAAGTCAAGCTTTGTCCGGGTAAAAATTACTACCTTAAGCATCCTGAAATGCCAAACACCGGATACCTCCATGCCGGATAGATGCCGGAGATGGTATTTCAATGAACCACTAAAAAACCAGACATTTTACACCATGAAAAAAATCGCCTTATTTTTCGGAATTATCTTCTTTTGCCATGTTGCCTACAGCCAGGGAAAACAGAAGATCGAAAAGGCAGAGGACCTGCCAAAACACAACTACCAGCTGGAGGAAATGAATGTCGCTATGCTGCTGAAGGATAATGATAAATTACTCAAACTTGCCGAAGCCGTCAAAAAGGACCTGAAATCCGACCTGGAAAAATATGAGTTTGGGGATAAGTCGATCCTTAAGGAGTATTATGGCAACCTGATGACCATTGCCCACCTTGAAGGGGATTACCAACAAGCATTGAACTATCTGCAGCAAGCAAGAAAACTGGCAGATAAGGAGTCGGAGCAGCTGATCCGCAGCTGCGAATATGAAGCTTATGCACGTGCCCTTAAGGAATCTCCTGAGCTGGAGGGTGATGAACTCGCCGACCTGATAAAGAAGAACCTCCTCGAGATACTCGATCCCATTCCTTTCGATAAAATCCAGGAAACCGTTGAGTCTCGCAAAGGACGGGCAGATATCTATACCCAAAATCTCATTACAGGGTATGTGGAAGGTGAACTTCAGGATGTCGTCGACAATTCAAAAGGGTATATTCCCCTGGATATTGCTGCGGGCATCTTGGGGATCCGGAGTACCCAGGATTATTATATCCCCTATACCGGTGCCTACAGTGAAGTTATGGCGGATCTGCTCAAGCGTAAGGCTGTGGAGATCGCGAAGGTGGATATCTGGGCAGACCGGAATGTCAGTCTGAAAGTTAACGAAGGCTATTCACCCATTGTGGTTGGTATTTGGGATACCGGCGTGGATGTGGATCTCTTCCCCGGAAAGAATATCTGGACCAACAAGAAAGAAAAAGTGAATGGGAAGGATGACGACAACAATGGCTATGTGGATGATATCCATGGTGTTGCCTATGATTATGAGGGACGCAAATCAACGGATCTGCTGATCCCGGAGGCACACCAGATGGAAGACCTTGCTGAAATGCAGGAAATGGATAAGGGTCTGATCGATCTCATTGCCAATAAGGATAGTGAACCCGCCCGTAAGCTGAAAGAAGCAACTGCCAAAATGAGTCCGGAGGAATACGAAGCATTTTTTGAAGTGCTGAATTTACTGGGGACTTACAATCATGGTACCCATGTAGCAGGTATTGCGTTAGAGGGTAACCCCTTTGCGCAGGTATTGGTTGCCCGCCTGACATTCGATTGGAAAAATATGCCCGACGTGCTTACCATGGAAACGGCAGAGCGATGGGCAAAAATGTATGAGGATGTAATTTCCTATTTCGAAGTCAATAATGTCAGGGTTGTAAATATGAGCTGGAGTGTCGACATCCGGATCGATATCCTGCCAACCCTGCAGAAGAATGGGGTAGGCAACAGCGAGGAAGAACGGGTTGAAATTGCCCGTAAGATGTTCGCTGTCCATGAAAAAGCATTCTCAAAAGCCATGGAAGGGGCACCAGGAATCCTGTTTGTCACTTCAGCCGGAAACAGCAATAACGACGTCGATTTTGCCGGATCAGTACCTTCAAGCTTCAACTTTCCGAACATCCTGACAGTAGGTGCCGTCGATATTGAAGGCAAGAAGACCAGCTTTACCACGGAGGGTGAAAGCGTGGATGTATTTGCCAACGGCTACGAGGTGGAGAGCTATATACCCGGGGGTGACAGGGTGCAGTACTCCGGAACGTCGATGTCCTCGCCTAATGTGGTGAACCTTGCAGCAAAGATCCTGGCGGTTAATCCCGGCCTCTCAGCCTTAGAGGTAAAAAGGATCATCATTGACAATGCCACGCCTTCAAGCGAAGATCCGAAAGTGCTGCTGATCAATCCGAAGAAATCGGTTGAGGCGGCAAGGAAGATGCTGTAGAAATATAGGGTTACAGGTACTCATCCGATGACTCGAAGTCATCGGATGAGTACCTGCCGGCCACTATTCGAATCCGGTAGTTGCAGAGTGGGTTCGGCAGCTGGAAATCTTATGATGTTACAATGCCGCTCAGGGTATAAAAAGCTTTTAGGCATGTCAACCAGCAGGGGATAGAATAAGTAGCTTAAAGACTGGTGAAGGTGGAACATGAGCGTCAATCAAAAGGCAGATTAAGGATCGAAGCTGAGCAAGGTACAGGTCTTTTATTATCCGAAGCCGGGTTCCATTGGGATAAACTCCCTCCAGCAGCGCATCTGTCTGTCCGGCTTGCGGGATTTCAGTCTGAGTTGAATGGGGTTGACCAGGAAAATTTGGGGATGACTTTACAAGTAGCGGAATAAAATCCGGAGTGTTGTTATTGTTCTTCTTTAGCTTCTTTTTCCAGTAATAGAAGGTCGCAGG
>JAFGEO010000091.1 GCA_016931575.1 Bacteroidales bacterium | reverse complement strand
TGTTCCTTGCTGATGCAATATTATGAAGAAAAATGGCTAATATTAAAGTCAAAAAGTAAATTGTCCGAATTATAGGGGGCTAAACCAATCAAGCCAAACAGGAATGGCCTTTAGAAAGGATTGTAGTCCTCGTGGCGCAAAAGCATAGTATGTCTCTAACAGGCGTTCGAATTTCAGCAAAGGTTTGTCGTAGAAAACTACAGCATCAAGTTCATCAATGCTCAGACCAGCTTCTTCTAAACAATATCTAATCGCATTAATCGGAAAATCAGGGGTATGTTTGATTCGGGTAAAACGCTCTTCCTATACAGCAGCAATTATCTCCCCATCCACGAGCAAAGCTGCAGCTGAATTATGATAGAAAGCTGATATTCCCAAGATTTTACTCATTGATTAAAATGTTTTGGTAAAGATATGTATTCGACTTTCTCAGAATCTTTTTAATATGATTAAGTATTTAGAATACAAAAGAATCAAATTATGAAGAACTCAGACTCCTACATTTTATTTTCATGAGGTTCCTTATTAAAGCGAAAAGATAGAAATAATCTCACACTTGACAGGTTAAGTGTATTGGCATAAACATGCCTAAAAAAAAGAGTATGCCCAAGTGTTCAGCAACGCTCTCCCACTCACTCTCACTCTGTCCCTGTACCCGGAGTGGGACTTGAACCCACACAAACATTACTGTTTACTGGATTTTAAGTCCAGCGCGTCTACCAATTCCGCCATCCGGGCAGAGTAAAATCTTTATTCCAAAAAGAACCTTCCCAATTCTAAAACAATCCTTAATGCATTGTAGGCGGAATTGCCCCGCCCTGCAACCTGGCTCCTCCCTAAAATGCTCCACCGGAGCATTTCTTAACGGTCGGCCCTGCCATCCGGGCAGAAACAGTGTGAGTGTGAGAATTGAGTAGAGAGACCCGCCCGCACACTCACACTGTTTTAAAATTTTTAGCATAAAAAAAGAGCGGAAAACGGGACTCGAACCCGCGACCCCGACCTTGGCAAGGTCGTGCTCTACCAACTGAGCTATTTCCGCAATTACTGTATTATCTTATCCAATCTTTAAAAGAACTCCTCCCTTGAAAGGTGCTGCAAATATATAGTTTTTTTTAATTATGCCAAAAACAAAACTTAATTTCCGGGAAAGCCGGATTTCCTTAGTTAAGTCCTGTCAGTTTCTTGATCTCATTCAGTTTATTAAGCGCCTGGATGGGGGTCAGGTTGTTGATGTCAGTATTCTTGATTTCATCCCTGATTTGCTTGAGTACCGGGTCGTCAAGCTGGAAAATACTCATCTGCAGGCCCTCTCGTTTTTCAGCCACATCGGGAATGGGTTTTGAGAGGGATTTTTCACCATGCGACTGTTCAAGTTCGGCCAGGATCTCGTTTGCTCTTTTTACCACGCTTTTAGGCATTCCTGCCATACGGGCAACATGGATCCCAAAGCTGTGTTCGCTGCCTCCGCGTTTAAGTTTGCGGATAAAGATCACGCGATCCTCGAGCTCCTTCACCGTTACATTATAGTTTTTCACGCGGTCGAAGTAGCCCTCCATCTCGTTCAGTTCATGGTAGTGCGTGGCAAACAGGGTTTTTGGCCGGGCCTGTTGGTGTTCGTGCAGGTATTCCACCATGGCCCATGCGATGGAAATACCATCGTAGGTGCTGGTTCCCCTGCCGATTTCATCAAGCAGGATAAGGCTTCGTGAAGAAATATTGTTCAAAATGCTGGCTGTTTCAAGCATTTCAACCATGAAGGTCGACTCACCCAGCGAGATGTTATCCGAAGCACCTACCCTGGTAAAGATCTTATCCACATATCCGATCCGGGCCGTGGAAGCCGGAACAAAACTTCCGATCTGTGCCATCAGGACAATCAGGGCGGTTTGCCGGAGGAGGGCTGATTTTCCGGCCATATTCGGACCAGTGATGATGATCACCTGCTGTTGAGAGGTATCTAGGTAAACATCGTTGCTGATGTAGGGTTCATCGACCGGGAGCTGACGTTCGATCACCGGATGCCTTCCCTCTTTAATGTCCAGGGCTTCAGAATCGTCGATCTCCGGTCGGAAATACTTGTATTCCAGGGCACAACGGGCAAAAGATAACAGACAGTCGAGCCGGGCAAGCAGGTTGGCATTCAGCTGAATAGCAACAATATAGTCTGCAGCGGCTTCGACCAGTTCATTAAAAAGCCTGGTTTCCAGGACCTGGATTTTCTCTTCGGCCCCAAGAATTTTGCTTTCATATTCCTTCAGCTCCTCGGTGATGTATCTTTCGGCGCTCACGAGGGTTTGTTTCCTGATCCATTCCGAAGGGACTTTATCCTTATGGGTATTGCGCACTTCAATGTAGTATCCGAAAACGTTATTGTACGCGACTTTCAGGGAGGGTATGCCGGTACGTTCACTCTCACGTTGCTGGATCTGCACCAGAAAATCTTTCCCGGAATTCATGATCAGGCGAAGCTCATCCAGCTCCGCAGAAATCCCCGGCGCTATTACACTACCTTTTGAGAGCTGGGAAGCAGGTTCCGGAAGAATTTCCTTCTCAATACGTTCACGGATCGAGTCACATGGATTGAGTTGCTCGGCGATCTTCCTGAGTGAATTCTCCCCGGTTTCCGCGCAACTCTCCTTTATTGGTGAAATGGCCGCCAGAGCATGCTTGAGCTGAACGATTTCCCTGGGTGTAACTCTTCCAACAGCCACTTTTGACACTACCCTCTCCAGGTCGCCAATCATAGCCAGGTGCGATTCCATCTCATCCCTGAAGGCAGGATCTTTCAGATAGAACTCCACGGTATCCAGTCGTTCATTTATGGAGGCTATCCCCTTGAGGGGAAGGGCAATCCACCGTTTAAGCAATCGGCTGCCCATTGGTGAGATAGTCTTATCAAGGACATCACAAAGCGTTTTTGCACCTTCATTTATCGACCTGAACAACTCCAGGTTCCTGATGGTAAACCGGTCAAGCCAGACATACCGATCCTCTTCGATACGCGACAGCTTGGAGATGTGCTTTACCTGATGGTGCTGGGTAATATCCAGGTAATGCAGAACAGCCCCTGCGGCGATGATTCCCAACCTCATGCCTCCGATACCATACCCCTTCAGGCTGGTGGTTTCAAAATGCTTAATCAGCCTGTCCTTGGCCGAATCATCCGTGTATACCCAATCGTCGAGGGTATAGCTATAGTATTTGTTTCCGAAGATTTCCTGAAAGTGCTTTTGCTTTCCCCGTTCGAAGAGCACCTCCTTGGGAGCAAAACTGCTTAACAGCTTATCAACATATTCATAGGATCCCTCGGCAGTAAGAAATTCCCCGGTAGAGATATCAAGGAATGCAATGCCTGCCCCGGCCTTCTCAATGTGAACACTGGCCAGAAAATTATTTTCACGGTGCTCCAGGACATTATCATTTAAAGAAACACCGGGAGTAACCAGTTCGGTAATGCCCCTTTTTACGATCTTCTTGGTCATTTTCGGATCTTCGAGCTGCTCACAAATAGCTACGCGCTGACCTGCCCTGACCAGTTTTGGAAGATAGGTATCGAGAGCATGAAAAGGAAAACCTGCAAGATCGACATAGGAAGCCGCACCGTTTGCCCTCTTGGTAAGTGTAATGCCCAGTATGCCCGAAGCCCTGACGGCATCCTCCCCGAAGGTCTCATAGAAGTCGCCCACCCTGAATAAGAGTATGGCATCAGGATGTTTCTCCTTGACACTGTAATACTGCTTCATCAGGGGTGTCTCAACTACATTCTGCTCTTTACTCACCGGGAACTTTCTTTAGTTCGCATGCTAAATTATTGCTTTACCCTATGGAGGCAAAATAAGCGAGCAGAATTCTATTCAATATTAATTAACAATTGATGTTATTCATAACGGAGCTTAGTTAACTATTGCCTTCACCGCAGACGAAAAACTTTACAGAGGAATATTTGTTCTTAACCCGATGTGATATATATCATAGCCATTACCACCAAAAACCTCTCATAAATTTACAATCTGTTATGGAATACTCCGTAAGAAGCTGTATGTTTGTATTGTGCCGTAAATAAACCAGAATGATTTCCAAGTACAAAAACGCTCAACTCGTTTTTGTCAATGGCAAGGAACCTGTGCGTATTAAGCGTGTCATTCGCGAGGATGGCAAGTTCAAGTATGAGATACGTGGAACAGGTGAGGTTATTGATGAAGAACATTTGAGCCTGATCAAGAAATAAGCCTTAGCGAGAGTTGTAAAGGTAAATGGGGGTAATGGACAGTTTTTTCGGCTTGCCCGGAAAAATGATGTGCTGCTACAGGTAAAAATCCTGAGTCAGGATTTTGTATGCCTCAGAATATCTGTGCCTTCCAGTCTCCTCGAGCACCAAGTAATTCGTATTACACTCACCTTGGTGGTCATTTGTATCAAACTCAAACAGCACGCGCTTGGGGGCCTTCCCGGGTGCAGGGATAATTTCAGTCTTTCCGGACAGGAATAATCCATAAGAAGCTGCGACTTCCTCCACCCTTTGCATTTCGGCGGCAGGATACACAAGTCCCACACGACCGTTGGGATTTAATAAGGATGCAGCCCCCGATAGAAGTCCATCCAGATCCAGTTGATGATCGTGACGGGCCGTTGCTCGCGATGGATCGGGCGCTTTCAGTGAATTCCTGAAATAGGGCGGATTAGATACTATCAGGTCGTAAGGTTCTGCATGATGAACAAATTCGAGGAAATCCTGCCTTAGGATTTTCAGTCTAACTGCCCAGGGGGAATTTCGGAAATTCTCTCCGGCCTGTTCTGCAGCTCCAGGATCTATTTCCACCGCATGAATGTCGGCTCCCGAGCGTTGGGCAAGCATCAGGGCAATCAGTCCGGTTCCGGTTCCAATGTCCAGGATCCGGCGGGCATCCCCGGTAGCCACCCAGGCTCCCAGGAGGACTCCGTCAGTACCTACCTTCATGGCACACTTATCCTGCAGGATAGTAAATTGTTTGAACCGAAAGTATGGATTGGGCATGAACCAGGATTTAAAAGAGGCTTGTAAGTTACGCTAAAAAGAGGGAAGGTAAAACAGGTTTACTTCCTGTTGAAGCCCCCTTGGGCAATCTCTCTTCAAAAATAAAGTTCATCAGAAACACCCATTCCGAACAAAGCAAAATCGTACTTTACGGGATCAGACGGATCGAAGGCTCTCAGGCTGTCAGTTAGTTCAACCACAGCTTTCCAGTCGTTTTGCTTCCGCTCCAAAAGTCCCAGCTGCCTCGCCACCCTTCCTGTATGGACGTCAAGAGGAATGAACAGTGCCGACGCCGGGATTTCCTTCCATATTCCGAAATCCACACCGCGATCGTCGTTCCTGACCATCCAGCGCAAATACATATTCAGCCTTTTTGCAGCAGCCCCCTTCCTTATATCTGCTAGGTGTTTCAGCGTCCGCCCTTCATGCGGCAGGGAAAAGAAAACTTCACGAAAATTCTTCAGGCCTGCAGCAATATCTCCCACTTCCCGGTAGGCGTTCATGAAAATAGAAGACAGACCCTGATGATTCCGGTATATATTTGCGAGGGACCGGATAAAAAAAACAGCATCCGTCCCGTTAAAAGTTCGGTGCACAAAGTGATCAAGCCGGGAGAAGTCATCCTCCCCGGCAGAAAGCAAAAAATCCAGCGGATCATTTCCCAAGAGATTAAGCAGCCGGGAGGCGCTTTTAATAATGCTTTTTCTCTGTCCCCAGGCCAGAGTGGCAGCCAGGAACCCGCTGATCTCGATATTCTCTCTCCCGCTATAGCGATGAGGAATACTTATCGGATCGTTCTCAATAAAATCGATCCGATTGTATAGCTTGTATTTTTCTTCGAGCAGTTCATAAAGCTCCATAAGGCAGGTATCTTGATTTTCACCGGGAAAACCGGGATGCGAAGTTCCCCCCTGATTTCGAAAAAATCAGTTTTTCACGATCAGTCCGTCCCTGATGTGCAGCGTCCGATCTGCCATGCCAGCCAGCTCCTTGTCATGCGTGACAATCACAAAGGTATGTCCGTACTGATCCCGCAAATCAAAGAAAAGCTTATGCAGGTCGTTCTTATTCTGCGAATCCAGGTTTCCTGAAGGTTCATCAGCCAGGATTACCGCCGGGTTATTGATCAGTGCCCGTGCCACTGCGACACGCTGCTGCTCTCCTCCGGAGAGTTCAGAGGGTTTATGATGGCTCCTTTCGGAAAGATTAAGCATCTTAAGAATTTCATCTGCCTTTTTCTCGACTTCTTTCTTCGGCCGTCCGGCAATAAAACCTGGAATGCAAACATTCTCCAGGGCTGAGAATTCAGGCAACAAATGATGGAATTGAAAAATAAAACCGATTTCTGAGTTTCGGAACGATGCCATCTGGCGGTCCTTTAGCCGGTGAACATGAGTCTGATTGATCACCACCTCGCCTTCCTCCGGGCGCATGAGGGTTCCCATAATCTGAAGCAGGGTTGTCTTACCTGCTCCACTGGCCCCGACAATGGTGACAATTTCGCCTTTACTAATCGTGGCGTCAATACCTTTAAGTACGTTCAGGCTTCCGAAGGACTTACGTATATTTTTAACTTCAATCATTTTCAGGCTTGGTAGAGAACATAAACATATACACAATAGATCACAAAAAGGCTCAGCCCTTTCAGGCGGCTCAGTTTCCCCCCCTTGAAAGGGAGAATGTATACGAATAACAATACCGCCGTTCCCAGCATCCAATAAATGTCGCTGGTAAGAAATCCCTTATCAACAGAAAGGGGGTTAATTAAACCTGCCACTCCAAGAACTACAAGGATGTTGAATATATTGGACCCAATGATATTACCGATAGAGATATCCATTTCTTTTTGGAAGGCTGCAATCACTGAGGTAACCAGTTCGGGCAGACTGGTACCAAAAGCCACCATAGTTATCGCAATGACCCGCTCATCCACATTCCACTCACGGGCAATTTCACTGGCATTTTTAACCAGGAGGTCTGAACCAAAGGCAAGCCCGATGATCGCACCGGCCAGGCTTAAGATGATCAACCAGAGAGCCATTGGTTTTGCATTAATCTCATCAGGAACCTGGTCTTGTTTTTTTGAGAACCTAAAATGCCAAAAGGTATAACCCAGGATCAGGCATAAGAAAATGATACCTTCCACCCTGGAAATCTTCATATCGAGCATAAAGAATACAAGGAGCAGGCTTACAGCAATCATAAAAGGTCCATCGACTTTCACGGAGCTGCTTCGGACAGGAATCGGAAAGATAATCGCCGTTATAGCCAGGACCAGGGCAATATTGGCAATGTTTGACCCAATGACGTTCCCGATAGCCACAGCATCCTGCCCCCGGATACCGGCAACGACACTAACGAATAACTCCGGAGCCGAAGTTCCGAAAGATACGATGGTCAGACCTATTACCAGAGGGGGAATACTAAATCGCCTGGCCAATGCAACACCTCCCTGAACCAATATTTTTCCTCCGATAAGTAATAGGGTAAGTCCAGCAGCTAATAGTAGGTATTCCATGAAATATAAGTGGGTGCTAAAAATGAAGTATTAAGGTTTTATATTCTTCCTGATCTCTTTGAAATCATCCTGTATCTCCTTGGTATCCTCATTAAGCTCACGTTTAATATCTTCTGTGGCTTTTCGAAATTCCCGCATACCTTTCCCCATCATCCTGGCCATTTCCGGCATCTTTTTTGAGCCAAAGAGCAGCAGGACTACCAGAACAATTACGAGTATTTCAGGGCCTCCAATAAATAGAATCATAGCCTTATAAATATACTACGCCCAAAGATAGCAAAAAGCCCCAACAATAATGATGGGGCTTCTCTATTCAAAAGAAATTAATATCTCTGTTATTATTTATTTTTCTTGCGTTCACTTCTCTTGATTGTGTGGTACACCACGGGAGTTGCAATGAACAGGGAAGAGTATGTACCCACTACAATACCTACCATGAGTGCGAACACAAATCCGCGGATCACCTCTCCACCGAAGATAAAGATCGCCAGCAACACGATGAAGGTACTGAACGAAGTACTGAAGGTACGGCTCAGTGTACTGTTGAGGGCCATGTTCATGATTTCCTTCCGGTCGCGCTTCGGATGTTCCTTAACGTATTCCCTGATCCTGTCGAAGATTACCACGGTATCGTTGATGGAATAACCTACCACGGTAAGGATGGCTGCAATAAAGGACTGATCGATCTCAAGGGAGAAAGGCATGTACCTGTAAAGCAGGGAGAATATACCCAGGACAATAAGGGCGTCATGGACCAGGGCTGCAAGGGCTCCGAGACCAAACTGCCAGTTCCTGAATCGTAGGAGGACATATAAGAAGATGAAGACCAGTGCAAGCGTGATGGCATAAATAGCCTGTCGTTTAATATCATCCGCAATGGATGGTCCAACAAGATCATAACTATCAATGAATGCCATGGTCCCTTTTTGCTCAACAGAATCTGTTTCAGTCTGAAGTGTATCAACGGGAGCTTTTTTCTCATCCAGGTAGGGTTTCAGACCTGCATACAACAGTTCCTGAATTTCCCTATCTACATTTTCCCCGGTAGAGTCGATCATAAACTGTGTGGTAATACGCAGGTCATCGCCATAGGTAATTACTTTCGGGGCCTCACCGAACTGTTTCTGCAACACACCGGCAATCTCAGCAGGAGTAGCTTGTTTATCCAGCTTAACCACGAAGTTACGTCCACCGGTAAAGTCGACGCCATAATCGAGTCCGCGGATGACCAGTGATCCGATGGAGATCAGCATAATTACGATCGAGATTGAATAGAATACTTTACTCTTTTGAATGAAGGCAAAGTTTATATTTTTAAATGCATTACGTGTAATAGAAGTATCGAACTGAATGTCCTTATTTCTTTTCAGGTATGCTTCAAAAATCAGTCGGGTTATAAAGATCGCACTGAAAAGCGATGTCAGGATACCGATAATAAGCGTAGTGGCAAAACCTTTGATGGGACCTGTACCAACCAGATAAAGAATAATACCTGTGATCAGGGTAGTTACGTTGGCGTCGATGATCGCTGAATAGGCGTTTTTATAACCATCGGCAAGCGCCATACGAACACCTTTCCCGGATGCCATTTCTTCACGGACCCGCTCAAAAATAAGTACGTTCGCATCCACCGACATACCGATGGTCAGGATGATACCGGCGATACCGGGCAGCGTCAGCGCCGCCCCGAGCGAGGCGAGTACACCCATGATAAAGAACATATTGGCAATAAGAGCAATATCCGCCACAAGACCTGCTTTTCGGCTATAATAAAGAACCATATAAAGCAGGATGATCAGGAATGCGATCAGGAATGAGTTTAGACCCTGGGAGACAGCTTTTTTACCTAAAGAAGGTCCTACCACATTCTCCTGGATAACATGTGCACGCGCGGGAAGCTTACCAGCTTTCAGCAGGTTGGCAAGGTCATTGGCCTCGTTAATGGTGAAGTCTCCTGTAATTTTGGAACTACCCCCCCGGATCTCATTCTGTACAGTTGGTGCAGAATAAACGCGGCTGTCCATAACGATAGCAATAGGTTTACCAATGTTGGCAGCAGTAATCTGAGCCCATTTGGTAGTACCTTCCGGCTTCATGGTCATGGTAACGTAGGCAGATGCATTTTGCTCATCAAAATCCTGACGGGCAGATTGAACAGCGTTACCCTCGAGCAGCGGTTTTCCATCCAGACCTTTAATAATATATAAATAGATATAATCTGTCGGTATTTTATTATTGTTTACAATGGGTTTTGATCCCCACATCAATATAGCATCCGATTCCAGGTAACCATTATCAAAAGCAACACGTAACAACCTGTTCACATCACCGGTATCCCTTAAGTGGACTTTTGCGATTTCCGGTCTGCTTCGTGCCAGTCTGCTTCCATCAAGGTCTGTAAATTCGAGCAGACTGGAAAGGCTCATCCTGTCAGCACCAGTAGCTTTGGGGCTTACCTTATCGTCTCCTGTTACTCCAAATCTACCAGTCTGTTGTGCATCGGTAGTGGTTGTTGTATTGCTATCAATTTCAACAACAGCGTCAGCCACCACAGCTGCAGTCGCAGTATCGGGCTGGGATTCGAGTATCCTCCCGAGCTGGGCATCCAGTGCTTTAAAGTATACCTGATCGAAGTCGTCCGATAGGTAGCATCCCCAGAATTCAAGGTTAGCAGTTCCCTGCAGAAGGTTCTTAACCCTTTCTCTGTTTTTCACACCCGGAAGTTCAACGAGGATACGGTCCCTGTTAGTTTCCAGGCGCTGAATGTTAGGCTGAGCCACACCAAACTGGTCGATACGGTTACGGATAATCTCAAAAGCACGGTCGATAGCACCCTCTGATTCTTTCCTGATCTCTGCCAGTACATCCTCATTAGGGCTGTTCCTGTCAAAATCGCCCTCGAAATCTGCCGGGTCAAAATATACTGCAAGCGGAATTCCCCCACTCATTCTATCGTATACTTCACCAAATATGGTCAGGTAATCGTCGTTTGAATTCTGCTGTTGCTTCCTGACCTCCGTCAGCACTTTTTCCATGGTTCCCTTCATATTGTCATCGATCATCATCTGATCGGCAGCAAGGGAACGGATAATATCGGCTGTAGAAATTTCAAGGATTACACTCATCCCTCCTCTAAGGTCAAGACCCAGATTGATTTCGCGTTCCTGAACTTCACGGAAAGTAAAATCAGACACAAGGATATTATAAACTACCTGGTTAGACATGCTGTCCAGGTATCTCTCCTCCTTTTTGATATCGCCACCTGCGTATTCTCTTGCTTTCTTTTTTACAGATTCTCCTTTCCAGGTAAAAGAAAGTTGGTAAATACAAACAAGAGTAAAGGCTATCACCAATGTCAGTATGGCTCCTTTGTTTCGCATTTCTATCTAATTTTTAAGATTTTACTGTGATTTAGACCACTTTTTAGTGGTGGCGCAAATATAAAGGATTTTTTTAGAACAAAAAATGGATGAAAACATAATAAATGTCTTGTTCAGCCTAATGCCGGCTGAGATGCCTTCATATTCCTGTTTAATCGTACAATACCGGCATGAAAAACATAAGTATCAGACTTGTATTGTATTGAATTTCTAAATCTTAGCCTGAATTATGAATTATCCAGGATATCCTGCATGATTTTCCGGGCCAGATTTTCGGCATTTTCGGCTGAGGTACTTTCGGAATAAATCCTGATAATGGGTTCGGTATTGGATTTTCTAAGGTGGACCCAATCCGTTCCGAAATGAATTTTCACCCCATCGATGTCAATGACAGGTTGATCGCGGTACTTCTCTTTTACCCGCTTTAAAACCTGGTCGACATCAACTTCAGGTGTCAGTTCGATCTTGTTTTTGGAGATCACGTATTCAGGATACTTACTTCTAAGTTGGCTGCTTTTGATATTTTTTTCTGCCAGACTGCTTAAAAAGAGGGCTATACCGACCAGGGCATCCCGGCCATAATGCAGTTCCGGATAAATTACCCCTCCATTACCTTCGCCCCCGATGACTGCATTTGTTTGCTTCATTTTCTCCACGACATTCACTTCACCAACTGCAGCGGCTTCATAACTCCCTCCGTGTTTCTCAGTGATATCCTTCAATGCCCCGGTAGAAGACAGGTTTGAAACCGTGTTCCCCGGCCCCGTTTTCTCAAGGATATAATCAGCCACTGCAACCAGAGTGTACTCTTCACCAAACATTGAACCGTTTTCATTGAGAATGGCAAGCCGGTCAACATCCGGATCCACTACAAATCCGATATCCGCCCCTTTTTCCTTGATCAGAGCGGAAAGCTCCGTCAGGTTCTCAGGAAGCGGTTCCGGGTTATGCGGGAACAGGCCGTTGGGTTCGCAGTACAACTTAACAATATTTTTCACTCCCAAAGCACTGAGCAACTGAGGAATTATCACACCACCGACTGAATTTACAGCATCAATAGCAACTGTAAAACCAGCCTTCCGGATAGCTTCCGGGTTCACCCATTCCAGGTCTAGAACAGCCTGGATATGACGTTCATCCATCCCTCTGTCTTCAGAATATCTACCGAGCTTGTCGTAAGTCACATAGCTGAAAGCTTCCGTTTCGGCCAACTGAAGTATCCTGGCTCCGGCTGCTGCCGATAGGAATTCTCCCTGATGGTCCAGCAGTTTTAATGCATTCCATTGTGCCGGATTGTGGCTGGCGGTCAGAATAATGCCCCCTTGTGCCTGATGGTGGACAACGGCCATCTCAGTAGTCGGGGTGGTGGCCAGTCCGAGGTCGATCACATCGATCCCGCATCCCTGCAGGGTAGAGGCAACCAGCGCTTGAATGATTGGGCCTGATACGCGGGCATCCCTGCCTAATACGACTTTGTACTGCCTGGCATTTAGGTTCTCCTTCATCCAGACTGCATATGCAGAAGCAAATTTAACAACATCTACCGGGGTCAGGTTATCAGAGGGTGTTCCGCCTATGGTTCCCCTGATTCCTGAAATGGATTTGATCAGCGTCATAAAAAATTTCTCTTGTATCTTAAAATCATGTACTTTTGCGGAACAAAAATAAGGTTTTCTAAAGGCTTTCCCGAATCCCTTAGAAAAGAATTTTAACGATTTGAATTCAGCATGAAAAAACAAGGCAATTATACCCGAAAGGCAGCAGGACAGCAATCCGGGAAAACAGGAAGAAAGCCCGATAGAAAGCCCCGGATTCCGGGCACTCCCTCGGAAGACGTACGCCTAAACAGGTTTATTGCTTCGAGCGGCATCTGTTCGCGGAGGGAAGCCGACACCTACATAACAGCCGGGCTGATCACGGTAAACGATCAGACAGTTACTGAACTGGGCAGTAAGGTCAAACCCGGAGATGTAGTTAAATACAACGGGCAACGCATAAAAAACGAGAAGCTGGTTTACATCCTGCTGAATAAACCCAAGGACTTTGTCACCACGGTAAAAGATCCCCATGCTACCAGGACGGTCATGGATCTTGTCAGGAATGCCTGTAAAGAAAGGATATTTCCGGTTGGCAGGCTGGACAGGAATACAACCGGGGTTCTCCTGCTGACGAACGACGGGGACCTTACAAGGACCCTGACCCATCCCAGCTACAATAAGATGAAGTTGTACCATGTCGGTCTGAGCAAAGCCCTTACTGCTCAGGATATGAAAACAATCAAGGAGGGGCTGACACTTGATGACGGATTTATTCAGGCAGATGCCATTGAATACTCTCATCCTGAAGATAAGAAGCTTGTGGGCATTGAGATCCATTCAGGAAGAAACCGGATCGTCAGGCGAATTTTTGAACACCTGGGTTATACAGTAAAAAAGCTGGATCGTGTATATTTTGCCGGATTAACCAAAAAAGGCCTTGCCAGAGGAAAATGGAGGTTCCTCACTGAGAAAGAGATCAGCATGCTGAAAATGGGAGCCTTCAGGTAGCGCCCCGCAATTCCTCTCTGGTTCAAACTTGTTTAAAGCTTTATCCCCATAAAGAGTACGTCATCAACCTGCTCAAAATCTTCCTTCCACAGGTTGAATGTACTTCGTACGTATTCGTACTGTTCCTCCATGGGCTTTTGATGGATATCTTTCAGCAGGTTCTTCAGGCGCACCATTTTGAATTTCTTACCCACAGCTCCTCCAAACTGGTCAGGATAACCATCTGAGAACATATAGATCAGGTCGCCCTTGTTCAGTTGCATTCCTTCATCCCTGAAATCTTTCTCTTCCTTATCGTACTGACCGCCGACAGAGCTCCGGCTTCCCTTAATGTAGATCTGGTCCCCTCCGCGGTAAACGATCATTGGTCTCATCGCTGAAGCGTATCGCAGGTACATGGTACGGGTATCAAGTTCACAAACGATGATGTCCATCCCGTCATTGGATTGTTCGGCATCCACATTTTGATTCAGCATATTTCTAAGTTCAATGTCGAGCTCCTCAAGGATCTTGCAGGGTGAGTTTATCTCCTGCCGCATGCAGATATCTTTGATCAGGGTAGTCCCGATCATTGACATGAAGGCACCGGGAACTCCATGACCGGTACTGTCGGCGCAGACAATCACAAATTTAGATTCACTGATCTTATCGAACCAGTAAAAGTCACCGCTCACAATATCCCTTGGCTGGTAGAACACAAAGGAGCCATCGAAGTATTGCTGAAGTCGTTTTATGGGGGGCAGGATACTGGACTGAATCCGCTGGGCATAATTGATGCTGTCAGTAATATCCCGGTTCTTGATCTCAATTTCCTCCTTTTGCTCCACTACCTCACGGGTTCTTTCATCCAGGCGCTGTTCGAGGTATTCCTGAATTTGTTTTTGCTTACGTTCCCTGTATTTAATGATGACAATAATTGCGAGGATCAGGATAACGAAAAGAAGCGTGATAAACCACCACTGTTTCCAGAAGGGGGGCTTCACACGGATGTGCAGTTGCGAAGAAATCTGACTGACCGTGCCGTCCGGAGAAATGGCCTTCACCAGAAAAGTATACTCCCCGTCTTCCAGGCGCGGATAGGTGACGGTCCTTTCATCGGTAAGGTCGGACCATCCGAGGTCATGACCTTCCAGCTTATACTGGTACCTGACAGATTCGGGGTCAGAGTAATAGAGACCGACATAGTCAATACGCAGTTTGTAAGCTGAATAGGGTAAAACGATCGGCTCGTTGAATTTCGGGTACTCTATATCCGAGATGACCACCTTAAGGATATTCATCACCGGGGCTGATTTAGATACCGACCTACCTTCCAGATCATAGAATGCAAGTCCTTCAGTTGTTCCAAAATACAGCTTGCTGTTCTGGCTAAGGAATGACCCATTACTGTTACAATCGCCGGTAATACCGTTATCCGAGTCGAAGATGGTTATTTTACGGTTGTTAATATCAATCCGGCTAAGCCCCCCGCGATGTCCGGTCCAGATGAAGCCATGGCGATCTGAAATCATGCCATAACAATAATTTGATTTCAGTCCATCGTCATCCCTGATATTTATGATCGAATCGGAATGGCCAGGTAGCAAAAACAATCCCTGCCCATAGGTACTTACCCAAAGATTACCCTTTTCGTCCTCAGTGATCGAATTGAATTCCAGTTCGTATTTTTCAACAGTGAAGACACTCCTTACCCGCTGGGCATCCAGCTCGTAGATACCATCAGTCCTTGTGGCAAAGAGGAGCCTCTTCTGGTTATCCAGGTAGAGAAATTCTATATCATTATGAGGCAGGCCGTCGATGGTGGTAAACTGGCTTTTTTCTCCTGTCTGCTTATTAATGACAAATATTCCGTTTTTGGTAGCTGCATAAAGATTCTGAGCATCCCCGGTGATATGATTTATAGCATTACTTATTGAGTTGGCCTCCCTGAGGAAGTTGTTGAAGTTGCCATTTTGGTACTTATATATTCCATTATTGGAAGTCCCTATCCAGAGAATACCCTTCTGGTAAAACAAACTTGTAATTGCATCCTTGGGCAGGCCTGTTGTATAGTGTGTTCTTTTACCGTTGTGCTTATTAAAACTGACCAGGCCTTCAGTGCCTCCAATCCAAAGAAGCTCCTCATCCTCCGAAACAGACAGAACGGAAACCCCGGCCCCGGAATTTATCATGTCATAGAAACCAAAGAATTGATTGGTCTGCAGTGACAGGCCCTCTCCATTGGTTCCAAACCAAAGGTTCTTTTCATGGTCCAGGTACAGACATTCAACATTGTCTGTTTTCAATCCGTTAGCTTCATTAAAATTCCGGACAGAAATAATGTTTGTAGGGCTGCCAGGCTCAAAGTCGATCCTGAATACCCCTGCATTAGCGGCACAGACAAGCAAACCTGAATCAGCATCGTAAGTAATGTCTTTCACCCGGAGATACTCCATTTCTCTTCCAATGCCAAGCTTTTCGACATATATGGAGTCCTTCAGAATTTCAAGGTAATACAATCCCTCATCATAAGTTCCGATCCAGAAGGAATTACCCTTATAGGCATCACGGATGGTTTGGATCTGCACATAGCTCAATTCACCAATACGCTGAATATTATCAGCAGACCTTCCGAGTTCGGTGATAAATAAGCCTTCCATATCACCTGCGAGGAGTGTATTGCCGCAGACATGTACTGCGGTTAACTGTTGATTTTCAAAGGCAGGGTCCATTTTAACGGGTTTCCCGTCGCTATTGAAATGGTAAAGCCCCTGGTTCTGAGTGGCAATGATTACTCCCAACTCATCACTCTGAGTGATTCCCTTTATTGTAATATTCTTTTCTTTATCAAGCACATAGGAGGAATAATTATTCCCGTCGTATGACCAGACTTCGCCATTACTGAAACCAAACCACAATTTACCCAGGTTGTCAACAAAACTAATATAGACTTCTTCTTCCGGAAGTGCTTTCAGAGTGGGGGTAAAAAACTCATGTCCATCATAACGGCACAGGCCCCGGCCGGTCCCCAGCCAGATGAAACCGTTTTTATCCTGAACAATGTTATACACATAGGGATCCCTCAGTCCTTCCGTAACAGAAAAGTTCTGAAAACGAACCTGTTGTGCAAACATAGTACTCACAACCAACACATTGGATAGGAAAATCCCTAACCATCTCCTTACATTCCTTCCGGAATATTCCGGTCTTTTGTTTTCACTCATTAAGGTTGTCGTTTAACACCGATATCGTATTTATATTTCGGGACTCCTCCGATTGGGATTACATAGAAAGGCAGCAATTCATTGTACTGATTTCGGACATTCACTACAACATTATTATTCTTAACCGGTGGAGTACGCTTCTTAATAAATTGTATATCGAGTGAGGTATTCTTTTCTTCGTCAAAAATCTTGAATTCATCTGCAATCCAGTTATTATCAGCAGAAATTGGACTCATTTGCCCTTTTCTGGCAACCGATACGGTCCTGATAAATCCATCGGAATCCCAGTCAAAATTTGAAAGCTTCACAGTCACAGTCCTGTCATCAACAAATGGATAAATATGCGAGACTTCACTGGGATTGTCATGCATTCTGAAGGAATATTCGAATGCAAAAGCATTCCCTCCCTCCACAGGTTTATTGGCTCCATACTCAGTACTCAGGTAATACCTGTAAAGGTTACCATCATTGCCGGCAACACCA
Organism: Bacteroidales bacterium; assembly: GCA_016931575.1. Taxonomy (GTDB): domain Bacteria; phylum Bacteroidota; class Bacteroidia; order Bacteroidales; family UBA10428; genus UBA10428. The sequence goes on along the minus strand of JAFGEO010000091.1, from coordinate 25,961 downwards.
TCTGCAACAATTTTAAAAACATACCCGCCGAATTTGGAAATATATTCGCCTTCAGTCGGGTTGAACGGGCCGAAGGTATACCAGTTATTATCGAATCGTGGGTTCACAGCAAAAGCTTTTGTTGCCAGGAGTGTTCCACTTTTATAGTTTCCTTTCGGATCAGTTTCCTGAGCATCCTTATGTGAATAACATTCTTTCCCTCCAAAAACAGAATAAACGGTCCTTGTATCAAAAGTGCCATTAAGTTCATCCACTTCCCCACCTGTGTCGGGATCAAAAATCCTGATGTATATTGGTTCCTTAAAAGTTTCAGGAATTAAAAAGAAGAAGGTCTGTGAAAAGTCGTCATCTCCCCAGGAAGTTTCAGCTGCAGCACCGAAGGTCATTAGAAAGGGTATGTTTTCATCCCCGGCAGGAACAGGCTGTGCAAAAGATAAGGTTGACAGCAAAACGAGAATAATCAAAGGAGCTAGGGTTCGCATATAACATTCATTTGAAGGTTAGACCTCTATTCAAAGTTACAATTTCAATTCAAATTTTTATCTACGTATTCCCCGGTAAAAAGTTCAGATGACCTATTATCTCCGGGGAATGACCACGATCTGTTTACTGGCACATGCCTTATGATCACCATCGGGCTCATCCTCATTTTTACCTGTCAGCCCCAAACGTACGATGTACGTCCCGGTTTTTTGATACTGATGCCGGGTTACCATTTCTGTCTCTACGACTCCGTCACCAAAATCCCAGTAGTAGTTCTCAACGGCAAAGGATCTGATTTGCGACTCCGATGCATCCAGGCTTACACTCTCATTCACCCTGATGGTATCAGGGGCCAGCATATAAGGTTGTTCAATGGGTTCAATATTCAGGTCGTAAGCAGCCTCACTGAAAAACACCTCACCAGTCAGGGTATCGATAACATTCAACTGTACCAGGTAATATCCCGGTTCTTCGTAGCAGTGCGACACACGTTCCTTCCTGACCCGTGTCCCGTCACCCAGGTCCCATTCGTACCGAAGGCTTGTGGTATCCAGGTCCATGGTCCCTTTTTCGTAGAAATCATAGCAGAAGGTTTCATCCACCTGTTCCGGACAGGATGGAAATGCCGGAAAAGCCGAAATGAAGGTGTAAATATCATCTGAGCCCCGTCGGTTAGAGGTAAAATATCCGGTGTCCATAGCCTCGTTGGCCACCAGTGAAAAATCATCGTTTCTTGAGTTGAAAGGACGGGGAAGCGCAACCGGTTTGCTCCATTCACCCTCAACCAGGTCAGAATAGAAAATATCCAGGCCTCCCTGGCTTCCGTGCTGATCTGAGGAAAAATAGAGACGGTTTTTTTTATAGATAAAAGGGAATACTTCACTTCCGCCGGTATTTATTAGAGGCCCTACACTCATCGGTCTTGTCCAGGAATTGTTTACATAATCCGAATAATAAATATCATAATTACCTTGTCCCGAGGGGTCCCTGGATGAAAAATACAGCCTGTTCCCATCTTCAGAAAGGCAGGGATACCCGATATCATATTCTGTAGAATTGTATGGGAACTCCCCATCCGGCACCCAGGTATTGTTCGAAAGGCGCGCCATATATATCCCATTCTTGAGGGTGTCCCCGTTTGCGTCACCCGTCTGTGATGCTGCGCTTATATTTGCGGTATAGAACATACTTTGTCCGTCGGCGTTGAAACAGACGGAGCTTTCGTTGTACCTTGTTGTCAGTTCTTTTGAAAAAATTTCGGCATCCGACCAGTTTTTATACGATTTCTGCCTGGTGAAGTACAGATCGTAGGTATAATTTCCTTCCTGGTCGAAGGTGGTAAAGATCACATCGTTCTTCCTGTTGGAACTAAATACCAATCCTCCCTTGTAGATAGCCGGTGCCATCTCGTTATTGGAAGTGCTGTTCATATCAAGTCGAACGGCACGATAAAACACCTGAGCCTGCAGCAGTCCCAGGGGAATAAAAAACAGCGATATGGCAATAAATCGTTTTAACATGCTTTAAAAACCACGTGGATTGGAAGCGTTAATAGTATACCCGAATTTATAGTGCAGGTTGATCTCATGAGAACCTGAAGAAATATAGGCGCGGTCACCTATGGCCAGATCATAGCTGTATCCGACGTTAAACTGTCTGTTGATATTAATTGACATCAGGATAATGACAGCATCACCCAACCGGTAGCCGACCCCGGCTTTATACATGCCTTTATAGACTCCAAGGGCATTCAAAGCAAGTACCGGACTCGGAATACTCGGAGTATATTTTACCAGCATTGAAGGTTCAATGCCGAATTCCGAACTAATGGAAAAGGTACCGCCGGCCATTAAAAAATAGTCGCGCTTTGAAAAGTCTACATTAATTGTGTAGTTGTCCGCTTCATTACTTTCAAAACCAAACACGCGTGGAAAAGCCAGTCCTACCCAGTACTTTTTTGAGTAATACATGATTCCGACGCCCAGATTGGGCACCCAGAACCTCATTCCACCTTCATCCAGGATCGGATCAGGGATCTCATCGCTATCGCGATAGGACAGGCTGGCAGTAGCCCCGTTTACGATTCCTGCCCTCAGACCGAAAGAAAGTTTTGCATTCCCAAGTGACAGCCTGTAGGCATAACTCACGTGGAGGCCAGTATATGAGGCTGGGCCGTAGGCATCATGCTCTACGAGTACCCCCATGCCAACTTTTGGGTTCATCATCGGGGCATGCACGCTGACAGCCTGTGTTGCCATGGCCCCCGGTATGCCGATCCAGTGTTGGTTATAAAAAAAGTCAGCCGAGAGAACTTCCTTATGACCGTTGGCGGCAGGATTATAATAGGTCTGGATCTCGCTGAACAGGCTGAAAGGTGCTGTGGACTGTGTCCTGGCCGGTGCGGTACAAAAAGGAATGAGTACCAGCATGTATATATATTTTTTCAACCTCATCGTCTCAATTCAAAATAACCGGAGATATCATCAACGGGCACACCGATCTGATGCAAAATAAAGTAATAGGTGCCTTCCGGGACTTCCTGTCCATCCTCATTTTTGCCGTCCCAGGAAATCTGATCAGGATCCGACAGGGTAATCACAAGCGCACCCCAACGGTCAAATATTTTAAGTTCCGCTTCATTATTGCCACTTAGATTAATTATATAGTAGTCATTAATGCCATCATCATTGGGAGAAAATCCGGTATATGTCTCAATTTGCCCGATGCTAACCAACAGGTCACTGCTTACCACGGGGCAAATGCCCTCTCCATTGGTCACCGACCACCGCAACAGGTAGTCACCGGTCACATAATCTGCGAAGTAGACGGTAGTATTGCTTAAGGTATTATTGTCAAATGTAGCGGATCCTGCAGGGGGAGCAGAAATCTGCTCCCACAACCCTTCCCCGACACTTAGCCTGGCATCCAGTTGGTGCTCGAAGGTATAATCCAGCTTAACATCTTCCATGGGATCAAGTTCCTCCGGTTGTTCATAAAATGTCACCTCAATGGTATTGGAATCCATGCACTGCCAGTTCCATTCTTTCCACTGGTAAACTTCGGTGATGGATCCTGAAAATGGGTCTATAGTTACTTCTGCATCGGGTTCTGCGGGGTTTGAAAATTCACCTGTTCCTGACCAGAGCCCACCTTCGCCTGATAGCACAGCATCAAGGGTTGCGGTTTCTCCGCAAACTTCCAGGTCAGATCCCGGATTGGCATCCGGCCAGGCGTAAACCCTAAGGTCAATTTCTCCGGTGTTACTACTGAGATCTGCTTCGCAACCATTGACATCCGTAATGTTCAGTACTTTCACCAGACCTGTTTCTACAGCCACGAAACCGATGGTCCCACTGCTGGCTGATATGCCTTGTTCGGTGGTAGTGACTTCATCGACCCCCAGGCCTATTGAGAATGGTCCGTTCCCGAGTAAATTTTCAAAGGCGACCGGTACCGTTTCATCTGCACAGGAAGTGAAGGCATCACTGATGATATCTCCTTCCGGCAGGGAATTAATCCGGACCAGTACGGCCTCCGTTGTGTCGACACACTGATCCGTTTCTCCGGAGAACACGATCCGGCGATAATAAAGAGTATCCGTAAGTGCAGGAGACTGGTAGGTTTCGGATGAAGACTCTCCCGCAGCTGCACTCCAGCCCGAGCCTTCAGCAGATTCTTCCCACAGGAACCGAAGATCCCCGGGTCGCCCGCCCGACAGACCGGAGATACCTGCCAGATCTATGGCCGTGTTATAACAGGTATATTGCGGGGAACCTCCTTCTATCTCATTTGACGAAATGGAAGGATATACTGTGATCACTATGGGATCACTGACCTCATCACACACTTCAGAAGTAGCCACCCTCCGGAAGCGGGTTGTCTGTGTCAGTGCATCAGAGGAATAATCTTCCTGATCGTTGGGAGAAGCGCTGGCCGGATTCCAAGTTGTTTCACCATCGACCTGTGCTTCCCATAAATAGCTAATTGTTCCGGATCCTCCCGTTGCTGGTCCCTCAAGGAAGGCCAGCGGGGTTGCTCCATTACAAATATTTTCATCATCAGTGGTAACCGGGTTGAAAATCTGAGGTACAATTTCTATGGTTTGCATGCCACTGGTGTCAATGCAGGCATCAAAATCTCCGGATTTGACAACTCGCCTGACTTCAATGGTTTCGTAATAAGCCCCTGAGGGACTGTAATCCTCCCCTGTTTCACCGGCGAGCGTGTTCCAGCTTTCAGCAGGTATTCGTTCCTGCCAGACGAAGGTATAAGCTGAATTATCTCCTCCACCGGGAGTGCTGCCGTCTACCAAATTGGGCTGATCGCCGTAGCAATAGAGGTCCGGATCAATGGTAAGAATGTTATTGCCTATGGACGGGTACACAGTCAGGGTATACGTGCTGCTCATATCGAGACAAGCATCATCGGCGCCTGAAGCCACTTCCCGACGGTAGTATGCTGTATTAGAAAGGATCCCTGGCGAATAACTGTCTGACACGGCACCCGAAATAACAGAGTAGGATACATTATCAGGGCTTGTATACCAGGCATACCGGTAAACCCCGTCACCTCCTGATACGCTGTTAACCCTGATTTCTCCTCCATCCAATCCAGTACAGATGGCAGTGTCGCTACGAAGTAAATTATTTCCGGTAATGGAAGGAAGGATGGTAAGGGTATCAACATTCGATGTATCAGTACAAACACCATTTCCTGATTCAACATACCTATAATAATAGGTTGTCTGTGTCAGGTTCCCTTCAGCGAGGTTCGCACTGCTGCCCCGGCTTGTCCAGGTGATCTGGTCGGTAGACGAGTACCAGGTATGATCGTACACTCCGCTGCCGCCCGACAGGACCCCGGTAGCCAGAACACCCGGACTGTCGTTATAACAAAAGGTATCCCGTATAGCCAGGTTATTACCCGAAATGGCATCGTACACAAAGATCTCGACGGACAAGGCCGTATCGGAAATCCCGTCAGATTCTACAACACGGGTAAAGTAAGTGGTCTGATTGAGCGAAGGTGGAGCATATGACTTGGAAACTTCACCGCCGATGACGGACCAGGTTGAACCATCGGTACTTTGCAGCCAAGTAAAAGCATAAACACCGTTCCCGCCCTTAGGGGAACTTCCGACAATCGGCAGGGGGGTCTGGCCCTGGCATAATGTATCCGTACCTTGTAATGAGTTGAACAGGAAACCGTTCAGGGGAAGTTCAAGTTGACTAAGCGTCTGTCCGGCAATTCCATAGCTTCCATCGCGCAAAAAATCAGATGATTGCGATTCTCCATTTGCTCCGGAGCCAATATCAGGGATTACCCTCGGGCTCAGGGTGCTTCCTGCATACCATACAATTCCTCCGCCACCGCCTCCTCCGGCGCCGCTGTTCTGAGATCCGGTATTTCCTCCGTTTCCGCCTTTTACAGAGGCAATGAGATTAGTTACATAAGTATTCACATCCAGGAGGATGGCACCTCCGGCACCTCCTCCACCCCCTCCGGCTTCAGCAATTCCGGTAACGGATCCACCACCGGCACGCAAAGCATGGTTATTGCCGATGATCGTATCCGCAAGGATCAGAATAATGCCTCCGCCATCACCCCCTTTGGTAGCTGAATAAAGTGCATCGCTGGTCGAAGAGCCTCCGCCCCCTCCCATCATCACTTGGTCATAACCATAATAATTAAGGGTTTTCACGCCAATCCCACCATTGGAATATATATCTATGGAACATCCATCTTTCTGATAGCCACCGTTGCCCCCTGCACCGATATGTCCTCCACCGGCGCCTCCGGCAAACCAGCCAAGACCTCCGCCCCCTCCAAGAACCATCTGACCGGGCCCCCTGGTATAATTATTTGTGTAGGGAGTCTGCGTTATGGTAACACCTCCCTCTCCTCTTTCGCCGGCTCTTCCGGTTTGAGTATTCAGAAAATAGAAGGTATCGACCCCGAAGAGCCAGTCCCTGCAAATCCCGGGGTAGTCAGGGTCCGGCATTCCACCCCTGAAACCTTTACGGGCAGCATCAATATCAGCCTGAAGCACCAGTTCGTTGTAGATCACCAGGGCTATCACACCGCCGGTCTCTCCATCCCAGTCCTTTGCTTTAAGGGTGTCCGTTACCTCAGCATAATCTGCTTCATACATTTTTATCAGCTGGAACTTCTCCCCGGCTGTATATTTTGTGGTTTCAAGGCTGACGGTAAAGTAAACCCTGTCTAAAGCATCATTAACAGAAGCAACAGCAAGCATCTCATACGTGCCGGCATTAAGGAAACCATCAGGATCGTGAACATCCCGGATGCCTCGCCAGGTTGGAGCCCATCCGGTCATTTGCATCAGCACTACCTTATCGCCCCGTTGCAGACCGGACAGATCGGATCCTGCCTGCATCTGCGCATAGGAAGCAGTGAGAGAAGTGATTTTATAATACTCATTCACAAGCCCATTGATCTGTTTATGCTGACAGAATACGGATCCGGTAAGAATTACGGCAACTATAGTACTGAAAAAAAGTCTCAATTTCCCCAAGTTCATATGCGTATTCCAAAGATATTAAATCTACCTGTTTTGAATAATAATTCTATTAACACCTACCCGAATTTTTTTGCTACCTGGCATCAGCCAGTATCACAGATCACTTCCCCTTTTGAAGAGGAATTCTCAGGGTGAAAGCGCTGCCTTCTCCTAAACGGGTATCAAAGCTTATTTCTCCTTTTATCTGGTCTATAATATTTTTAACGATAGCCAGCCCCAAGCCCATGCCACTCGATTTCGTGGTAAAGTTTGGCATGAACAATTTTGGCTTCACTTCGTCCGGGATCCCACGTCCGTTATCCTGAAAAATCAGGGTCACGTGTTTCTTTCCTGTCTGTACAGAGATGCTGATTTCACCTTTTTTATCGTCGGGTATCGATTGTATTCCATTCTTAATCAGGTTAATGAATACGCGTGACAACTGTTCCTTATCCGCCCGGATGATGATTTCCTCGTCCGGAGGATTAAAATGGATGGTCAGGTCGTTACTCCTGAACAGTTTAACTGACTTATCCAGTATTTCAACCACATTCACCTCCTCGAATTTTGCAACAGGCATCTGAGCGAAATTTGAGAACTCTGAGGCAATGGCTGACAAATTATCTATTTGTTCGATCAGGGTATCCGATACGGAGTTCAGGTATTTGTCAAAATCTTCGTTCTTATCTGCCCACAGTTTATTCAACTGTTGTATGCTCAGGCGCATAGGAGTCAAGGGATTTTTAATTTCATGCGCAATCTGCTTCGCCATTTCCCTCCAGGCCGATTCCCGTTCGGAACGCGCAAGCAGGTTAATGCTCTTTTCAAGCTCAAGCACCATCCGGTTGTATTCCAGAACGAGACTCCCGATTTCGTCTTCCCTTTTATAAGAGATCTGCTCATACTTATTCCCGATCTTAAGTTCCCTGAATTTAAGCTGAAGCATTGCCAGGGGACGGGTTATCTGGTCGGAAATAAAAATGGTGATCACAATGGTAATAAGAACGAGAATAACATAGATATTCACAATCGTCAGAATAAGGGCGGATACAGAAGCCTGCAACTCTGTCTGCCGGGTGAAGTAGGGCAGGTTAAGATAAGCCAGCTCCCTGCCTTCGTCATTTTCAAAAGGTACATACGCCGAAAGGTATTCCAGCTTACCAATGCTTTCCTGCTGAATAAACTGAGCACGCTTTTCCTGATTCAGCCTGATATAGGCTACAGGATCCATTTTATCACCCAGCAGTCCCAGGTTAAATATTTCAGCCCGGGAAGTAGCCAGCAGGTTCCCGTTCAGATTATAAAGATTAATATCGGTATAGAAAACGTCTGAAAATTTGATCAACAATCTATCCAACGTGGGATACTTACTGTCGTGCCATTCCGGAGTGAGCTCCTCTTCCTGGTTCAACTTGTGTTTCAGCTCAATAAGAACAGATCTTACCTTCTCGTTCAGGTTGTCGTATTGCCTTTGCTTATAGGTTTGCAGGTTTAGCCATACCGTACTGAAGGCGATTAATACCAGGGAGATGACCAGGATCGACAGGATTGAGAACTGGATCTTGCTTCTTAGTCGGACCAGCAGTTTGCCATGCGAAAGAAGTGCGATTTTTCCGCCCATGATAACAATCAGACAGAGGTAGTAGAAGATAAAGATGTAGGAAAATCCTACCAGAATATCGATGTACCTCACCTGGGGGGAACTGATCACAATGATGCTGTCTTCGTCTGAACGGAATAGCAGGTGATGATAATTATTCAGTGTGACGTTCCTGTAATCATCCGGCATTTCACCAAAAATATCGGTAGTAGTGCTGTAGCTGAATTCTCCGGCTTTGGAAACGAGATTACCCCTGTAATATTTTGCGTAGGAATATCCCTGGAGGAGCCTGTCCTCCGATTTTCGTTTATCCAGCAACAGCTCAGGATAGCCGAAGAAATCATCTGAGCGTAAGTTCAGTTCAATAAACAGGGAGATCTCCTCATTTCCGTTGAAGTTATGGAAGATAAACTGACCGAGGTAGGAGATACGTACAGACCGGTTCAGGTAATAAAATCTGGAGTCGGGCAGACTAAAACCTTCCTGATTGACAACTTGTCCGAAATCGTTGTAACACTGATACCCGATACTGTCAATGGGGCGGCAAAGGGTAATAATCAGCTCATATTTATTCCAAAATCCTGAAAAATAATTAGTTTTCAGATAGTTCCACAGAGAATCCGTATCGATTTGTCCTGTTTCGAACCGGGTATTGATGTATACATCTGTTTCAATCTGTCTGCTCAGGTCCTCGAACTTGGATTCTGCATCAGGATCATGCTCGTTTGCCAGGCTAAAGGCCAGGCTTTCCTTACGGTGAATATTCTTTTCGCGGTAACTCCTGCTGTTGAACACAAAAGAATACACTGAAAATATCAGTATAAAAATTACCAGTGAGGAGTATGCCGACAGGTCACGGTTGAAAAACCGCATTCCGAGAGCAGTCAGGATGATAATACCAAAAAAAACAAGGGATACGGGATCAATGAAGAAGGAAAAAGCATACCCGATGAGGGTATATCCGGCAATCAGTGTCGATCCGAAAGCAATCAGAAATGTGACCCTGTTCTCACGGACCAGGGAATGACCTAGCAGGCAGACCAGCACCATCCCCGCCGACAGATAGTTCATCCCGTTCAGGGTGTAGCCCAGGAAAGAGTATACCGAGAGCTGATTATTTGCCCCTGACTGAAAGCTGATGCTGGAATTAAAGATCAGGCTCCTGCTGAAATAATTGGCATAGAAGAGAAATAAAAGACATACCAGGGTCTGAAGAATGATCCCTGGCAGGGAATTTATTTTCAGGCCGGCAAGCTTGTTTCCCGACTGTCTGCACTCGTGTGCAATGAGAACAGCAAGGAAAAAAAGGAGCAGGGAATTGATCATCAGGTCACCCAAACTTGCTGAAAAGATTGTCTTCGCATCGGCATAGATCTTGGGATCGAAGATTAAAAAGCTGCCTAATCTGAAAGGATATCCCAGTTGTATCCTTCTGAGGACAACTATACCGCCCAGAATCACCCAGGCGACCAGTTTCTTTCTTCCTGTAAGATTCCGAAACGGGATATACAGGGATATTCCCAGCAGGATCAATCCAATTATCAGAATAATAGAAGCCAAGATAGCTCTGAATTCAATGTTTTGGTGGATATCGGTAATAAAAATACTGAACAGATACGACCCCTTATATTCAACGCTTAGTCCGCGGTCTTTATCCAGACTTATCTCAGCGCAATCCGGGAGTTTAAAATCACTCAGAAACCCGGATTCCAGAAATTCATTTTCATAGGGATAGGTGGTATACAGATTAATCAGTCCGATACAGGTCACCGAATCTGTTTCCGAACGAACAACATAATAGTAGGAATTATTAATGGTATCCAGCCGGTTGCTATAATCGTTACCGGTTAAAAAATCAACTGCCGGAATGCTGTTGGAGGACCAGAAAGTCAGGGAATCATTGGTATACTTCAGGAGAATGATGTTTTCTTCGCGGCTTTCTTCACAGATAGAAACGATGCTTTCCTTGTCCTCTGTTATTAGTTCGTTGAAGAATTTCCCGGCAAGTCTGGTTTTTTCATCGAGGGCACTTGCGACATTCTTCCGATACCTGTATTCACTCCCCAGTTGGTGGGACAAATTATCAAGGACAAATGCAGCGCCGATAATCAACAGGGAAACAATTAATAAAATATATCTCTTCATTGCCAGCAGACTTTAATCATTATGGTAGGGTATACCTTTCAACAAGGTCATTGCCCTGTATAGTTGTTCTACGAATACCAGCCGTACCAACTGATGCGTAAAAGTCATTTTTGATAAGGACATTTTAAACTGTGCCTTCCGATACATATCTTCCGAGAATCCAAAAGCTCCCCCGGTAACAAAAGACAGCTCCTTTGCACCCCGGTTCATCTGCTCACCCAGCCACCCTGAAAATCCCCGTGAATCCATCTCTTTACCCTTTTCATCAAGCAAAATTATAACCGGGGAATTGGCAATAACTTTAGCAAATGCCTCACCCTCCCGGGCGGTTAATTGTTCCGGGGTTTCATTCCTGCTCTGCTTTTTGAGCTTCAGATCAGTGATCTCAAATGGGATAAGGTGGTTAATCCGCTTATGGTATTCCCCGATCCCCTCCTGTAAGAAGGGAACATCCACTTTCCCCATATTTATCATCCTGATCTTCATGGCATCCTAAATCATAATATTACTGCTATTCAGCGTGCAAAAACAAGATTGTTATTAACAGAGCGCTGATTCCACGGATAGCTATATGCTTCATTAGTTAAAATATATCCATCTTTTTACAAGCCTTGCCTTTCCTCCTGTCATACCAGGTTACGGACCTATTTGCATCCTGCACTCTTTCTTCCCGGGAATCGGATTCAGTACAGTATTGTCCCGATTATTTTGGATCAGAAAAAGTATTCCTTAAATTTATCAAATAATCTGATGCCGGCACAACCGGTAGCCCTGATTATACGAGGAGTAAAAAGCATTTTGAAGGACTGTGTTAAGTTTGGTTTGGTTTTTGCTTCTGTTGTTAGTGTTAATCAAGTGATAGAGAATATGAAAAAGCTGATTGTACTTCCTGTGTTACTGGTTGCCTTTAACCTTGGAATTTTTGCCGGAGGCATTCCTGAAGACATCGTTTCGGCATTTCGTTCCGGCAATGCTGGGGCATTGTGCAGCTATATCAATCAGACCGTAGAACTGACGATCGACAATAAAGAAGAAATCTACAGTAAATCGCAGGCTGAAGTTATCCTGAAAGATTTTTTCAGTAAGCATCACCCAAAGAGCTTCAACATTCTGCATCAGGCAAATAAAACATCCTCAAAATACGCCATTGGTGACCTGGAGACAAGTTCAGGCAATTACAGGGTCACATTTCTGCTAAAATCAGTAAATTCGAAAGTTTTTATTCATCAACTCCGAATTGAAAACTCGAATGATTGATCTGCTTACGAAAGAGCTTATTGAATTAGCTGTAAAGGAAGATATTGGAGACGGGGACCATACCTCCCTTGCCTGTATCCCCGGCGATGCCCTTGGGAAAGCCCGGTTATTGGTTAAAGAAGAAGGGTACATTGCCGGTATTGGAGTTGCCGCCTATGTCTTTAAGCTGCTGGATCCGGAAACTGTCTTCAATCCGATCATCCCTGACGGATCTCCGGTTAAAACAGGAGATATTGCCTTTACGGTTGAAGGAAGGGTACGCAGCATTCTGCAGGCCGAACGCCTGGTGCTTAACCTCATGCAACGAATGAGTGGCGTCGCCACCCAGACCAGATTGTACGTGGATAAGCTGGAGGGTCTGCCAACAAGGGTCCTGGATACCCGCAAAACCACTCCCGGCATGCGCATGCTTGACAAGCTGGCGGTAAAGACCGGCAAGGGTGAGAACCATCGCATCGGACTTTTCGACATGATCCTGATCAAGGATAACCATATTGATTATGCCGGGGGAATTGAAAACGCCATTGAAAGGACGAAGAATTATCTTAAGGATACAGGCAAAGATCTGAAGATTGAGATTGAAGCACGTTCCCTGGAAGATATTCGGATAATCTTGAAATACGATTCTGTTTACCGCATCCTGCTGGACAATTTCACCATTGCTCAGACCCGCGATGCCGTAAAACTTATTAACGGGAAAGTGCAAACTGAATCTTCAGGAGGCATTACCCTCAGTAATATCAGGGATTATGCTGAGTGTGGCGTGGACTATATCTCCGTTGGTGCACTGACCCATCAGATAAAAAGTCTGGACCTTAGCCTGAAAGCTATCGATACCTGATTCATTATGCCAGAACCCACTCCAAAACGCACGTACAGATTTTTCAATACGAAGATCCACCAGTTTGGCGAACGTCTCCGGCATGTATATTTACCTGGTTTTCAGAAAGTTCCTCTTTACGATGTATTCTGGTTTTTTATCCGGGGTGTCCAGAAAGGAGCTTTAAACACCCGGGCCAGCTCCATAGCATTCAATTTCATGCTGGCTTTCGGGCCGGGGATCATTTTTCTGTTCGCCCTGATTCCCTATCTGCCTATCGTCCACTTCAAGGAAGAGTTGCTGGAGGTTCTCACCCGGATCATTCCTGAGAATTCCTACATTGCTATTGAGCCGCTTATCGACGAGATCTTTAACCGGAAAGGAGGCGGATGGCCTCTGTTCGGGCTTCTGGGGAGTATTTTCTTTGCCCAGAAAGGAGTGAACGGTATCATTGACGCATTTAATGGAACCTATCACGACATTGAAACCAGGCCCTGGTATATTCAACGATTGGTAGCCGTGGGCTTTGTCTTTATCTTTTATGGACTGATCCTTTTTGCCACTCTTCTGATGTTTTTTTCCAAATCAATGCTTGAAGGACTGATTGAAAGCGGTCATCTTGATTGGGGCATTACCTTCCAGGTTTTCAGGATCGGCAAGTGGACCATAATCTTTTTTCTGACCTTTTACCTTATCTCCCTCTTATACTACCTGGCACCACAGCGAAAGAATCACTGGCGCCTGTTTTCGGCAGGTTCATCACTGGCTACCGTTCTGACCGTGTTAACCTCACTCGGGTTCTCCTACTTTGTGAATAATTTCGCACAATTCAACAAGTTTTTTGGTTCCATCGGGGCCCTTGTTGCCTTTATGCTCTGGTTTAATTTCATTGCCCTTACCCTGCTTATCGGATTTGAACTGAATGCGAGTATTAAGAACGCCACCATCCAATCGGGCGAACAATAGCCCGCATTCCCTGTTTACCGGATAAAAGCCATAGCACATGCCGGACTTATTTAGTCTCAGAAGGGAATATTCCATGGGGGCACTGTCTTTTGATGACCTGGATAGGAATCCCGTACATCAGTTTCAGAAGTGGTTTGAACAGATCTGTATGTCAGGAATGCCTGATCCAACCTCTATGATTTTTTCTAGTTGCGGCAGGGATATGCGTCCTTCAGCGCGCATTTTGCTCCTTAAAGAATTTTCAGACGAGGGATTTTCATTTTTCTCTCATTATCAAAGCAGGAAGGGTTCACAAATTCAGGAAAATCCATACGGATCCATGCTATTTGCCTGGCACTTCCTGGAACGCCAGGTCCGCATTGAGGGAAAAATCGAAAAACAAAGTGAGAAAAAATCTGACCAATACTTCGAAAACCGGCCTGTAACCAGTCGCATCGGAGCCTGGACCTCTCCTCAGAGCCAGGAGATCCCCTCCAGGGCCTTCCTTGAGGAGCGCGAAAAAGAGTTTACCAGACAATTTAAGCCGGATGCCATTCCCAGGCCACCCGGGTGGGGTGGCTATATTCTTCGCCCCGACAGGTTTGAATTCTGGCAGGGCCGCGAAAGCCGGTTGCACGACCGGTTTGAATACCGGCTGGAAGGCGGGAAATGGAAAATCGTCCGACTGGCTCCCTAAAACTCACAGGATAAGGCCCTATCTTAAAATATTGATACGATCCTTCAAGGTTTTGATCTTTTCCTCTGCATCGGCTTTCTTCTTCATTTCGGCAGCCACCACATTCTCCGGGGCATTATTTACGAAACTGGCATTATCCAGCTTCTTCATTACCGAATTCAGGAAGCCCTGATGATATTTCAGTTCTTCTTCAAGCTTTGCTTTTTCAGCCTCTGAATCAATCAGATCTCCCAGCGGAATGCTGTATTCAGTGGTCTTCACCATGAAGGAAATATCTGATTCATCAGCCTGTTCAACAAAGCTGATTTCTTCAATATTAGCAAGCTTATGAACCAGGGGCAGGAACTCCCTGTTGAAAGCACCCTCTTTGGCGGTGATCCTGAGGTGCAGCATATCTTTTTGTGGCAATGCTTTCTCCTGCCTTATTTTCCGGATGGCAGTGATCACTTCCTTGGTCTCCTCGAAATTCTCAAGAATTGATTGCTTATACGTCTCAATCTCCGGCATTGCACTGATCATGATGCTCTCCCCTTCTTCCCTCTCCTTCAGCAGCTGGTATATTTCTTCCGAGATGAAAGGCATGAAGGGATGCAGGGCTTTAAGCAGCTTTTCGAGGTAGCAGGAAGTACTCTTATAAGTTTTCTGATCAATCCCCTGCTGATAAGGTGGCTTGACAGCCTCCAGGAACCAAGCTGAAAATTCATCCCTGACCAAGGTATAGACGGTCATCAGGGCATCGCTGATCCTGAATTTTGAGAAATGGTCATCGATCAACTCCAGGGATTGATTCAGTTTGTTATCAAACCATCGGATAGCTTCCCGGGCGGCTTCAGATTGTTCCGCTTCAGGATCCACTTCCCATCCTTTGATCAGGCGGAAGGTATTCCAGAGCTTGTTACAGAAGTTCCTTCCCTGTTCTGTAAGGGCCTCATCGAACAGGATGTCGTTTCCGGCAGGTGAGCAGAGCAGCATTCCAACACGGACCCCATCTGCCCCGTACTGAGCAATCAGATCAAGAGGATCCGGTGAATTACCAAGTGATTTTGACATCTTTCTGCGAAGCTTATCGCGTACCATCCCGGTAAAATAGACATTCCCAAAAGGTTTATCTCCCCGGTATTCGTATCCGGCGATGATCATCCTGGCCACCCAGAAGAAAATAATATCGGGAGCGGTTACCAGGTCGCTGGTGGGGTAGTAATAGTTAATATCCTGGTTGTCCGGATCATTTATCCCGTTAAAAACAGAGATAGGCCATAGCCAGGAGGATGCCCAGGTATCCAAAACATCCTCTTCCTGCTTCAACTGGTCCATGCTCAGCTGGCTGTTTCCTGACTTTTCCCTGGCAAGTTCCAGTGCCTTCCCGTCTGTTTCCGCCACCACATATTCGCCGTTTTCAAGATAATATACGGGAATCCTGTGCCCCCACCAGAGCTGGCGGCTGATACACCAGTCTTTCACATTCTCCATCCAATGCTTATAGACATTCTTGAATTTAGGCGGATGGAATTTAATATCATCATTCATGACATGGTCCAGGGCGGGTCTGGCAAGTTCTTTCATGGCAATGAACCATTGCGCAGACAGCCGGGGTTCGATCACGACATCGGTACGTTCCGAATAGCCCAGCTTATTCAGGTAGTCTTCCGTTTTCTCCAGGCTCCCGGCTTCTTCAAGCATGGGAATGATAAGCTTCCGGGCTTCAAAGCGGTCGGTTCCGACCAGGATTTCAGCGGCCTCATTCAGGATTCCGTCTTCAGTAAATATATCGATGGTATCCAGCTTATGTCGCTGACCGATCTCGTAGTCATTTTCATCGTGGGCAGGAGTAATTTTCAGGCAGCCAGTACCAAATTCCATATCCACGTATGAATCCTGGATTACGGGGACCGGGCGGTTCACCAGGGGTACGATCACTTTTTTTCCGACCAGGTCCGTAAAGCGTTCATCCGCTGGGTTTACACATACTGCTGTATCCCCGAGAATAGTCTCAGGCCTTGTTGTCGCAATGGTAACATAATCATCTGATCCCTCCACCTGATAGCGCAGGTAATAAAGTTTGGATTGTTCTTCTTTGTAGATCACCTCCTCGTCGGAAACTGCGGTCTTTGCCTGCGGGTCCCAGTTTACCATCCGGACACCCCGGTAGATATACCCCTTATTATACAGGTCCACAAAAACTCTGATTACACTTTCCGAAAGTGATTCATTCATGGTAAAAGCTGTACGGTCCCAATCGCATGAAGCCCCAAGCTTTTTCAATTGTTCCAGAATAATGCCCCCGTGCTTTTCAGTCCACTCCCAGGCGTGCCCCAGGAACTCATCCCTGGAGATATCACTCTTTTTAATGCCTTCATCTCTGAGTTTTCCCACTACCTTAGCTTCCGTTGCAATGGATGCATGGTCGGTACCGGGAACCCAGCATGCATTTTTCCCCAGCATCCTGGCCCTTCTGATCAGGATATCCTGAATGGTGTTGTTGAGCATATGCCCCATGTGCAGCACCCCGGTGACATTTGGAGGAGGTATCACAATGGTATAAGGTTCCCTTTCGTCAGGAGTCGATTTGAAGAAGCCTTTTTCCATCCAGTACTTGTACCATCTATCTTCCGCATTACCGGGACTGTATTTGCTCGCAATTTCCATATACACTTCTCTTTTCTAAAATAATGGGTCAAAAATTCGCGTAAAATTAAAAAATAAATGCGTTTTAGAGCCGGCATCAGAAAAATCATCCATATTATGCCCCTTATTAACACAAAACATCCTTTCACGGAGCGTATTTTAGAAAAATATCTTATAAATTTGTCACTTGAAAAAAATACTATCATGAGAAGGATTATTTCAACAGCCATTATTCTGTTAGCCATTTGTACCCTTAGCTTTTCACAGGCACCGGTAAATGGTGAGAAAGAAAGTGCTTTTGGACCTAAGATCGAGTTTGAGATGCTTTCGCACAATTTCGGCGTCATTCCTCAGAATGGTGACGGAAAAGTTGACTTTGTTTTCACGAACACGGGGACAGAGCCGCTGATGCTGACGAATGTCAGGAGTTCCTGTGGATGTACTGTACCCGAGTGGCCGAGAGAGCCTATTGCTGCCGGTGCCAAATCAGTTATCAAGGTAAACTATGACACCCGCAGGGTGGGTGCTTTCAAAAAAAGCATATCGGTTTATTCCAATGTATCCGAGGTGCCAATAAGGCTTGAAATAAGCGGTACTGTAGATGCACCAGCAGCCGCGACAGACTAAAAAGATAATCATATAGATAATCGTGACTCACAGATACGCTTATCTGTGAGTTTGTTTTTACTTACATTTTTAAACCATACTAAAATGCCAAAGATTTCAAAAAGAGGTACGCTTATGCCCAACTCCCCGATCAGGAAGTTGGTGCCGCTTGCTGAGGAGGCTTCCAAAAAAGGCAGGCAGGTCATTCGTTTAAACATCGGGCAGCCCGATATACCGACTTCTGACAAGGCATTAGCGGCGATACGGAATCTTAAGGCAACTATTCTGGAGTACAGCCATAGTGCCGGAATGGAGTCGCTGCGCAGAAAGATGGTCAAATACTACGAACGCCATAATATCCATGTTGATTATGAGGATATCCTGATCACGACCGGCGGTTCGGAGGCTATTACGATCACCCTGCTAACCTGCCTGAATGCAGGAGACGAGATCATTGTCCCTGAGCCCTTCTATGCCAACTATTACAGTTTTGCCACCTCCTCGGATGTCAAGGTTGTAGCTATTTCATCCCACATTGAAAATGGGTTCATCCTTCCTCCGATCGAAGAATTCGAGAAAAAAATTACAGACCGGACCAAGTGTATCATCATCTGTAATCCGAATAACCCCACGGGGCATGTTTACAGCCGGAAGGAACTTGAGCAGATACGCGACCTGGTGGTAAAATATGATCTTTTCCTTCTTTCCGATGAGGTATACAGGGAGTTTGTTTACGATGATGAGGAGTTTATTTCGATCATGCAGCTTGAAGGTATTGATAAGCATGCCATTCTGATAGATTCGCTCTCGAAACGTTACAGCGCCACCGGATTGCGCACGGGTGCCTTAGTTACCAGGAACAGGGAACTTCGGGACACTGCCCTAAAGTTCTGTCAGGCGCGTCTGAGCCCCCCATACGTAGGCCAGATCGCCGGTGAAGCAGCGCTGGATTCCACGGATGAATATATGAATGGTGTTTTTCAGGAATACCTTTCCAGGAGGAACTATATTGTCGAAGCATTGAATAAAATTCCGGGGGTATATTCACCCGTTCCGAAAGGAGCATTTTATGTGATGGCAAAGCTCCCGGTAGATGATGCCGAGAAATTTGCCATGTGGATGCTCAGCGATTTTGAATACGAGGGCAAGACCGTCATGTTTGCACCGGGTGCTGGTTTTTATACGGAAGGTGGAATTGGCCGGCAGGAAGTCAGGCTTGCCTATGTCATAAATGTTGAGCAACTGAAGATCGCCATGAAGTGCCTTGAAGAAGGACTGAAAGCCTACCCGGGGAGAATTGAACCTGTTCAGGGGATCACGAGCCAGACAGAAGCCACAGTTTAGGAAAAGAAAAACTTACTTAAAATCAGGATAAAGCAGGTACTTTATCCTGATTTTTTTATAGGCACCCAACGCCTCCTGCCAGGATTCACGGATTTCCTGCCCGCTCATGCCCTTTTCGATTTGCTCACGCAGGGTTTTATTGCCGGCCAGCAGGTTAAAATACTCTATGAAAAAGCCATTTTTGCTCTTCATGGCCGAATAGAAGCGGATCAGATAGGACAAATCCAGGGTCGCTGCCGACTGGAGACTTTCAAAAGGCAGTCCCCTTAGATCGATCCCATAACAAGCTTTCCCTTTCAGTTTGGGATCCATACTGGCACCCGGTACAGGTTGTGGTATAAAACACACTGTTTTATCAGGGTAATCCGGGTGACCAATAAGTTCGAAGGGAGCCGGTGTACCCCGGCCCTCTGAGGCTATCGTTCCTTCAAAAAAAGCAGTTGAGGGGTAGAGATAGATGGCGCGCATTGAAGACAGATTGGGAGATGGCCAAACGGGGAGTGTATAAAGGGAAGTATGGTCATAGTGGCTGCATTTCACCACGCTGAGGCTGCACTGAAGAGAATTGGTCAGCCAGTCCTCCCCATTGATCATCCCCGCATATTCCCCGATAGTCAGTCCATATACCACCGGTACAGGATGCATCCCGACAAAGGATTTAAATTCAGGTTCAAGCACAGGCCCATCCACATAGTGCCCGTTAGGATTTGGCCGGTCCAGGACGATCAGTTCCACATCCTCTTCAGCACAGGCTTCCATACAATAATGCAGGGTACTTATGTAGGTAAAAAAGCGAACGCCTACATCCTGAAGGTCGAAAAGAATGACATCGAGATCTTTCAGATCGTCTGAAGAAGGTTTTCGTTTGTTTCCATAGAGGGAGACTACCGGAATATTACCGGAAGAATACGATCCGTCACCGACATCCGCTCCTGCATCCGCATTGCCCCTAAAACCATGTTCCGGGGTAAAAATCCGCCGGATATTCACTCCTCTGGCCAGAAGGGTATCAACCAGGTGTGCATCTCCTACAACGGAGGTCTGGTTAACCACGACGCCTACCCTGAGTCCATCAATACGGGGAAGGTATTCCTCCATTCTGTATGCTCCCGGGGTAATATCCCCTGTTTCGGCCGACGTGCCGGTGCAAGACTGAACTGTCAGCGTGACAATTCCTATAAAAGCGTATAACTTCAAACCCGTTGATTTAAACATAACTTTGTATGGCTTAACCTCAGCTAATTTAGTATTTTTACGCTCTTTACACGCGAATCATTTTGAACACGGAATATTACATAGCCCGCAGGCTGGCTTTCGATAAAGCAGGAAAAAAACTTCTCAGTCGCTCCATTGTCCGCCTTTCTGTTTTTTCCATCACCCTCAGCATCGCGGTAATGATCATCACGCTGGCGGTTGTTACCGGGTTCAAAAAAGAAATTACGAATCGGGCGGTAGGATTTGGTTCACACATCCAAATCATCAATAAAGAAGCCCTGAATAGTTTTGAAACAGCGCCAATTCCAGCCAGTCTGGGCTTTTTACCCGAAATTAAGCAAATTAAAGGGATCAGACAGGTTCAGCCTTTTGCGATGAAGCCCGGAATTATCAAGGCCGGAAAAGACAACCAGGGAGTAATCGTAAAGGGAGTTGACAGCACCTATGACTGGAATTTTTTCAGCAATAACCTGATAGAAGGCCGGCTAATAAATTATGCAGATACCGGAAGGGCGAAAGAAGTCCTGATATCAACCAGGCTTGCTGCCATGCTAAACCAAAAAGTCGGAGATGAGTTTCTGATCTACTTTTACCAGGACAGGACACGTTCAAGGCGATGTAAGATCGCCGGGCTTTTTCAGACCAGCTTTGAAAATTTCGATAAGCAGTTCATATTTATGAATATGAAAGAGATCCAGCGACTCTATGGCTGGAGCAGGGATTCGATAAGTGGGTATGAAATCCTGGTAGACGATTTCAAACACCTGGAGCAGGTTGCCTCAGATGTCTTCGACATTGCCGGACTTCGGTACCTTGATAATGGGACACAGCTTGAAGTGATCACTGTCAAGGATCTGTACAACCAGATTTTCAACTGGCTCAGTTTACTGGATATGAATGTCAAGGTGATCCTGATACTCATGATCATCGTAGCGGTCGTAAACATGATTTCCGGTCTGATCATTCTGATCCTGGATCGTACACAGACCATTGGCTTACTAAAGGCTATTGGGACCCAAAACCGAAAAATAAAACGTATTTTCCTCTACCAGGCGGTTTTTCTGATCCTCAAAGGATTACTTATCGGAAATGCCCTGGCCCTTGCAGTTTGCTATATTCAGGACACCTTCAGACTGTTCAAACTGGATCCTGGTTCCTACTTTATTGATTATGTCCCGGTCAACCTGTCCCTGCCGGTTATTCTGTTCACAAACCTGGCCAGTCTCATCCTGATATTCCTGGCGATGTATATGCCGGCCCTAATCATTTCGCGGGTCGATCCGGTAAAAACCCTGCGGTATGAGTAGGTCTGTTTCGTTTCTTTCCGCACTGCGATCCGAATTAACCGAAGCCCTGCCGGGAAAAACATACCAGTATCAACTTGCTCCGTCGCATCGCAAACTGGAATTTGAAGAAGCCGACAGCTTTACCGATGCAGCTGTATCGCTGATAATCTGTGATAGCGATAAAAGTCTGCAAATGATCCTCATTAAACGCTCGGAATATGAGGGACCCCATAGTGGACAGGTAAGTTTTCCCGGGGGAAAGGCAGATCCTGATGATCCTTCGCTTCTGGCAGCAGCCATCAGGGAAGCCCGTGAGGAAATCGGTGCTGACCTGCAAAAAGAAGAGTGTGTGGGGCAATTAACCCCCCTGGATATCGAGGTCAGCGGGTTCAGGGTTTATCCCTATATCTTCTACACAAGCCATACTTTAACGCTAAAACCTGATCCGGAAGAGGTAGAGTATATCCTGCAGTTCCCCATCCTGCAATTGTTAGATGCATCTAAAATGAAGACCAGGACCTTTCATGTCATGGGCTTCGAATTCGAGGCCCCGTATTTTGCCCTGGAAGGCGAAATTGTCTGGGGAGCAACCAGCATGATCCTCTCCGAGTTCAGGGAGATCCTTTCGCGAATGGATAAGAAAAATCCCGGCCTATTCCTGCCGGGATAATTCCGTGTGTACTTTAGGGTATCAGATTCTGATAGTGAGTATACCTGTCCATGATATCGGCAACATATTTATAGGTTTCCGTACCCCGGCAATAACCGTATTTCACCACAGGATCATTGTAATACCTGGGGTCAGACTTCAATAAAATGAATTCCGCAACATGATCATCCCATACATTGGGATTTTTACCATGCTTCAGCGCCAGAGCCCTGGCATCCAGCACATGTCCCAGTCCGACATTATAGCCTGCCAGAATAAACTTTTTACGTTCATCCTGATCCTGAATATCGAGAAAGCGATCGTTCAGCCAGCTGATAAAATTCAGTCCTGCCTTAATCTGCATTTTTGCCGGGGACTGCGGGCTGACACCAAAGCGTTTACCTGTGGCGGGCATGAGTTGCATAAGCCCGTAGGCACCTGCCCATGAGGTAGCCTGAGGATTAAAGCGGGATTCCTGGTAGATCATTGAGGCCACCAGACGCCAGTCCCATCCGATCTCTTTGCTAAACTCCTTGATCATAGCGTCGTATGGTGAGATCTTACCTGAGATATTGGTAAAAAAATCGCTGTCGAGTCTTTCGGCGGATTTTTTACTTTCAAAATATTTTCTGTGGATGCTGGCATACTTGCTGGTCTTTTTAAAATCTGTCAGCCAGGTATCAATAGCCTCTTTCAGGTCCGTTGCCCCTTTTGGCAATGCCCATGCCAGACTCTGGGGAAAGCTCACCGGAGTAGCAATATCCAGGTTATTGTAGTATGATTCATTGATTTGTGCTGTAATCTCATCGCATACCGTAAATTCAATTTCTCCGGAAGCAACTTTAGCAATCAGGTCTTCCACGCCATCGTCTGTTTCACGGATATGGATGGGGTATCCAATTTCATCTGACAGGTTGGCAAGACGTTCAGCATAAGCAGAATTTTTCTGTACCCAAACTGTTTTCTCAGCCAGGTCCAGCTGATTTCTCAGCAGGCTGTCTTCCAGGCTTCTGTTAGAAAGTCTGTCCCAGTTATCGGGTTTCCGTTGCACCAAAACCTGGCAGGTTTGTGCATGGGGCACGGTAAATTCTACTTCTTCCCTACGTTCTTTTGTAACCGTAAGGTTCACCGCAACCAGGTCCACCTTGTTACTGTTCAGCATTTCAATTTTCTCCTGCAGGTCATTATTGACGCTTACTTCGAGCTTAACACCCAGGTAATCGGATAATTCCTGCAGCATTTCATATTGGTATCCCATAGGCTGTCCCCGGTAGATGAAGTAACTTGACGAGTTAAAATCAGTAACAACCCTCAAAATCCCACTCTCCATAATACTCTTCAGTCGAGGTTTCTCAGCCGCCTTTGGAACAGGGTCCCCCACACGAACGCATGAGAACGTCAACAATAACACGAGGATCATGCTATTGAGTTTATTTACTTGAATCTTCATATCAGTCTTTATCAAATAACACTATCGGTTTCATTAATCATAAAATGCCCACGACACACCAAAAGAGACAAACATTTGGTTTCTATTCATTAGCTGATTATGTGGATAATGAATAGCAGCGTAGTAGTTTTGCGGCCCCCAGATGCTGTTAAAGTGTTGCAGTTTCACGAAAAACCTTACCTTTTTAAGTTTAACATTCATAAATGCATCCAGCAAGGGATAATTTCCTATCAACACGCTATCCTGAGTGTAAAACTGGGACAGAGCAGGTGAATACTCATATCCAAAATATCTGGTCGTATAAAGAAAATTCAATCCAAGCATTACTTCAAGCTCACCGCCTGTACTGGCAAAATGAAATGTATGATTGAAATAAGTTGAATTGAAGTATACCAGATTTGGGATAGCGAGAATCTCTGGATCCTCCGTTGCTTGATATACAATACTATTCTTTGAAAATAGTTTCCATACCTTAACTGTTTTTGTCAGGCCTATCGATAAAACGTTAACCGGATTATCGAGATTTACCGGTCTGGCATCCTGATTAAAATAAATCAGTCCGCTAATTAAGTAATAATTCCCTGTCAGTTCAAAATTATTTGATGGAGCACTAATTTTGCCTGACAAACTGGTCCATATCTCTGAGTTCAAATTTTGATCTTCCTGTTCCCAGAGGTAATGATTGGAATAATAATTCTGAAACAAATAAGAAGGCACTTTGTTTTGGAGACCGACTTCAACATCAAAGATGAACTCCTTTTTCAGGATGTCGACATCTGTTGAAATTTTCCCACGTGTATTGGTTTGCCCTGCCTTATAGCCAAGAAAATAAATCTGAGTTGAGAGGTCGGTTCTGACTTTATTCCAGAAAACCCCGTAAAGTCCGGCAGAGAAGTATGTGCTGCTATGTTTTTCGGTGAGATCAATACCCTTAAGAGTATCACCGTTCAGCCGGACAACAGGGGACACCAGAGTATCCACAGCCGCAACATAGTTTGTATCCCATTCAGAGTACATCGAGTATTTATCGAATTCATTGCTGATTGTTCCGTATATACCAAGCTGGATTTTTCCTCTGAAGGTTGTTTTAAATTCCAGATTAAGGGTATTCGTAAGCCTGAAATTAGCCACAGAATCGAGAGTTTTGGTCTGATTAAAGTAATTCACGTCATAAATACCAGACGTAGAAGGAGAGCTGTGCTGATAGTTCTTCGCAGCTCTCCGGGCCCGAAGGGTATAACTAAGAATAGGTTCAGCCATATTTCTTTTCTTCCCGGGTTGGGTGGTATCGACTTTACTGGCCAGGGTGAAAAGTCTCAGTCGCTGGTTGACCATCAGGTCGTAATGGTAAATATCATTCCTTGCATTTGATACGGCCCCTGAACCGGAGATACGAGTAGGGATTTCTTCCCAGTATTCATAGTCGTGGCTCTCAAAAATGGAATCAACAACACCCCCATTCTCATTTGATTTTTGGTTATTGGCATTAAATGAGCCATAGACGCTGTAGCGTTTCCCGGTATAATTTACGGTACCCCGGTAGTTCCTCTGCCTGATATGCTGAAAGTTGTATTGTCCTTTGGAGCTGATATCGTGGATTTGCAGGGAAAAGTTCAGATCAGGACGAATGTTTTCGGTAATCATGGCATCAAAAACTGAGGCCATATGGTCCTCCATCATGGAGCTTGCGGAATAGGTCAGGTATGAGAAGGGTTTACGGGTATTATAATACAAAGCTTTTTCGGCAGTATAAAAACAAGGCAGGTATTGGTTGAGGAAGAACAGGTCGTCATAATAAATCCGGTCGGCAAAGATCGTTGAAACAGTAGGCGATCCAACATTACCAAGGAATGTATTGCTCGTAGAATATTTACTATTCGGGTATACCACGTGAAAATCTGTCAATCCGGTATCTATTTTTTTCTCTTGATACAGGCGGAAGTCCTGGTCAAGACTCCAAGCCCTGATAACTGCCAGGGAGTCATCCTGGGCAATAGCAGCGATAGAGACAAAAATGAGGATTAGTGCGCTATATAGGTGTTTCTTCATAACTGTGGCCGAAAGGACAACAATCGTACCATACCCTAAATCATAATTGTGAAAAGATACTAAAAGCGGTCAGTTGATTTCAAGAAGTTTGGAAAAAGTTGATAACAAGTTTACCGGTTTGTTAACAACTGATTTTGGTCTTACAGACACGACAGCTAAGAGCTACGGGATCGGTACTAAAGCATAAAAAAATCCCGATTCAAAGAGAACCGGGATTAAAAAGAGGCAGCGACCTACTCTCCCGCAAATGCAGTACCATCGGCGCTAATG
>JAFGEO010000090.1 GCA_016931575.1 Bacteroidales bacterium | reverse complement strand
TGTAATACATCGTTGTTACAAATAACGAGAGGAGTCGTGACACTCCTCTCTGATTCGTCGGGGTGAGAAGACTCGAACTTCCGACCCCTTGCACCCCATGCAAGTGCGCTAGCCAACTGCGCCACACCCCGAATATTTTTATTTACTGATGCTTAACAAAGACTTTCGACCCTCACGCCTCAAGCGTGATGCGCTAGCCAACTGCGCCACACCCCGAATATTTTTATTTACTAATGCTTAACAATGACTTTCGACCCTCACGCCTCAAGCGTGATGCGCTAGCCAACTGCGCCACACCCCGAATATATAAACTTTCATAGGTCATTTGACCTTTTTGAAAGCGCCACAAAAATATATCTTTTTTTAGTATTTGAAAACTTCTGTGTAGATTATATTATTTTTAATGCCATAACTGACAAAATTTCCACTTGGAAATTATTTCAGCTTAAAAATGTCTGGTTCGCAGTTATGGTACATTTATTGACTTAATCACCTCATTCATTAGAAATAAACTTAAAAAATATATAAAATGGATTTATTCAAACCTATGGGTAAGCTTGATGATAAAGGTGAAAGCAAGCTTGAGCCAACAGAAGTTGAAAGAGTAAAATGCCTGGTTATCGGATCAGGGCCCGCAGGATATACAGCTGCCATTTATGCAGCCCGCGCAAATCTTAGTCCGGTGCTTTATGAAGGGCTTCAGCCCGGAGGTCAGCTGACAACAACCACTGAAGTCGAAAACTATCCTGGTTACCCTGAAGGTGTGACAGGACCTGTTATGATGGAAGATTTCAAGAAGCAGGCACAACGGTTCGGTACAGACATCCGATATGGGATAGCTACGGCTGTTGATTTTAGCGGACCGGTGCATAAAATAATTATCGACGAGAAAAAAGTCATTGAGGCAGAGGCAGTAATTATTGCAACCGGGGCTACGGCCAAATACCTGGGGATAGAATCTGAAACCAAATATGCCGGTTCAGGCGTTTCTGCCTGTGCAACCTGTGATGGATTTTTCTATAAAGGAAAGGATGTTGCCGTTGTAGGCGGAGGAGATACAGCCTGTGAAGAAGCAATATACCTGGCCGGACTCTGTAACAAGGTGTACCTGATCGTTAGAAAAGATTACCTGCGTGCCTCTAAGGTAATGCAGGAAAGAGTTTTCAAGACCCCGAATATAGAAGTTCTCTTTGGAAGGAACACCAAAGAACTTCAGGGTGATGGTGTAGTTGAAAAGGCTATTCTGATCAAACATAAAGGTGGAGCTGATGAAACAGAAGAAGAAATCAAAATTGATGGATTTTTCCTGGCAATCGGACACACTCCCAATTCAGATCCTTTCAAAGATTACCTCGATTTGGATAATGTCGGGTATATTAAAACCATTCCAGGAACCAGCAAGACCAATATCCCGGGCGTTTTTGCCTGTGGTGATGTTCAGGATTCACAATACCGGCAAGCTATCACTGCTGCCGGATCAGGATGTATGGCAGCAATAGATTCAGAGCGATACCTGTCAGAAAAAAATAGTTAAGGAGTCCTGGCTCATTGGGCATGAAGTTGAGGAGCAGACTATTGTTTCTCTTTTATTATACTTTCCCCGTAAAGGGAGACTTACCTGCCGGTAGTGAGAAGGGAGCCGGAGAAGCTGCTATGAAAAAGTTTACCGTCTGCCAGACTATTCAGGCACGAAACAGAAAGGGGCTGTCTCATTTCGCAGACAGCCCCTTTTTAGAAAATCCGTAAAGAGTGTTTTCCTATTTCTGTAGCAGAGAAGCCAGGTTATCTGACTTATACTTGCCTGCTGAGAGTTTCTCCTGCATTTCGCGGAAACATTTAATCGTATAATCTACATCTTCTTCAGAGTGTGCCGCAGTGGGAATGATGCGAAGCATGATCACACCTTTCGGTACAACCGGGTACACAACCATCGAACAGAAAATACCATACGTTTCACGCAGGTCAATAACCACGTTGGTAGCTTCGGCCAGTTCTCCCTGCAGGAATACCGGTGTCACCGGCGATTCAGTGTCGCCAAGGTCAAAACCTGCTTCCTTAAGTCCGCTCTGAAGTTTATCCACTATTTTCCAGAGTTTGTCTTTCTGATCAGAGTTTTTCAGCAGCTCCAGGCGTTTCATGGCACCTTTTACCATAGGCATCGGTAAGGATTTGGCAAAGGTTTGTGAACGCATGTTGTACTGCAGGTAGTCGATTACATCTTCCTTACCCGCTACGAATGCTCCAATACCGGCCATAGCCTTGGCAAATGTTGAGAAGTAGAGGTCGATCTCATCCTGAACACCGAAATGTTCACCCGTTCCGGCCCCGGTTTTTCCCATGGTTCCGAATCCGTGAGCGTCATCCACCAGCAAGCGGAAATTATATTTCTTCTTCAGGGCAACGATCTTATCAAGCTTTCCGAGGTCACCGGCCATGCCGAATACACCTTCCGTGATCAGGAGGATCCCGCCGCCGGTTTTTTCAACATGCCTGGTAGCACGCTGGAGCATCAGCTCACATTTCTCCATGTCGTTGTGATGGAAAATGTAATTCTGGCTTCCGGCAGCTTTTCCAAGCCATATTCCGTCCATGATACAGGCGTGCGATTCCGAGTCGAAAACGATCGCATCGTGGCGGCCGATCAGCGACTGGATGATGGAAACCATACCCTGGTATCCGTAGTTAATCAGAAAGGCAGATTCCTTGCTGACAAAATCAGCAAGCAGATTTTCCAGTTCTTCATGAAAGACGGTCTGCCCCGACATCATGCGGGCACCCATTGGGTATGCCATTCCATATTCGGCAGCGGCTTCAGCGTCTGCTTTTCTGACTTCCGGATGGTTTGCCAATCCGATATAATTGTTCAGGCTCCAGGTGAGCACTTCTTTCCCACGAAATTTCATACGGGGGGCTATTTCTCCTTCCAGCTTTGGGAACATGAAATAACCATGAGCAATTTTCTGATACTGACCCAGAGGGCCCCTGTTCTGTTGAATCTTATCAAAAATATCCACTGTGATCCCTTTTTTAGTTACGACACAAAAGTAATTTTTTTTAATCGATAAGCAAGTGGGGTGTTGTGATGAATCGTTCATAATCGTGTGAAAGCCTCGGTGGGCAGTGGATAGGGCAGAGGGTCGATGATTCTTTGACGCCCTACTCTCAATAGATATCCCCAACTTGAAACAGCGTTGGCAGGAACCGCTGGCCAGTTGTTGAAATCTATCTTCATGAGCCGAAGGTATCAGGCGAAGGGGCTGTGTAACAAAAAAAGGGGAACACATAGGACCACGGAGGACTAAGAAAAAAAACGACGGAATGGATTTAATTGAGTGCTTTACTTCAGTAGAAGGTACTTTCCTTTAGCCAAACCCATGGCCGTCCAGCTCAGGCAGTATCGTCAGTTCCTCCTCCGGTCGCCATAGGCTTGCCGGCGGCGATGCAATTCCTTTATTCCCCCATAACCCCCTATCTGCCATCCATGATGTGAAACAAAGTCCCCTTTTCTCACGTACACCAATCCTCCATGAATACCCCAAAACTGTTAAATAATTCTAATTCTGAACGAATCAGCAATATTCAGCGGCTAACATTGTTTTTCCTTAATATAAATTATTGTAAATTTGCGCGATATTTTGCTAATCATGAAGGTATTTGGTAGGTTTTTCAGTATTCTCGCAGTGATCATTATTTTTGTTGGTTGCACAGGTTATGATAAAGTGTTAAAAAGTAATGATTACCGTTGGAAATACCGGGAAGCTGTAAATTATTTTAACGCAGAGGATTATGTCAGGGCGTCTACGCTCTTCGACCAGATAGCCGCTGTTTTCCGTGGAACTGATCTGGCCGACAGCGTCTATTTTTTGCAGGCCATGAGTTACTTTAATCAGAATGATTATATCATGTCCGGGCACTATTTCAGGACCTTTGCACAGACCTATGGCGGCAGTCCCTTCGTGGAAGAAGCAGATTTTATGGCGGCATACTGTTACTATTCTTCCTCTCCACGGCCTGAACTTGAGCAGACTTCTACTATACAAGCTATCCAGGCTTATCAGTTATACCTGATTAAATATCCTGAAACGGATCGAAAGGCTGAAGTCATGGGCTATATCGATGAGCTCAGGGATAAGCTGGTGGAAAAAGCTTACATCTCCGCCAAGCTGTATTACGATTTATCTGATTACAAGGCATCTATCGTTGCCCTGAACAATTGCCTGCTGAAATATCCGGACAGTAAGCACCGTGAGGAAATCATGTTCATGTTGTTGAAATCCAGCTTCATGCTGGCTGATAACAGCATTGCTTCCAAACAAAAGGACCGTTTTCAGGATGCCATAGACGATTACTATTCTTTTGCTGCGGAATTTCCTGAGAGCAGCTTTATTAAGGAAGCCAAAAAGTATTACCGTTTGTCGGCCAAATTTCTTGGTAACGACATCGAAGATGAGCTTGAAACTGAAAAAAAACAATCATAATAATGAGTATGGATTATAAAAAATCAAAAGCGCCTGTTACTACCGTAACCCGAGATCTTACAGTGCTTGATGATCAGGCCGGCAATATTTACAGAGCAGTTGTTATTGCAGGGAAAAGGGCTAATCAGATTAGCATAGAGATTAAGGAGGAGCTGAACCGTAAACTTGAGGAATTTGCCAACTACTCAGACAACCTGGAAGAGGTATTCGAAAACCGCGAACAAATTGAGATTTCAAGGTTCTACGAAAGAATGCCAAAATCCACGCTGATTGCTCTTGAGGAATTTGAGGAAGAACAGATCTATATCAGAAATCCTGAGACAGAATAATTTTGTTAAAAGGGAAACATATTTTACTCGGTGTAACCGGGAGCATAGCAGCCTACAAAGCTGCTATGCTTATTAGATTACTGGTGAAAGAGGAGGCAGGGGTACAGGTCCTGATGACCGACCTGGCCAAATCGTTTATTACCCCGCTGACACTCGCTACCCTATCCAAAAAACCAATTCTTGTCGATTTTTATAACCCGGAAAATGGCGACTGGAATAGTCATGTCGACCTGGGTACCTGGGCCGATGCCTACCTGATCGCACCAGCTACGGCAAATACAATAGCCAAAATGGCTCATGGTATCGCCGACAACCTCTTGCTAACCACATACCTGTCGGCCCGATGCCCGGTATTTGTTGCTCCTGCAATGGATCTGGATATGTTTGTGCACCCGGCAACCCGCGAGAACCTTGACATTCTTCAAAAACGGGGGAACCTGATTATTGAACCTGCTACGGGTGAGCTCGCCAGCGGACTTGAAGGCAAGGGCCGCATGGAGGAGCCGGAAAAGATCCTTCAGGCACTGCAGGATTATTTCGGTTCAGCAGGAGCCGAAAAAAAAAAGTCTCTGAGTAAGCTTAAGGGGAAGACCGTGCTGATCACAGCCGGACCAACCTTCGAGGATCTCGATCCCGTGAGGTTTATCGGGAATCATTCCACCGGTAAGATGGGCTATGCCCTGGCAGCTGAATTCCGGTCTGCAGGTGCCAAAGTCATCCTGGTCAGCGGTCCAACAAGCATGAAGCCTCCGGAAGGTATCAGAGAGTTAGTTGCCGTGCGAACTGCCGATCAGATGTACTCCGAGGTGAAGAGCAGGATTTCAGGCTGCGATATTGCCGTTTTTGCTGCAGCAGTGGCCGATTACAAACCAAGCTCACCTGCCGGACAGAAAATAAAGAGTACGGAGAGCCACCTGAATATTCAGCTCGAAAAAACCGTGGACATTGCTTTTGAGCTCGGTAAAACTAAAAAACAATCACAGATTTTTGTGGGTTTTGCACTTGAGACCGAGAAGGAAATCGAACATGCCCTCGGAAAACTTCTCAGAAAAAACCTAGATTTCATTGTTTTAAATTCCCTCCGGGACGAAGGTGCCGGATTTGGTCATGATACAAATAAGATCAGGATTATTGACAGGGACAATAAAATTTATAATTTCGGGTTAAAGATGAAGACGGAGGTAGCACACGATATCCTTGAGACTATCTCGAAAAAAATCGACTGAATGAAAAAGCTTGGTTACCTGATACTTTTATTGTTGGTCTCCCTGGGTACCGCCAGGTCGCAGGAACTCACCTGCTATGTCAGTGTTAACAGCTCTAAGATACAGGGAACAAACAAAGAAATTTTT
Organism: Bacteroidales bacterium; assembly: GCA_016931575.1. Lineage (GTDB taxonomy): Bacteria > Bacteroidota > Bacteroidia > Bacteroidales > UBA10428 > UBA10428. Next base: position 19,704 of record JAFGEO010000090.1, on the reverse strand, counting down.
AATACCCTCCAGGATGCAATTACCGATTTCATGAACAATACCACCTGGACCAACCATGTTTATGAAGTTAACGAACGCATTGAGTGCAACCTGATGTTGTACATTTCTGAAGAAGTTACCACCGGTCAGTATACTGCAAGTCTGACAATACAGTCAAGAAGGCCCATCTACGGCTCCTCATACAATTCAGTATTGTTTAACTACGTGGATCAGAAAGTGGAGTTTGAATACACTGAATTCGATCCGCTGGAGTTCTCGGAAACAACCCACCTTGATAATCTGACATCGATCCTGGCTTATTATGCCTACATCGTATTGGGACTGGATTATGATTCATTCTCACCAAACGGAGGAGATCCCTATTTTCAGAAGGCTGAAAAGATCGTAAACAACGCCCAGTCGGCTAATGAACACGGCTGGAAAGCCTCTGATGCCAGGGGTAGGGATAACCGTTACTGGCTGATCAATAACATCCGGGATGAAGCCTATCAGCCGGTACGGGAGTTTAATTATAACTATCACAGGCAGGGTATGGACCTTATGGATAACTCACCCGACAGGGGCCGTCTGGCAATAAAGGATGCACTCATCGACCTGGAAAAGTTTTATAAGAACAAACCTGACCCTTTTATGCATTATTTTACCATCACCATTGAAGCAAAATCAACGGAGATCGTAAATATCTTTTCCGAGGCACCGCAGGCTGACAAGTCACGGATCTTTGAGATCATGAACGCTTTTGATCCCGCCAACTCATCCAAATACGCCGTGCTGAAGGAATAACTTCAGGCGTTTGATAACATGTTCAAAGTTTTTTTCCTGCTCCTTTTACCTGCCTGAATAGAAATCCATAGCTTTACCGTACGATATAGTTGCCATGTTAAAATCGATTCTGATCGATAATTACGCATTAATTGAGGAGCTCGAGATTGATCTTGATTCCGGTTTGTCCATTATTACCGGTGAGACCGGTGCCGGAAAGTCAATTTTTTTAGGGGCTTTAGGACTGCTTTTGGGCAAACGGGCCGATACTTCGGTATTGAATTCGTCTGAGAAGAAGTGTGTCGTGGAAGGTATATTCTCTATTGAGGGCTATGGCCTGGAGGAATTCTTCAGGGAAAATGAGGTGGATTTTCATCCCGAAACCATTATCCGGCGCGAGATCACCAACTCAGGGAAGAGCAGGGCATTCATTAATGACACTCCTGTTAATCTTGCCCAGCTGCAGGAACTTACGCTTCATCTCGTAGATATTCATTCCCAGCACCAGAGCCTTTCCCTGAACAGCGATGTTTACCTTCGCTGGATCATCGACGCCTATGCGGGCACAGGCCTGGATCTGGCTGCCTACCAGGAGGCTTTCCATTCGTATCAGAAGCTTGAAAAGGAATACAAGGAGAAAGCCGCTGCTTTTCGCAGCGATAAGGAAAACCTGGATTTTCTCAGTCACCAGTTTAACGAGTTGCAGGATGCAGGGCTGAAAGAGAATGAGCTCGAAGGCCTGGTGGAGTTGTCCTCGCTACTTGGTAATGCCGAAGAGATCCGTGGATCCCTGGAAGGGGCTATCCAGTCCTTTGACGATGAGGAATCCGGCATTATCACAGCCCTGAACCGGGCACTGGAACTTCTCCGAAAAATACACAAACATGACTCAGTTGCCAGGGAACTTGGCTCCCGGACAGAATCCTGCCTGATCGAACTAAAAGATATTCAGGCCGAACTGCACGGCCATGCCGGAAAGATCGATGTTGATCCGGGGCGACTGGAAGAAGTTAACCTCCGCATCGATCGCATCAACTCCCTCTTATATAAGTATAAGGCAGCTACCGAAAAAGAGCTCATTACTATCCGGGAGCAGCTGGACCTGAAATTGCAGGGACTTGCACTGAGTGATGACGACCTTGCCAAAATAGCAGGGAAAGTCCGGGAAGGGGAGGAGAGGGCCCGGAAACTGGCTGCGTTACTTTCGGAAAAGAGAAAACAGGCCTTTCCCTCTTTTGAAAAAAAGATCCTGGAGCTGCTCCACGAACTGGGAATGAAAAATGCCTTCTTTCAGATCAATCATGAACCAACTGAACTTACGGCAACGGGAACCGAGAGGATACAATTCCTGTTTTCCGCAAATAAAAATGTTGCACCCCAGAATATTGCCCGTGTGGCATCGGGAGGTGAGCTCTCCAGGCTTATGCTTGCTATCAAGTACCTGATTTCGGGGGCATCCGGACTGCCGACCATCCTGTTCGATGAGATTGACACAGGGGTATCCGGGGAAATAGCCGATAAGGTCGGGAAGCTGATCAAGGTCATGTCTGAATCCATGCAGGTAATCAATATAACCCACCTTCCGCAGGTAGCCAGTAAGGGCGACCACCACTTTGTTGTTTTCAAGGAGCAGGGTGATGCTGCTACACGCACCAGAATGAGGAAACTCAACCAAAAAGACCGTCTGAATGAAATCGCCCGGATGCTAAGCGGCGATTCGGTAACCGATGCGGCCATAGAAAATGCACGGGTGCTTCTGGGGTATTGAGGATCCACATTTGCTCATGGTGTATGGCTTCCCGCTTGAGTCTTCTTTCTCTGTGTATCGAGCTCCTTTCTTTTATTTAAATTTGATCTAAATAGTTTTCATCCTTTTGGCAATTAGAGTATCTTTGCGACCTGTATTGAAAAACATCCTACAATGGCTTATAACTTACTTAAAGGGAAAAAAGGAATCATTTTTGGAGCCCTCAATGACATGTCCATCGCCTGGAAAGTCGCTGAAAGAGCACATGAAGAAGGAGCTGAGTTTGTATTGACCAATACACCGGTAGCTTTGCGTCTTGGGACACTAAATGAATTGGCGGAAAAATGCAGCGCACAGATTATCCCTTCTGATGCGACCAACCTCGATGACCTGGAAAAACTGATATCCGGGGCCATGGAGATATTGGGGGGTAAAATAGACTTTATACTCCACTCCATCGGGATGTCACCAAACGTAAGAAAAGGATTGCCCTACGACAGGTTAAACTACGACTACTACCAGAAGACCCTGGATATCTCGGCATTATCCTTTCATAAAGTATTGCTGGTTTGCCGGAAGCTGGATGCTATCAGCGACTGGGGGTCTGTTGTCGCGCTGTCCTATGTTGCTGCTCAACGCACCCTCTATGGCTACAATGACATGGCCGATGCCAAATCCCTGCTGGAATCAATTGCACGCAGCTTCGGTTATATCTACGGAAGAGATAAAAAGATCCGTGTGAACACGATTTCCCAATCACCAACGATGACAACTGCCGGTAGCGGAGTAAAAGGGATCGACCGCCTGCTTGATTTCTCCGACAGGATGTCCCCGCTGGGAAATGCCACTGCCCTGGAGTGTGCCGATTATTGCATCACCCTCTTCTCTGACCTGACCCGTAAGGTTACCATGCAGAACCTGTTTCACGACGGAGGATTTTCCAGCATGGGTATGAGCCTGCGGGCCATGACACAATATGACAAGAGCTTCAGGGATTGCATGGGTGATGGGGACTAACCCCCGGGCATCTAAACTACTACGCAATAAATAGTTATAGAGGCTGTCTTTCTTAGAATAACAGCCTTTTATTTTTTTGTCTGGGGAGTAAATATCATAGTATATCTCATGCTGAAATGGCGATTTTATGGGCTTTGATCATATTGCATGCTCAGATTCATAATTTATTCCAACCTATCTAATTAGTAGAACTGATTCAGTTTTTTTTCGTGCTTCTAAGAGTTTTTTACAAAGCAAGAAATACTGAAGTACTTGACAGGATCGAGCTGAGCGACCTAATCCTTTACTAAACATAACCAAAGATTCATTGTGTTTCTCCTGACTTGAAATTTTAACCATAAAAAGATGAAATTTTCAAGTCAAAAGAAAAAAGAGGAGAACTGAGAAAATTCAGGTAGATATCTGCAGAATTATATTTAAATGTGAAAACTCATCATGGTTTAGCAATGTAATGTATATTTTTTCTGATTTTCTTATACCTGATGCTAAAGTAATACTATATCCTAAAATAATTAATCTCAACTTCTTGAGATGTAAGGCAACGATTTCTGTTAAAGAAGAGTTCTTGTCAGTAAATGTATCCATCGCTAAAAAACACACAATATGACTTATAGACAAGGAGTTATGTAGGTTAATATTGCATTTAAGGAATACGTTAGGTGGAATTATTTTGTTTTGTTACAGGATGAAATTTTCATGATCCTTTTTCGCTCAAAAAACGGTTTCTTGAAGTGTATAATTCAGCTTGTATACTTACAAAGAAAAGGTTAATTAACATTTCTCAAAAATATTGTTAATAACATTTTGAATTTCATAAATAACAGAAAATCAAACATATAAAGACTACATATAAAATAGAAAGATTCTAAATAAGAAAAGTGTGAAATATTTTATTCGAAAATTGATTTACATTAACAGAAGTTTTTCAAAACACTAACCATGTTCTACGATCTCATTTCTGCACTTTCATATGATTCCAAATAATCAATATTAGGCGACTTTTAAAATGCGAGTATTGTATTCGCAGTTCAGGTAGATGTCTGGTGAAGGCATGCAGTTTTTAGTTATAGACATGAGCATAATGCAAGCAATTTTCACATAAAATTCTTAGACAATTAATAGAATAATAATTAATACAACTTCGCAATGAAACCTAAAATGATCGTTTTCCTGGTACTGCTCTTTTCGCTGTCGGCAGTCTATGCACAGGACAAAAAGGATTTTGAAATCAAAGACAAAACAGAAATAAAGGAAACCAAGAGCAAGGACCTTTTAAATGTAACTGTTATGAGTTATGAGATTGAGTATCCCGGTATTAATACAGATACTCTTTATGTTGCTCCAAAATTGGATGAACATGTGTATTATACCCTTGATGTTGAAGCAATGGAGAAGTATTATCCGGAATTGGTTATTAAGCGAAATGATGGATCATCAGTAATAGACTATAATAATCTCATTCCCTTGATGTTCGATCTGATCATTCGCCAGAATGAGACGATTGAAACTCAGAAAGAGGCCATAGAACAACTTGACGAGCAAATTACTAAACTTGAATCTAAAATTAAATAGCCATGAGCAAAAGAATATTTCAGACCCTTATTCTATTTTTCCTGATTAGCCCTGCTGTTTATTCCCAATGGGCTTCAGGTAGCGGATATACCACAACAGATGACTGGGTCGGCATTGGACCAAGTTCAACAGCCTATTCAAACTATTATCTTACCATTACATCAACGACTGGGACATCAGATATTCGAAGAAATCTTCACAGTGTCAATACTGTTAATACAGGACAGATGACTGGTACCTCTACAGTTAGGATTGGCGATTCTTATGATTGGGATTGGGGTGGAAATATGCAGGGAGTTATTAGCTTGCTATCAGGTGTTGATGAAATTAGACTTACTAATTCAACAAAAACAGCAAATGTACTGGGAGGACATTTTGGTATAACAATCGATGATCCGTTTAAAACTCCCACTGTGGGAAGATACAGGGTGGCTGGATTGAGGACCTATCTGGATGGTAATATAACCACTTATCCAAGCAATGGTGTTGTAAGTGCATTTTATAGCCAGGACCTTATTAATGACACCAGTACCTGGGCAGGTTATTTTGAGGGCAAAACCTATTTTAATGATAAAGTTGGAATTGGTACTCAGTCCCCTGATGAGATGTTAACAGTAGCAGGAATTATTAAAGCTGAAGGTATCAATGTAATGGATATAGCCATGACCGGAACCCTGAATGCAGGTTCAATTCAGCTCACTGCTAATGTGCCCCAGTCTGATTTTGTCTTCGAAAATGACTATGAACTGATGTCCCTTGAGGAACTCAACAGCTATATAAGCGAAAAGAAACACCTTCCGGGTGTTCCATCAGCAGAAGAGTTCAGAACAGAAGGTTATAATGTTGGGCAGATGGATGATATTTTACTGCGCAAAATTGAGGAGCTGACACTTTATACAGTGGAACAGCAAAGCCTGATTGAGGAACAAAACGAAATGATTCAGCTACTTATAGAGGAGCTTGCTGAATTAAAACAAACACTGTAATACTATATCCAATACAGACCGGGTACAAACCCAGTTGCGAATAATACTAGTCTATATCTATATTCAAGAATGCTATGAAAAGATACATCATATTTATTTTCCTATTAAGTTCAGCTATTCTGTTTGCCCAGGAGGATGGGGTATTCCAGGAACCAATTATGCCCTCTCCCAATGCTGCGCAATTTGTTAAATATGGTGATATCCCTGTATCATATACAAGCGGGGTGCCTAACATTTCCATTCCAATGTACAGTGCAACCCAGAGAGGTATTCAGTTTGATATGAGCCTCTCCTATCATGCCGGTGGATTCAAAGTCTCGGAAACATCCTCCTGGGTAGGTCTGGGTTGGAACCTAAATGCAGGTGGATCAGTTACACGTGTTATAAATGGCCTGCCGGATGAAGCAGCATTTGGCTATTTTGATGAATTTGACTATTGGGATGATTACATAGAAGATAGTATTAGGTACTGCGATGGAACAATTGGTAATACGATTTGTGAATATATGGTAGAGGCCAGTCAGGGACAACGCGACCTTCAGGCTGATGAATATTACTACAACTTTGGCAACTATTCCGGAAAGATATTTTTACTTAAACTGGAACCAGGCTATGATACAGCCATTCTTTTTCCGATGAATGATATTAAAGTCTACCATAACGAATTTCCGGCACAATTTGGATCAAGCCCCGGGGGGGATTTTTGGTTATTTGTTACTCCCGATGGGAAAAGGTATGTATTTTCTGAAACCGAGACAACCTATATGTCCAGTACCTATGCGCCTATAACTACCTGGCATCTGACGTATATTGAGGATCCTGTATCCTCGGAAAGAGTTAAATTTGGTTACGATCCTATGGGATATAGTTATGAGGGCGTTCAAAGTTCTTATCCCACCAAATCACCCCTAACCACAACCGGTTATTCATGTTCAGGTGATGCCGGAACAGGAAGGAATGCCTTTATGGCATTTGAAGAAATGGAGCCTCCTTTGATTTCTGAGAAAGTTCTAAGGTATATTTCACTGCCGGGGTCCGGGGATAGTATTCTTTTTAATATTGAAGATGATCGGGACGATCTTAAGGCAGGAGATAGTACAAACCGTCTATCAAATATAACTTTTTACAGACGAAGTAGCACAGGATATGGGGCATATCGAAGTGTAGACTTCTACAATGATGCTTATTTCGTGGGTTCTTCATCCTCCCCCCAGTATTCGGAATATAATAAAAGGATGAGGCTGGATTCTATTGTGGACTCTTATGTTGGTGCAACTGAAACGAAAGCATATCGTTTTGAATACAACAGCCTGGGTATGCCCTCCTACTTTAGTCCTGATGTTGACCATTGGGGTTTTTACAATGGGGCAGGGAATAGTGGATTAATTCCGGCAGTTCCACTTGCATTTGCTGACGGTGTTAGCGATCCATCCGGAAATAGCGCCGACAGGGAAGCCAATGAAACCTATTCGAAAGCCTGCCTGCTTGAGAAAATTACCTATCCAACTGGGGGATATACTGAGTTCGGGTATGAAGGAAATGAAGTTTATTATCCCTCTTTACTGGAATTTAGCAGCGAGAATTTTACCCTGTATTCTGAAGATGATGTTTGTTCGGGGTGCAGTGGCGGCTTTGTGCCCAGTGCACTGTTTAATGTTATTCCAGTTGAAGCTCCGCCACTTAATATCGATATGCAGGAATTCACTCTGGGGCGAACTGCAGTTATCCATTATTCTTCAACGGTAGGGTGCTCACAGGTCATGACGGACAAGTATGTTGGAAGTTTTATTGTGAACACTGATAATGGTACTTACTACACAATTCCTAATACTCAGGGAACACTGGATTTGCCGGCAGGGAATTATAAAACGCTGGCGGTATGTTCTGTTGATAATTATGATGATTGTGACATTCAGACAAGTATTAATTTTATTAATGCAGAGTATACTGCAGTGACCATGGATGTTGGCGGGGTTAGGATTAAGTCTGTTCGTTCGGTAGACAATACCGGCAACGTACTGAAAAAAGAGTATAATTACTCGGAAGACTGTTTGGCGGGAGGTACAAACTCGAGTATGCATTTAAAAAAGGATCCCTTTAGCGCATACAACTATTACTATTTTGATGAAGGTGACCTGCAATGCAGTGGCACTTTTGTTGGAAAATACCAGTTATGTTCCTATTTGGTGGATGGAAATGGCTATGCATATAGTAAGCCTGGTTCTGACTTTTATTACACTGAGGTAACTGAGTCACAAATCGATGAAACGACAGGTGACAATAATGGAAAAACCAACTATGTCTATAAATATACTGCCACTCCTTTATACGAAAACCTTCCGGATGTGATTACCTGGGTGGATTCCGAAGACGATACGGTCAGAACAGAGGAATACGCTTACACAAAATTAGCAGGGACAACAATTCAGGGAGCACGCGTCAAAACAGTTAAGGCATATGGGAATTGCACCTACACGCAGCAGCTTGGTGTAGTTTGTGTACCCCCGGTAAACTATGAATTTTCAATTTTAAAGTCCTCCTTCACTACCTACTGGATGGCAGACACCTTGAAGACAGTAAAAGAGTACCTGCCCGACGGAATTATGACCAATTCTGTCAGCAAAGCATACGATGCTGCAACAACTCGTCACAAAATGATGACCAGTTCAACTAGTTTGACAAGTTTGGGAGATGTTATTACAACAAAACTTATTTATCCGACTAACTATGAATATCCCAATGAAACGAATGAATTTGTATATGATCTTGATCTAAAGAATATCATATCAAATCCTGTTGAATCATACACCATCAAGAATTCATCTGAAGTTATAGGGGGATCACACCATGTATATAATACAGATGGATTGATCACTGAGTCATATAAGCTGAAGCATGTTCCCGGTTTGGTTTTGGAGACTATTGGAAGCGGCAATGAGACTTATTACCCTAGCAATAGTTATAATTATGGTAATTACTCCATGGATGGAAACTATGATCTTAAATACCAGGTAGATGAGTACGATTGTTTCGGAAATGTGCTGCAATATCAATATAAAAATAATATTAAGATTGGTTTCCTGTGGGGATACAATAATTCTTTACCTGTGGTAAAAATAGAAAACATTGGTAATATACAGTATAACAGTAGTCTTTTAGAGTATGTAACTACTACTTACACAAATTACTCTTCTATTGATGATTATCTATTTAGTCAGCAATTAATTAGTTCTGAAGGAGGACTGATTGAAGCTGCTGCCACAGCTTGGGAAAGTTTTTGTTCCGAAGTTAAGGAAGGAGTAGCAATTCAATCTCCCGATGCTCAACTAACGTTTTACACTTATAAGCCTGGAGTTGGAATCACATCCATTACTGATCCCAAAGGACAGACTATATACTATAAATATGATGATTTTGGCCGATTACAATATACTGTAGACAATAAGGGGAATATCATGCAAAAGCACGAATATAACTATGTTCCCTAAGCTAACAAATATTTTTCCAGTGTATGTGTATGTTTCATCGAAATGCGTAAAAATATCAAAATGAACGAATCAAAATATAGAGTACTCAGCCTCATTATTATAAGCGTTACATTATTCCCCCTGACAAACTGGGTTCAGGCACAAAATAGCGGTTATAATTATGTTCATACACGCACAGTGTTAACTGACAGCGTAACAAGCAGAACGATCCTCAATGCCCTGGCAGACAGTTTGATTATGGAAGATATAACTTATTTCGATGGCCTGGGTCGCCCCATGCAGGTGGTTAACATGCATGCATCGCCTGAGGGCAGAGACATTCGTCAGGTTATAACTTACGATGAATACGGTAGAGAAGCGGTTCAGTACTTACCGTATGTATCAACAACAAATTCAGGGGACTATGATGACTCCTGGGGAAGCAATCTCTCGGCCTTTTATTCCGGATCCGGGATCGGGGGGACAACAGTAGCTTCCGATACAGAGCCCTGGGGTTACAAAGTATTTGACGGCTCACCTTTGAATCGTGTGGTGAAAGAATATGGAGCTGGAGAGAGCTGGCATTCTGCATCTGCCGGTTTCCTGCAAGGACATTATACGGGCTACACTCAGAGTTGCAACAATACAAACGATTCGGTCACTATATGGAGTATCATTGATGAGATCCCGGAAATGGATGGATATTATGAGGCTGCCCGGTTATATAAGGCAGAAGTTAGTGATGAGGATGGTCATGTGAGCCAGGAATTTACTGATTTTCAAGGCAAGACTATCCTGAAAAGGAGCTGGGACGGAGAGAAATGGCTGGAGACCTACTATGTATACGATGATTTTGGTTTACTCCGTTTTGTGATACCCCCAATGGCTGTAGCACTCAATTTAAAGGAGTCCGAAATGTTCGATTCCAACTCCGAATTGCTGACAGCAGATACTACAATGAGTGCATACCCGGAAGCATCCTTTTATAGAGCGTCTGATGTTCATGTAATGCTTACAACAGGTTTTGAGTTCGAAGCAGGAGTTGACGGGGATCAGTTTTTCATACTGCCATTTGGCTCAGCCCTTGATGAGCTCTGCTATTCCTATAAGTATGATACGCTGGGCAGAATGATTGAAAAGAAACTCCCGGGTGCCGATCCGGTTTACATGGTGTATGATTCCAGGAACCGGCTGGTAGCTACTCAGGATGGTAATCAGAGAAGCGGTGATGCAACCGGCGAAGAAGACACCTGGCTGTTTACAAAGTATGACGTCCTTAACCGACCTTATGCTACAGGCTATTTTGTTTATGATGGTGAAAGGGATAGTCTTCAGCAACATTTAGATGCGAGCATTCTAGATAACGCTTACCTTTTTGGTGATAGCAGAATGGCAGGGACATACAATTATTCTAATTTAACTTTTCCAACCAGTAGTACATGTACTGAGGGTACCCTTAATTACCTGACTACAACTTACTATGACAGCTATCCCGGTGATAGAGACAGTAGCTTTTATGTAAACAATTTATCAGATCCTCAATACTTTGGGGAGAATGAAGCTATCTGGAATACAAAAGGATTGGTAACCCTGACGAAAACAAGAGTTCTCGGGACCGAATCCTGGGAATATCTTTCATCATACTATGACTACAAGGGAAGGGTATTGGTTCAGTACCTTGAGAATGATTACCTGGATGGAACAGATATCACACAGTTTGAATATGGCTTTACCGGGGATATTAAGAAAAGCAATCATACCCAAACCCTGGGCGACAGTACAAGAACCGAGTGGACCATCTTCGAATATGATCCTTCACTACGTCCGGTGGCTACCTGGCATAAGATTGGCGAAACTCCGGATTATCCTGACTGCATCTCAACAAGTGCCTATAATGAAGCCGGGCAGCTAATCACAAAAAAATTAGGTGTCAACGAGACGCAATCACTACAAACAGTTGATTACCTGTACAACATCAGAGGATGGATGACCAATATGAATAAACCCTCCAATCTTGGTAATGACTTGTTTGCCATGCAACTGTATTATAACACTAATATTCTCTGGGACCCTGTTACTACTACAGATCAGTATAATGGAAATCTTTCAGCCATAAGATGGAGGAATGTTGCAAATGAGAACCAACTGGCCTATGGATTTACTTATGATGAGCTTAATCGTCTGATACAAGCTGATTATGAAAAGAAAACAGGAGCTATATCCTGGACTGATGATACAGCCTTTGATGTGGATAGTATAAGTTATGACGCCAATGGGAATATTCTCTTTCTTCGACGGTACAACCAAAATTCCGCGACCATGGATGAACTTGAATATAGCTACATGTACTATGGAACAAGCAACCAGTTGCGGGCAGTCTCGGATAATGCCTCAGCGGCTGGTGGTTTTGAAGACGGTGCATCGCTGCTTACCGAATACAGATACGACCCAAACGGCAACATGATCATCGACCAGAACAAAGGAATTACCTTGGGTATCCAGTACAACTACCTCAACCTTCCAGAGTATCTTGCAATTGATACCATAGCTGTAGAATACATCTACGATGCAGCGGGTACCAAACTCATGAATAGTACACAAATTGGCGATTCCCTTTCTGAAACCATATATTTTGGTAACTTTGTTTACGAAAACGGTTCTTTGAAATACATACTTTCACCTGAGGGGAGGATTAATTATACGAATGGAAATTACGATTACGAATACTGGATGAAGGACCATTTGGGCAATATCCGCTTAACCTTCTCCGACCTTAACGGTGATGATACCATCCAGGTTGAAAATGAGGTTAGCCAGATCAACGATTACTATCCATTTGGTCTGAAACAGCAGGATTCTACCTATATTAATGATGGCACCCAGAGGTACCTCTATAATGGCAAAGAACTCCAGAAAGGGACGGAGTGGTTGGATTACGGGGCCAGGATGTATGATGCGGCGTTGGGACGGTTTCATGTGATAGATAGGTTTGCTGAGAAATATGCAAGTATGACACCTTACCAATATGGTGCAAACAACCCTATTTCCTTTATAGATATTAACGGTGATAGTCTTTGGATCGCATTTGGAGAGAATAATAAAAACAGAGTTCTCTATCAAGATGGGAAATTATTAAATGCTGATGGTAGTCTATATACGGGCGAAGGCGTTAGGATTACGAAAAAAGGGAAGCAAAGAATAACAGATTCATTTTTAAGTAGTGTAACTACAGAACTTGGTTATATATCAAATTTTGAAGCTAAAAATGGAACTAATGTAATTAGTACTTTGCAAGGTTCTGACAACAATTTCACTATTGCAAAAGGTTTAAATCGTTTTGATCCCGGGACATTTGAGCAACCATATTTATACCAAGATCAAGCGACTTATCATATGACTAATGAATCTGGTTGTACCTTGTCTCCTTTTTGGAGCTCTGGAGGTTTTTCTTACTCACCACTTCCAGCAGATAAAGCAGGTTCTGGCGGTATAATCTATTGGAGTGGCACATCAAGTAAAGGTGTAGCTCTTGGACATGAAATGTTTCATGGATATGATGCAAACACAGGGCATCTTATTATAGATCCAACTATGGATGCCCGAACAAGCATAAACAATACAAATATTGGTGAAATTAGGGCAACTACATATGAAAACAATATACGTTCATATTATAATATTCCATTGAGAGAAACTTATAATAAAGGAGGTCATAAATTGATTGATTCAAAAGGAAATCCAATAGCAATGCCACCAGCAAAAATACTTGTACCATGAAAAATATAATTTACATAGCATTGTTAATCATATTTGGATGTAGTGTACATAAAAAAGTTGCATTTAAAACTGAAACTTTTGCTTCTGCTGGCAAGGAGCTAAAATATGCAATGCTTGTTCCCAGAGGATATATTAAGTGTGTCAGTAACATGGATAATTATATTTTAAAAGAATTTAGTTATCCTGATTCAGCGATTCTATATATTTCATTAGATTTTAATTTTGCTAATAGTCCAAATCATAAAAATTGGATTAAGTGTTTAAAATCAGAGGGAATTAAGTGTGAAGAGGGTATACAGGAAAATAATAAATACTGGAGAGAGATCCTAGTTAAAGATTTAGTATTAGGATATTATAATGTAAATAAAAGCCAAAAAGAAGAATTTGATAAAGCTATTGAATCATTGAAATTGAAGTCTACCTTGAATTAAAGATGAATTTTCAACTACCGTAAAAAGAAATTAGGCTTGGCAATTACAGCCAAGCTTTTTTATGCAGTTAATCCAAACGCCTGTTTAGCCTTAAAGTCCCTCAGATAGGCCGAAATAACATCAAGCAGAACAGACTGTTCCCGTTCCGGCAGGTTCTCAATCTCTTTAAATCGTTTCAGGAGTTCGGCATCTTTAAGAGTTGCCAAGGCTTTTTCGTCACTGTTCCCGTTAATCAGGTAGTCAACAGAAGTATTTAAAATCTCGGCTATTTTATTGAGGATGTCGGCTGGTGGCTGCACACCTTTGTTCTCGTAACGTATCATCTGGGATTTAGATACATTAATCTTGCCTGCAAGCTCAACCTGGGAAAGCCTGTTTTGCTTTCTGAGTTCCTGGATCCTTTTACCTAATTCGTTCATGATCAAATACTCTTTTTAGAAACTTTTCAACAGTAAAAATACCAAAAAAGGCTTGATTAATAAACTCTTTGGTGTCGTATTGTGAATATCTTTTGTTTTTATAGGGTTGTTAAAAGTTCCTTTTAGGAATACATTTGTTTCTGAAAAGGAACCAAAAAAACTTTTTAACAATGCAACTCCCCACGATCAAACAAAAGCTATCCATCGAGACTGTTTTAAGCCATTACGGATTATAACCCAACCGAAATCACATGCTGAACTGCCCCTTTCATGAGGACAGCAACGCCAGCATGAAGATCTACCCCACAACGAATACTTTCAACTGCTTTGGTTGTGGCAAAAATGGAGATGTAATCGAGTTTTGCAGTCTGAAAGAGGAAGACAAACATAAGGGAATACTGAAGGCAAAGGAATTATGTGGAGAGGTACAGCTAATCAATGGAACCCCTAAACCAACCAGGAAGCAACCAAAAGAAAATCATTCGAACGTGTCCACCGTAGATTTATCGAAGGTGGAGATTCTCACCCGGTTCTTTGCCAACTTCCAGAACAACCTGGCTCACCCGACAAGCACCAGGCCAAGAGAATACCTGCAAAGCCGGAACCTGAACTATAAGCTCCTGGAGATCGGTTACAACTCCGGCCAGTTCCATTACCGGGGCAAACTAAACGAAGATGACAATCAAAAGTGTATAGCTGCAGGTCTGCTGATCCCATACAACGGAAATGTTCCCAATGGCAACGGAACCACCTATACGGCTTTTGCCAAAGACTGCATTATCTTTCCTTTGAAGGATGGGCAAGGCCGGGTAGTCAGTATCTACGGGAGATCGATAATCGATAACAATAACTCGAAGCATTACTACCTAAGGGACAGGTGCGGGCTTTACCCTTGTTATCCAAAACCGGAAACCACCCGGTTAATATTAACCGAGGCCATAATAGATGCAGCAACCCTCTTGCAGTTACCTGAGATCACAGCCGAATACGAGATCCTAAGTTGCTACGGAACAAACGGGCTAACAGAGGAACATAAGGAGGTAATTAAGGAATGGTCCGCCTATGCCAAGGCTTCGGCGGACAAGGAAATAATCTTCTTTTACGATGGCGACCAGGCTGCAGGTGAAGCCATAGATAGATACCACAAGGAACTGGGCGAACTGTTACCAGGAATAAAACTCACCAAAGTAGAAACCCCACAAGACGAAGACATAAACAGCTTATCGGTAGCTCATGAATCAGATATTTTCACCCACTTACTGGAGAGCAGAAAGGATTTTTTTCTTTTAACTGAACCGAGCGAAGCAAGCTCACGACCAGAGGGAGTAACTAGTAACAATCTGCCCGGAACTGGGGAGTTGTCGGGGAGTGTGTCAGAGCCAGAGCCTGTCGGTGCACAGGCAGGCTCGCTCAATACCAAAAACCCGGAGTACATTGTATATACAAATGACAGCCTGCAGATCATTATACTGGGAGGTATAAACCTGCAGCAACTCGACCGGCTACGGATCACGCTAAAACTAAGCCGTACAGACACAAGAAATCCTCTGCATGCGATCCGCCACACTATTGATTTATATCACTCTGATTACTTAGAAAAGTTCATAAACAAGGCCAGTGAGCAACTGGAAACCGGAACCAATACGATCAGAAAAGCCCTGGCAGATCTTACCGAACAAGTAGAACACTACAGGTTAAGCAAGATCGAAAGCCAGAAGGAACAAAAACCCAGACAACGCCAGCTGAGCGATCAGCGTTACCGCAAAGTAATCAACTACCTGGGTTCTCAAAACCTGATGGAGCGTACAAACCAGGACATCGGCAAAACCGGGATGATAGGAGAAACGGGTAACCGGCTGCTGATGTACCTGGTATTTACATCGAGGCTACGAGAACACCCTTTGCATATTATCAGCCTGGGGGCCAGCGGAACCGGGAAAACTTACCTTCAGGAAAAGGTAAGCGAGTTGATCCCGGAGCAGGACAAGCTGGAAATTACCATACTATCAGAGAATGCTT
Organism: Bacteroidales bacterium; assembly: GCA_016931575.1. Classification (GTDB taxonomy): domain Bacteria; phylum Bacteroidota; class Bacteroidia; order Bacteroidales; family UBA10428; genus UBA10428. The sequence continues at coordinate 3,507 of JAFGEO010000090.1, read as the reverse complement.
TTTATTACTTTGATAGGAAAGAACTAAAATACAAGCTGGTGTTGATCGAGGACCTGGATGGGGCACAGGATGTACTTTACCCACTCAGGGAACTGCAAAGCAAAAAGAAGATCTCCAAGACGATCCCGATTAAAGACAGCAAGGGAAACTTAAAAACTATCACCCTGCATGTAGAGGGGCCAATTTGTCTTGCCGGAACAACAACCCGGGAAAGACTGTACGAGGATAACTCCAACCGCTCCCTATTGATTTACCTCGATGGCAGCCAGGATCATAAGGAGCAAATCATGGAATACCAGCGCAGGCTGTCGGCCGGGAAGGTCAACACAAAAGCAGAAAACGAGCTGAAGGAGTTTTTTAAGGATATGCAAACGGTGCTAAAACCAATAACTGTCAGAAATCCCTACGCCGAACTATTAAAACTTCCGGAATACGTTTTTAAGCCGCTCAGGACCAATGCCCATTACCTGGCCGTAATCGAGACCATTACTTTTTATCATCAATGCCAGCGGGAGATAAAGACCGATCCGGAAACCAACGAAAGGTATATCGAAACCACCCTGGAAGATATTGAGTGGGCCAACCGGCTGTTAAAAGATGTGTTGCTGGCCAAGGCCGATGAACTGCCCCGACAGATCCGGGAGTTTTTTGAAGGCCTGAAATACCACCAGAAGTCTACCGGACAGGAAAGCTTTTTTGCACGGGAGGTGCGGGAAAAACTGCGGTTTAATCCCATGAAAGTAAACCGTTATATGCGGGAACTGGAATCCAGGGGCTATATACAAAAGGTTGGCGGAAACCGTAAAGCAGGCTATGAGTACCAGGTGCGAAACTGGAGTGAATACCACCAGCTGCAGCAAAACATGAATATCCTCGATGAAACCCTGGAAAAACTGCGAAAACGTAAGTATAACGGAAGTATAACATCCCACGATGTTATACTTAAGTCGGCTGTAAGCCTTGATATATAAGGAAAGCTAAGTATAACTGTCATACTTCAAAAAGCACGGTATATAGCCTTAAAAATCCATTGTAATGGTTATAAACGTTATACTACAAAAAGACTTCGAAAAGTGGCTGGATGCCATAGGCTATGCGGAAAGTACAGTGTATGCCTCGGTAAATTATGTCAGGGATTTTTTTGTATGGCTCGATGGAACTCCTGTCAAAGAACTTAGCCAGATCAATAACCAGGTTATCAAAACCTATTACGAATACCTTCAGCAACGAACCAATAAGAAACAATCCGGAAGTCTTTCAAACAACTACATAGTAAGCAATATCAATGCCCTGAAACGCTTCAGTCGGTACCTTCAGGTGACCGGGAAAGCCAATATCGAAATAGATCTCCCTTTGCAGTCCATCACTACAACAACCAAATCTGTTTTAACCCAGGCAGAGATCCGGGCCCTTTACCGGGCTTGCGATAATGACCTGCTGGGGATACGGGACCGGGCCTTGCTGAGCGTTTATTATGGCTGCGGGCTGAGAAGAAGCGAAGGGATAGCTTTAAATGTAGCCGATATCCTGTTAAGGGAAAAAAGGATCTATGTGCGAAAAGGCAAGAACTACCGGGAACGCTACGTCCCAATGACAGAACGGGTAAAGAGGACCTTGAAAATTATATCTGTGTAGCCAGGGAGAAGATCCTTAGTTTCAAGGGGATCAAAACCGAAGCCTTGTTTTTGAGCATGCGCACAAAGCGGATACACGGCAACAGTCTTATTAAACGCCTGCATCAGTTAAAAGAAAAAGCAGGAATAGAAAAAGAACTTGGTGTACACACCCTGCGCCACTCGATAGCTACCCACCTTTTACAATCGGGCATGACCCTGGAAGAAGTCAGCCGGTTTTTAGGTCATGCGAGCCTTGAGAGTACACAAATTTATACTCATTTAGTCTATGAGTAAACGACCGCAATACAGCTTTACCAAAGCGATAGAACGCAAGCTGAACGGCTTTAAATCTTACCTGCAGCAACTGGGAAACGATCCAAACACCATCCGTCAGAAATCAAACTATGCAGGTTACTTTTTAACCTGGCTGGAATCCGAACACTTAAGGCCTCAGGAAACCAGGTATAACGATCTGTTAAACTTCATTGATTACTGCAAGCTAGAGGGGAATAGCAAAAAGCATATAAACAGCAAACTACGAAGCATCCGGAACTATTACGAATACTTAAAAAAGCAAAACCCTGACATAATCAATCCCGCCTTAAACCTTCATTTAAAAGGAATAAAGCAAAAACTACCTTCCCAACTTATCAGCTTTAGCCGACTTGAAGATCTTTACCAATCCTTTGAAACAGTCACCGACCGGGACAAACGAAACAAGGTTATTTTAGGACTGCTCATTTACCAGGGACTTACCACCGAAGAGTTGCACCAGTTGGAAGTAAACCACCTGGAACTTAAAAAAGGTAAGATCCATATTCCCGGGAACCGCCGAAGAAAAGGCCGGACACTCACATTAAAACCCTTCCAGATCCTCGATCTGTATGAATACGAAATCAAGATCAGGCCAAAGCTTTTGCAACAGGAAACTGATCAACTTATTATCAGCATGGAAGGAAACAGGCAGCTTAAAAACTCCTTGCATCACTTGTTTTGCAGAATACGCAAAACACATCCGGAGATCCAAAATCCGAAGCAGATCCGGGCAAGTGTGATCACCTACTGGCTTAAAGATCACAATTTACGCCAGGTTCAGTACATGGCCGGGCACAAGTATGTCAGCTCCACGGAACGCTACCAGCTTAATAACTTGGATAAGTTGCAAGACAAGCTGGAGAAATACCATCCGCTAAACCAAACTAAAAGTGAGTATTAATCGTTAAATTTGTAGAAAATATGGAAGTCATGAATTTAGAGAACCGTAAAATAAATCTTATCAACTGGTTATCTTCAGTTCAAGAGGAAAACGTATTAGCGAAAGTTGAAAAAATACAAGAGGAAAATACAGATTGGTGGGACAATGTTGTCGAGGAAGATAAAAAAGCCATCAATGAAGGATTAGAACAACTGGATAAGGGAGATTATTTAACACGTTCAGAGGTAAGGTCGAAAATAAAAGAAAAATTTAATTTTTAGCTATGCCCTATCCAGTAAGGTACTCAACCAGGGCTTATGTTGAGTATGAAGAAATTTTAGAATATGTATCCGTAAAATTTGGAGATTTAGTTGCCGCAAAGGTTGATATGTATTTTGAAGAAGTAATAGACCAAATAGCGATTAATCCACTATTATATCCTTACTCAGATAAAAAGAAAAATCTAAGGCGCTGTGTGATCAGCACACAAACAACATTATACTATCGGTTTATCGGTGAATATGTTGAACTAGCAAGCTTTAGGGGAAATAAAATGGATCCCAAGACATTAGGATTAGGCTAACTTCCACAGCCAACCCAATCCCCACCCTTCTGCACCATATTCTTTGTCATGCTTTTTGCGGAAAGCCCATGTACCCCGCAGGGCAAAAAAGCACGCCAAAAAATATGGAGCCC
>JAFGEO010000089.1 GCA_016931575.1 Bacteroidales bacterium | reverse complement strand
TCCTGATTTTATTTTCAAGATAAAGATCAGTTAAAGCCTCTACTTTTAATCCTTTAAAATGTGTTGGATTGAATGATTTATTTATAATTCTTCACTGGAGTATAGATGGAAAGGAAAACGGTTCTATATCCCACGACACCTAAACTTTATTCGAAATGAAAATCAAAAAATTATCGGTACTAAGTATTTTAGTTCAGATCTCAATCATAACGATCGCTCAATCCGCAAATTATGACATTCGTTTAAATCAGATTGGATTTTTGCCAAACGCGGTAAAAATGGCTGTTGTCGTTAACACAGAGCTTGATAGTTTTAAAATACTGACCAGTGACATGAGTACAACCGTATTCGAAGGTCAATTCATGCCCTCCACATACTATCCTTCATCAGGTGAATATGTCAGATTAGCTGATTTTACCTTGATGACTGACACAGGTAGTTATGTTCTTGAAGTCAGTGATTTGGGCACTTCAGTCCCATTTCAGATACGAAGTGATGTTTTTACCACCTTGTCGAAAGCTACCCTTAAATCGTATTATTTTAACCGGGCTTCAGCCCCGGTTCTGAGTCAATATGGCAACGCATATGCGCGTGAGGAAGGCCATCCCGACACTGCGGTTGTGGTACTACCCTCCGCAGCTTCGGCCGGCAGACCGGCAGGTACAATTATTTCAACCCCGCGCGGCTGGTACGATGCAGGCGACTATAACAAATATATTGTCAGCTCCGGGATATCCGTATTTACCTTGCTATCCGCCTATGAATCATTTCCCGAATATTACGATACCCTGAATACAAATATTCCGGAAAGCAGTAACGCTATACCCGATATTCTTGATGAAGCACTGTGGAACATTCAATGGATGATGGCCATGCAGGATACCGATGGCGGAGTGTATAACAAAACTACCGAAGCAAATTTTAGTGGATTTGTTATGCCTTCAGAGCTTACATCTACCCGCTATGTTTGTGCCAAAGGTACGGCAGCTACTCTTGATTTCGGGGCCATAATGGCCATGACTGCCCGAATTTACGATAAGTACGATCCTGCCCTGGCAGATACAGCTTTAAAGCAGGCCAAAAAAGCTTGGGAGTGGGCAAACAGTAACCCTGATGTGCCCTTCATTAATCCTTCGGCCTCCGGAGATTATCCAGCGATAAATACTGGAGGTTACGGTGATGACAGCTTTAGTGATGAATTTTCCTGGTGTGCCGCGGAACTGTATATATCAACAAAGGATTCAACTTACTACAAAGAAATCGATTTCAACACAGGTTTTAATATGCCGGGATGGCCCATTGTCAATACCCTGGGCTTACTTTCGTTAAATGTCCATAAGGATTCACTCACTTCGATTGCGGATACGGCTTTAATAAAAAGTAAACTGTTTGATTTAGCTTCGGGTATAAAAAATAGGCTTGCCACATCTCCTTATCATATTCCCGGTGATTTTTATTACTGGGCAGGGAATAACGCTTTTGCCAACTGTGGAATGCTTTTATTGCAAACCTTCAGGATGACAGGAAATGTTAACTATTATAATGCAGCCGTATCTACACTTGATTATTTGTTAGGAAAAAATGCAACTACCTATAGTTTTGTTACCGGCCAGGGTGTTAAAAGCCCGATGCATATTCATCACCGTATTTCCGGTGCAGACGGGGTAGTTGAACCTGTTCCGGGATTATTGGTGTGTGGTGCTGATGGTGCAGACACTTACGATTGCGGAGCATCACAATATCCTTCAACTTTTCCGGCTCAATCGTACCTGGACGCAGAATGCAGTTATTCTACCAACGAAGTTGCCATTGGTATAAATGCCCCCCTGGCATTTCTCGCAGGGGGTATCCAGGCTGAATATCAGAAGAATTTTCTAGATTCTATGGCTGCCTATCTCAATATTTCCACCAACAGGATTTTACTTCCCTATACCAGGGAAACCGATACCCCAGTCTTAATTGAAGGGAATACCAACTGGTCGTTGATCCCTTCGGAAGACTGGATAGTACTTTCCTCAACAACCGGAAAAGGCAGTGCAGTAATCCAGGTAAACTCTGACACCGATAATCCGGGTGACACGGCACGTTCAGGCTATATACGTGTGTATAAAAACAGTGAGCTGATTGATTCTATCTCCGTGACCCAAAATGGCTTTCACCTAACAGGTCCTTACTTTGGCACTCCTTCTCAAATTCCGGGGAAAATTGAAGCGGTACATTACGATTATGGTGAGATCAATGAAAGCTGGTATGATTCCGATGCAGATAACCATGGTGGAAGTTTCAGACAAGACGGAGTGGATATAGCTCCCACCTGGGACCCTTTGGATGCCGATGGCTATTATGTGGGGTGGATCAGTACCGGTGAATGGCTGATCTACACGGTAGATGTGAATGATACGATTGCCGATTTGGAACTCAGGGTTGCCACCTGGAACAGCGGCGGAAAAATTGAACTTGAACTGGATGGTACTAAAATAGCTGAAGCTGATGTGCCTGTTTTACAGGCCTGGACAACCGTTACGGTCCCGGAAATCCAACTGGAGAAGGGCCAAAACAAAGAGCTGAAATTACTGTTTACCGGTGGTTTCGATTTTAACTGGATGAACTTCAAACAGGTGGATCAACCAGAAAACCTAATCCATTTGGCAAATGAGGACGGAATTAACATTTATCCCAATCCTGTTTCTGACAGACTTCTCATAAAAACAACTTTTGAGTACTCAAAAATTGAAATTTTTAATCTGGAAGGTAAGTGTCTCTTGTCCGAAATCGCAATCTATTCACCTGAAAATGAAGTGAATTTCTCATTACCTGATGGGCAATATATTCTCTCATTAAGTAACCATAAACAAAATAAAACCTGCTTGTTTTTTGTTGTGAGACAGGGAATCTGAGTAATGTACCCTGGCTTTGACTGCCGAAAAGCAGGAATGCATTATTTCCAAAACATCTGGAAAAACTTCATCCCCATTCCTTTTCCCTTGTTTTTATGTTTTGAATAAAGAATCATATCAGCACAAAAAACTTCCAGCAGATCAGGCACTTTTTTAAAATCCGGAAAGCGTGTTTCTGCTGCATAATTGTTAACCAGTCTTAACTCTCCCTTTGAAGCATCAAAGCTGCCTGATATAGTATTATATTCACTTCCGGTATTCTTCATTACCAGTGCAGAGATCTTCTGTATTAAATCAATAGTTATTTTTTGCTCTTCTTTTGCAGCCAACAAGGTATACTCAAGAGCTTTGAAGTGATCCTGGTTCATATGATGGTGCTCGACCGGCTTCCCTTTGGCCGTTATTCCTTCTGATAATAAAAGCTCATTCTCTTCCAGGGTCAGTGAAGATCCTTCAATACTCGTTGAAAGATGAACAATGGCATACTGGTTGAACTTCTTCCAGTCTAAAGCCTGTTCAATACCATATTCATTGAATTGTTCAGTTAGTTTTTTAATTCTTTTAAGAAGCTCCTTCATTTTCGCAGGGTTCTGACTTCTATATACTCCTCTATCCGTAAAAATATCGAAATCAGATTAATAAAAGTCAAAACGAATAGCATGTTTCAAGAACTGGTGAAAAAATAAACCCTCATCCGTTTTGATTCTTTCCAGTTACTGATTTGTCTATTGTCGAGTGTTGATGGTTGATGGTTGAAGTCTCCCCCAACAATCAACCATCAACTTTATGAATACCATCATAACCTGATCACCGCCAGCTTCCTGATAAACACCTGGTTTCTCACGGTGATGCGGACAAACAGCAGGTTGTTCTCCACCGGGTAGCCTTTCAGCACAAAGGCTGCATCCATGGCTTCCGGCAGGCGTTCTTCAACCTGCAGCAGCTTTCCGGTGGCGGAAATAAGTTCGATCCGGGTCAGCTCATTCTCATCGTATTTCATCTCCGGGAGGATATAAAACTCATCTCCGGCAACGGGGTTCGGAAACAGTCTGAAGCTAAGCTCTTCCTGAGGCAGGAGATCCTGCTCTGCCGATTTGGCCGCAGCCGGTACCAATGTTGCATAGATGGAATAGATATAATCCGCTGTGGAAACCGGATTGAAGTTTAGCGGCAGGCTTCCCATATAATAATCATCGGTATGCGCACGACCCGGTGTTCCGGAGGTATAATAGACCGGGGCTCCGAATTCATAGACCCATGCAAGCCACACAGCCTCGCCGGCAGTGACATTCACCGGGTTTAGCAGGGCAACTTCCTGCCATCCTGTTCCGCCTGAGACGGGGGTCGGATCCGTGGTTCCCAGCAGTTGATCCGGCTGACCACCCAGGTCGGAATAGACCCCGTAAAGGAGCTTACCACTGGCAGCACCGTGATACATGCTCACCGAGGTAAGCTGTCCGGCAACCGGTATACTCACCTGCTGTGCCCTCCTGAAACCGGAATATACTTCGGTTCCGTAGAGAATGTCATGCCCAACAGTTATCGGGCTTGCCGAAACTTCTGTTGCAGTTAAACTTATCGTATTGGAGTAGCCTGAATACCCATAGCTGTTGTATGCCCTGATGCGGTATTCGTAGTCGTTCAGATAGGCAATATCCCCATCGGTATAGCTGTTGCTATTGGCGGGTAGCGTGCTTACCAGGCTAAAGTCTCCCCCGTTCACAGCCCTTTCAACCAGGAAATTGTCCTCATTGGAGGCATTATCGCTCCATGACAGCTGAACCGCAGGCGTTAATGCATCATAGGTATAGCTTAGGCTTTCGGGTGCTGCAGGTGCTACCCCGGAACTTCCGGGGACATAGCTTGCATAGATCGAATAGCGGTATGCCGTAACCGTGCTGGTTCCAAAATCTGCCGGCATTCCTGCACCCCAGGTATCCGCAGAGTTGGCCCTTCCCTCACCTCCTGATTCATAGAACAGCTGCGGCGGATATTCGTATACCCATGCCAGCCAGACAGACTGACCTGCCGTCACCACTACCGGACTGAGCAGGGTTTCGGTTTGCCAGACGCTCGAATTTACCAGGGGCACAAGGCCTGTTTCACCCAGGAGCTGAGCAGGATAACCTCCGTTATCGCTATAAACGGCATACCTGACATTCCCCGATCCGGGCCCATGGTACATGCTAATCTGAGTCAGACTACCGTTTTCCGGCATGGTAATCCGCTGGGCCCTCCGGTTGGCATTATAGACTACCTGGCCGAAAACGGTCTGGAAGCCTGCAACTGCTTCCTCCGAAGGAAAAGGAACTTCCACAGCTGCTTCATTGCTGTAGCCCGACTGACCGAAGCTGTTCCCCGCCAGGATTCTGTAGGAATAACCGGTTCCGATTGAAGGAACATTGTCGGTATAACTTTGGGTATTTGCAGGAAGACTCGTAATTACCGCATAGCTACCCCCGGTTTCCATTCTTTCCAGAACAAAGTTTTCCTCATTGAGAGAGGCGTCAGTCCATGAAAGATCTACCGTTGAAGCGCCACTGAGCGAGGCATCGAGTCCTGTTGGTGCTACAGGGGCTTCCTCCGGCAGACTTTGGGTCTGGACCGTTGCGTAGATGGAATACACGTAATCACTCACTGTAAAACTCCCAAAGGCAGAAGGCATTCCTCCCGACCAGGTCTGATCGGAGCTTGCTCTTCCCGGTATTCCAGCGGTGTAGTATATCGGCGTACTGTATTCATAAACCCATGCCAGCCAGACTTTTTGTCCGCCAGTTACGGCTATTGGACTGGCCAGATTAATTGACTGCCAGTCGGTAGTCGGGGCTGCAGGCGTGACCGGGGTAATGCCCAGCAGCGCATCCGGACTTCCCCCATTATCCGAGTAAACGGCATACCGGACATTTCCTGATACCGGACCATGGTACATGCTGATGCTGCTTAGCAGTCCCCCGGCAGGAATGGTAACCTGCATCGCCCTTCTGTTTGCATTATAGACCAGCAATTCAAAAACACTGGTATTTCCTGCCGTCAGGCTTAGCGGAGGATCGGTGCTCAAAATCACAGAAGTTTCATTGCTGAAGCCGGAGTTCCCGGTGGCATTGTATGCTGAAACACGGTAAGCATAATCCCCTGGTGCCGAAACGCTATTATCAATGTAGGTACGTTCCGAAGCTGCAATATCTGCCAGGCTGGAAAACGCTCCGCCACCGGTGCTTCTTTCAAGGGTGAATCCCAGGATGTTTACTCCGGAATGTTCCCAGCTCAGACTTACCTGGTTAGCACCTGCAATTGCCGTCAGGTTTATTGGGGCCCCGGGAGGGGTCGGAGTTATTTCACCGGCTGCGTAGCTGCAATAGATGGAATACTGGTATTCAGCTACCGTGGAGGTGCCAAACTGCAAAGGCATTCCGGAAGCATAGGAACCGTTGGTTGTGGCCCTGCCCGGAGATCCTGAACCATAATACAGCACAGGTGGATTCTCATATACCCAGGCCAGCCAGACTGTCTGGCCAGCTGTAACCGCTGCCGGAGCAGTAAGGTATTCAGTCTGCCAACCCGTGGTTCCGTCCACCGCAAATACTGAGGTCACTCCCAGCAGGTCACCGGGAAAACCTGAATTGTCGGCATACACAGCAAATAGCGCATTACCGGACCCGGCACCATGGTACATACTCATGCTTTGAATAGTCCCTGATTCAGGCATAACAACGGCTTGTGCCCGTCGATTCCCATTCGTCACCGTAAGGGGCATGATGCTCTCATAGCCGGTAGTGGACGAACTGTTAATGTTCAAAGATATCGATTCAGAACCCTGCCCGGAAGCATTGTTTGCCAGCAGTTGAAAATTATGGCTGCCACTCAGGGACGAGGGCCATTCAACAACACCAAGTTGTGGATCCACGGTCACCCCGGAAGGGGCCCCGGAGAGACTGTAAACCGGTTTTACTCCTGCAGCTGCATGGGCATCGTAGTAGAACGCTTCGCCCAAAGCCGGTGATACGATCGAATTAGTTGTCAAAAAGATGGGGGCGGCACTCAGCATTCCCTGGCTCCGCAATACCTCATCGACCAGCAGCTGGGCTATTTTGGCGTAGCCCTTCAGACTGGGATGGAATTGGTCATGCATATCGCCGTCGGGATCGGTCGCATAGATCAGTCCGGCATCATTTTCCAGATCGACCAGCAGCACGCTGACATCAGCCCTCCCGGCAACCAGACCAGCAATATTGGCATTGTAATCAGAAACCGGTGCATAGACAGGATTCCGGTTAATGATCTGTGCCAGGATGGTTTTGGCGGCGATGCCTGTTCGTAGTTTATACTTGTCAATTTCAGTCAGAATGCTGTCCAGCGTTTCCACGCTGGTGGTAAAACCATTGGTCCCAATTTCAAGGATGATCAGTCCGGGCTGAAAGACATCAAGGTAATATCCGGAGGTTTCCCGGGTAGCTGTGGTCTGATTGTAGCCCGTCCTCAACAGATGAAGCAGCTGGGGAGCGGTAATGCCGGGAAATCCCGCATTCTCGTAATCCGGAAAAATATTCTGCCCTGAAGACTCGCTGCCAACAAAATCAAAATCCAGTCCCGCACTGTTGAGCATGCTGTACAGAAATTGCCTGTATCCACCCCGGTCCCCCACCGGTCTTGTTTCACTCACATACTGATCAAAAGTGAGGGAGGTTCCCAGGGGCATGATCCTGAGGCTGGCAGGGGGTGATCCCAGCGGGATAAAATCGATGTAATCGACTTTGGCATAGGCGCCGGCAGACTGATAGCCTTGTATCGTCAGCAGATCACCCATCTGAAGGGCCTGATTTGCTATGGTCCGTACAGAGTAGGCATTCTGACAACTTTGCTCCACACCGCTCCAGGAATCCACTGCTGAGCCATTGCGCAGCAAACTAAAGTCGGATGCCCCATCATTTTCATCCAGGTATACTATTCTAATATCATATTGCCCGCTTGCATGGGGAAAATTCATCGAGAGCGTGCCCTCCGTACTTTGAGCTGAAGGGCTCCACAGCCCTGCCACATTTCCGTTGGATGCTCCCATAAGTCCCTGAACAAAGTAGCCACTAAGAGTCATGCTTTCAGCCTCAACAACCAGGGATGAAGGTGTTGGTGAATCTGCTATAAACTCCGGATCGCAGGAACCTGAACTCCAGTTCTCGCGGCAGGTTGAAGGATCCGCAGGACCTGTGCTGGTTCCGTGAACAGGAGCTGAGGAAGTATAGTTGCCCCATCCGGAGAAACCTGCTCCGGATGCCACTGCCACAACGGTAAAGCGCACCTGCATGGGGAACCAGTTTGCACGTGCCGACCAGGGGTAATCGGGGTAACCCCAGGCGGGACAGGAGATCGATGTGCCCGATTCGGTTCGCACATCGACAGCCATCTTGCTTACGACGCCTGCATTCGACATATCAATGCCCCCATTAACTGTATAGTAATCACTGAACCGCTGGCTGGAGGTTCCCACCCTGGGGCTTCCACTTCCCACCAGGGTGTGCATCCCCGCCAGCTCTCCGGTGGCACCTGAGCAGGCATCCCATAGGATGAAGGAGAATTTCGCGGGAGTGTTTGTGGGCTGCGAAAGGATCTCCACCCGCAGCTGAATGGTCCCGTTCCAGTAGTCAACAGGCGACACCCAGTTCTCCGGATAGGAGGACATGTCGTACCACCAGTAGAACCCGCAGTCGGCATCCGTATAGGTATGCACCTCATCGCGGATCAGGAATTCCTGGGCAGATAACGAACTCCCCGCAAAAAGGGAGGTCAGTACGAATACTAAGTAAAATAAGCGTTTCATGGTGTATGCTGTTAGGTATATGTATCCAAGTCAGATCAGGCGGCCAAAGATACCTCACGGGTAACAAAATCAACTTACCTGATCGTTAAATTTTTCTGAATTAATTGCGACCTGCACGGGCCATTTCCCGAAAGGGGAAATCGTAAATGCCTTATAAATGTTAAGGGGAATAAAGAATAAAAGAAGCTGCTGATAATTACCGGTGCAGAAGGTTTGCTTTTCATAGGATGTCCACTTAGCAAGTGCCTGGTACTTGTTTTGGTTTGACGTAGTTTTCCCTGATAAACAACCGGGCGTCAGACTTGTTAACCCGTTCATGCCTCTTTTCTGCTCCTCTCTAAATAATTGTCAACGGGAGCATTCGTTCAGCAGTGAATCAGGCAGTTCCGGCAGGAATGCAATTTAAATAAGGTATAAATTAGGATGATGCTCACGGCGGAAAAGGCAGCAGCGATCATGATCAGTGGCATAGAGAAAAACAAGTCCGTGTTTTTGTAGGCAAAAATGCCAGGTTTTTGGACCTTCTTTATCGCCTGGCCCCAGGAAGGGCGGTGAATTTCATTGTGAAGATGATGAGCAGGAACCACCAGAGCAGGCGGGCTTGCGGAAAGGGTTAAGTTAACACACCGCAGTTTCAAAATCGCGGTGTATTTTCAATAAACTAAAGAACCTATCCACGGTTTTCCCGAAATAAAGGATATCCGGGTAAATGATAAAGCTTTGCACTCAATAGTGACCCTGGGAGAATAAACCTGGCGTTACACAACGGTTGACAAGTTGAGTAGCATTCGTTCGTCTACCTTCTTTAGTACCCATTCTGCATGGGCTTTGCTCCTGCAGTGTAAGATCGCCTCGTCGGCATATCGTGCAAACTTCACTGTCCTGTCAGTCTTCTCAAGCCATGCGTCCAACGCAAAGTGCAGAAAAAGGTTTGCCAGCAATGGGCTGATCACTCCGCCCTGTGGCGTACCTTTACCCTGCTTTTCCTTAAGCTTCCAATTCCTGAGCAATACGGGCATTAAAAGCCATCGCCTGATATACATGCATGCAATGGGTAAATTATGTTGTCCATTGCTTCCCGGCACACTATGAAACCTTAGGGATTGCAGGCTTCGTCACTGTCTGCAGTTGCAAAAGCTGATGCTGGGCAGAACAATTCAAACAACCCCTTAATTCCCAATGTTTTATACATGATATCGGATCGCCCTTATTTTTCGGTCTTTGTAAGCCAATCTAATGCGTTTAGTTTTTTTATTCCGTTATATGTACCAGTTTCGTAATCCATTGTTATTAATAGTTTTTCATGATGGTCGGCAATACTGTCAAATGGTGCTAGCTCACGCTCTAAAGTTGTTGCGTTTTGTACTGTTTGTGCAACTTGT
>JAFGEO010000010.1 GCA_016931575.1 Bacteroidales bacterium | reverse complement strand
TTTGAATGGTTCGTATTTTCTTCCTCCGCCTGCAAATCCCGCATTCTTATAGAACTCAACGAAGGTAAGACGCAAGGGGTGAACAAATGAACCAAGGGCTGACATGAAGAAGTTCAGGCCGTGACCAAAGAGCAGGATAAGTATGGTTACAAGCTGACCTGCTACCGGAACGTCCGGACTTAAGCTGAAGGCCAGCTGATTGAATACATTACCAAGCACAGCACTGGAAATACCCAGGGCAAAAAGCCGAACATAGGAAAGCAGATCACCCAGAAGACCAGAGGCCATACCATAGGTATCCCAGATTCCCAGACCAAAATTCAGGAAAATGTTTTTGCCTGGTGAATTCATAAAAAATATGAAGATCGAACCGATACCGGCAACGATGATGAAATACAGTTTAAACTGCGCAGCACCGATCATCTCAGCTTCCTTCAAGCCATAAAGAATTACGCCTCCAAGAATGACCCAAATCCATCCAAGGGTGGAAAGTGCATAGGCAAATCCGAATTGTTTTGCCTGGTTGGCAGCTTTAATGAACATACCAAAAATGGTCTGTACCCCACCAACTGCAAACGATAACATCATTAACTGGTCGGTATTGAGCATGATCCTTTGCGGGATTTTCATCCAGGGGGCACTCCATTCCAGCATGTTTTCTCCAAAGATGGTCCCACTGATAAAACCCATAATGATTGTCGCAGCTCCCAAATAGCTTCCCAGGCTTAACAGAGGACGCATGGAGCTTTTAACTTTCGATCTGAGCAGGAGCGTGGCCAGCAGGATTACCAGGCCATAGCCCACGTCTCCAAGGCAGAACCCGAAGAACATCATAAAAAAAGGAGCGAAGAAAGGAGTGAGATCAATCTCCTTGTAGTCTGGCATCGTATATAATTCCCCTACCGGCTCATATAACCGGGCAAACTTATTATTCTTAAGCTTGATGGGGGGCTTATCCTGAGGGATCGCATTTTCAGTTTCGAAATACACCCCTGATTTATTGAGGTAAGTATTTAGCTCCTCCTCAGTCTCCTTCGGTACCCATCCTTCCAGCAACATAAGTTTATTTTCAGCTTCTTTATGGGTGTTGAGCACAACGTTGTTAAAATCAAGATCAGCTTTCAGGCTGTTCTTGTGTTGTTCAAGTTTCTTAATGCCTGATTTGGCAATATGATCAAAACGCTGCTCGGTTTTTTGAAGGATATTTTCAATCTCTTCAATCTGTTTGTAAAGTTTTGAAACGGAGGTTTTTGGCAGTACCGCTTTCTCAGCATCCAGCTCGATGGTCTCCTCCGAGTTTCGAACAATTACAAAGTAGGTCTGCCCGTTCAACTCATTTATTATGCTCAGGTTATAGATATCCTCCCACTGAGGATCGAAATCCCGCGAGAGACAAAGGAAAAAATCGAGATGATAACCTGCTTCTTTTAACTTATCGATTGTTTCCCAGCTAAATTCACCCCAGGGTTCTGCAACTTGCTTTTCCTTGTTCAGGTGTGCAAGTCTTTGTGTGTAATCTTCCAGGTCAGTTCTCAGCTTGGTGAGTTCAGTCAGAATTTCTTCACCACTACGCTTCTCTTCTTTTTCTTCTGCTTTCTCAACGTTCCTTTTAGACAGGAATTTCAGCGCATCATTCAATTTACTGAGCTGTTCGTATTTTATGTGGATTTCCTCCTCCTCTATCTCACCGCTTTCTTTTTCGATGACATGAAGGACCCCAATATCCTGAATGCCTTTCAGGAAATCAATGTACTCCTTATGATAAACAAGGAAGGCGTATTTTTTCATTGGTACTATCATGCTACCTCCTCCTGTTGTCTTGTTTTTACAATTTTCTGAGCCGATTTGGACAGGTTGTCCTCATCTTCCATGAAACGCTTGATTTTACGAATGGCATCTTCATATCCCGGGATCTGAACCTTCTCAAACAGGTTTACCTTCTGTGTGGTCTTTTTTCTTGCATAGTCCAGCAGTTCCATTTTCCGGTGGAAAACTTCCCGCTCAATCGCCAGGTTCACCATCTTCTTTACAATCTCGACACCACTCAGGAACCATTTTGGTTGATTGAAAATACTGAATTCCTTCAGGTAATAATCAATTCCCTCCAACACCGGGGTCTGTACGCCTGCAATCTTCTTTGCCCCCAGATTCACATTCTCAATGGTGATCAGGCTCGTATCGAATTCACCCCATAGTTCGACCATGGAGTCATACGATTGAATGGCGTCACTTAATTCCTTATCCAGGCGTTTCGATTCGTCCTTAGCACGTTTCACTTCAATTCGCAGAGCCGACTCCTTGTTTTTTATCGTAGGCAAAGCCCTCACCCTTACCTTGAGCTGTTTTTCAAGGCTCTGAAGAGAGGTTTTGTTATATTGAAATTTTATGGCCATTTTTAATTAGGTTCAAGTTTCAAGTCGCAACATGCTGGCTAGCTAAGTCCTGCTTTTACAGAACTAATTTTCTTTCCAATACTTATCCATCAACTCCTGCTTAATACCCACTTCTTCTTTCCTGAAGTGTTTACTGAAGAGTTCCCAACCGGTATTAAGCATCTGGTCGATCTCGATGTTTACGTCGATGGCAAGGAGTTTCTCAGAATAATCCTTAGCAAAATCAAGGCTTCGCTGATCGTAATCGGTCAGGTCGAAACCGTTCTCCATCTTGGTCTTCGCATTGGCAGCATCAGCATACAGACGCACTGCGGTGTTCATCACATTTGGATGATCCTCGCGGGTTTTCTTGCCGATTACCAGCTGCTTCAGGCGAGACAGACTCCTGAAGGGGTCAACGATTACCTTTCCGATATCGGAATCACGACGCAGAAAGAGCTGGCCCTCAGTGATGTATCCTGTGTTATCAGGGATGGCATGGGTGATATCACCGCCTGAAAGTGTTGTTACCGCAATAATGGTGATCGATCCACCTGACGGGAACTGTACAGCTTTCTCGTAGATCTTGGCCAGGTCGGAATAGAGCGACCCAGGCATGCTATCTTTCGAGGGGATCTGATCCATGCGGTTTGATACGATACTCAGCGCATCGGCAAAGAGTGTCATGTCGGTCAGCAGTACGAGCACAGTCTCATTCTTGTCTACTGCAAAATATTCCGCAGCAGTCAGGGCCATATCAGGAACCAGCAGACGCTCAACAGGCGGATCATCTGTGGTGTTAACAAAGCTGATGATGCGGTCGAGGGCACCTGCATTGTCGAATACGTTCTTGTAGAAGAGGTAGTCATCGTTGGTAAGGCCCATACCTCCCAGGATGATCTTGTCAGTTTTGGCACGAAGGGCAACCATGGCCATTACCTGGTTGAAAGGCTGGTCAGGGTCTGCGAAGAAAGGGATCTTCTGTCCGGATACCAGAGTGTTGTTCAGGTCGATACCCGCAATACCGGTGGCCACTAGTTCGGAAGGCTGCTTTCTGCGCACGGGGTTAACGGAAGGACCGCCGATCTCACGCTCTTCACCTTCCACGGCAGGACCGCCATCGATAGGTTCACCAAAGGCATTGAAGAATCTGCCTGCAAGGTCTTCACTTACTTTAATTGTAGGAGATTTCCCCAGGAAGGTAACTTCAGCATTGGTAGGGATACCCTCGGTACCGCCGAATACCTGGAGTGTAACGGTGTCACCAATGATTTTTACCACCTGGGCAAGCTTCCCGTTAACCACTGCCAGTTCGTCGTATCCAATTCCTGAAGCTTTCAGTGAACAGGTCGCTTTGGTAATCTGCGTGATCTTTGTATATATTTTCTGAAATGCTTTTGAACTCATTTTTTCTTGTTTTTCTGTGTTACTAAAAAGACCTATGCAACGATTCGTTCCTGAAGTACTTCCTGAAGTTCTTTTTCGAATTTGTTGAATTTTTCTGAATTGAACTCGGAATAATTCATCTGCTTGTAAAGGTTGATGATGCGCTTGAAATAGCCGTCAACCTCCGTGAAGGATTCAAAACTGAAATCAGCATCACACAGTCGGAGGACATGCTCCAGCATATATTGCTGACGCTCGATTGGTGTTGATTGGTCGATGGCATCGAAAGCATCCTGCTGAAGGATCACGAAGTCGATAACTTCCGATTTCCAGTAGGTAACATGGTAACCAACCGGCACTCCGTCATCCCCCAGGATGTTGATCTGTTCGTAAGTTTCTTTTCCGCGGAGGAGGATAGTTTTTGAATGGTTAACCATACTGATCCAGGTGTCGGAGATCTTTTCCTCAACATACTCTTCAAATTCCGGATATTCCAGGTACTTTGAGTAGCTATCGATGGGGTCGACTGCGGGATAGCGCTTGCTGTCGGCACGTTGCTGGGCAAGGGCATAAAAACAGCGGGCTGCTTTCTTGGTCGATTCGGTAACGGGTTCTTTCAGGTTACCACCGGCAGGGGAAACTGTTCCGATGAAGGTGATGGAGCCTGTCTCTCCGTTTTTCAGGTATACGAAACCTGCCCGTGCATAAAAGTTGGAGATGATCGCCGGAAGGTCCATCGGGAAGGCGTCAGGGCCCGGAAGTTCTTCCAGACGGTTCGACATCTCTCTGAGGGCCTGTGCCCAACGTGAGGTTGAGTCGGCAAGCATCAGGACTTTTAGTCCCATGGACCGGTAATATTCACCCAAAGTCATTGCCGTGTACACAGAAGCTTCACGGGCAGCAACCGGCATGTTGGAGGTATTCGCAATAATGGTGGTACGTTCCATCAGCTTTCTTCCGGTACGTATGTCTTCAAGTTCAGGGAATTCGGTGAAGATCTCCACTACCTCATTGGCACGTTCGCCACAGGCAGCAACGATAACGATATCCGCTTCGGCCTGTTTTGAGATAGCGTGCTGAAGTACGGTTTTTCCGGCACCGAATGGACCGGGGATAAAGCCTGTTCCGCCTTCAACGATAGGGTTCAGCGTATCGATGGTCCTTACCCCTGTTTCAAGGAGTTTGAAAGGACGGGGTTTCTCCCGGAATGCAGTGATTGCCATTTTAACCGGCCATTTCTGGGTCATGGTAACTTTGACTTCCTTCTTATCCGCATTCAGCAGGACAGCGATAGTGTCTTCGATCGTATACTCACCGGCTTCAACAACAGATTTCACGGTATAGTTACCTTTAAAGGTAAAAGGAACCATGATCTTGTGGGGCATGCCGTTTTCATCCACCTGTCCGAGCCAGGAAGCTGCTTCCACTACATCACCTGCCTTAGCCAGGGGTTTAAACTTCCATTTTTTTCCCGGATCCAGAGGGTGAGTGTATTCACCCCGCTTCAGGAATACTCCGTCCATTTTATCCAGGTCGTTTTGCAGACCGTCATAGTTTTTGGAAAGGATTCCCGGTCCCAATGTTACTTCCAGGAGGTGACCCGCGAAATCGACATCATAATCAATTTTCACGCCGCGGGTACTTTCAAATACCTGCACATAAGCGTTTTGACCGTTTATTTTGATAACCTCAGCCATCAGTTGCGTGCTTCCGGTGGAGATGAAACAGATCTCATTTTGTGAAACCGGACCATACGCTTCAACGATAACCAGGTTCGCGATAATACCTTTTACTTTACCTTTTGTCGACATGGTATACTATTATTTTTTTAGCTTAAATTCTTCCGGAAACTCGTAAGTAGCTTCCATATTGCTTAGTAATTCATTAAATAATTTTTGTCCCGTTTCCTTATCGAGAACCATCCATCGTTCGATGATGGCAAGTTTAATAAGGAATGAGAAGATCCTTTCCACACTGAAATAATAGAAGAATACTTCTTCGTCAAGGAAAGCCCAGCGGATACGATCCATTTTGAGTTCAAAATCTTTCAGATCCTGCTCTTCGGTCGCTTTCAGAATTTCCTCGAGTGCGGGAAAGTCATTGTCCAGACCAAAATCGCGGGCGTTACTGCGTTGAAGTTTCTCAAGGATCTCCCCGGTTCCGATCAGCTGGTTATCAACAGGAATGTTGTATTTCCGGCATTGAGCAGCAGTAACCAGGTTTGCCATATTCTTCTCGAATTCGTACCAGGAACCAATGAACTGGTTTTCAACGGAGGTGGCATACTGGTAGTATAGTTCGCTGAGCTGAAGTTCCCAGGCCTTATTTTCGAAAATAGGGCTGTCCTGGGTGTAGGCTGCCAGAAACTGATCGATATAGGGTGGGATGTCAGTAAAATCACTGGCAAAAGAACCCTCCCTGGCGGCCTGAAAAACAAGGTCCAGCTGATCCGGGGATAAGTTACCCCTGCCATCGGGCTGGGCTTCCGGATCCTGCAGGCGGGCCAGGATATTTTTATTGTCGAACCGATAGAAGTAGGTATTCACCAACTCAAGATCCGGTTGGGCCAGATTCTCCTCCAGCAGTTCCCTGAATTCATTCAGGTCAATCTGGAGTTTGGAATCATCCAACAGCAGATCAGGCAGTCCGGCAACAAGATAATGATATTCTCTACTCATAATTATTCTGCAACAAACAGGATTTCAACTAATCGGGGACGCAGGTACTGTTTGAAAAAGTTAATGAAATCTTCCTCGGTAAAAGAGACCTTATAACTTCCGTCTTTTGGTCCCAACTGAAAGCCATTCTTTACATTCTCGTCAAAACTCAGTGAGATTCCTTTATCAAGATATGCTTTGGCTTCTTTCTTAAAGAAATCGGACAGATTTTTCTCATCCTCTTTTGAGAGGAGGATGCTAAGGTCCATATCCTGACCTGACTTTGACCAGTTGGCCAGTGTGGTGTCAATGATCCTTTTAACGAAATCTTTATCGAAGGCAGATTTCACAGCCAGAGTGGTAATTTCTCCATTGATCAGATCAATAACCTGTTGCTTAAGGGCATTCACAGATTGTTTGCTGGCGAGCCGAATTTCTGATTCCGTATTCGTTTTTAGTTCTACGGCTTTCTTTTTGGCCTCCTCGATGATGGATTCAGCTTCCTTTTTTGCCTTTTCAATGACAGCAGCTGCCTCAGCTTTTGCATTATCAACGATTTGCTGTGCTTCGGCATTTCCTTTTTCCACACCTTCCTGATAAATCTTATCGGTGAGTTCCTGAAGTTTACTCTGCATTTCTATCTAATTTATTATGTTCGCTTTCTTAGTGTTATTTTTATAACAGGCCGCAAGATAATGAAAGTTTTACTTTCCGGAAACCTAATTCAGCCTTGCTTTATAATTTAAAACCTGTTAAAATAACAGGATCTTTGTTAGTTTTTTGTTGCCGGATTGCTCTCCTTCCGTTGATTTCAGTCATGTTTAGTATCTCCGGCCCATTTTCCCTTAACGGGGTACTTAAAATAATCCCAAAACCCTGCTATTTATAATCACTTTAAATTACATACTGTCAAAACAATTCTTCGGCCTATAGGGGCAGATGTTGACCTGGCCGGTAAGCTCAGAAAAAATACACCGGTTTTTTCATGCTTCAATCCGGCACAATTTCCTGAAGCTATAGTTCTGATGTGAGGGCTTATTGAATTGCTTGAGCCGGATGTCTGTTTTTTCAGAGCTGACCCTAAGGTCAGGGTAATCAGTTGGATAAACTTCCAACTGTTAAGGGTTCAGTTTCAGGATACTAATCGGCCTGCTAATATATAAATTGATTTGTAACGAACATAGGAATTTCGGGACAAAATCACTTGATCCGGTGAGTTTTGTATCTTTTTTCCTTATGATGTTTCGGGCAGTCACAGGATTCCCCTTTTTTTCTTTTTGAGCTTGAGTAAGGCGCATGACAGGATGATGCAAGGAAGCATGCCAGAACAAGTAGCAGCAGGCCTGATCTTATTTTCATGATACTAGTTATTAACATTGTTTCAAAATTATGAAAACCCAGCTTTGTTTATCGATAAACGGGCTGTATTCATAAGATACGTAATTGAAAAGATTTTAGTATGAAACAGTTCAATAGGATGAGCGCTCGATTGTTATTGCCATTCTGAAGAATTTTACTAATTTTAGATAAGTTGTGTAAAAAGAAAAAAGGAAACATGAAAAAAATTAGTCATCTTTTTTATTGCCTGATCTTACTGTCCCTGGCAGGATCACTAAATGCACAGGCTGACATTCCAGAGCTGATCAGAGAATTTTGCCTTTCCGACTGGTCTGAAATAAAGAATGCAAAAACTGAGCTTGAAAACCTTGAAGGGAAAGCCATACCTGAAATTCTAAGCCTGCTGGAGAACGATGAATTCGTTAAGCTTACCAACTACAAAAATCTGATTTATCCCGGGGCTGACAATATATATGGCTATGGCCAGATCATCGATTACAATATTGACAACCTCTCGATACGGGCAGGATGGCTCCTGGAGGACCTTACCTTCAGTAATTTCGGGTTTTCGGGCATTCACCTTCCTGAGGAAAGTCAGATCCCTTTTATCAGGATCACCTTCCCGGATTATTACAACAATGCTACAAACCGAAAAAAAATCGAATCCAGCAGCAGCGAGGAATTGAGCCGGCTGATCCATAAGCTCAGCATCAAGGCAGCTAAGGATTGGTGGGGAATAGAGAGAGATGACTGGTCCCGCCTGGATGCCCTGGAAGATGCCCTGAAAAGTTTTGACGAGAAAAGACAGGTAAAAGCTCTGTTTTATATCCGTAATGGGAAGACCCGTTGTACTGGTCTTACGAAAGATTATTATTACGAGAATATTTCCCAGGAGATTGTTCGACTGAGTGGATCTGAAACGCTTCGGGTGGCCGAACATGCCCGTTTAATTCTCTTTGATACAAAATTAACCTGGCTGAACGATAAACAAACTGACTAGATATTAACTTTATCAGGTCGGTTACCATCAGCTGTAAAATTATTGTCATGAAATTATTACGTTCCGCTATTTTCCTTGTCATTCTGGTTGGCGCTACCTATTCGGCACAGGCTCAGAAAGAAATTTTTATTAAACAGGTCGAGTTTAAACTGGATGAGGTCAGTGATATTGATTATGAGAACGAGTATTTTATTACCCTGAAACTTAACAAGGGTACCAAGTATATTTTCAGGGTTACCAACCATATTGAAGACCCGAATTTTTACACCGGGGAGGCTATTGTTGAATTAATGGAGGCTGATACCCGGATCATGACCAATATTTTCGACGGGCAATATTTCAAAGAAGCTGTTTTTGTATGCAGTGCCACAGGTTTTTATGACCTGTTGGTTAAGTTCAGGGATAACAAAAAGGGAAATTCGGTGGTCGAAGTGATCATTAAGCAGTGACAGGATATCAGAGCTGTTTTCCTTCTTTTTGCATGTTTTTTCTCCCGGGAATTGTAAAAAAGCGGCCGGGGTTTTATAGTTTAGCTTTTTCATCAAACCCAGTTCCTTATGGTCACTGAAAGAAAAGCCAGAAGTTTTGGTACCGCTCCTGTATTTTTTACTGCAATCTCCACCATATTAGGGGCAATTCTGTTTCTTCGCTTTGGCTTTGCGGTCGGGACGCTGGGTTTTTTGGGAACTGTCGGGATTATTGTGGTTGGTCATATCGTTACGATCCCTACTGCACTTTCCATTGCCGAGCTGGCAACCAATCAACGTGTAGAGGGTGGCGGTGAGTATTTCATTATCAGCCGGTCATTCGGGCTGAATATCGGGGCAACTATCGGAATAGCCCTCTATTTCTCCCAGGCAATCAGTGTAGCGTTTTATATCATCGCTTTCACTGAAGCATTCTCACCAATCCTCGATAAAATGTCTTTCTCACCGGATTGGGCGCGCAGAATAGTAAGCATTCCCACTACCATCGGCCTGGCCTATCTTATACTTAAGAAGGGAGCCGGAATAGGCGTGAAGACCCTATATTACGTAGTGGCTATCCTGGCGATCAGCCTCGTGCTTTTTTTCCTGGGCAAGGCCGTTGTTGCCGATGGATTCAAGCCGGAGCCTTTTTCCATGAACCAGGGAACGCTTAACGTATCATTTTTTACCGTTTTTGCCATTATTTTCCCGGCATTTACCGGAATGACTGCCGGTGTAGGGCTTTCCGGAGACCTGAAAGACCCAAGCAGGTCAATACCCATGGGGACCACCCTGGCAACTGTCCTGGGAATGATCATCTATATTTTTATTGCTTACAAACTATCGATATCCGCACCTGCAGACCAGCTTGTCGGGAACCAGCTTATCATGTCAAAAATTGCCCTTGGAGGCGCGATCATTATTCCTCTCGGTTTGGCAGCATCGACAATTTCATCAGCAATTGGTTCAATACTGGTAGCTCCCAGGACACTCCAGGCACTGGCACTTGATAATTCCATCCCCCTTAGAGGGGTTAACCGGATCCTGGCAAAAGGTGTCGGAGAAGCCAATGAACCACGCAATGCCACGCTGGTTACCAGCATTATAGCATTCATCTTTGTATTCATTGGGGGCGTAGATTTTGTGGCGCAGATCATTTCCATGTTTTTTATGGTCACTTATGGATCGATCTGCCTGATCTCCTTCCTGTACCACTTTGGTGCAGATCCCTCTTATCGGCCTGTATTCAGATCACGCTGGTATTTTTCCCTGACCGGTTTCATCAGTTGCACCTGGCTGATGTTCAAGATGCAGGCTTTCTATGCCATGCTGGCCTTTATCGTAATGATCCTGCTGTACATTATGATCAGCTACTTCCACAGGGACCGGGGAGGTATGGCCTCGATCTTTCAGGCTGCTATTTTTCAGCTGTCCCGAAATATCCAGGTTTACATGCAGAAAAAAAGGAAGGCAGTGGACAGCGAACACTGGAGACCTTCGGTAATTTGTGTGTCCAGCAATACTTTCAATAATGATAAGTCGCTTCAGTTGCTGGGATGGATATCCGATCGTTACGGATTTGGCACTTACATTCATTTCATCGAGGATTATTTCTCAAATGCTTCGAATGAACGGGCCCAGGCTATAATTCAAAAGCTTCTTGCGATTGCCGGAGATGATAATAAAGTTTTCCTCGATACGCTGATTTCCTCATCCTTCACCACTGCCGTGGCACAGATCATTCAACTGCCGGGTGTTTCGGGAATGGCAAATAATATGATCCTGTTTGAGTTTGATAAGTCGAAGCCGGATTCCGTAAGGCCAATTATGGAGAATGTTGCCATAGCCCGTGCAGCGAAGCTGGATATTGCCGTGCTTGGGACTAGTTCGAAGAATATACATCACAAGAACGGCATCCATGTATGGATCCGCCGCTTCGATCAGGATAATTCCAACCTGATGATCCTTCTGAGTTACATCATTCTTGGCCACCCCGCATGGCGCAAGGGAAAGATCAGGATATTTGAAATTACTAACCGCAAATACGCCGATAACAGTCGGGAGAAACTTACAGACCTCATTCTGAGCGGCCGCCTTCCAATATCCCCGAAGAATATAGAAATTCTGCCCATTGAGGAAACTCAGAGCTACAAACGGCTGATCTGTGATTATTCTAAGGAAGCCGGGCTTACCATGATCGGTTTTCTCGAAGAACAGCTCAAGTTCGACAGGGACACTTTCCTTGGTTTTGAAGAATTAGGAGATGTTCTTTTTATTAATGCCTCACAACTTCGGGAAATTGGCTAATTTTATCCCACTATATACGCTTGGGATATGCTAAAACCAAAGGATCATGTGCTGGTTATTTTCGGCGCATCAGGAGATCTGACTAAAAGAAAGCTATTGCCTGCCTTACTTCGGATGGAAGCGCAGGGATTTCTTCCTGAACGGTTTGCAGTCCTTGGGATTGGCAGAACAGAATACTCGGATCACAGTTACCGGGAGCACATGGGGCAGGAGCTGGAAAAATTCAGTTTTTCCGGCGATCTTTCAGACAGTAAATTATTGAAACAGCTTTACTATGTGGCACTGGATACCTCTTCAGTGGATGATTATTCGCGTTTGAAGAGAAAACTGGATGAGATCACAGAAGTTGATAAAATCCCCCAAAACTTTATTTTTTACCTGGCGACCCCTCCTTCACTCTACGAAATTATCCCGGCTGCCCTCGCTGCTCATAATCTTAACAGGGAAACAACTGCAAACTGGCGCAGGATAATTTTTGAGAAACCCTTTGGCTATAATCTGGCATCAGCCCGTAAACTTAATAAGTTTATCCATTCGTGTTTTGAAGAGGACCAAGTGTACCGCATTGATCATTACCTGGGAAAAGAAACCGTTCAGAATATAATGGTAACAAGGTTTTCCAATGGAATTTTTGAGCCCTTGTGGAACCGGAATTACATTCACCATGTTGAAATCACTTCGGCTGAAAGTATCGGAGTTGAAGGACGTGGAGGATATTACGAGAATTCGGGAGCCTTGCGTGACATGGTGCAGAACCATTTACTGCAACTAGCCGCAATCATGGCCATGGAACCTCCTGCGGTGAATAATCCCACAGCGATCCGCAATGAAACGCTGAAAGTTTTTCAGGCTATGAGGCCCTTTACTGAGGATGACATCCGAGGCGGGATCATCAGGGGCCAGTATATGGCCTCTACGATCCGGGGAGATCAGCTCAAAGGCTATCGTGAGGAGGAAGGGGTGGATCCCGCTTCACGGACTGAAACCTATGTGGCCCTGCGTCTTTTTATTGATAACTGGCGCTGGGGGGGAGTGCCTTTCTATATACGTACCGGGAAAAGGTTGCCCACCCGGGTGACAGAAGCAGTTATCCATTTTAAACCCACTCCGCACAGACTATTCTGCTTTTATGAGTCTGCTATGAACCATGATAATCAGCTCGTGATACGGATTCAGCCCGATGAAGGTATCCTGCTGAAATTCGGGATGAAGGTTCCCGGTGCAGGCTTCAAGGTGCAGGAGGTGAATATGGACTTTCATTATTCAGACCTTAGTTCCAGCTTTCTACCTGAGGCTTATGAACGCTTATTACTGGATTGTATGAATGGCGATGCTACCCTTTACGCAAGAGGAGACGCGGTCGATGAAGCCTGGAAGCTGATCGATCCGGTACTCGGTTACTGGGACGGGCATCCTGATACGGGGCTGCATGGCTATCCTTCAGGTACCTGGGGACCACAGCCCGCAGATGACCTTATCGAAGGTGAAAACCTTAGCTGGAGATATCCCTGTAAGAATCTAACACAAGATGGCATTTATTGTGAACTCTAAATAATAGTTCTATGAAACCGGACATTCGCATTTTTACTCAACCTGAAATTATGGCCGATTCCCTGGCAGAGGAATTTTACCGTTATATTAACCAAACTTTCCAGACACGGGCCAGGGTCAATGTAGCCCTCTCAGGGGGAACTACACCTTTACTTTTCTTTACCAAGCTGGGTGAATTTAACCAGCAACGCAAAAACAAGATTGAGTGGAAGCGTATCTGTTTCTACTGGGGGGACGAACGCTGTGTTTCTCCCGATGATGAGGATAGTAATTATGGCGCAGCCAGGAAGGTCCTGTTCGACCACATTGATATTCCGGAAGAAAATGTAAAACGGATTATCGGAGAAGCGGATCCAAAAGAAGAAATCGTCCGGTATGCTGCTCTCCTAAAGGAAAACGTGCCTGCACAAAATAGTGTTCCTATTTTAGACTGGATCTTTTTGGGTGTTGGAGATGACGGTCATACAGCTTCAATTTTTCCGGATCAGCCTGAACTGCTTACATCATCGGCACTTTGCGGGATTACCAGGCACCCCGAATCCGGCCAATACCGCATAAGCCTTTCTGCAAAGGTGATCAATGCGGCCAGGCGTGTAACATTCATGGCAACAGGTGAAAGTAAGAAAGGCATTGTGCGCCAGATAATTAACCGGGAAGCCGCATCGAAAAAGTATCCTGCAGGCAAGATTAGCCCTGAATACGGTGTGCTGGACTGGTACCTTGATTCGGCGGCGGCGGATGATATTTAGAAGTTACAAGTCACTGGTTGTGTGCCATGCAGGGATACACAGTACGAACTAAAATTTAAATAATAGATGGAATTAGGATTAAAAAACAAAGTGGCAATAGTAACAGGGAGTGGACGAGGATTAGGTCGTTCAATTGCTGAAAAATTAGC
>JAFGEO010000088.1 GCA_016931575.1 Bacteroidales bacterium | reverse complement strand
GATTGAACCCGGTTTAGTTCAACAATAAGCACAACCTGTCCCGCCCCGGGCGGGATATTCAGGAAATGAAAACGATGCTTAATTATTGCCATTTCGTTGCTTATTCATCAAGTTCAATGTCATCTTTTTTCTTCAACTCTTTAGCATTTAATGGACTAATCACACTGTTACCTAATTTTTTTTCCAAATCTTTTCGTGCATTACCTGCAACTGCTCCACCTTTTTTAGCAATCATTTTATTTTCATTAAATGTTCGTGGTTTCTTTTTCTTTGACAGTTCTGTTGTTGAAGTTTCCGCAAGCATATTCAATACTAATTCCAAATTAGTCATGTTATCACGAAGGTTTTCTTTTTTTAGTTTTTTGAAATCCCGGTACTGCTTGGTTGTGATTCCTGCCCAGGCTTTCGTGATTTCATCAGTCAGAATAGCATACTCCTGTCCCTTTTTTACACCCCTTACTTCCCATTCATCTGTCAATTCTTTTCGAACCTCAATGCTTTTTAATCGTTGATTTATCCAATTTTTGGAATATCCTTTTTTGAGATATGTTTCCATCGCTCTATCAAATGCCAATTCGGGATCTTCGGTCTCTTCAATCCTTTCATATCCCACTTTTGCTAACCATAATTTAAAAGGTTCAGCTTTGGGTGATGGAATCGATTGAATAATTCTAAGTAATCCTTCTGTATCTGAGCAATCTGTTACATATTTTTTACCGTCTGCTGATTCTAATTTCAGTTGTACGATAATTTCGTACAACTGATTAAATCCTTCCTTTATCAGCTTGCGTTTTAAGTCACTCCAGTATCTACGTGGGTTACTACTCCCTGTCAATGTCTCAATAATATCAATAATTGAGAAGTACCACTTTTCTTGCTCATCATCCCAGTGAACTCTAATCTTTTTTGATTCAAATAATTTAATCGAATTCTCTTTAGTCATGTATCATGTTTTTGCTCCAATAAAGATAAAAAATCATATTGAATCAACTTAATAGTATGCAGAATGTCTCTTTAGCAATGAATGGCAACGTGAATCTCCCGCCTGGAGGGCGGGACAAGTTGTGCAAAAACCCGTTTCAGCAAAATAAATATAGGCATTAAGCTGGTTTAGCGTTTGTTCAGACTGCTTAAATTTTCCCATTTCTCAGACACTGATTTTCAGCGCATACACTTTTTGTTCCTTAAACAGGCTTAAAATTAACCATTTTAAGAGGTGTAAATGATGTACAACACTCTTTCAACGCTTTACTGAGAAACTCTATTCCAAGTATAGAGACACAACTTCCCAGAGCCTGTCCCGACTTTCCGGCGGGATTGTACCCGATAAATCCCCTTATAGGTAAATGCTAATTTTCAAGGGTTTAGCACAACAATATTTAACCTTATTGAGCGCAAAAATTAATTCCTATTCTGCATTATTTCTTCTTTTTCGGTAGAATCGTTTTTCCGATGTGCGAATATCCTGTATTCGCCTTTCAAGTTCTTCAAAATAGTCAAAAGGTAAATCGGGGTTTTATAAACGTTCATCGTCAAGCACAAAGCCTTTTACAATATATTCTTTTATATGTTGGGTTGCCTATTGTCGGAATTTGGTTGCTACGTCGGATTTTATTCGATAACCAACTGAAATAATAGCATCCAGATTATAAAATTTTTGAGTTTGCTTAACTGCTCGTGAACCTTCTTTTTGAACTTGTAAGAAATCATTTCAAGTTGCATCTTCGTTTAATTCTCCTTCTTTAAAAATGTTTTTAAGGTGACTAGTAATGTTTTGCGAGGTAGTTTGAAACAATTCAGCCATTAATTTCTGTGTGAGCCAAACAGTTTCATCCTGAAAACGGACATCCAGTTTTGTTCCCTCGTTTTCGGTTTGATACATGATGATTTGTGATTTATTTTCTTCCTTTTATTTTACCCATTTGTTTGAAAATTTTATTTTAATGTGTCGTTATCCCAATTTGCAGGGTTGTTTATAATATATTCCGAAATTTTTATATACGATTGTTCATCACGAATAATGTGTTCGTGATAATTGCGTTGCCATAATTATTCGTTTAACCACAATAATCCCATTTTTTTTGTAACCGATGATTTATATCCGCGAACAATGTTTGTATTGGGCGAATGCAATTCGCCCCTACCCAATAACCGGACGATACCGTGAATATGGTTTGGCATTATTACAAAATCACCCAATTCAACATTATTTCGTATTTCGGTTGTTTTTGTCCATTCATTACATGCAATTTGTCCATATTCATTCAATTTCATTTCGCCGTTTTCAATTATACCGAATAAACAGGCACGGTTTTGGGTGCAAATGGTTATAAAATACAACCCTGCCTGCGAATAATCGTACCCTTTCAGGCGGATGCTGCGGCGGTGGTGTTTTTGCGGATCGTATTTCATTTTTTTCTTTTTATATCGTTGGGGGCCGTATTGGTTGGGGCGTATAGCTCCCATTTCATTTCCGGGGCCCCTGCAGAAAATTTTCTGCTCCCCGACTGACATTTTTGACTCCCGGACCTAAAAAAATTGCTCCCATCCAATGGGAAACTGATTCTTTTTGCCGGGAAACTAAAATTTTTGCCGGGAAGGCTCATTTTTTCAAATGGGAAAGCTTTTTTTCTGAAAGGAAAGCTTTTTTTTCCATGGGAAGCCCAAATTTTTAATGAGTACGCACTTTTTTTGGATAGGAAAGTGTTTTTTTGTCAGGGAGCTGAATTTTTCAGGCAGGAAAGGAATCGCTGGAAGCTGAGCTGCCTGAAAATCCACTTATTTTAGGATTGATCCCATAACAAGCTGCAGGGCGGATAAAAAAGCCCGGGACTGAAATATTCTAAAAATAAGTGTATTTTTATGCGCCAACCGAAAATAAACACTGACCGGTTAAGGGTAGAGAGGGACTTCTGCCTATTATAACAGATAATAACGCAACAAACATGGATAATCAGAAATTTGGGAAACTTGCTTTCAAGGAAAAATTTGGCTACTCACTGGGTGATGCGGCTGCTAACCTTGCCTGGAGGCCGCTTATGGCTTTCCTGCCGATATTTTACACAGACACCTTCGGGCTTCCGCTTGCATCGGTTGGCTTGCTGCTTGCCTTAACCCGCTCCTTCGACGGTATTACGGATGTGATCATGGGTTCGATCTGTGACCGAACGAATACCCGATGGGGAAAATTCAGGCCGTACTTATTATGGACAGCAGTGCCCTTCGGGCTTTTGCTTGCCCTCACGTTTACCACGCCCAATATGGGGCCCTCCGGTAAGCTGATCTGGGCCTACACCACCTATGCCTTACTGACCCTGGCTTATACTGCAAACAACGTTCCCTACTCCTCACTTTCCGGCGTCATGAGCGGGAGTATCAGGGAAAGGACCAACATCTCCTCCTACCGGTTTTTCGGGGCTTACCTGGGAGGTTTTATTTCCATTGGCTTGCTCCCTTACCTGGTAACCTGGTTCGGAAAAGTTTTTGCCCCGGAAGGATCCGTCGACGAGGTTGCAGATGCCTTTGGCTACCAGTACAGCTTCTACCTGCTGGCAGTGCTCCTGGTTGTCTTCTCACTGATCGCCTTTAAATCGACCCGTGAACGTATCAAGCCTTCGAAACGCCAAAAATCTGATTTCATAGCAGAAGTAAAGGAACTTGTTAAGAACAAACCCTGGGTGATCATCCTGCTCGTTGGCTTCCTATGGGTTACCTATAACTCCATCCGTCAGGGTGCTGCCGCCTATTATTTCAAATGGGTGTACGGCGACAAAGACCTGGTGGGTACATTCTTTATCGGGGTGATCCTGGCATCGATGGCATCGACATTCATTGCCCCTGCCCTGACCAATTTCTTCGGTAAGAAGCGCCTGTTCATCATGGTAATGATTGTGAGCGGGATCTTCACCACCATGCTCTATTGGGTCCCCTCCCAGAATATCGTTATGTTCTTCACCCTGGGGATCCTCGCCGAACTGGCAGCAGGTATCATGCCCATCCTGTTCTTTGCCATGCTTGGGGATACGGCCGACTATTCCGAGTTTGTCAATAAACGCAGGGCCACCGGGCTGACCTTCTCAGCCGGAACCTTTGCCATGAAGTTTGGCGGCGGTATGGCCGGCGTTGCGATGATGTTTATTTTGAGCTCATACAATTATAAGCAGAGCGCTGAAAAGGAAACGGAGATCATCAGCACCCCCGTGGAGGAAATCATCAGCATCGACGTGGATACCGTTGTGAACAATACCATCACCCTCAAAAAGAAGGTGCTTCCTGTGGAGAATAAACAGGCAGATGTGATTGTCCAGCCCGGCACCATCACGGAACGGAATGTCGACCTCACCCTGCAGAAAAAGATCCAGTATACCAAGCGGTATAAGGACCTTATCAAAACCAAACCCCTTCAGCAGGATCCTAAGGCCATCAGGGGAATACGGATCATCAACAGCTTCCTTCCTGTTATCTTCATCATCCTTGCCATCATCATGATCCTTTTCTATCCCCTGACAACGGAGAAGATGTACGAGGTTGAAGCAGAGTTAAAGTCACGAAAGGAAAAAGAAGAACTGGAATAGAATTTCAGAATCTCAACATAATTTAAGGGGCGGTCTCAGGAAGATCGGCCCCTTTTTTTATTCAACAGTGTTTTTACATCGCAGGCTGAATAACCACCAGCTTATCTCCCTGCGCCTCACTAAGCCCAGACTTGCCCCCCAGCTCAGGCAATGCTATAGCGCGAATTGAATATAGGCGTACTTCTCCCGGTCTTCCACGGCTAAAATCATGCTCCGAAAAAAGTACGGAGATACCTGGTGTCAGGCAAAAAACGTAAAGCTATCGAGCCCTTGCAGGGCCAGATTCCGGAATCCTGCGGGCCTTGCCTTATCCTCCCAGACAGACATCAATGCTGCTAATTTCGCCGGTACGGCGGAAAATCTGCTCCGATTGCTCCCAGGTCAGACTTTTTCCGGTCTTTTCGACCTTCCCGTCCCTGTATGTAAGCAGCGTGTCTCCTGACCTGTCCCGATGGTAAACCACCGGTACCTGGCAATAGGTAAATGCGAGGGATCCGGCCGGCAGGCTGAATTCTTTGAAGCGGCCGTCGATATCATAGTAGCGGTATAGGGTATCCTCTTTCAGAAAGTCCCCATCCCGGAGCAGCACAGGTGCAAACTTTATGCACCCTTCACGGATGCATAGTCCCAATTCCCCCCACCGTGCCAGAATGTCCTCCTTGACCTGGCCTGTCATTCCCGGCTGCTGAACACCCGCATGAAGCGGGGTGTGTGAATAAGCGTCTGTTGGAAAAGCGCCATAGTGGTCCGGAGATTTATGCAGGCCCAGGCCGGCTTTCACTTCCTCATAAAAAGCGGCCAGCTCCTTCATCTCTGAGTTATTCCCCGTTTGTTCCGCGACAGCATCGAGATATACCTCCTGAACAGCGAGGAGTAACTTGGAAACCATATGCCAGTAAATACTTCCAAGACCTTCATATTTAAAGAATGTGCCGGACCTGCCCGTGAACGAATGATGCCCGAAATGATCTTCAAACAAGACAGTAAGTTTCTCTTTCCCATCCCTGAGGATATCTGAAGGATAATCCCCTTTAATCTGATCGAAAAGTTTGCTGAGATCGGCTGCATTTTTCAGCTCACCGCTAAAAAGATAGGCCCCATCACCATCGGGCCGGAGCAGACGGTAGTCTTTTCGCTGAATAAACTGCCCCACCAGTTCGATCCCCAGTACCTGATGCTCCCCGATGCGGTTCTTCTGCATAAAGGGGGTAAGCGATTTATCCGGATAAAGGGTATAGCTTTGTTGATCGTCGCGGTACATAGCACTGCTTCTGAGGGCTTTCAGTAAGCTGAGGCTTTCCGGCAGGTTAAGATAGCCGCTGCTCAGGAGGGCTACCTGCCCTTCCAGCATTTCCTGCAGGTTATGGATAGCAAGGTCTCCATTGGGCCTGAGCTCCATCAGGTTGTAGGCATGGTACAGGCCATCCCCGCGCCTGTTATTTTTAATGGAGCCCTCCAGGTACCGGAGCGATT
Source organism: Bacteroidales bacterium (assembly GCA_016931575.1). Lineage (GTDB taxonomy): Bacteria > Bacteroidota > Bacteroidia > Bacteroidales > UBA10428 > UBA10428. The sequence goes on along the minus strand of JAFGEO010000088.1, from coordinate 128,454 downwards.
GTTTAAGGAAATCCAGCAATTCTCCCTTGCTGCAATTCTTCTTATTTCCTGAGAATCCCCGGACATAGACAAGCGCAAGATAGCTGTCCATGCTCCCCCCCAGTATATCAAGGAACTCCCTGCGCCGGGTATCAGTAAATCCGTGCTCCAGAGCCGGGGAAAACTTTTTAAAAGCCGAGCTCAGCGAAAGCATCCAGCTGTTTAGTTCAGCAGAAAGCAGATATTCCGCAGAATCAGCTCCAGCAATCAGCTTTTGCAGAAAAACAAGGTGGCGCCTCAGGTAATATACTGTGACCATGGACAGTCCATTCCCAACCAGGGCATTGTTGGCATCGTTCCATTCAGGACGCTGTGTATTCAGCCATATTCCTCCGTCGGCAACGAGATTGGAAAGTTTGGCCAGGATGGGGACCAGCAGTTTCTCTGCCAGGTTCACTTTATAGGGAGCACCCTTCAGAAAGACCAGTTTCCCGTCGGCACCGGCCTCCGTCACCCGACGTTCAATTTTTTCAGCGACCCCCTCATCGTAGGTGATCGTATCCCTGGGGTCCTTCAGCCGTTCGGCATATTGCTTAATCCTGTAGGGCACGTTCGTAAAAACGAAAAGCTCTTCTGTTAACCATCCGGCAAGCTTTCCGGGAATAAAATGTTCAGCAGCCTCCAACAGCTTGCACAGGTAGATGATCTGGTGATCACCCCAGTAACCTATATTTGACCATGGGTCCTCCGGATCAATGATCTCCCACTCGATTCCTGTTTTCATGATCCTGTAAGGGTTAAAGCCATCTGCCGTAGAGGCATTCAGGAACCTCATGATCATTCCGTCAAGGTACTCCGGATAGCTGTAGGCCAGGGCCTCCCAGTTTTGGAATATATCGCGCCAGTTTCCCTGGTAATCAAGCCTCGGGGATCCATCGTCATTTTTATTATTGATAAAGAACCGGTTCCAGGGCCTGCTGGGATCGCCATGCCTGCGGCTGAATGTAAGTGGCAGGTACTCGGTAACATGCCTGAGCAGGTCCGGTTCCCCCTGTTCAAGCGCGAAAGCCAGCAGGGCTTCCCGTTCCGTTTTTTTCGGCAGCTCCCGGGTGATCTTCTCCTGGTAGCTTGCCCGTAAGGCATGACTGAAATGCCCGAGATAGGAAATAAAATCGCTGCGCTCAAGGGTATAGCCTTCCGGAAAGATCCCGCCCCGCATAATGTTATAGAGTACATTCGAAATATGACGTGCCCCGACCAGTTCATCTGCGCACAGCTGCAGTCCATCGGCCCTGGCTACCAGTCGGACCAGCTCCTCCGTTCCCGAACGGAGGTCTTCTTCAAGCTCTTGAACCAGGGCGTGTCCCGTTTTAATCTGCTTCCGCAATGCCAGCACATCGGCACGGTCCTGTTCCAGTTCGGCAAGCATGATCCATTTGCTGGTATCGCCAGCTTTAAGATCCAAGTCACTGGTGACCAGGTATGCCCCCCTCCGGGCACGGATTTCCGTTTCCTGTTCCGGGGCCTGTCCCTTCCTGAAGGACCCAAGCTGTTCCTCGCTCAATAGTATCTTTTTCTTTTTCAGCCCGAGTGTCCAGACGGTCGTGGCTTTCAGTCCTTCACTGGGTTCAGCCTTATCGGTAGGGACCGAACTCAGGTAGTAGATCCCCGTTCCCGATTCAACATCGAGCTCCGATTTCTTATAGGCATCCACCAGGGTGCTGTAATTCAGCTGCATGCCTTCATCCGTACCATAGGGAAGGATGTTCCGTATCCCGTCGAGAAGGTCCAGGTGCCTGGGTTCCTGTGACAGGTTCTCCAGTTCCGATGTCCTTACAAAACCGTAGCGGTTGCTGAACTGCCAGGTGCAGGAATAGCCCAGCTTCAGGCTATGGTTGATTTCCTCGAAGCGCAGGATATTCCCGAAAATGCTTTTGTAAATGTTCCTTTCAATGGCATAGACATGGCAACATCCCTCCGTGAAGGGTTCCCAGAGTTTTTTTCCCTCTTCCGTGTGGATCAGAAAGATAGTCTTCGAGCCCGTATGTGTTGCGCTATCCTTAATTTTATCATCCGTGGTATAGGGGAACAGCGCATTTTTAGGATCTCTCCGTCCTGCTGTCATGCCCCCGTTGCTGGAAATAAACAGCCAATGGTCCCCCGGCCCTGTCAGGGTCATGAAGAAGGGCGGCATGGCGTGGTAATTGGAAATCCTGTAATACTGTTGATTATCCCTGATGACAATCCCTCCTTCCACCCTGGCAGCGGTCGTATCCAGGGCAGTATTTCCCAAAAAAACCTTCTTCATTTCTTCCATAGCTGAACCATAGGATTTACTCAAGATCTGTGCGATAATAAAAACGGGTTTGCTGGTCGCCAATCCTGATGGTAAAATAGCCATCCTCAATCACCGGCAGGCCATCCCTTCCGGTAAATTTAAGATCTTCGGCGCTAATCACGAAGCTGATTTCCCGCTTTTCTCCGGGTTGCAGTTCCACTTTCGTAAACCTTTTCAATTTTTTTACCGGCGGGGATACGGAGGCCAGTTCGTCGCTGACAAATAATAGTACCGCTTCCCTGCCTGCCCTGCGTCCCGTGTTACTAAGCTCAACAGTGAGCCGGAGCTCATCGTCACCCACAAGGGTATCGCTGCCCACGGCGAGATTGCTGTAGTTAAATTCGGTATAACTCAGGCCAAAGCCGAACTCATACTGAGGGGTGAAACCATTGAGCCCGAAGTACACATCCCGTTCATCGGAAAGCAGGTGATCGTAAGTCCAGATCGATCCCGAATAGCGCGGATAGGTATAGGGTAAGCTGCCGGAGGGGTTGGACTTACCCAGAAGCACGTTGGCTATGGCCCTTCCGCCCTCATTTCCGGGCAGGTAGGCCATCAGGATGGCACCTGCCAGGGGCTCAATTTCCCGGATAATGCGCGGCCTTCCCTGCACCATCACCAGGATAAGTGGTTTTCCTGTTTTCGCCAGCTCCTCCACCAGTCGGACCTGCACCTCAGGCAGATCAAGATTCTCAATGTCACTTGGCTTTTCAGTGGCTGGCATTTCACCGATACAGGCGATGATGACATCTGCCTTTTGAGCCTGCACAACAGCCTTCTGAATATCAATTTCAGTCAGGTAATCCGTACCGGGCACATAGCTCACACGGTCTTTACCAAGCTGAAGCTGAAGCGCCTCATAAATGGTAGGTACACCCTGATCGTTATAGCTGGTATCCTGACCCGACCAGGTCCTTGACCAGCCCCCGTTCAGGTAATTCAGAGAGTGGGCGGCAACACCCGTAACCAGCACCTGAACATCAGAAAGGGGCAGCAGATCGCCTTCATTTTTTAGAAGCGTCAGGCTTTCTGTGGCAATATCCAGGCTCAGCGCTGCGGCAGCCTCTGAAGAAAACTCCGGGTATTCGCAATCGCTGAAGAAGGGATCATCGAACAGCCCTGCCCTGAACTTCAGGTGCAGGATCCTTCGAACGGCATCGTCGACCCTGGATTCCGGAACTTCCCCTGTCCGTACCAGGTCGACCAGATGAACCGCAAAACTTTCATCATAGGGTTCCATACACATATCTATTCCTGCCAGGACACTCAGCTTCACCGCTTCGCGCTCGTTAGCAGCTACCTGGTGAACGTTTATCAGGTTGTCGATCTCTCCCCAGTCGCTGATAATTACCCCTTTGAATCCGAGCTCCTCTTTCAGGATGTCGGTGAGGAGCCATTGATCGGCATGGGAGGGTACCCCGTTTACCGATGCCCCTGATACCATAATGGAAAGAAGGCCATTCTCAATAGCCTTCCGGAAGGGTGGCAGATGGATCTCCCTCAGCATTTGTTCCGTGATAAAGACAGGTGCCCGGTCCTTTCCATTGTGGGGCTCCCCATAAGCCAGAAAATGCTTTCCGCAGGCAATGACTTTCTCAGGATGATAAAACCCTGTCCCCTGCATTCCGCCGATCAGGGCAGCGCCCATCTCCCCGACGAGATAGCTGTCTTCGCCAAAAGTCTCATAAATCCTTCCCCACAGGGGATTCCGGGCAACATCCAGCATGGGGGCATAATTCCAGGCTGTCTGACTGGCCCGTACATCGTAAGCAGTAAGAGCAGCTGCCTGCCTTACGCGGCCCGTATCAAAAGTGGCTGCCAGGTTTATTTGCTGCGGAAAAAGTACAGAGCCGGCAGTATAGTTGGCGCCGTGTACGGCGTCGATGCCATAGAGTATCGGGATCTTTAAGCGTGATCTGTCCATTACGTGCTTCTGGATCCTACCCACATAATACCTCCACTCTTCCGGGGTGAGCGGGTACGATCCAAGGTTCTGAACCGAGCCTGCCCCATAGCTTATCAGGAGCCTGTCCAGCTTTTCTTCGTCAAAGATCAGGGTATCGCGGGGGATATAGAATGCCCCTTCCAGTAAGGCAGGCATACCCAGGTTAAGCATCTGACCGGCCTTCTCTTCAAGGGTCATGATGGAGAGCAGGCTGTCGATTTTTCTGTTTATCTCACTTTCCGGCCATTCCTGTGCATGGGTGCTTCCCGGTGACAGGAAAACTGCAGCCAGGAAGAGCAGACTTCGAAAAAGATCACGCATCACTTAAATTTTCACTATACCTCAACAAAAAACGGAATATTGGCTGTTGCGGCATGATTGTTTCCATCCAGAACATAAATATAGATGCGGTAAGCACCAGGCATCGCAGGCAGGTCAAAACTTTCTGTCGCACTACCTTCCCTTTTCATAACCGTGTCGGGACGGGACTCATGGTCACCTCCCATTCCGAGGTCGGTGCTTTCCGGAATAATTTCCCAATGGTAGACAAGCGCATCGCCATCCGGATCGTCAGCATCAACGAGCACATCCAGCCTGTCGCCTTCCTTCAGGGTGATATTATCCGTTCCTTTTTTTCCATTCAGAGAAAAATAGTTCAGCAGCGGGCAACGATTTTCAGGCCACTCCCCGTTCCAGATAAAGTGCATCGCATCAACCGTTTCGGTCTCCTCACCGGATTCCAGGAACATCCCGTACCAGGTGGGGGTCCTCTCCTGCTTCTGCCCCCACAGGAAGACATACGATCCCAGACAGTTCACGGTATCCACAGCAATGGCATTGTTATAGCGATCCGTGAAGGCCTGTGCCTTTTCCCGGCTGGTTTGTTCAACATTGGCTCCCCAGGGCGTGGTGTACACTTCCCAGTGACCGGTTGCACCCCACTCGGTAACCATGTAGGGACCTTCCCAGCCGGCGTCCTCCAGTCGCTGCTGCAGGTTAACAATGTCACCATACATCTGTACCGACAGGAAATCGATCTCAGGGCAATGTTCTTTGATATAATCGGCCTCCCTCCTGCCTATTCCTGCTGTGGTCGTAGTGGTCGGGTGATTGGGGTCCAGCTCATGGATCATTTTTGCGATATCATTTACTGCATCGTACACCCGCAGGTCGGTCGTCTGCAGGTTGAGTTCATTACCGACCGCCCATGCCAGCATAGCCGGATGATCTTTCAGGCGCAGCACTTCCCCTTTCAGGTATTCAAATTGTTTTTGAACCCAGGCGGTGTCATCGTAGCTGTAGCCGTGGCGCTCGCGTCCGACTTCCAGCCCCATCATCACCATGAGCCCGTTCTTATAGGCCTGGTCAAGAATGTCCATGGCATCCCGCTCACCGTTTTCGGTGCGCCAGGTACGGAAGGAATTAGCCTGATGTGCTCCCAGGGCATCGATATCGCCGAATTCGAGACCGGCACCCTTAACATAGAATTCCTTTCCTTCAACATACAGACGGTATTTCCCGTCTTTGTTCTCCAGACTAACCTTTTTAGGTCCAAGTTCGGAAGGCGGTAACATAGCATTCTCTTTTTTCTGTGTAGTATTCGTTGTGCATCCCAGCATCAGCATGAAGCCTGCCAGTACTAAAGCCATCTTTTTCATGTCCGGTCTTATTTAATTAAAAATTTCTCCAGTTCTTCAAGCGATTTACCTTTTGTTTCAGGCAGCTTGAAAATAATGTATATCAACCCCAGGAACCCAAATATCCCAAATATCAGGAAGGTTGTGGAATTTCCGAGGTTCGCAAGCTCCCAGGGGAAAAGTTGCTGTACCAGGTAGCTTATCGCGGAATTTACAAAGCCTGCAAAGCCAATGGCCAGTCCCCGGATACGGTTCGGGAACAATTCCGAGAAGAGGATCCACATCACCGGTCCGAGCGAAACGGCAAAAGAAGCAACGAAGCCCAGGATCCCGATCAGTACCAGCCAGGGATTAATCGTAATGGCTTTAGCAATGATATCACCCTGGTATTTATCCGCAAGTTTATCGCCCAGGGTACTGTTTAGGGCATCTTTGAACTCAATATCGTTTTGGTATTCCTTTCCTTCAATCAGACTTAGCAACCCTAGCTCTTCGGTTTCTGCTGACACTTTAAGTTCCTGGGCTGCTCCGGTTTCAAGCTTGTAAACAGCAGAATTGAAACTATACGACATCAGGAACATTGAAATAACAATTCCGGAAACCCCGAAGAGCAATAATTTCTTCCGTCCGAACCTGTCAACAAAGAGAATTGCCAGCACAGTGAATACCAGGTTTGTCAATCCGAGGATGATCGCCTGAACAAACGATGCATCTGTCCCGATGCCCGTTTGTTTAAAGATCATCGGGGCATAAAAGAACACAGCATTTATACCGGTGATCTGCTGCAATACCGCTACGACAATGCCAATTGTCAGCACCAGGCGCAGAGCAGGCTTAAACAGTTCTGAAATCTGAATACGTTCGTTTTTAGATTGGCCGGCAATACTCGCTTTCACCTGCTTTAGTTCATCCTTTGCTTCCTGTTCGCTGCTCATCCGGGTCATTATGCCCAGAGCCTCCCCTTCCCTGCCGTTCATAATAAGCCATCTTGGACTTTCAGGAACTGCAAAAAGAGCGAAGAAGTAAAATGCTGCCGGGAGTGATTCCAGTCCGAGCATCCAGCGCCAGTTATATTTTTCAATTCCCAGAGATTGGGCAAAGTCGGAGCCGGAACCCCCAAGTTTCACGATCAGGTAGTTTGTAAAAAAGGCGACAGAGATACCAAGTACAATATTCAATTGGTTAAAGGAAACCATTTTCCCCCTGCGATGAGGCGGTGCAATTTCAGCAATATACATTGGTGCAATAATCAGCGAAGCCCCTACGCCAAAGCCCCCGATCATCCTGGCTATGTAAAGGTGGGTAAATCCGGGTGCCAGGGCGCTGTATACCGCTGAGAAAAAATACAATATGGCAGCATACCTGAGAATAACTTTCCGTCCGTATTTGTCGGACAAGCGGCCCGATACCAGCATAGCGAGTGTTGACGTGAGGGTCAGGCAGCTCACCATCCAGCCCAGCTGCAGCTTGCTTAATCCGAACTCCGGACCCACAAATTCATTAACCCCGGAAATCACCGATGCGTCGAATCCCATCAGAAAACCTCCCAGGGCAACAATCAACGCAACCAGGAAAGAGTAGAAAACAGAATTATTTTTCATGATTTATCATCAATTAGTGTCAGTTAACAGAAAAGTCAATTCCGAGGTCGGCTCCTGAGCTTCCTCCGATCCAGGCCTTAAAGGCTCCCGGCTCAGTAACATATTCCATGTCCAGGTTATGGAATCCCAGCTCGCTGGTATGGATCCTGAATACTACCTTTTTGCGCTCTCCGGCTTCCAGGGTAATCCGCTGAAAACCTTTAAGTTCGCGGACAGGGCGTGTCCTGGAACCTACAAGGTCGCGTACATACAACTGTACCACCTCAGTAGCTTTAACGCTGCCGGTATTTTTAAGATGTGCTGAGATCACGATGCTGTCGCCCATCGAAACTTCGGGATCCTGTATGTTGATATCCGAGTACTCGAAGGTCGAATAGGAAAGTCCAAAGCCAAAAGGGAACCAGGGTTCAAAACCGTAATCCAGGTAATGATTGGTATTTCCGATGGACAGCTGCGGGGCTTCCGGAGGAATTTCATACAAGCGTTCCCAGGTAGCATCAGAAGCAGGTTTACCGGAATTTTTATAACTGTAGTAGATGGGCACCTGACCGACATGCCTGGGGAAAGTAATTGGCAGTTTACCGGAGGGGGATACCTTTCCGGAAACAATATCGGCAATGGCCGGACCGGCCATTGTTCCAAGGTGCCAGGTATAGAGTACCGCATCAAACGTATCGAAAACGCTTTCAAAAGTCAGGGGTCTGCCGGCCATCACGACGGCCACCATCGGCTTTCCTGTTTCCGCCAGTTGCCTGATAAATTCTTCCTGAATACCGGGTAAACCAAGGTCGGCACGGCAATGAGACTCACCGGAAAGGATAGATTCCTCACCGATAAACACCAGGATAACATCCGAGTTTTTCGCGGCCTCGATGGCTTCAGGGAACAAGTCTTTATCCAGAGAACGGCTAAAGGCCATTCCGGCGGCATAGTTGACATTCTTTGAGCCGAATAGATCCCTGAGGCTGGTAAGCGGGGTAATGGCATCCGCCTTGTCACCGTCAAAGATCCAGGTTCCGAGCTGATCGTGGGGTGAATCGGCAAGAGGACCCACTACGGCAATTTTACCTTTAAAACCTGTTAGCGGGAGGATATTTTTTTCATTTTTCAGCAGGACAATGCTTTCCGTGGCGACGGCTTTTGCAAGTGCTTTATTATGATCATTCAGCATTGGAGGAAAGTCCGCTGTATGCGTATAGGGATCATCAAACAATCCGAGTTCGAACTTCATCCGGAGGATCCTCCTGACAGCATCGTCCAGTTTCTCCATGCTGATCCTCCCCTCGTTGATGAGCTCCCTGAGCTTGTTGGCGTAGGCTTTACTATTCATTTCCATGTGGGTACCGGCCATGAACGACTGGTAGGCTGATTCTTTTTCCGAATCGGTGAACCCGTGAGTCTGCAGCTGGATCACCGATTCCCAGTCGCTGACAACCACACCGTTGAATCCCCATTCTTTTTGGAGGACCTGATCCAGGAGGAAGGCACTTCCGCTTGAAGGCACCCCATTGATTTCATTAAATGAGGGCATGAAGCTTGCGATACCCGCATCAACACAAGCTTTAAAAGGGGGGAGATATACATCGCGGAGGACATTTTCCGGTAACTCCACGGTATTATAGTCGCGGCCCCCGATAGCAGCACCATAAGCAGCAAAATGCTTGGCACAGGCGGCGATTGATGTCTTATCCGAGAGCTTTTCGCCCTGATAGCCCCTAACCATGGCGGTTCCCATCCTGGCATGGAGGTAGGGATCTTCACCGAAAGTTTCAGCCACCCTTCCCCACCGGGGATCACGGGAGACATCCACCATTGGACTGAAGGTCCAGCGGACTCCTACTGAGGCAGCTTCTTCAGCGGCGATGGCGGCTGATTGTTGTACCAGGTCAGGATTAAAAGAGGCAGCCATTCCCAGGGGAATGGGAAAAATGGTTTTAAAACCGTGAATCACATCCCGGGCAAATATCAGCGGGATCCCCAGTTCAGAGGAATCGACAGCAAGTTGCTGCATCCGGTGTATTGCCTGAGGGTTTACGACATTCAGCACTGAACCGACCTGTCCGGCTTTAATGCTGCCATCGTGTCCCTGGTCGCCATTTTCCTGTATCAGCTGACCAATTTTATCTTCTACAGACATTTTGCTCATCAGGGATTCAATCTCCTGATGGTATGAAGGTATCGTTTTTTGTGCCATGCAGGACAACGAAATCCCAGTCACAAGCAAAACACACCAGGCTTGTGTTAAATATTTTCTAGACATTTTCAGCGTATTATCCCGGAAAAATTAACTTCCAAAAACCAATCAATCATTAAAGAAGCTGCCGCAAAACATGTCCAAACCCAAATACTCTATCCCCAATCTCAAGATTCCCGGGTGACTTCCCGTGGCAGGATGCGCCACGGGAAATAACCACAGAAATACTTTTTCACAGAGTGTTCTGTGACAGCTTCAACCCTAACTAATAACCAGGATTTTGAGTCAGAATTCCTCCTGATAAATCAATTTCAGTTTGAGGAACCGGGAATAAACCATTTTTAGCAGGATCATACCCCTGAGCAGCTAATACTGTAGCAGCATCGCCCCAACGAACGAGATCAAAATACCTATCGTACTCAAAAGCTAATTCCAACCTGCGTTCCAATTTCACATCATCCATAGTAGCACCGCTTAATGGATCCAGTGATACCCTGGCACGTACTTCGTTTATATAGGCATCAGCATCGCCACCGCCTCCGTTAAGGGCACATTCAGCACGTAATAACAGAACATCGGAATACCGATAAATAAGAAATGTTGCTCTCACCCAATCACCGGCTCGTTCATACCCCTCATAATTTGTATATTTTTTTCTGAAGAATCCTTCATAGCCATAAACATCTGCAGCATACGATAATACTCCATCTGTTCGTTGTGACCTTTCATAAAGTTTTTCAGTAAAATAGTCTGCATAATCAGTGAGGGTTTCATCACCAAGCCAGATGTTCTCATTCAGACGAACTATATCGCCGGCTGCTATGTATGCATCAACGAGCTCTTTCCGGGGTTTTACAAATCCCCATCCGTTAACAATGGCATCGTCTCCGGTTCTTGTATCGACAAAATCCCGAATGCCGGCAAGTTTCATATCGATATTAAATAAGGAAGTGAAATTGTCCCAGCTGCTGGGATTTCCGATGTTTTGCGGATTAGTACAAAAGATAACTTCTGCGTTGCGCGGTTTTAAGTAGTTAAAAACATCAGCATAACTACTCAATAAGCTAAACTTATTACTTAGAATTACTGTATCTAATGCAGCCGCAGCATTGACATAATCCTCTTTCCACATATATATTTTTGCAAGCAATACATACGCTGCATCATACGTCATTGTGCCATTGGCAGATTTTCTCTTTACAAGATGAACGTTTGTATTAATGGTATTGATTAGTGAATCAAGTACTTCATCGGCAGGAATCCGGACACCATCAACATTATAGCTTGTGTCTTCCGTAAAATAGGGTACATCGCCGAAAAGCCTGACCATATCGAAATAGAAATAGCTTCGCAAAATCCTGGATTCAGCTTTTACACGGTCAACAGTCTCAGAACTGAAATCGCGGTAGTCGACCAGCATCTGGTTAACGCTTCTTATGCCCCTGAAATTCTTTTCCCATAAATATTGTGGAGACAGGGAAGCTGAATTCAGTTGGTCGAAATGTTCCATTTCTTCGTATTCAATTCTGTCGCCGGCAGCACCGCCACCCGTGTTAACGTCTCCTGAAGCACAGTTAAAGGCAACCCAGTTCGAAGCACCCCATGGATACACATAGGTGACAGAATTATAGGCTGTTGCCAACGCCAGCTTCATATTGTCAATTGGTTCCCCTTTAAGATTATCAGGACTATCCATAGCCACTGGTTCAAGTTCGAGCCAGTCTTCGCATGACCATAACAGAAGCAAGGCCATCGGAACAGCTAATAATAAATATCTTATAGATCTCATTGTTTTCATAATAAGAATTTTTACAATCCAATTAAATTAAAATACCAGGTTTAATCCCACCATATAGGATTTGGGACTTGGATACATTGAAAAATCAACTCCAACCGTATTTGCATTACCATTTCCACCTACTTCAGGATCGTTACCCGGATATTTAGTAAATGTCCAAACATTATTAGCAGAAAAATAAATTCTGAATTTTTGGATCTGCGCTTTGCTTGATAAGTTATTCGGAATGGTGTATCCGATCGAGAGTTGCTTCAATCTTATATAGGATCCATCGTAAACCCAGTAATCGCTTGCTCTTTTATTGTCGCCAACTGTTTCAGCTGAAAAAGCACGAATACCCTCGTTGGTAGAACCTTCTCCTGTCCATCGTTCGTCGTACATGTATACAGGCCTGTTGTAATAAGCCCTTTCTGTTCTGGGGTAAAGATAAATTTCGTTACCATATACACCCTGAAAGAACATTTGCATATCGAAATTAAAGAATTCGAAAGAAGCATTCAATCCGAACATAAAATCAGGATGCGGGTTACCGATTAATGTTTTATCAGCTTCATTAATTTTACCATCAGGTACCATAATAACATTCCCGTCTTCATCTAATGAAGCAATGTCTCTTAGTATAATATCTCCAGGTTTTGCATTTGGCTGTAAAACAACAGAATCAAGTGTTCCATCAGTATTTTCCAGAACAGACACATGGTGATCAATGTCCTCCCAGTTTTGAAATACTCCATCGGTTTTAAATCCATATAAGTACCAAACCGGATAACCAACCTCAAAATTTGTAACGGTTTCACCCATAATGTTTGCCCCGGCAAGTTTTTTATAGGTGCTGTCATTCAATGAAGTTACTTCGTTATGGATGAAGGAACCATTAATTCCGATGTTGTATGTAAGCCATCCAATATTGTTTTTGAAGCCAAGTTCAAATTCAAATCCTTTGTTCTGAATCTCTCCTGCATTAACCGTTTTACCTTCTCCTTCAGATGCCAGTACACTTGTTTCTAACAGTAGTCCCTGGGTTGTTTTGATAAAGTAATCGGCAGTTAAGGTTATTCTATTGTTCAGTAATCCTAAATCGAGGGCAACATCCGTTTGGACGCTTTGTTCCCATCTTAAATCAGGATTGCTGACTCCGTATCTTTCCAGACCTCCGGAACTATTAAACCGGTTAAGATCTAAATATTTCCATCTTCCAAGTTGATTGCTACCATTAACACCATAACTTGCACGCAGTTTAACCATATTAACAACAAAATTCACCGGATAAAATTCTTCGCGGGATATCACCCATCCGGCAGATATTGAGGGGAAATAACCAAATTTATTATTCTGTCCGAATTTTGATGAACCATCGGCCCTGAAATTAACCGTAGCCATGTATCGCTCATCGTAATTATAGCTTAAACGGCCATAATACGATAATAACCGGTCGGTACCCGTTTCTCCCCACATACTAACTTCATCAATATTCTTTCTAAAAGGATAATTATCAAAAACTAACCAATTTGGATCAGAAGAAAAAAGCCCGGGTTTTGTTACCCCATATTGCAGGTTTTTGTACTGGAAAATCGTCATCCCACCCAATATTGAAAAACTATGTTTGCCAATATCGGTAGCATAGGTAATATAGTTTTCATTTTGAACGCTTACCCATTGATATGTCTGATAGGTTAAGTTTATCCCATTGGTCAATGAATCCAGTACTCCGTCGAGCGGATCGCCGCCATCGTCCAATTTATCGTTGGATCCGGGAATCCTTTTAAGATCGTTACTTAAATAGTAATTACCATCCCAATTGGATTGAAGGGCATGCGCCATATCTAAATCAATACCGCTATGTATTTTTAAACCTTTAATGGGTGTTAAATTAAATCCGGCGCCGCCAACCATTTTATCTTCTTTCCATTTATCATGTCGACGGGCTTCAATTGAAGCCAGCGGGTTAGCATTTTCTCCGGCAACTAACCTGGAAATTGCATAATATCTCCCGTCCTCGTCGGTTACCAAATACTTCTTTTCCTCATCGGACAAGCCAGCAAAATCATCTATTGAATTTGCATATACAGGGGTTAAAGGATCAAGTCGGGTAGCCGAAGTAACATCGCCTCCAAACCAATCATTTTCGCCAATCCAGGTTCTGTCTTTATGAGTATAACCTACATTTGCATAAAAACTAATCCATGGTTTTGGATTCATCGTCCCATTAAACCGGAAATTGTATCGATCATAATTACTTTGGTCTCCACCAATAAAACCTTTTTGGTTAAAGTAACCTCCGGATAAAAAGTAATTGCTCGTTTCAGACCCACCTGAAACAGAAAGGCTATGACTTGTTATGGGGGCTGGGTTGATTAATTCTTCCATCCAATTTGTCCCGTTTCCCATTGCAGTTCTTGAAGAAGCATTGTCGGCTGTTTTAGGATCAGTAACGCCTTGCCAGCCCAATCTATAAATCTCCCCGTTTTCAATGATATAGGGGAATTTTGTGAGGGAATTATCTACAGCTGAAGGATCGGTAATTTCAGTAATACCGTCAGTCCTGCTATTATTAACCGATTCCCAGGCATACGCTTCCTGATAATAGTTAATATATTGCTGGGGATTCATTAATTGTGTATAGTTCGAAGGACTTTGTATTCCGTAATATCCATTATAGGCAATCTCACCAGCTCCTTTTTTACCTTTTTTAGTTGTTATTAACACAACTCCGTTTGCAGCATCAGAGCCATAGATAGCAGCTGAGGCTGCGTCTTTTAAAATCTCAATTGATTCAATATCATTAGGGGACAGATAATCTATTCCACCTGTTCTGATACCGTCAACAATATACAAGGGGTTTGAATTTCCGTTTGTTCCTGCGCCCCTGATTTGAACCTTTAAAGCTGCTCCCGGGGAACCAGACTCCTGTGAAACAAATACACCAGCAGTTTTACCTTGTAAAGTCTGCTCTACACGAACGCTATGTGTACTGGCAATTTGTTCAGCATCAATTTTAGATATTGACCCGGTTACCAAACTTTTCTTTTGTGTTCCATAACCGACAACGATAACCTCATCAACCGTGGCAAGGTCCATCAATAAGGTAATGTTTACCACATTTTGATCAGTGATGGCTACCTCTTCAGTAAGGTAACCGACAAATGAAAATACCAGAACAGGAGCATCGTAACCTGCAACAGAAATGGAGTAATTACCGTCCACATCAGTTACAGAACCTGCACTGGTACCTTTTAGCTGGATCGTTGCACCAGGTAATCCAACTCCGGATTCATCGGTAACAGCTCCAGTAATGACACCTTGTTGCGCAAAAGTCGACAGACCCAGCGTGACAAGCATCAGCACGAGTAAAATGGTCTTTTTAGTCATAAAATAGATATAGTTAGGATTAAAATTATCGTTAAAAGTAAGACTAAGGTGAATCATTTTAAAATAAAACACCTCATCTATAATACATCACGTCCTATATTAAATTACATCATATTTTTGTTAATCTATTTATTTTCTGATATTTAGTATTCTTCACACATTCTCATGACTCAATAAAGCAGTGAAATTTAACTGATGTGAGTTTATCAAAGTTGTCCGGAAGATGAATTGCCATTTTCACCCTTCCTTACAGGTTCGATTGGCAGAATGACTTCAAACTTACTTCCCTTTCTTTCCTCTGATTCCACCCTGATCTCCCCTCCCAAAAGCTTAACAAGGTTTTGCGTGATGGTTAGCCCCAGTCCGCTTCCCCTGTATACCTGAGAATTCATGGATTCGTATTTATAAAACCGTTCAAATATCCTGGTAAGTACTTCGGCAGACATACCGATACCTGTATCTTTAACCCAAAACAGCAAGGAACTTTGTGATTTTTTAAGTCCAAATTCTACCAGGCCTGCCCCGGTAAATTTCAGGGCATTATCGAGCAGGTTTGAGAAAACCTGTCTCAGCCTGATCCTGTCAGATACAAAAACATAGTTGCCGGCGGCCAGCTGATTGGTAGCGATAAATTTGACTTTCCTGCTTTTCACCTTAACGGCAGCAACTACTTCATCAAAGAATTCGTTCAGGTTAATTTCAGTGTATTCAATATCCAGCTGATTCGATTCAATCCGTGACAGATCGAGGATATCGGCGATTAAAACCAGCAGGACATTGGTATTGTTCCTGATCTGGGAGAGGTACTGCAACCGGTCATCGGCTTCTATTTCATTATCTTCTGCCAACAGGGTAGAAAAGCCGACGATCGCATTTAAGGGAGTCCTGATCTCGTGACTCATATTTGCCAGAAAAGCAGACTTAAGCCTGTCACTTTCTTCTGCCTTGATCTTTGCTTTTTCCAATTCGGCTGTGCGTTGGTGAACCAGCTTCTGCAAATTATTTCTGTGTTCCTCAAGCTCCCGGTTCTGCTCCTGAATCTTTGTATGGTTTCCGGCCAGCTCGAGATTCTTTGCTTCCAGGTTCTCCTTTTGCTGCATGAGTTCCTGTTGCTGAAAATAGATTTCCTTGTTCTGTTCCTCCAGTATCGTGTTAAGATCCTGCAACTCCATGGTTCGCTCACCTACCTGCTTCTTTAGTTTCAGGCGCTGAATTTCGTTGTCTTTTATCCTCCACCAGAGTACCCCGGCAACAATCACCAGCAGCACCATCCCAGCAATCAACCTGAACCACCATCGCTTCCATACAGGGGCGAGGATCGTAATCTGCACCGAATACCCCTCATCGTTCCATAAGCCATCATTATTTGATCCCTGGACCCTGAAAACATAGGTTCCGGGATTGAGGTTGGTATAGGTAGCCATCCGCTGTGTGCCTACCTCATTCCATTTCTTTTCAAAGCCTTCAAGCATGAACCGGTATTTATTATGGGAAGGGTTGGTAAAGTCGAGGGCCGCAAATTCAAAGGAGAATACAGATTGACTATGTTTAAGGTTAATGCTGCTTGTTTGGGAGATAGGTACCGACAAAGGGGACCCAGGCTCCCCTATCCCTACTGATTTATTGAAAATCTTAAAATCTGTGATGACGACAGGAGGTATGTGATTATTCCTCTTGATCTCTGACGATTTGAAGCAATTCATCCCATTAACGCCCCCAAAGTATAAGGTCCCATCATGCGTTTTACAGGCAGACAAGGTATTAAATTCATTACTCTGGAGGCCGTCCCCGACGTTATAGTTATGAAAAACAGGGTTTTCAGGCAGATAAACTGCAGCCATAAATTGAGAAAGCCCGTTATTCGTACTGATCCACAGGTTTTCCTCCTCATCCTCAAGAATGGAGTAGATCAGGTCGCTGGCGAGTCCGTCGCTTTCCATGTAATTATAGAATCTGTCAGCTACAGGGTCATAAAAGTTAAGTCCCCCGCCGATAGTACCCACCCAGAGATTCCCCCTGGAGTCTTCAAAAATGCAGGAAATATTGTTGCTGTTAATTGAAGCTTCACTCCCCGACCGGTTGTATATTTTAAAAACTCCCCGTTCTTCGTCGAGCAGGCGGCAAATCCCTCCATATTCCGATCCCACCCAGATCGCTCCCTTGCTGTCAATAGCCAGACAACTGAGTGTATTATCGCTCAGGCTGTTTGGATTTTGGGGATCATTCATATAGGCATTGAATTCATTTCTGACCGGATCATAACAATTCAATCCCCCACCCAGAGTAGCCAGCCATACTTTTCCTTCCCGGTCTATCGCAATATCCCAGATATGGTTGCTGGTTAATCCTCCGGGAGAATTATCATCTGAGAGGTAGCGGGTAAATCTGTCTTTTTCCGAATCATAGCATGTCAAACCCCGATTGAATGTCCCCATCCAGATGCGTCCTTCCTGATCCATACACATCGACTTGATCACATTTCCGCCGGGTGAATTGGACTGGCCCCTATCGTACAGATAATGTCTGAAATTTCCGGTTTCCGGATCATAGTAATTCAAACCTCCGCCATCCGTACCGATCCACAAGTGATGATTTCTGTCTTCGAGTATGGAAAGTACCGAGTTATTGCTCAATTCATTGGCCCCCCCATAACTCATGATATGCTCAAATTTGTCCTTATGGCGAAGAAGGATGTTGACCCCCCCGTTATAAGTCCCTACCCACAGGTTCAAATTATCGTCCTGGAAAAGGGAGTATATGATATCAGAGTTCAGGCTGTTTTGATTTTGCAGCTTATGCTGCATCAAAGACATCTCCTGGCGCTCAGGAAAATAGCAATGCAGGCCTCCTCCTCCGGAGCCAATCATGATATTCCCATCCGGATCATAGGCAAAGGCCCGGACAATGTTATGCTCAAGATGGTAAGGTGCCTGCTGCTGTGTGGAAAATTCGGTTACCGAACCTGTGACCAGGTCATAACAGTATGCTCCCCTTCCGTAGGTACCTACCCACAGGTTGTTCCTCCTGTGATCAACAAAGAGTGAGAACACTTCCATATCTTCCAGTCCCTCTACCGGAATACTAACCATTTCCTGAGGTTCCTTACTATCGGTTTTTTCAATGGTATAAACACCGGTTGAAGTACCCACGAAGAGGTTACCTTCCCTGGTCAGCACCATTCGCTCAGGATCATAAACAGGCTGCCTGCCCACCGGAGTAAAAACCTCTGTTTCCGGATTAAAAAGCCACAAGCCACTTCGTGCCGCGATCCATAACATCCCCTGTTCCGATTCAAGAATAGCCCTGATATCAATGAGGTCATCGGTTTCCGATGACCCGGAGCTGTGATACTGCGTAAAGTTATATGTTTTAAGGTTGTATAAATTCAGCCCCCCCTGGTCAGTACCTGCCCAAAGTCGGTTTTTTGAATCAACAAAGAGCACATTTACCCTCCCCAGACCAATGCTGTTTGGATCTGCAGCCTGGTATTTATAGTGTGTGAACTTGTAAGCGTCGTATTTATTTAGTCCGTCACGCGTTCCGAACCACATATACCCCTGAGCATCCTTGATGATACAGTTAACGGTACTCTGGGACAGGCCTTCATTACGGGTAAGGTGATAAAATTTTTGATGCCGGATATTCCCCAGGCTGAGACTATAGCTGAAAACAAGCCAGAGAAATATGCAATAAATTCTTTTCACCCTGCACCAAATATTTCATATAAGTTACTAAAAAACATTGAGAAAGAATCTATCAAAGCAGGGTTTTACGTGATTCTCTAAAAAAGATCAGGGATTTGAGGTTATAAATCCTCATCCCCCCTGACAATAATGTCAGCGGGCTGAAGGTCTGATGTCCTGAATGCATCCTTTCCGGGTTTAAGGCTGGTTTCATACTGGAAGGAAACCGCTCCCCCCTTTCCTGTGTCCCATTGTCAATAATCCGGTTAAGTCAGGACTATTCAAGGGTATCGGTATAAATACAATACTAAAATTGGGATTGATCGAGTCCAGATTGATTAGAAAGAGCTATTCTTTCAACAATTTTTCGAGAATCAGGGCTGAGCGCAATTAAATCCGTTCTGAAAGGTTTCAGTTGCAATTTTGTTTTGCATGATGTAGTGTATTTAGTCTATTCTGATTGGTTCAGGATCTCAAAACTATGACAGGCCACCACAGCTGCTGTTTCGGTTCTCAGGCGACTGTCTCCCAAACTAACTACCTGATAATCCATGGCCTTTGCCAGACTCACTTCTTCTTCTGTAAAATCTCCTTCCGGGCCTATGAGTATAACTGAGTTTCTGCCTTTTTGGTACGAATTTTTAAGCAAACGCCTGTTATTTTCTCCACAATAGGCTATAAATAACTGGTAATCCGGCCTTTTTATCCTTAAAAACTTCTCAAGGGTGATCGTTGGGTTCAACACCGGTTTATGCACCTTCAGGGATTGTTTCATGGCGGCGATCAGGATTTTCTCCAAACGGTCGGGCCTGAGACTGGTACGCTCTGAATTCTGTGTGATCACAGGGGAAATTTCATCGATGCCTATTTCGGTTGCTTTTTCGAGAAACCACTCAAAGCGGTCAAGGTTCTTTACCGGAGCAACTGCCATGTGAAGTTTGTAATTCCTGGGACTGGTAAGCTGCTGCCTTTCGATAATCTCCACCCTGACAATTTTTTTTCCGGTCTCTGATATCTTCGCCCTACAGAAGAGTCCTTTGCCATCAGTCAGTTCAAGCGGATCATCCCCGCGCATGCGCAGCACTTTCAGTATGTGGCGTGATTCTTCCTCGGGGAGATCCAGCACTTTGCCGTTGATATTTTCCAGATAAAACAAAGCCATAATTTGCAAATATCTGAAAAATTAGATGATTCACCTACCTTTGTCCTGTATGAAAAAAATAGGACTGCTTTCTGACACCCATGGATACCTTGATGACCGGATCCTGCATCACCTGGACAAATGTGATGAAATATGGCATGCCGGGGATATCGGGACCACAGAAGTACTGGATCAGTTACGCAATTACAAGCCGCTAAGGGCTGTGTACGGCAATATTGACAGCCATGCCATCCGGATTTCCCTCACCGAGGTTGAAAAATTCACACTTGAAGAAGTCCGGGTAGTGATGAAGCATATCGGGGGCTACCCCGGACGTTACGACCCTTCGATCAGCGATCTCCTCAGGCATGAGCCCCCAGACCTTTTTATTTCGGGGCATTCCCATATCCTGAAGGTAATTCCCGACAAGAAACTTAACCTGTTGCATATCAATCCGGGAGCTGCGGGAAAATCAGGCATGCACAGCATCCGTACCCTCATCCGCTTTGTGATCAGCGGAAAAGATATCCTGGACCTGGAAGTAGTAGAACTGGAAAGAAGGAGATAAGTGGTTTATTCACAACATCATTCAAGATCTTCATACTCTTCCTCTGTTCCGGGTTCGCTGTCCACCCCCCTGAGAGCATCCTGGTATCTCAGATAGAAATTATTCTTCTTCCTGTCTGTGGAAAGAACATAAATATAGGAAGTCTCGTTTCTTGGAACCTTTAGCTTCCTGTCTTTAGGCTTCATGTTAAAGATCGTCTCAGCATACACCCGGTTGCTGGAAAGGGTCTGCATAACACCACGCGTATACCCGAAATAATAGTATGTACGTTCATCGATTTCCAGGTAAAGATCAAAAATATCCCCGCTGCGTTTTATCTGCAGCTCCATAAAACCATTCATCTTTTTATTGATCTGTACATCATCAATAGAAGCTATCCCTATGGGGCCAACCGATTGGTATGAGTTCCTGTAGTCATTCCATTTCAGCTTCAGCTCACTGAATACGATCGTATGGCGTATCTCCGGCGGCAGTTCTTTAATGCTTCCGAAGAGCGTCAGCTCATCCGTCAGTTGTTGGGTTTTTTCAATTCCGATGGCCCGGTGCAGGGTTTTCTGCCATACCGACCTTCCGATATCCACCGGGTTAAGACTTCCGGCGCTGTCAATCTCATTCGCCATTACGTGTATCATGGCAGGATCCATAAAGAAATCCATCATCAAGGCAATATCCAGGAAGGTTTCATTGGTACTAACCTCCTGCCGGACATTTCCAAAGGCATTGAGTTTTACCTGTCCGAGATCTTCCCCAAGATCAATTTTTCCTTCTCCATACAAACGGCATTCGTTCCTGTCAAAACTCAGGTAATCTTCCGGAAGGTTAAAATCACCGATCTTTTCCATCGATCCGATTTTAAACAGATTGGAAGCTTTATCATAGTGCAGGTAACCGCTGGAAGTGGCTACAGGATTGTCACTATAGCTTTTATGTGCACTCAGGAATGCCGGATAGAGATGCACCGAATCGTAATAAAGCTGGACCCCGGAGAACAGCTCCTGTTGATCGATGTCCGCGGGCCGATCAGGAACAGGCAGGTAAATGTCCTCGGGATTAATACGGGTTTCAAAACTGAACCAGCTCTGAACGGGAAGTTCACAGTTATATTGCAGGATAACACCCCCGTTGAATGTTAGCAATGAATCGCGGGAAACGAGGAAAGCCTTTCCCTTGAAGTGATATACGGGGCTCAGCATAAAGTTTGCCTCTTCATAGATATCACCGGAAGCAATAGTCTGCTGATCGTCATCCACCTTGATCTCACTAAAATGGATCACTTGCACATCATCATTTTCATCGACATAATCGAAATTCCCGATGCCGCTGTAATTGCGTTTCCCGAAAATATTCAGGGTAGCTGTGTGGATGGTATGGAACCTGGTCTGCACATTGGTGCGGATACGCGCATTTACCAGCTTCCGCATTTTGGCATCGGGTTCAATGGTCACCCTGCCTGAGTCCGGATAAATCCTTGCATCGGCCACCCTGATAAATTTCACACCCCTGGCATCAATAAAGTTATTCTCATAATCGTAATACGCCAGAGGGCTTACGAAATTCAGCGAATCCTGCTCATGGTGCAGGGAAATGTATCGGGGTCCGTCCGGCTCACTGTCCTCATTGGTATAATCTACCTCAGCTGTAGCGGCAGGGGATCCCATGGCAAGTTCCTTTTTAGTCATATCCCACACAAAATAATCCAGGTAGCTGATGTATTTATTGTCCGGGAAGTTCACGAGGGCGAAATCCTCATTCGACTTGAACCATCCTTTCTTCCTGCGGTAATCGATCCGGGCATTTACATTCTCTGAAAGCACTGTAAATCCTTCTTTATGCAAGGATTTCAGAAAGAAATCAGCTGTATCCGACAGGATTTCCTGCGATTTATAGGTAAAATAATCCGATCGCAGGTCCGAGTTCCTAAGGTCCATACGCCCCCTTCCTGAAAGTCCGGATGGCGTGAGGGTAAGGTCCCCTTTCAGAAAGGTTGAATCGTTGAACATGTTAAAGTCCGTATCCGTCTTAAAGGCGTACATCTCATCCGCATAAGGTAGCCAGTGGATGTAACTGTTCTGTGAGTTTACCCGGGGATATTCAGTTCCCGCATTCTGCTGTTCGATCTGGTACCGTGTTGATTTTGTATTCATAGAGTCCGGATAAAAAATAAAATCATCGGACCAGGTGGTGGACGTAAGGTATTTCAGCACGCCATCGCCTCTCAGACCTTCGTTTGAGAGCCTGATCTCATTGTTAAAGGTACCTTTACCTCCGTAGATGGGAAAACCTTCCGGAGGGGTCTTATGGTAAAAACCAAGCGAATTGTCCGGTTGCAGCGACAGTTCCTTTTCAAAAGCCGGAAACACTCCGGCCGAGACAAACTCACCTTTAAAATTCAGGTCCTTGTAGTTAAAATTATCCAGGCTGTCCATTTCAAAGGGATATACTTCGAAAAAGAAATCACTGGACTCATACACTCCCCCCTCGATCTTACTGCCCTCATAATACACGTAGGAATTCTCAAGACTCTTAAAAATGGGGTATTCAGGATTGCTCTCCCGACCCGATTTATTATTGGGATCGTCGATCAGGACCTCTCCGGTAATATACTGCAGCCTGTTTTTAACATGTTCGGTCATTGGCAGCCCAAATCCGTCGAGTTGCCCGCTAATAAATTCCAAATGCAGGGAATCTACACTGGTCAGGGTAATTTTGAAGTCGTCATAATCGAAAAAGAAATTATTCCCATAGAATTTCAGGAGTCCAGCCTCCACCTCCCCATCAAACAGAAAGTCCCTGTCTTCCTTCAGTGTAATCCGGTTGTAACGCGGATATATAATAACACTCTGGGAATCGCTGACCTGAATCTCAGGAATTCCGTTAATGATCAGGTCATTGTTTTTAATGTTATAAACAGCATTTTCCAGGGGGGCTTCCACCCTGGATGCAAAACCAATAACATCGTAATCGATCTTGTTAATGCTGGCTGCCAGGTAGTCGTAGAGGCGTGGTTTCAGCTTCACCATTCCGGTGTTCATATCATAGTATACAAAACCGCCAAATGCCATTCGCATGGTTTGCTGCTGGACCTGATGAAGCGGCATATTCTGGTAATCAGCAAAAGCCTGGATCGGGAATTCATCACTGCCGTATAAACCGGCAAATTCTTTCAGGATGTATAAAGGGTGCCTTTCATCCAGCAGCATCATGTCGATGTACTTATCGTAATTAAAATAGTTGACGGATTCAAAATAGGCATTTCCGATGGCGGCACCCCTTGGGGCTGTGAAATTCATGACATCTTCATCCATATTCCAGGTCAGCTGGTCGAAATTCATATCCACCTTATGGTAGGAATTGGAATAGGGCCCCTGGGAGGTGAAGTTATCCGTTTTCAGGAGGGTTAGCTCCTTGTTCCTTACACGGTAAGTAAAGAACAGATCGGGATGGTAAATGGAGTCGTTTTCAAGTTTGATGGTAATGGAAGTGCGCTCACTGGAAACCCTGTCGGAGCGGAAACCAAAGAAAACCGATGATGCCCTGAGCACCAGGGTATCATTCCGGTAGATATTCAGGTGTGCATTTTTCTCCTCGGTACCTGTCCCGACAAGTTTTGCCCCCTGCATGGACAATCCCCCCTCATAGTCGATATTCTCATACAGGTCCTCGATCAGGAATTCCTTGGTATAGGAATAAAACCTGGGATAGGTTGCGTCCTCCGGCTCATTATTGAGTTTAACCTTATCTTCCAACCGGCCGAAGAGCGGTTCATCGAAATAAAGTTTATTCGTAAAGCTCACATTTTCGACTTCATATTCTGATTTACTCAGGTCGATTCTATATTCCGGTATCCTGGCAAACACCTCGGAACGCATGTATCCTCCACGTTCCCAGGTAACCAGTCCGCCGGAACCCTCCCAACGGCTTTCGATGGGAAAAACACTGCCACCGGTCTCAAACAGGTGCATACTGTCCCTTTTGGCATAACAGGTAAGGTCCACCTTATCAAAGAGGATCTCCATGTCAGGTTTTGGGCTAATTGTATACTGCCTGCTGCTCACTTTCCAGATGGTTGAACCGGAGGAATAAATATATCCTTTCCGCAACAGGTTATCCGTCACACTTATGACATTGTCGAACTCACTGGTTTTGGTTTTCCGGTTGTCGAGCATGGCGCTGAATCCTTCAACCCAGTTGGCATAATTCTGTGGATTTGTATTGAATCTCTTAAAAGCGAGTATGCAGGACATAAAACTGTGATAATGGGGATAGGCCCTGGCTTTCCGGGATACAAGCAGGCGACTCAGGTTTATGATATCCTGCATTTCCGTCACGGTAAAGGCACTATCTTCCTCCCAGGCATAAATAAAGCTATCCAGCACTTCCTCGTACTGTTCCGGAAGATTTTTCATATAATCCTCGAGTTCTTCGATGAACAGCTGTTGATCGCCGGAGAAGACCTCGTTACGCTGGGCAGCTGCCTGCGTACCAATAATAACTGCGAAAAGGATAAACAGAACTATCCTGAAACAGGGAATATATCTTGTACTGCCTGCCATACAAGTTGGTTTTAGTTTTGCGGATCAATCCCGGAAAATTCGAAAATGATACCTGAGGTAACACCTCGTCACCTCTTCGTTTTACAGACACAGAGTATTAGCCGTGTTCTATGATTAAAAATAGTCAATTCCGCTGAAAGATCAACATCATCCATTTATCAAGTGTGTTGGATGATACAAATTCGAGGTTGAATTCCGATGCCCTTTTACGGATAATCGCCTCATCTTCGACAAGGATACCACTCAGGACCAGGCTTGCTTTAGGAGCCATATGCAGGACATAGACAGGGATCTGCTCCAGCAGGATATTGCGGTTGATATTAGCCAGGATCAGCTCATACTCCACTTCGGGGATTGCTTCAACAGATCCTTTTTTCACCTCAATTCCGGGGCAATCGTTCCTGGCAATGTTCTCCAGGGTATTCTCGTATGCCCAATCGTCGATATCAATTGCAGTAAGCGATGAGGCACCAAGTTTTAAGGCCAGGATGGCCAGCACTCCGGTGCCGCATCCCATATCCAGCACCTTTTTATTACGGACATCCAGGTTAAACAATTCCTGCATGATCAAGCGGGTGGTTTGGTGGTGACCCGTGCCAAACGACATCTTTGGCTCGATGGTAATTTCGTGCTGCACATCCGGAAAGCGATCATGAAAAGGGGCCCGCACTGCACATAATCCCTCGATTACAACAGGTTCAAAATTCTGCTCCCATACACTGTTCCAGTTCTGTTCTTCAATATCTTCTCTGAAGAAGCCGGGGGTACAGCCCAGGTATTGCATATCCCTCTCCAGTTCCATCAGCGCCGATTCATCCAGTTGGAGGGCAGGAATATAGGCGATGATCCGTTCATCTTCCTCAAAAACCCCTTCGAAACCGTGAATATCCAGCTGGGCAATCAGCATTTCCCGGAATTCAGGAGTATCGGGATGGAGGGTAATGGCGACAGATGTATGCATAGTATTACTATAAAGAAAGGTGCCTGGAAAAATCCGAAAAGCCGGAACCCTTCAGGCACCTTTGTTATTAGGTTGAAAGCTTTTGTTAAAACGCAGTGACTATACCGAGGAAGTCATCAGCATGGAGTGCCGCGCCGCCAATCAGACCACCGTCAACATCCGGGTTCGCGAAAAGCTCGGGAGCATTGGAAGCCTTGCAGCTACCTCCATAAAGAATTGAACAGTCAGCAGCAACTGCCTGTCCGTATTTGGCAGCAACGCTGTCGCGGATTACTTTATGGATCTCCTGTGCCTGATCCGGGCTGGCAGTTTTACCTGTTCCGATTGCCCAAACCGGTTCGTATGCAAGGACGATTTTTTTGAAATCGGCTTCTGAAAGACTGTAGAGCCCCTCTTCAAGCTGAGTTTTGACGACATCGAAATGTTTTCCGGCTTCCCTTTCTTCCAGAACCTCTCCGATACAGAATATCGGTGTGAGGCCATTAGCCAGGGCAAGTTTCACTTTTTCAGCAAGGATGGCATTGGTTTCACCATAATATGCGCGGCGCTCAGAGTGTCCGAGGATCACATATTCAGCTCCGGTTGATTTTACCATGGCTGCTGATATCTCACCTGTATAGGCTCCACTTTCCTTATCGGCACAGTTTTGTGCACCAATAAATAAATTTGATTTGCTAACGGCTTTTTTCACTTCAGCCAGATGAATAGCAGGAGTACACAGGATGACTGTAACATCAGATTCCGTTAACTTATCATTTACTTCCTTAGCCAGGCCTATACCTTCCTGAAGATCCTTGTTCATTTTCCAGTTACCTACAACTATATTTTTTCTCATTTCAATGAATTTTTATTTAAACAATTATATTCCGGCGCGAAAATAAGAAATATTCGGTTAACAGCCTTGGGAATGAAGGATAAAGCGCCGCCGGAACTGTGAAAATGATGTGGAACGACCGGAAGTTTTTGTTAATTATAGCGGGTCAAAACAGGAGTACGGGAGAGGTGGTGAAGGAATTAATTGTTGGGGGCTGGGCTGCAGAGAGGCGATGCATTGCGTCTGTACAGTATTAATTTCAGACGGGTATCGCCAGAAATCGCCTCCAACCCTTTTGCTTAGTGCCATTTGCCTTCCACCTAATGCCTTATCCCTTCTGCCGCCTGCCTGATAAGGTAAAAGTATATATCCCCAGGGCCAGGAAAGCCACCAGTGAAATCACAAACAAGATAATATAGTTTTCCTGGCGTACAATGCTTTCAGTTACCGCCCCTGCCATGCCCTGATCATCGAGAAACTTTGTGGAAGGGATATTCCTGTAGTGCCATTTTGCCAGAACAGTTCCCTCCTTAATGAGTATTATCCCCGGATTACTGCGGATCATTGTTTTCAGGGTAATATCATCAGCTGCATAAAAATCAAAGGGGAGCCCATAGGTATTAATTACCTCCTCAACAGTTTTATCCACGGTAGAAGACATCCCGTATACAGCATATCCCTTATCAACCGCCGCCTTTGTAAACGAAGCCACAGCCTTGAATCCTTCAGCGTCAGATTTTGTGAGATCATGTGCTACAACGAGTAAGGAGTATCCTTGATCGGCGAGCATTTCAGGGGCATAATCCACACCACCCAGACTTAATCCAAAGTCATGGATTGGCGGCTCCTCAGGAAGGTCCTCTTCTTGCACCTTATCGATCCTTTCTATATAATGCCAGCTTGAATCGGGCAGGTCACTGATATAAAATTCCTTTCTCGCCCCATTTTTTTCATACACAAAAACAAAATCCTGCTCATCGAAATTGTTTTTCGTTGTGTATTCCATACCGGCGGGTATATTGGCTCCGATCCGGTAGGGCCTGAAATCGATGATCGGAAGATTCCGGAAGCAATAGTGATTAAGCCCTGCTCCGCCAAGAAAGAGGATCGATACGATAGCCCATTCCACGGCCGGTTTATAAAAAGGGCTGAATTTTTTCCGCTCGAAGAAGATCAACAGGGTGGGCAGCATGAAGATCAGGTTTTTATAGAAGGTCTGCCAGTTTGTGAGTATCCATGCATCCCCGAAACAGCCGCAATCTGAAACCGGATCGGTAAGGGCGATAATAAAAGTCAGGCCGGTAAAGAAAAGCATAAAAAGAAGCAATGCCCAGGCTGTCACTTTCATTCGTAATTTGAAAAAGAGGCATAAGCCGATGAGCAGTTCAGCGCTGCTCAGCAGGTAGGCAAGTGCCAGGGTAATGTCATCCATCCCCGGTACTTTCCAGGCTTCAAAATAATCGCCGAATTTATAGGATGAGCCCAGGGGATCAATAGCCTTGGCGAAACCTGAAAAGATAAAAACAATCCCGATAAGGTACCTGAATAAATTACGCAAGACCTTCATAACCAAGGGATCAGTAACTAAACTTACTAAAAACTGTATTCGTCGGGTAATCAGACTGGAAACTTTCATATTACTGGATCTTAATAATTTTCTTGATTTTTTCGGATAATTGAGAAGCGATAGCCTCCGGCCGAAGCATGGCTCCCCTGGGGTCGCTACAGTCAATTTTCTGAAAATCAACATTCTCCTCTATCTGCCAAAGGTATATCTTTCGCACTTCCTGCTGGAAATCCAGGCTGGCCTCATGGATGTCGGTGGCGCCTTCGAGGTAGTCGCGGTCTTTTCCCAGTCTCCTTCCACTCAGGCTTTTTTCGGTAAACTGAAAGGGAACATCCAGGAAAATGTTCAGATCGGGTACGGGAATGCCATTATAGCCATACTCATATTCCTTAATCCATTTTGCCAGTTTAGCCCGGTCCTCAGGGTTCTCCACCTTGGCACACTGGAATGCGATGTTGGAATAAAGGTAGCGGTCAGCAATAACCATATAACCCTGTTCCATCCACTCCAGGAGCATCTGAGCCGCATCTTTTCTGTCCCCAGCATAGATCAGTGCCACGAGATAGGGGTTCACTGTATCGATTGCCCCCAGGTCTCCCCGAAGAAACCGGCTCACCAGCTCTCCCCAGAAAGGTGCATCTGTCCTGGGAAAATGAATAAACTTAGTTTTTATACCGTGTGCCCCGAGAAACTCTTCGATAAATCTGATCTGTGTTGATTTTCCGGCACCGTCAAGGCCCTCAAGAACAATGAATCCCATTTGAAATAATGTTAACAATCAAATTGATACAATATTAACTGCTATCACTAACTTTGAAAGCATATTTTGTTGTTCGTAATAAGCATGGCTAAAGATACATTTTTTGAAAAAAAACGCTTGCTGAACTTTCGCGGAAAAATCATGGATTTGTCGAAACCGCGCGTTATGGGCATCCTGAACATCACGCCGGATTCCTTTTATGACGGGGGATTGTACCAGAATAGAGATGCTATCAAAAAAAGAGTTAACGAGATGTTAACAGCAGGTGCATCGATCATCGATGTTGGTGCCTGCTCATCGAGACCGGGTGCTGATTCTGTTTCGGAAGAAGAAGAGATCGCGAGACTATCCACGGCTCTGGAGCTGATCAGGAAATCGTTTCCAGAGGCTGTCATTTCAGTGGATACTTTCCGTTCAGGTGTTGCTTTAAGGGCTGTAAAGGACTTTGAAGCTGACATGATCAACGATATTTCTGCAGGTATGCTTGACGAGCGGATGCCGGAGACCATAGCCGGATTGCAGGTTCCCTACCTGATGATGCATCTGCGTGGCGCGCCACAGACTATGCAGCAGCAAACAGACTACGAGGATCTCCTGGCAGAACTAATCCGCTATTTTTCAGAACGCACGGCCCTGATGCGAGATCTGGGAGTGCACGACCTTCTGATAGACCCTGGCTTCGGCTTCAGCAAAACCCTGGAACAGAACTATCACCTGCTTGCCCATCTGGACACCTTCGACATCTTTGAATTGCCCCTGGTTGTCGGCCTCAGCAGAAAATCAATGATTTACCGATTGCTGGACACCCGGCCAGAGGATGCACTAAACGGTACCACCGCACTTCATATGAAAGCACTCGAAATGGGTGCAGATATCCTCAGGGTGCATGATGTAAAGGAAGCGATGGAAACAGTGCGGTTATTTTGGGAGCTTAAGCGGAATGAGTAAATGGGTTTAGGGGTTTAAGTTACCAGGTTGATAACTGAGGGTGTTGTCTGAGCAAAATTGCCGGGATTCAAACCTAAAGCGCTTATTGAGCCAGCCGGGGACCCAGTTAGAACCGAAAGCTAAGCAGCTTCTGATTCTTTACACAGTATCAAAAACTGACCTGCAGATTTCAGGAGCATTGTGCCTCTGCCACCAGCAAACGATTTACTTATACTTAATCCCAGCCACTCAGCCCATCTGCTGCGCGCAGCCATTAATCACTTATCACTTGTCGTTTTTGCCTCACAATAAACCATGCAGAATTTTATTCTTATGCTTATCTTTAATGCAGCCTAAATAATTTTTATGATCAGCGCCTTTATACAACTCCGGATTATTGATGTAGTCGACATCCTCCTCGTAGCTTTTCTGATGTATCAGATCTACCGGCTGATCCGGGGTACTGTAGCTTTCAACATCTTCATTGCCCTCATCAGTATCTGGCTTCTGTACGTCATTGTCAACATGATGAAGATGAAGCTGCTTTCGTCCATACTGGGTGCGGTAATCGGAGGAGGTGTAGTTGCAATAATCATCCTGTTCCAGCAGGAGATCCGAAGGTTCCTGATATTCATTGGCACAAAATACCTGTTAAACAAGAACTTCTCAATTAGAAACCTTTTTGGACGCAATGTCGGGTTTGTTGAGAGAGTCCGCGTGGCATCAATTCATAAAGCCTGCGTTAGCCTGGCCAATTCCTACACCGGGGCCCTGATTGTTATCACCCGGTCAACTTCCCTGGACATCTACGCGGAGACCGGGGACATTCTGAGTGCCAAAACTTCCAGTCGGCTGATTGAAAGCATTTTTGCCAAAAACAGCCCCCTGCATGACGGTGCAGTGATCATAGAAAATGATATCCTGGTGGCAGCCCGTTGTGTAATGCCATTCACCAGTAAAACCGAATTACCACCCATGTATGGTATGAGGCACCGGGCAGGTCTGGGGATCAGTGAGAACACAGACGCCTTTGTGATCATCATTTCTGAAGAACGCGGAGATATTTCGATTGCTGAAAATGGTGAAATGATATCCGGCATAGGAGAGCAGGAACTGTGGCATTTTCTGAAGAAACATTTTGAATAAAACACCGCATGACATCAAAAGAATTTCTTGAATATGAAATAATCAATACCGAAAATTTCAGTCTGACCGTCTATGACATCCTCATCACCGTGGTCATTTTCGGCTCGGTGACCCTGATGCTGTACCTTATTAAAAGACTTTTCAGGAGACAGGAAAAAAGGGGGAAAATGGATATTGGTACAAGCCGGGCAATCTTCCAGATCATTAAATACATCATTTGGACCGTGGCGGTAATCATGTCACTGGATACCATTGGCATCAGGGTTACCTTGCTGCTGGCCAGCTCTGCGGCCCTTCTGGTAGGACTGGGATTGGGGCTTCAGCAGATATTCCAGGATTTTATCTCCGGCATTACGCTCATAATAGAAGGTTCCCTAAAGGTTGGCGACATTGTTGAAATACAGAATGGTGAGGTTGGAAAGGTCGTTGAGATCAACACGCGTACCTCGAAGCTGGAAAGCAGAGACAACATCATCCTGATCGTACCCAACTCGAAGCTCATCAACGATGTTGTGATCAACTGGACCCATCTTGAAAAAAAGACCCGCTTTAAAATAAACGTTGGAGTAGCCTATGGTTCCGATGTGGAGTTGGTACGGAAAGTCCTGCTCAAATGTGCTGAAAGCCACCAACAGGTATCTGTCAAACCACCTCCCAATGTCAGGTTCACAGATTTCGGGGATTCCTCACTGGACTTTCAGCTGCTATTCTTCACAACCGAGACTTTCCGGGTAGAAGATCTTAAATCTGACCTGCGGTTCGAGATCGACAAGGCCTTTCGGGAAAATAACATTAAGATACCTTTCCCGCAGCGGGATGTCCACCTGTTTAAGGAATAGCAAACTGTAAAGTGATATCAGGGACCCGGATCCTTCAAAACCACCTGCCATCCAATGCGACATGCCATACAGCAGACTGTATTATATGCTTAGGTACCCTGAATGGATTTAGATCCGCATTGATCTACGGAAATTGAGACTTACCTGTTCCTTCTCCTGTATATTTTCGCCCTGGATTCTTCCTTTTTCAGCAGGCGCTCAATGTTTTTCTGATGAGTCAGAACCAGCACTACGGACACGATCATGGAGAAAACCACCATGGATGAAATGGTAGTTTTAAATACCAGGATCGTAAGAACCGGAAATGAGATGCCGGCGATCATGGAGCTAAGTGAAACATAGCGGGTGGAGAGGAAAACAACCAGAAAAATTCCCAGACAGATCAATGTCGGCTGAGGTTGAATGGCCAGCAGAAGACCCAGTAGCGTAGCGACACCTTTGCCCCCTTTGAACCCAACGTAGACAGGGAAGATATGTCCCAGCACTGCAGAAGCACCAAGTATTAACTGGAAGTTCACAAAGTCTTCAGTTCCGGGGATATACTCTCCAAAAATACGGATCAGGGAAACCGCCAGGTATCCTTTCATAATATCCAGAAAGAACACAGGTAATCCGGCTCGCCATCCTAAAACACGAACCGTATTTGTAAATCCGGCATTTCCACTGCCATGTTCACGCACGTCCACACCATAAAACCTATTTCCAATCCAGACTGAAGAAGGTATTGATCCTAGCAGGTAGGCTGCGATAATAAGTAATACTTTGAATATCAATGACATAGTCAAAGAACAGATTGTTGAAGCGTTACAAATTTATAGGAAAATATACGATTATAAAAAATTATTGTTGTTTAAAAGTAAAGTTAATCTAAAAGCGCCTCTAATTCAATAGATTAGAGGCGCATCATTTAAGCTTTCCGTATTACTAAATCTGGGGTCCGGCGGCAACAAGGGCCTTACCTTCCTCATTGTCAGTATATTTCTCGAAGTTTTTAATAAATCTTGAAGCAAGATCTTTGGCTTTGGCTTCCCATTCCGATGCATCGCTGTATGTGTTCCTGGGATCAAGGATCTTGGTATCCACATCTTCCAGTTCGGTCGGTACAACAAGGTTAAAGATCGGGATCTGTTTAGTTGGAGCCTGATCAATAGAACCATCCAGGATCCTGTCAATTATTCCCCGCGTATCTTTAATAGAAATTCTTTTACCTGTACCATTCCATCCGGTGTTGACCAGGTATGCGGTAGCACCATGCTCTTCCATTTTCTTCACCAGTTCTTCACCGTATTTGGTTGGGTGCAATGAAAGGAAGGCAGCGCCAAAACAGGCAGAAAATGTTGGCTGAGGGGAAGTCACTCCGAGCTCAGTTCCGGCAAGTTTAGCAGTAAAACCTGAAAGGAAGTGGTATTTTGTTTGCTCAGGTGTCAGTTTGGAAACCGGAGGCATAACGCCAAAAGCATCTGCAGTCAGGAAGATCACTTTAGAAGCATGTCCGGCTTTTGACACTGGCTTGACGATATTTTCGATATGATAGATCGGGTATGAGACCCTGGTGTTTTCGGTAACACTGCCGTCTGAAAAATCAATTTTTCCATTTTCATCGACTGTTACATTTTCCAGGAGGGCATCCCTTCTGATGGCGTTGTAAATATCGGGTTCTGATTCCGGATCCAGGTTGATTGTTTTGGCATAACAACCTCCTTCGAAATTAAAGATGCCGTCATCGTCCCAACCATGCTCATCATCGCCAATCAGTTGCCGTTTAGGATCAGTTGAAAGGGTAGTCTTCCCGGTACCGGATAATCCAAAGAATACGGCAACATCACCATCATTTCCTACGTTTGCTGAGCAATGCATGGAAGCCATTCCGCGGAGTGGAAGGTAATAGTTCATCATGGCAAAAAGACCTTTTTTCATCTCACCACCATACCAGCTGCCACCCACAACATGCATTTTTTCTTTTAGATTGAACACGGTATATACTTCTGAGTGCAATCCATGCTCTTTCCACCTGGGGTTCGTTGTCTTTGAACCATTCAATGAAACAAAATCCGGTTCTCCGTACTTTAGCAGTTCTTCCTCAGTAGGGCGAATGAACATATTTTTCACAAAGTGTGCCTGCCATGCAACCTCCATAATGAAACGAACCTTTAGGCGTGAGTCGGGATTAGCACCGCAGAATGTATCCATAACAAATAAGCGTTTCCCTGAAAGCTGTTTGGTTGTCAGTTCTTTAAGATCTTCCCAAACCTCAGGAGAGGTTGGTTTATTATCATTTGGAGAACCTGGGCTTGTCCACCAAATTGTATCTTTTGTTACTTCGTCTTTTACAATAAACTTATCCTT
Organism: Bacteroidales bacterium; assembly: GCA_016931575.1. Taxonomy (GTDB): domain Bacteria; phylum Bacteroidota; class Bacteroidia; order Bacteroidales; family UBA10428; genus UBA10428. The sequence goes on along the minus strand of JAFGEO010000088.1, from coordinate 94,288 downwards.
TGGTGAGCGGCCGGTAAAAACACCGGTCATTACATTAACAGCATCCAGCTCAGTCAGAACTCCCTTCTCAAACCCCTCCAGATCCGCTTTCATTTCTTCCTTATATAGCGTTTCATACGAAGGATTATGCACCACCTCGGATACATTTTTTATTCCATATTTTTCTAAATCTTGTGGTTTGAGCATTTTAATGTCTTTTAAATGGTTACACTATTTTTTACAAACGGACACAAAGATATAAAAAATATGTTCTTCAACATATTAATCAATCCCTGAAATCCGACGATTCTATCGTCTGACACAGTATTTAGTAAAGTTATTAATCAGGTTATACTATAGCTTATGCAATACCAGCCCGCTACGAAGTTTTGGTTCGAACCAGGTAGTTTTTGGGGGCATGATATTCCCGGTATCAGCTATAGTGATCAACTGGTCCATGGAAACCGGGTACAGGGCAAAAGCCACGGCCATTTCACCGCTGTCCACCCTACGTACCAATTCACCAAGCCCACGGATACCCCCCACAAAATCAATTCGGGTTGATTTTCTGAGGTCTTTGATATCCAGCACAGGGTCAAGGATGGCTTTTGACAATACCGTAACATCCAGGCAGTCAATGGGGTCCGTATCGTTATAGCTGCAAGGATCCGCTTCAAGAAAATACCACTCACCTTTCAGGTACATAGTCATTTCATGAAGCTTTGAGGGCTTAACGATTTCCTTCCCGGCTTTCTTAACCCTGAAGTTTTTTTCGATTTCGCGGACAAATTCCTCCTCAGACAAACCATTCAGATCCCTGACTACGCGATTGTAATCGATTATGGTCAGCTGCTTTGCCGGAAAGTGGACAGCCAGGAAGAAGTTATAATCCTCATTGCCCGTATGTCCGGGATTCTCATTTTTCAGCTCAGCACCCACACGAGCTGCGGCAGCTGTACGATGGTGGCCATCGGCTACGTACGTGCAGGGAACCGAATTCCGGAAAGTGTCCTCGATGGTCCTGATCTGCTGTTCATCAGCAATGATCCACAGGGTGTGTTTTACCCCATCGGGAGTCTCAAAGTTATACTCAGGTTCTCCGGAAACAACATCGGCAACAATGGAGTCAATTGTGGAGTTATCAGGATAGGCAAAAAACACCGGCTCAGCATTGAAACCCGTCACGCGAACGTGAGTCTTTCGATCATCCTCCTTATCCGGGCGGGTGAGTTCATGCTTCCGGATTACGTTATTAAGGTAATCCTCAACGCTGGCGCAGCCTACGAGGCCGTACTGAGTTTTCCCCCACATAGTCTGCGCGTAGATATAATATACCTCTGAATCATCCTGAAAAATGGTCCCTGATGTTATCAGCTCATCCAGATTTTTCTTTCCGGTCTGATAGACAATATTCGCATAATGATCGGTTTCCGGAGGAAGATCGATTTCAGGTTTCACAACATGTAAAAAAGAATGCGGGTTTCCTTCGGCTTCCAATCTGGCTTCATCCGAGTTCAAGACATCATAAGGTCTTGATGCAATCAAATGCACCAGCTCCTTTACAGGCCTGAATCCCCTGAAAGGTTTAATTACTGCCATTTAATCAATTTTTTTAGTTTACCTTGAATGTACTGTCGCCATCCTTTATGAAACCAACAATCTGTCTGGCAGCAGCTAATCCTGCATTAATATTGGCTTCTGCAGTCTGGGCCCCCATTTTCTTCGGTGTCCAGAAGTACCTGCCTTCATACTTTTCGGCAATGGTATCTTTGCAGTCGGGTGCCACATCGGTGATATATCTGAAATCGGGACGCTCCTCAAACATTTTTAGGAGACCTGCCTCATCAATAATCTCCTTTCTGGCAGTATTCACGAGAGTAGCTCCTTTGGGCATCAGGGAAAGCAGGTCGAAGTTGATGAATCCTTTGGTTTTGTCAGTTGCCGGCAGGTTAACTGCAACATACTGACATTTCTTATACAGTTCGGTAACATCTTCCTGACAACGGACACCATCATTTTCTATAATGATGCGGTCAACGAAGGGATCATGTGCATAGATGTCCATTCCGAGGCCTTTACCAATATGGCCCATTATTTTACCAATGTTCCCGTAGGCATGGAGGCCGAAACTCTTTCCGCGGAGTTCAGTCCCTGCGGCTCCGTTGTATCCTTTGCGATTCAGGTAGATCATCATTCCGATACCCAGTTCGGCCACAGCATTGGAGTTTTGTCCGGGTGTGTTCATCACCACTACACCCTTAGCGCTTGCAGCAGCAAGGTCTACGTTGTCATAACCGGCACCGGCACGGACAACAATTTTCAGTTTTGATCCTGCGTCAATAACTTTTTTATCGACGATATCACTTCGAATGATGAGAGCATCAGCATCAGAAACTGCTTTTACCAAATCGCTCTGATCGGCATATTTTTCCAGCAGGACGAGTTCAAAGCCTGCTTCGTTACAAATAGTTTGTATGCCCTTTACAGCCGCTGGTGCAAAAGGCTTTTCAGTAGCTAATAATATTTTCGTCATTTGAGCTGGTTTTAGAGTTTTGCTTCGAAATCTTTCATGGCAGTGATAAGCGCTTTTACACTATCCACGGGCAGTGCATTATAGATAGAAGCCCTGAACCCACCAACTGAACGGTGCCCCTTGATACCTACCATTCCCTGGGAAACAGCATATTCAAGAAACTCAGCTTCCTTGTCCTTATAGTCATCGTTCATGATGAAGGTCACGTTCATAATGGACCTGTCGTTCACGTCAGGAACAGTTGATTTGAACAGTTTGTTCCTGTCAATCTCATCGTAAAGCATGCCTGCCTTTTCCACATTGATCTTATGAATGCCTTCAACACCACCCATTCCTTTGAGCCACTTCAACATGTTCAGGATGCCATAAACAGCCAGACAGGAAGGAGTATTATACAGGGATTCATCCTTGATATGTATGCGGTAGTCGAGCATTGAAGGGATAGGACGGTCTACCTTACCCAGGAGGCTTTCATCAATGATTACGAAAGCAACACCGGCAGGTCCGACATTTTTCTGTGCCCCACCATAAACCATTCCATATTTTGAAATGTCCATCGGGCGGCTCATAATGTCAGAAGATGCGTCGGCAATCAGCGGTACCGGTGAATCGATATCCGTTTTAATCTCGGTGCCGTAAATGGTATTGTTTGTGGTAATATGGAAATAGTCTGCATCAGCAGGGATGGTATATCCTTTGGGAATGTAGTTATATGTAGCCTCTTTTGACGATGCAACAACATTTACCTCGCCAAATATTTTTGCTTCTTTTATAGCCTTCGACGACCATGCTCCGGTATCAAGATACGCAGCTTTTGTCTGCAGCAAATTGTATGGGATCATGCAAAAATTCATGCTAGCCCCGCCATGAACGAAAAGAATTTTATGCGAATCCGGTACTGCCAGCAATTCGCGCATAAGGTTTTCCGCTCCCTGAATAATCGCCAAAAAATCTTTCGATCGGTGACTGATCTCCATGACGGATAAACCAATGTTATTCAAATCAAGGATTCCCTTGGCAGTTACTTCTTTGACACTGTCAGGAATGATAGAGGGACCGGCAGCAAAATTGTGTTTTTTCATAGAGTAAATAGTTTTACGTAATTCAATTCGGGATAGCTATCCTTTCGTCTAAAACAACTCAGTTGTTATTTAATTAACAACTGATTTCAGGAGCGATAAAAATACAAAAATATCTAGTTTATCCTCCCTGAATGGGAAAAATATCTTTTTACATTTTACTAACAGGGTGTACTGTCCTTAAATTAGTATACAAAAAAAGTAATCTAATGAAAGGTAGGCCGGAAGACAAAAAAAAACCTGAACACCAAAATCAACGAGTTAGGTACTAGAGAAATAAACCAACGACAGCGGTACTTTTGCTTTAAAAAGATAAAAAATTAAGATGCATTAATGGAAACCGCTTACGGTTCGCGGACGTCCGAAAAAACCGGAAAAAGCTTGTAACGCCCCACGAGCCAACGCAAAAACCATAGCTTGTCTAATAGTGTGTCTGTCCAAACGACCGGGAGTCGGTACAGGAAAATTGATTGATAATGAACTAAATAAACAACATTCATCTGTACCTGGCAGTCATATGCCATAGGGGTTTTAGTGGTATATCAAGCGTTTCAGCTCGCAACAAGCTTGGTAAGGGGTGATACAGACGCAGCTTCGAAATAACCTGCGGAGCATACAGCCGACCCTTACCCCGACTCCTGAACACTTAAGCACTCCCCATCGGTACCAGGTAATCTTTCTCCAGATAAGGAATGATCCCGGTAAGGTTAAAGGTATGGCAATACTCCAGAACATCGTCGAGTTTATTCTTTTTCAGGCGATGCCGCTGGGCGACTTTTTCGAGATACTGCATAAGGTTCACACTTGCCAGCTCCCACAAATCGATGGAAGCATAGGTAGAGTCGCAGACAGTTTCGAACTTATCATTCTCCAGCAAGGATTTTGCCAGGGCCCCGGCGAAGAGTGTATCTTCCAGGTTAAATTTATTTTTCCATCCAGCACACAAAATAACCAGGTCCCGGTTCTCGCGGGCAATATGGTCTACAAGTGCCTGGTGATTCAGGTACGATCCTATCAGCACCTGGAAGCTGTGCGAGGCCATCATGATGGTATTTGTCCCGTTGGTGGTACTGTACACGATATCATTGCCCTTTACGCGCTCCGGAGTGAAATTATAGGGTGAGTTTCCAAAGTCGGCGAAATCCCTTACGATACCATCCCGCTCAGCGGCTACCATTGAGCCCCGAACCTTATACTCCCTCGCCTCTTCAAGGGTCGCTACGGGAATGATTTTCCGGGCTCCGTTCATAAAGGCAGTACAAATGGCTGAAGTTGCCCTCAGGATATCAACAACAACCACAATGGCCTCATCATTTTTAAAGGTATCATAGGTCGCCGGAGTAAGGCAAACTTCAATCTGTTTTCTGGTCATGCTAAACTGTGATTTACAAGAAAGGTAATTTAACCACGATGCCTTTCAGTTTCCTGTTCCGGATTTCAACAAACACTTCGGTTCCCGTTCCTGCATATTCCGTCTGGATGTAGGCCATGCCAATTCCTTTTTTTAAGGTAGGCGACATGGTTCCAGAGGTGATCATCCCGATCCTCTCCCCTGCTGAATTCAATACCGGGTATTCGTGCCTGGGAATTCCCCTGTCCAGCATTTCAAGGCCAACCAGTTTTCGGGCAGGACCTGCTGCCTTCTGCTTCTCCAGCAGGTTACGGTCCACGAATTCACCTTTTGCAGAAAACTTCACGATCCATCCTAGTCCGGCTTCAATAGGAGAAGTTGTATCATCAATATCGTTACCATAGAGGCAATATCCTTTCTCCAGCCTGAGCGTATCCCGGGCTGCAAGACCTGCAGGCTTCAGTCCGAAAGGTTCACCAGCTTCAATAAGTTTTTGCCAAAGTGTGACGGCTCCCTCATTGTAGCCATATAGTTCGAAACCACCTGCCCCCGTGTATCCTGTTGCAGAAATGATCTGCTCACCTGCACCGGGAATAGTTGCAGTCAGAAAAGTAAAACTCTTCAGTGAATCCAGGTCTTCCGCAACAAGAGTCTGCAGAATCTCTTTTGCTTTGGGTCCCTGCAGAGCAATCAATGACATAGCTTCCGATGCATTTTCCATTTCAGCACCAAAGCGATTATGCTTACTCAGCCAGTCCCAATCCTTCTGCGTATTGGAAGCGTTTACCACCAACATATACTTCTCCTCTGCGTAACGGTAAATGATAAGATCGTCAACAATCCCTCCTTTGCCATTGGGCATACAGGTATAGTGAGCGTGTCCCGGCCTGAGCGAAGCCACATCGTTGGTTGTGACATACTGAAGCAGGCCCAGAGCGCCCGGTCCACTGATCCAGAATTCGCCCATATGACAAACATCGAAAATGCCTGCTGAATTCCGGACAGTCTGGTGTTCATCGATTACTCCGCTATATTCTACCGGCATTTCGAATCCGGCAAATTCGACTATGCGGGCTCCTGCTGCCCGGTGCAAATGAGTTAGGGGTGTTGGCTTCATTGAATTAATTTTTTGCAAATGTATAAAATCTCAGAAGAGTATTTTATGATAAAAGTCTGGAGAGGTGGAAGTGGTTGGATGGATTGTGGGTTGTTGGTGTGGGAGGCTGAGGGTGGGACAATAGGTTTCCGGGTGCCGGATGCAGGGAGACTTATGCATGGCCACTGTCAGTGCAGAGACGCCCAAATTAGCCTTTTCTGGCGGATTCACAGGATTGATCAGGATTAAAAAAAAAGGACCGTAAACCGGTCCTTTTTTTGAAGTCTTTGGCATGCATGTTATTTACTCAGGATCTTGAATTCCACCCTCCGGTTTTGTGCCCGTCCTTCTTCCGTATCGTTAGGCGCAATAGGCTGCGTGAAAGCATAACCTTTATATTCCAGTCGGCTTGGAACAATACCCTTACCGATCAGGTAATCAACAACCGACTTCGCTCTGTCGGAAGAGAGCTTGGTATTCGACTTAAGCGATCCGACATTATCGGTGTGTCCTGATATCTCTATACGGAGTGTTTCGTTACTTTCCAGGAGCTTCACGACATTATCCAGGCTGGCATAAGATTCCGGTTTGAGGGTTGACTTTCCAAATTCGAAATAGATATTTGTCAGGACGACCTTTGCACCAACCTCAACCCGGTCGAGCTTGAAGTTTTTCACAACCACCTCATCATAGGTCTTCTGAGAGAGGTCAACCATATCAAGGTACAGGAGGTATCCTTTGGCAATGATTTCCACTCCATACATTTTCGTTTCAGGCAAATTTACCGAGTAGTTACCGGTGGAGTCAGAGATTGCCGTGGCAATCACCATGCTTCTGTCCCTGTCGATCAGTTCGATTTTGGCAATAATCGGTTTTTCGTTCTCTGAATCATTGATAAATCCCCGCATCAGGATTGCAGTATCCACGGCCATTTTCTTTGGCATGGTAAAGTAGATATCATCGTAGGGCCTTTTCACACCGGCCAGCAGGTCGTCCACCACACCGGCAAGCAAGTCTTTCTGGGCACCCAGATAAATGATTTTATAGATATCCATGCCTCCCTGTCCGGATTCCCGGTTAGAGGAATAGAAGGCCGTCTTTTTATCCGGCAATTCCACATAGAATACATCGTCGTTCGGGGTATTGATCGGGTATCCGAGATTCACGGGCTTCGACCATAGCCCGACATCACTAAGGCTGCTTTGGAATACGTCGTACCCGCCCATGGAGTTATGGCCCGTAGAGCTAAAGTACAGCACGCTATCGTTTGGTCCGAGAGAAATTCCCAGTTCATCAGAAAAAGTATTCAGGACATTCCCTGCGTTTTCAGGCTTCTCCCACTTTCCTTTGCTGTTCTTCCTGCTGATATAGATATCGCTCCCACCATATCCTTTCTTTGCATTAGTAGAGATAAAGTACAGGGTTGATTCATCAGAAGAAATGCACATAGACACTTCCCTGTATTTGGAGTTGAATTTTCGCATGGATTTCGGCTTTGTCCATTCCCCTTTTTTTAGGGTACTGATGTACAGGTCCCCTCCTTTTTCCTTTCCTTTATAGAGGTAAAGCTTTTGTTTGTCGGGGGATAAACCGATCACAGCGATATTCTCGGTATTGTTTTTACCGGTAACTTTCTTCTCCAGACGGCGTGCACGTGCCCATTCCTCATCGGTAAGGGAAGAATGGTAAACATCCTCAAAGAATTTATCATCGATGATGCTTTTTTTACTTTTCTTGGAATATTTCCTGCGTGAGGTGAAGTACATTTCTTCACCATCATCAGAAATTACAGGGCCATATTCATCAAAAATAGAGTTTATACCTTTCCCAAGATTATTAATTACCACCCGGCGCGGTTCAGCTGCCAGCAATTTACCATTCTCGCACTGCTGGATCAACTGGTCGACCTGAGTTTTAAAATCATCCCGTTCCTTGGGAGGAAGATTACTCATGAAATAGTTATATTCCTCGATGGCCATATCAAATTCCAGGATCTGATGATAGGCCATACCCATCATCAGGTGGATATCGAAATTCACATCAGGTTTCAGTTCGTATGCCCGTTGAATGTATTTTATCGATTCAAATTTATTATCCGTAAACAGGTAACACCTCCCTATCATGTAATTAAGTTCAGGATTGTCCTGATTATAGCCGTATGCTTTAAGGTAACTCTCACGGGCTTCGCGGTATGAACCTGCTCCCAGTCCGAAGTAGTACTGGCCGTCTTTCACATTCAGCCAGGCCTCCTTAAAACCATTTTCCTGTTTCTTAAACTCCTTACGCTTGATCTTCAGCGGGCTCACCTGTGCATCAGCAGAAGACAGTGGCAGTAAGGAAATGAAAAATATGATTAAAAAGAATCGCTTAGTCATCTTTAGGAGTTTAATTATTTACACTCAGATAGATAGTTGGTGGCTTCCCCGGAACCGAGGTCTGATGCCGTATGCCAATCCTGGCATGCTTCATTCAGCATACCCAGCATTTCATACGTTAACCCCCTGTTCAGGTAGCTTAAAGCATATTGCGGGTTAATGGCAATGGATTGATTATACCAATCGATGGCAGTTTCGTAATCGCCATCCTTGGCTATGACATTCCCCATGTTGGTCAGGACCTGATACGAATCCGGCATGCGTTCGAAGGCTTTATTGTAGTCCGACCTGGCCCCCTCGTAGTTACCGAGGATATATCGGGCCCCTCCCCTGTTGTTAAAAGGAATGTAGTTGGTGGAATCAATATTAATGGCTACCGAGAAATCCTGTTCTGCTCCCTGGTAGTCCCCTAAATTCGTTTTCGTACTCCCCATGTTGATGTATGCCATCACCAGCTTCGGGTCGTAAGTAATTGCAAGCCTGTAGTCATAAATCGCACCCTGGTAGTCGCCCAGCATACGCTTGGCAGTCCCCCTGTCGTGGAATGCCTTGGCATAATCGCCTTTCCCGTCGATAGCGAGGGTAAAATCAGCGATAGCATCGTTATATTGCTTATCCATCATCCTCATCAATCCGCGGTAATAATAAGCATGAGGTTGAGTATAGTTATTCCGGACGGCCATATCGAAATCCTGGAAGGATACCGATGCCGTGTCCTGTGAAAACCTAACAAATGCTTTATAGAATTGAGCTTCACCGTTGTTAGGCTCGAAACCCAGCACCTGCATGAATTCGTTCAGGGCATCGTTTGACCTTTCTTTCTTATAATAAATCTTACCGCGCTCGATGTATGCCATGGCAAAATCAGGCTGTAAGCGGGTTACGCTATCCAGAAAGAACAGCGCACCGTAATAATCCTGAGCGTTGATTGCATCCACCGCTTTGTTATAGAGTCGCTCAGCTATCCTTTTCTGCTTATAGTTTTCGGCATTAAAATGGTCCTGCTGAGCAAAAGTCGGAACAGCCAGCAGAAAAAAAACAAACTGGCAGAGTAGTAATCGCTTCATATAATTACTTTTTATGCTGTATACATTAAAAACGTGCATTAGGTTATCTATGACTAACATTATTTATTAAAAATAAAAAAATAAATTAATTTAGGGGTGAATTTATTCACAACGCAAGCTACAATGAAAGTTGATTTGACCTACCTGAAAAACATGTCTGCCGGAAATAAAGAATTGGTTCTGGAGATGATTGGGATATTCAAAAATCAGGTCATTGAATTTTCAGAAGGCCTGGATGATCTGTACGCAAAGAAAGATTTTGAAAACCTGGGGCGCCTTGCGCATAAGGCCAAATCGTCTATTTCCATCATGGGACTGAATGAGCTGGCAACTGAGCTAAAATCCTTTGAAACCCTTGCCAGATCTGGTGAACAGACGGAAAAATATCCCGAGTTCATCACCTTTTTCAAGGAGGAAACGCAGGAAGCCCTTTCCGAGCTTGAAGAAATAGTTAAAAACCTGGAATTATATATTTAAAATTACCCTTTATGCTTAAGACCGAAAAAATAAATAACGTAATAGTAGTGCGGTTTAACAATATTGATCGATTCAATGCACTTATCGTTGAACCAGTAAAAGAACAGTTGAAAAGTTTTTTCAACAAACCGGATACGCGTCTTGCTTTAAACCTTGAGGGGATAAAATTTGTCGACAGTTCCGGATTCGGTGTCTTTCTTTCCATCCTAAAGACTGCCAATAATAGTCAGGGGCAATTTAAGATTTGCAACATCCGCCCGGAGGTTGTCGAACTTTTCAAATTGCTCCAGCTTCACAATGTTTTCGACCTGTATGACAGTCAGGAAGAATGCATTGAGAGCTTTAGCTAAGTTCCTCATTCCAGAATTCCAGATGATCGTTATTTCGGTCTATGACGATCGTTTTGTCCCGTATCACCTCTCCTTTAAGGATTTCCCTTGATAAGCGGTTCACAATTTCCTGCTGGATAAGCCTTTTTATGGGCCTTGCTCCGAAAAGGGGATCAAATCCGGCTTCAGCGAGAAATTTCAGGGCTGCTTCACGAACTTCAAGACGAATCCCTTTTTCCTCAAGCTTAGCTTTCAGCCGGTTGATCTGCAGGCCAACTATCTGGAGGATCTCTGTGTCGGACAACGGAGTGAAGGTAATCAGCTCGTCAATCCTGTTCAGAAACTCTGGGCGGATGGTTTTTCTCAACAATTCCAGCAGTTCTTTCCGCAAGTGTTGCAGGATGGCGTCCCGGGTATCCGTTGTGAGCTCACCAAGGCGTTCCTGAATCAGGTGCGATCCGATATTTGAAGTCATGATGATCAGGGTATTCTTAAAGTTCACTACCCTGCCCTTATTATCGGTGAGCCGGCCATCGTCGAGCACCTGGAGCAGAATATTAAAAACATCGGGATGTGCTTTCTCAATTTCATCCAGCAGGACGACCGAGTAGGGCTTGCGCCTTACTGCCTCTGTAAGCTGGCCCCCCTCATCATACCCTACATATCCGGGAGGTGCTCCTATCAGGCGGGAAACAGAGTGGCGTTCCTGGTATTCGGACATATCGATGCGGGTCATGAGGTTTTCATCATTAAAGAGGACCCCGGCCAGGGCTTTTGCCAGCTCGGTTTTACCAACGCCGGTGGTCCCCAGGAAAATAAAGGACCCTACGGGGCGCATTTCATCCTGCAAGCCTGCCCTGCTCCGCCGCACGGCATCCGACACAGCTGTGACAGCCTCATCCTGCCCGACAATCCGCTTATGCAGTTCCTCCTCTAAATGCAGGAGTTTTTCCTTCTCACCCTGAAGCATTTTCCCCACGGGTATGCCGGTCCAGTGTGAGACTATTTCTGCGATATCTTCGGAGGTGACCTCTTCACGTATGAGTGCCATATCAGCCTGTTTTTCTTTCAGACCTGTTTTCAGTTTGTCTATTTCGTTCTCGCTTTCTTTAATTTTTCCATACCTCAATTCGGCCACACGCCCATAATCCCCTGCTCTTTCAGCCTGCTCGGCTTCCAGCTTATAGCCTTCGATACGGGATTTATGCTGCTGTATCTGGTCAATCAGCCCTTTCTCAGCTTTCCAGTTTGCCCGCAGGCGATCCCGCTCCTCTGTGAGGTTTGCCAGATCCATGCCGATGCTTTCAAGTTTACTTTTCTGTCCTTCGCGTTTCAGCGCTTCCCTTTCAATTTCCAGCTGCTTGATCTTCCTTTCAATCTCATCGATTTCCTGAGGCAGGGAATTCATTTCAATCCTCATCTTTGACGCTGCCTCATCGATCAGGTCTATGGCCTTATCGGGCAGGTGACGCTCGCTGATGTAGCGGTTTGAAAGCTCCACGGCAGCAATGATGGCATCATCGAGGATACGGACCTTATGGTGATTTTCATAGCGTTCTTTCAATCCCCGAAGGATAGAAATGGCGCTCAATACATCCGGTTCATCAACCAGTACGATCTGAAATCTCCGCTCCAGGGCCTTGTCCTTTTCAAAGTATTTTTGATACTCTGCCAGCGTAGTCGCGCCAACTGCCCTGAGTTCCCCCCGAGCCAGGGCGGGTTTCAGGATATTAGCGGCGTCCATGGCCCCTTCCGACTTTCCGGCACCGACGAGGGTATGAATTTCATCAATAAAGAGGATGATCTCACCTTCCGAACGGATCACTTCCTTCACCACAGCCTTCAGGCGTTCTTCAAATTCGCCCTTGTATTTTGCTCCGGCGATCAGGGCACCCATGTCAAGAGAATACACCTGTTTTGATTTCAGGTTCTCCGGAACGTCTTCCGAAACAATCCGTTGTGCCAGTCCTTCAGCTATGGCAGTTTTGCCTACTCCCGGCTCCCCTATAAGGACAGGATTGTTTTTGGTCCTGCGCGAAAGGATCTGCAGGATCCGGCGAATTTCCTCGTCCCTGCCGATCACAGGATCCAGCTTACCTTTAGCTGCCTGTTCATTCAGGTTAATGGCATATCGGTTCAGGGCATCGTAATTACTTTCTGCTGAAGGGCTGTCAACCGTATCGCCTTTTCGCAGTTCAGCAATAGCCTGCTGAACGCCTTTAACTGTTACACCCTGGTCTTTCAAAAGGTTCGCAACCCCGTCCTTCAGTGACAGCAGACCTAACAGGATATATTCCACAGTTACGTATTTGTCACCGTGCTGTTTTGCCTGGCTTACAGCATACTGAAGCGCTTTTGAAGAGTCAGTTGAAAGGTAGTTTTCCCCTCCTTCAATTTTCGGGTACGAATTAAGTTCCTTGTCAAGGACCACGTTTAGGATATTGACATTTGCACCAGCTTTGCTAAATATGAAGTCCACCACGCCTTCCCCTTTTTGCATCAGGGATTTTAGCAGGTGACCTGTTTCCACTGCCTGGTTGGCTTGCGCCTGAGCTATTGTAAATGCCTCCTGGATTACTTCCTGGGCCTGTATGGTAAAATCATTTGTATTCATGGCTATTGTCCTTTCTTATCGTTAAAAGAAGATTAGCAAAATCCCGGCCAGCATCAATTAACCGATACGATATGTCATAATGTCATATTATACCTGTTAATAGATGTCATTTCGGCATTCTATTGAGCATAGAGAGGCATTGTTGTGCGTCTGTGCGGCAGCATGCCGGGGTATTGTTCCCTACAGATTTTCAAAAAAGTACTGTGTGATTTTACGTGTAAGGTGCAGCCTGTCATTTCCCCTGACATTGTGTTCATGTTCCGGATACAGGAAGAAATCCACCGGTTTGCCTGCATCAATACAAGCCTTCATAAACTGAAGGGTATGTTGAGGAAGCACGGTATCGTCTTTCCCGCAATGAATGAGCAATAGCTTGCCTTTCAGCTGATCCGCCCTGGCTATCAGGTTGGTTACACCATAGCCTTCCGGGTTTTCCCCTGGTGTATCCATATACCTTTCGCCATACATTACTTCGTATAGTGCCCAGTTAGTCACCGAACCTCCTGCCACGCCAACCTTATAAATATCAGGTGCTGACACCATCATATTCAGGGTCATAAAGCCTCCGTAACTCCAACCGTGTATGCCGATCCTTGCGGTATCCACCCAGCCAAGGCTGCGAATAAAATCGATGCCTTTTAGCTGGTCTTCTCTCTGTGGAATGCCATGCTGACGAAAAATTACATCTTCAAAGCTGCGCCCCCGGTTATCGGAACCCCGGCTGTCGATTATCAGCGAGGCATAGCCATGCTGTGCAAAATATTGCTGCAGGTAGTCGATTCGCCCCATCCAGGAATTGGTGATCAGTTGTACGTGGGGTCCTCCGTAGACGTAGACAATCAAGGGGTATTTTTTTTCCGGATTGAAGTTAAGGGGTTTGGTAAGCCTGTAATAGATGTCGCTTACCCCATCCCCTGCTTTCAGCGTACCCAGTTCTTCGTCTGCAAGCTGATAAGCTTCCACCGGACTTGCAGCATCCAACAAGGTCAGAAGTATTTCACCTTTCCTGGTGTAAACGGAAATACGGTTTGGGACCTCCCTGCTGCTGAACTTATCGATGAACAAAGACATATCTTCACTGAACAGTACCTTATGGGTTCCTGCATCCGGGGTTATTTGACTGCTTTTCCCCTCTTTCAGATCAAGCCGGAAGAGCTGGTTCTCCAGTGGGGTTTCTCCTGTAGCCATATAGTAAACAGCCTGTTCACCCGGTTTGGCAGAGTATTGAGCAGGCGAACCAACCACCCCGGTTATATCCCAGCTGTCGTATGTAAGCTGCTTAAGTTTCCGGGTTGAGAAATCATATTCGTAAAGCTGGTTATAGCCGCTGCGTTCGCTTTGGTAATAGCATACATCCGGATCATTTGTCAGGAACCGGACCGGGTACATTGGCTCGACATATTTTGGATTCACCTCGGTAAACAGGGTATTGAGGTAGCTCCCGTCCAGGCTTGAATAACACTTCAAACTCAGTGTATCCTGACCCCTGTTGAGGTGCTGTATATATACATAGGTGTCATCAGGGGACCAGCTCAGGTTGGTCAGGTATACCCCAGCACCATTTGGGGGGCATATCTTTACGGACCTGCCCTTATCCATGGAGTATATCCAGAGTTCAGTGTTTTCCATGGTACGTCCGGCCATCGGATAGTGCACTTGCCTATCCTCCCCGGCAACTGAACTTATGCCGATCAGCGGGAATTTTTCAACCTGCCTTTCATCTTTCCGGTACCAGGCCAGGTATTTTCCGGTTTCCGACCAGAACATTCCCCTGTCGATACCAAATTCCTGCCGGTAGATATAATCAGCATTCACAATACCCTGAACCGTGTCGTTGGTAACCTGTTTCAGGGTACCATCCCTGAGAGCGATCCATATCGCTGAATTCTGCAGGAATGCCACGGCAAACTGCTCTTCATTTAGAAGTTTTTGTTCAGCATCCACCGGAATGACCAGCGCTGAACAGGAATTGTCTGTGAGATTATAAAAATAGTCGGCCCCGTTACCTTCCAGGTAGATCACATCTTTCCCGATGAACTTAACTTCCGGCATGGTGCCGAATACCTGCCCCGCAACAGGCTCCAGTGCCTGGTTCAGCTGATCAAGGGTTAGCAGTACCTTTTTTAGCTTTTGCTCCACGGCATATTCATAAAGTGTGTCGTTAACCGAGAAAACAACAGCATGCGCTTCACCCCGCCATTGCAGGTTTTCCAGATTTTCGGGACGCAGATAACTTAAACGGCCTGTTTCAATATCTTCGATGGTAAACAGCTGCGCCAGAACACTAAAGCTGAATGACAGAAAGAATATTCCCGCCAACACTATTCTACACTTCATGCCTTCATAGAATTAAATAATCATTAAATATAGAATTTATTCCACAAAATCTTAGAAGGTCGTAACTTAAGGGGAATATTTGCGTAAAATTCCAGGCATAAAATTACACAACCGACAACTCAGCAAAATGAGTGAGCAGATTCTACAAGCCTTAATGGAGTTATTCGCAATCATTGCGAGACCCGAGGACTACACTTCAGATGATGGGGACCGCCAAACGGTTGTTGAATCCTATCTGGGAAGAATTCTGAACCAGGAGCTGGTTGAAGGGTATCTGGCAATCTTCAATACCTATTATACCCGCCATCAAAGCCTTGTAAATACCAGGGGTGTAAAGCGGATAGGCCCTGACTCGGTAAAGATCCTTCGCATCTGCGACCAGATTAACCGGGAGCTTACCCAGAAGCAAAAACTGATCGTACTGATCCACCTCTTTGAATTTGCTTATTCAGACCGTTCCGAGATATCCAAACAGGAATTAGAATTCATCGAAACCGTTTCTGAATCATTCAATATTAATAACGAAGAATTCAAACTTATACAGCAGTATACCACTTCAACAGACAGCTCCGTGTTTTCTTCCGGAAATATGTTAGTGGTAAGCAGCAGGGATAAGGTTCAGAACCATGAGGTAAAATACCTTTTCGCCAGGCATTTTAAAGGAGAAATCTGGTTTTTACAAGCCCTGTCAACGAAACTGTACTTCATTCGTTACCTGGGGGATACAGAACTCTACCTGAATGGTCAGCTGCTGCAGCCGAATAAAGTCTTCGTTTTTAATCCCGGATCCTCCATCCGCGATCACAATATCAAACCGATCTACTACAGTGATATTATCACCCTCTTCCATGAAGAACACCGTGAATCGAAGATCGCTTTCGAGGTGCAGGATATCCAGCACCGTTTTAAAAACGGCACAGTCGGTTTACGTCCCATGAGCTTTACAAAGGAATCGGGCCGGCT
Organism: Bacteroidales bacterium; assembly: GCA_016931575.1. Lineage (GTDB taxonomy): Bacteria > Bacteroidota > Bacteroidia > Bacteroidales > UBA10428 > UBA10428. The sequence continues at coordinate 78,088 of JAFGEO010000088.1, read as the reverse complement.
GGTTGGTATTATGGGAGCCAGCGGGGCGGGAAAAACCACGCTGCTCAATATTTTAAATGGTACGGAGAAGCCTTCCGACGGAGCGATCAGGATTAACGGGATCAACATCCATACCGAAAAGAAATCAATAGAAGGTATCATTGGGCATGTTTCGCAGGACGACCTCCTGATCGAGGAGCTTACCGTCTTCCAGAACCTTTACTACAATGCCAAGCTGTGCTTCAGCAACTACCGTGAGGAAAAGGTCATCGCTACGGTCGACCGGATGCTGCAGAATCTCGGGCTTTACGAAATAAAAGATGTACAGGTTGGTACACCGCTGAATAAAATGATCAGCGGGGGCCAGCGCAAGAGACTGAATATTGCCCTGGAGCTCATCCGAGAGCCTGCTGTCCTGTTTCTTGATGAGCCTACCTCGGGACTTTCTTCCCGTGACTCGGAGAACATTATGGACCTTCTGAAGGAACTTTCCCTGAAAGGGAAGCTGGTTTTTGTGGTCATTCACCAGCCTTCATCAGATATATTCAAAATGTTTGATGAATTATTGATCCTTGATACAGGAGGCTACCTGATTTATGATGGTGACCCGATCGACTCTATCGTATATTTCAAGTCGAAGATCCATTACGCCAACTACAATGAAAGTGAATGTCATGTCTGCGGCAATGTAAACCCGGAACAGATCTTCAACATTGTGGAGTCGAACATTTTGGATGAATACGGAAAGTTCACCCAGAAAAGAAAATTTTCTCCCAGGGAGTGGTACGGCTATTTCAGGGATTACATAAAAGATCTCAAGCCATCGATCGAAATTCCGACCGAGCTGCCGAAGATCTCCTTTAAGATCCCCAACCGCCTGCATCAGTTCTGGCTGTTCGCCAAGCGGGATATCCTTTCAAAGCTGGCAAACAAGCAGTACCTGATTATCAATTTCCTGGAAGCCCCGGTACTGGCTTTCATACTGGCATTCCTCGTAAAATACTATGATGACAGTGTGTCGAATGAATTGGGTTACACCCTGCATAACAACAGCAACCTCCCGGTATACATTTTCATGTCAGTGATTGTTGCCATTTTCATGGGCTTAACTATCAGTGCTGAAGAGATCATTAAAGACCGGAAAATCCTGAAACGCGAGGCTTTCCTGAATCTCAGCTGGTCTAGCTACCTTTTTTCCAAGTTATCGGTCCTTATAATGATTTCCGCCCTGCAGTCGCTCATCTTCGTTCTGGTAGGTAACACGATCATGGAGATAAAAGGGATGTACATGGAATACTGGATCGTCCTTTTCAGCTGCTGGGTAAGTGCCAATGTTATGGGACTTGTCATTTCTGACAGTTTTAAGACCGTAGTTACCATTTACATCCTCATACCGTTCCTGGTAATTCCCCAGATCATTCTGAGCGGTGTTATTGTACAGTATGAGAAACTCAACCCGACGATTTCCTCTCCGAATAAAATCCCGATATACGGAGAAATTATTACAGCGCGATGGGGGTATGAGGCACTGGCAGTGCATCAGTACAAAGATAATGTATACATGAAGGCCTTCTATGTTGTTAACAAGGAGATGAGCCATGCCAAGTACATGAAAGACTACTGGTACAAAGAAATGGAATTACGCCTTGATGTTGTGGAAAAATACAGGGACGACAAGGATTACAAGAAAAAAGTTGATGAGTATATAAGCATTATCCGGAACGAGATCCGCAAAACTTTACTTGAGGAGCCGAACCGAAAATACGAATACCTTGATCAGTTGTATCCGGGCAAGATAACGGATATATCTATTAAGGCCGCCATGGAATTCATCTGGCAGATCCAGCAAGACTATATAGATGTCTGGAATGCCAAGGATGATGAGGAGGAAGCTATCGTGCATCGGCTCGGTGAAGAAAAGGTCAGGGTACTAAAGCGGGAGTACCACAATGAAAAACTTACCGACTTTGTCAGGAATAAAGGTGAAGAATCCAAGATCATTGAGTTTAAGGGTGAACTGATACAGAAGACTGATCCGGTATACCTGGATCCTGAGTCAGACTTTGTTAAAGCACATTTTTATGCCCCCCGGAAGAAGGTATTTGGAAAGTTCTACGATACTTTCTGGATTAATACCATTGTGATCTGGTTTATGTCGATCATCCTTTTCCTGATACTCTACTTCAGAGGACTACGAAAACTTCTGGATCTTTTCGAAATAGCGAAGAAGAAAATTAAACCGGAAGAGAAAGAATAAGTGGAAGGAGCTGTGAGGCTCCTTTTTTAGTTATTTAGTCCTTAGGTCTGCTCCGAAAAATTTCTCTATCCTTTCCTAACTTTCAGGAATGATCCTTCACTGACAACCAGCATTTCAGATAACAAGCTGCAAAAAAAAAGGAACCCTGGTTAAGGCTCCCTTTCTTAACGAATAATTTATTTTGTCAATCAACTATTTCAATCATTTTAAAGGGTACCCTGATAATGGATTCATAATCTTCACCTGCCTCAAGCATATCTTCATCATCCTCTTCATAGTACCAGTTAATCTGTACATCGTACTTATTCTTATGAATGGTTTCAAGTTTCTTAAAGACATCGAGAATACACTTCGAAGAACTGGTATTGAAATACTCCAGATGTACGTTCACCTCAGTACGATCAAGCGGACTATGGGCATATTCCTCCAGCCAATCGACCAAAGGTTTATAGAATTCTATTGAGTTTTCAGGTATCGACCTTCCCTTGATCTCCAGCTTCCCATTATCTCTTTCGAAAACAACGTTTGGCGTCTTTGATGTTCCTTCAATAATAAGTGATTCCATACCGAAATGTATTGCGTGTTAAATCAAAATTTGCAAATCAAAAAATACGTACTTCTCGTTATAATCGTAGAAGTTGTAAAGCATTTTCTTACCGGTTTTCCTGGCTATATCGACGAGACCCAATCCTCCACCACCTTTAGCGGATATTTTTTGATGGTTCAGAATAAATTTGTACATATCCTTGAGTTCATCCTTCGAAAGGGAGTTGATCTTATCGATTTTTTCCTTCAGAAATTTAGTTTTCACTACAGAAACGAAGTTACCCGTAATAACCTTATAATCTCCGTCAGAATCCTTCTCAATTACAAGAATACCGAATTTCGGATCCAGGTCTTCATCAATGCCTTCGTGTGTTTCTTCTATATGATGGTATAAATTCTGGAGACTCTCAACCAGAACATTGTAAAGTTTCTTTCGCGTTTTCCCATCCTCGTTTCCATCCTCTAATTTCCCCTCAACGGCTTCAAGAACCTCATTAATAAGCTCTGAAGTAATACTCCCTTTATACGCTAAAATAACGTCCCCTTTACTGAGATTGGAATAATATTCGTTTATGTTAAAGCTCATATAAAGCCTGGGTTTCTCGTATTGCGTTATTTAGGATTTAACAAATATAGGAAAAATCTTAATTGTACAACTTAAATCCGACACATATCAGATGATAACTCATTTACCACCCTTTGTATTATAAAAATAATACAAAATGTTAAAATGAACCTTTTATTCTATAAACATTTACTAATAAAAATATATTTTACTGCTGGTATTTGGCTTTTTTAGATCCATCATAGATATCAAAACGGTGGTAACCGCATTCCAGGGGACCATTAAAAAGCACCAGTTTGGATGAGGGTTTCAGACCGACGTGTTTAAGCGCATCTGTATTACTGCTGATTATCCAAACTTTAGAGCCCTTGAAACTTCTTTTCAGGGTATCCCCTATTGCTTTATAGAAGCTAATGATTTCAGGTTGAAGGATTCTTTGTCCGTAAGGAGGATTGATGATAGCCATGGAAGTTTTTTCCACAACCGGATAACCCAGAAAACTCACTCCACGGAAGTTAATATTCTTATGTACCGAAGCCTCCCTGGCATTTTTCATGGCAGCCTGTATAGCGGGTTTGGAAATATCGCTGCTAAATATGGTGCCTTCCCAGTTCCTCTCCTCCACAGAATCGAAGATATCCTCAAAAAGGCCGGCATCAAAATCTGGGCTATTCTCAAAACCGAACTGTTTCCTGAAAATACCCGGCGGGATTTTCCGGGCGATAAGCGCTGCCTCAATCCCGAGGGTACCTGATCCACACATGGGATCATAAAAGTCAGTTTCACCTTTCCATCCGGTGAGAAGGATCATTCCGGCTGCCAGGACCTCATTCAGGGGTGCGGGGCCATCAGCCTTACGGTAACCTCGTTTATGGAGGGACGGACCCGAAGTATCGAGAGAGACAGTGAGATTATTACCGGAAAGGTGGACATTTACAAAAACGTCCGGATTAGTTGTGTTGATACTTGGCCGTCTTCCGAATTTATCACGTAGCCGGTCTACAATAGCATCTTTGGTACGGAGGGATACGAAATGTGAGTTTGAGAAAGTTGAGGAATGGATAAAACTATCAATCGCCAGGGTTTTTCCGCTTTCGATGTGTTTTTCCCATTCATACTCCCTGACCCGGTTATACAGGTCAATCTGATTCTTAATCGGCGCTTCGATCAGGGGAATTAATATCCGGATCGCAGTTCTGAGGTGCAGGTTTGACTTGTACAGCAGGCCTTTGTCACCCTGAAACTGTACTGCCCGGTTAAGGATCTGAATGTCCTTCCCACCAAGCTCACGGATCTCGTCTGCGAGTACCTCTTCAAGACCGTGAAAGGTCTTAGCTGTCATTCTGAATCCAATCTCTGCTTGTTTATCCATTTGCCTTCAAAAAAGTAGTTATGTGATGTAGTGCATTTTTCGTTCTTTCCGATCCTGTTCCCTCTAAATATGCATACCGCAGGCCATGATGTTTCAGTTCCTCCTCATATCTTATGAACAGTTTTTCACGCATCTCCCCTCCGTTTTCCCTGAGCGGATCCGGTTCCCATGGAATATCAGGTCTGCAAAGCAAATACAGTGCATCACCTGTCATAGCGATCTCCCTGTCCACCCATTCGGGCGCCTTTCCGAAGGCCACTTCAAACCAGATCCTGGTAATAATCAGATAGGTATCAAAGAACGCCAGTCGCTCGCCGGAACCCAGAAAAGCATTCATCTGGGAGCGTTGCATTTCAGCGATCCTCTTTACATCATCATAGTTATAATGCCGGTCAAGACCCAGAATATATTCCCGGGCGTATTCCTCAACACAAACAGCTTTAAAATAATCTGCCATTTGCCTGGACAAAGCAGTTTTTGCAGTAGATTCAGGGCCTGTGAAAATAATCCTTATTTTATGTTTTCCTGTATTTTCCATTCTCTAACCCAGGTTTTATACCCAACATAGGCCAATACTGTATAGGTTAAAAATAACAATACTGAGGGATATAATTCTTTATAAATGTATAAACCTGCTGAAACAAGGTCAACAACGATCCAAATCAGCCATTGTTCGATAATTTTCCGGGCCAGCATCCAGGTTGCCGTAATGCTGAAAGCCGTGGTAAATGCGTCAGGCAGAGGAATATCTGAATCGGTCAGCTTATCGAGGATAAAGGCAATAAAAATAAAGACAAGGATGGAAACTCCCAAAAGGTAGAGGGCTGTACGAAAATCCAGTCTCGCATAGGGTAATGTCTTCTGGTTCCTCTTCTTATCATATTTCCAGTGAAACCATCCGTAAATGCTCACCAGAACATAGTAGACATTAATGCCCATGTCTGCGTAAATCCGGGATCTGAAGAATACAATAACAAAGAGTGCCGAGGAGATGAAGCCGAAAAGCCACAATAACATCTTACCGCGAACCGAAAAAATTATGTAGATCAATCCGGTCAGGGTTGCCAGCAATTCAATATAATTTACAGACAACCACTGCATCACCTGAGGGGCAAAATCTGAAAATTCCCGGGCAAAGAGAAGCATTAAAAAACGATTTGTTGATGGTACGGATCCCAGTTTTGGAAGACCTTCAGGGCTTCCCTGAAATTATCATTTTCTTCATTGACAATCTGGTAAAACTCGTTGGTCGACCAGATATCCCTGGCGATAAAAGCTTTCATAATCAGAATTATACGATTCCTGGAGACTTCCATTTCCTCTGAATTTACCTCCAGTCCCTGTTTTTCCGCATAAGCTGCCAGTTCATTCAGGATCTCATCCGTAATCCCGAAATCCGATTTATACGAATCGAATGAAGGGTATTTCTTATTCAGCTTTTCCCTGTTCATATCGACATAATCCAGGATAAACTGGTTGATAATTCCCCTTCGGTTCAGCTCACCATAAAAATCGGTATATTCCGTTGTATCGAGAGGAACAAATATATCGGGCATGATGCCCCCTCCTCCATAAACGGTCCTTCCGGTTTTCAGTGTTGTAAAGTTCAGCGAATCGGGGAAACTAATATCCCCGGAATTCATCATTTCACCATTTTCATACCGCTGGAATATTTCGCTGTTATAGGCATCAAGGCCCTCGGAATAGGGTTTCTGAATCAGTCTCCCTGTCGGGGTATAATACTTGGCAATGGTCAGCCGGAGCATCGACCCGTCGGTTGTGAACTGCAGCTGCCGCTGAACAAGCCCTTTCCCAAAGGAACGACGACCAATAATAATTCCCCTGTCCCAATCCTGGATGGCTCCGGAGACGATCTCACTGGCTGAAGCTGATTCTTCATCGATAAGGATCACCAGCCTTGCATCTTCAAAAATCCCTTCCTGGTGTGCATAATAATCGTATCGACGGCTGTTCAGTCCTTTGGTAAAAACGATTAACTCGTCGTTAGCCAGAAACTGATCGGCCAGTTCCACGGCCATCTCCAGGTACCCTCCCGTATTTCCTGTCAGGTCGAGGATAAGGTCCGTGGCTCCCTGTGCCTTCAGTTCGACAGCTGCCTCCATGAACTCTTCCATGGTGGTCATCGCGAAGCGGTTGAGTTTGATATACCCGATTGATTCAGTCGCCATATAGGCAGCATCAAGGCATTTAATAGGGATTTTATCACGTGTGACTGTAAAATACAGGATTTTACTGACATTGCGGCGCTTGACGCCAACTGTCACCTTCGTTCCTTTTTCTCCGCGCAAAAGCCTGAATACATCGTCATTGGTCAGTCCGACCCCGGCGATATTTTCGTCATCAACGACCAGGATACGGTCTCCTGCCCGGATCCCGACTTTTTCAGAAGGCCCTCCGGGAATTGCTTCGATCACAAACAGCGTATCATGCAGGATATTGAAGGAAATACCTACCCCTTCAAAGTTGCCCTGCAGGGGTTCATTCATCCGCTGAACATCTTCGGCACTAATATAAATTGAGTGTGGGTCAAGCTTTTCCAGCTCATGCCGGATCGCATCATCCACCATTTCTTTAGCATCAACTGAATCAACGTAGTAGTGTTCCAGAAAATTAAGAAATTGTGTATACTTCAACGCCTCAGACGAAAACTGTGCCTCTGCGGGCCCCATCATCAGAAGTATCCCTGCAAAAAGAAAAAATCGTTTAATTGTTTTCATGCGGTTTTTATTTTCATTTGAATCCCGGAACTTCCGGTGCAGCTTGCAAGAACAAAGCAGCTTACTCCCACTCGATTGTTGCAGGCGGCTTTGAACTTATATCATATACAACGCGGTTGACCCCCTTTACATTATTTATAATCTTATTTGAAATTGCAGCCAGAAATTCATAAGGAAGGTGGGACCAGTCTGCCGTCATGCCATCCGTTGAGCTTACTGCCCTAAGTGTCACAACATTCTCATAAGTTCTCTCATCGCCCATAACCCCCACTGACTGTACCGGCAGGAGGATTGCTGCAGCCTGCCACACCTGGTCATAAAGGCCACTTTCCTTCAGACCTTCAATATAAATGTGGTCAACTTCCTGGAGCATCCTGACTTTTTCAGCGGTGACTTCTCCCAGGATCCTGATAGCCAGTCCGGGTCCGGGGAAGGGGTGGCGATTGAGAATGGCATCGTCGATCCTGAGTGCCCGTCCTACCCGGCGGACCTCATCTTTAAACAGCAGGTTCAGGGGCTCAACCACTTTCAGGTGCATGCGCTCGGGCAGACCGCCAACGTTGTGGTGCGACTTAATGGTTGCTGAAGGGCCATTTACGGAAACCGATTCAATCACATCGGGATAGATGGTTCCCTGAGCCAGCCACTTCACATTAGAAATTTTGTGCGCTTCCTTATCGAATACTTCGATAAAATTCTTTCCAATGCTTTTCCGCTTGGCTTCCGGCTCTGAAATGCCTTTAAGATCATCCAGGAATATTTTTCCGGCGTCAACGCCTATAACATTAAGACCCATATGTTTATAGGAATCAAGCACACTGTCGTACTCATTCTTCCTAAGCACCCCGTTATCCACGAAGATACAGGTCAGGTTTTTACCGATTGCTTTATGCAGCAGAACTGCTGCCACTGAAGAGTCAACCCCTCCCGACAGGCCAAGGACCACTTTATCATTCCCGAGTTTCTTCTTCAGGCCCTCTACAGTACTGTCGATGAATGAGGCGGGTGTCCAGTCGGCTTTGCACCCGCAAATATCTACCACAAAATTCTTCAGAAGGATCAGTCCCTCACTGGTGTGGTAAACTTCAGGGTGAAACTGAATGCCATAGGTTTGTTCACTTTTTATCTGGTATGCGCCCACCTTCACATCGCGGGTGCTTCCAATAATTTCAAAATCATCTGCCAGTTCAACAATTGTATCCCCATGAGACATCCATACCTGGGTTCCCGGGGTCATTCCCTTAAGGAGACGGTTTTCCTGATTAATAAATTCAAGGTTTGCACGACCGTATTCCCGGTGTGTAGAAGCAGATACCCTGCCGCCATAATTATTAGCAATAAACTGTGCTCCATAGCAAATTCCCAGGATGGGCAATTTCTTTTTTATTGCGCTAAGATCCGGTTCCGGATGGCCCTCATCCCTGACCGAACAAGGGCTACCGGAAAGAATAACCCCTTTAACAGAAGCATCCGGAACGGAAACCTTGTTATACGGGTGGATTTCGCAGTAGACGTTCAGTTCACGCACCTTTCGGGCAATCAATTGGGTATATTGTGACCCAAAATCAAGAATTAAAATCATTTCACTCACAGGAATTCACATTAAATCGTTATAAAGGGCAAATATAGCCATTAATCCCTCAACTAACAGGCCTCTTAGGATAACTTCCTGATCAATTTTACCGGGTAGTCCGATAACTCCTCGGCCATCATGGTATCGGGAAAAACAGCTCTGGCTTCATGAAGCAATTCAGTGGGGTCGTTATAGCGGTTTGAGAAATGCCCGATCAGTAGCTGCCCGACATTGGCCTGAGTGGCAAATTTTGCTGCCTGGGCAGCAGTAGAGTGGCCGGTTTCTTTGGCAAGTTCTTTATCCTTTTCCGAGAATGTAGCCTCATGATACAGCAGGTCAGTTTCCTTTAGGAATTCTGCATTCTTCCTATAATAAGCCGTATCAGAGCAATAGGCAAATGAGCGCCTTTTGTAGGGGGGCTCGGTAAGCCTGGCATTGGGAATGATCGCTCCATCATCCGTTTGTACATCTTCACCGGCTTTGGCAGCCAGGATTTGTTTTATGGATAGGTTGAAAGCCTGCACCCGGTCTTTCCTCATATTAAGCGGGCGTTCCTTCTCGCAAAAATGGTAACCATATGTGGGTATGCGATGTTTCAGGGGAAAGGCAAAAACTTCAAGCACCTTATCCTCATAGATCTTGTGGTACAACTTATCCGTCAACCCTTTCAGGATAATGGGATAGTCGTTATCGGCGGCGAAATGCTGCAGGTAGAAGTCGATAATAACCTTCAGGCCCGGGGGTCCATAGATAAACAAAGGAGTTTTCCTTCCTAGCAGGTTAAGGGTAGAGAGAAATCCCGGTAGACCAAAAACATGGTCACCATGCATATGACTGATAAAGATATGGTTGATCCTGCCAAAACGTATCCGGGCTTTCCGGAGCTGCATTTGGGTCCCTTCTCCGCAGTCAATTAAAAAAAACCGCTCATGTACATTAAGTACATGAGCGGCAGGATATTTTGTTGACGTCGGTAAAGCAGAACTGCTCCCCAATACCGTCAATTTAAAATTCATTTTTTCTCAATAAAGAAATTTATTTGTTTGCATCAGCAATTAAATCAACTCCTTCCTCGATGGTATTGGTAATGTTCAATACGGTATCGAGTTGTGATATTGTGATCAAACGTTCCACAGCATCATTCAAACCTGTGAGTATGAATGTACCGCTGGCATTTTTGCACAACCGGTTAGCAACCAATATTGCACTTAAACCAGATGAATCACAATAACGACATTTGCTTAAGTCAAGTATAATATTCTTTTCGCCGTTCCCGGATACCAGCACCAATTCGGATTTTAAAGTCGGTGCGATATGCGTGTCGAGTTTTTCTTCCAATACCTGAATTAAGGTGTGATTGTCTTGCTTTTCTATTTTAAACTCCATATTGAAAAGTTTTTATAAATATATTACTTTTCGTTTGAATCTTTACTTTTTTGAGACTTTTGTTTTTCTGCATTCTCCATTTCCTCTTTCAGGGCAGCCAGATCAGTCACATCACCCAGTGTTGTTTTCTCGAGGTTTGACTTGATCTTCTTGGCAGCTTTTTTTGTAGCAGCAGCTGCGGCTTTCTTCTCTAAGTCCTCGGAAGAACGTTTGTCCTCTTCAAATACTCTGGTATGTGAAAGTACAATTTTCTTTGCAGATTTAGAAAATTCCAGCACCCTAAATGTGAGTTTTTCCTCCAATTTAGCAGTCGAACCGTCTTCCTTCACCAGGTGTTTTGGTGTAACGAAACCTTCAACGCCGTATTGAAGTGCAACTACAGCACCCTTATCCATGATTTCGGTAATGGTACCTTCGTGGTCTGAACCAATGATAAACAAGGTTTCAAACACATCCCATGGATTCTCTTCGAGTTGCTTGTGTCCGAGGCTAAGCCTTCTGTTTTCCTTGTCGATTTCAAGCACAACCACCTCAATGTCCTCACCGATATTGGTGAATTCAGCAGGGTGCTTGATTTTCTTGGTCCAGGATAGATCAGAAATATGGATCAGTCCGTCAACACCTTCTTCAATTTCAACAAACACACCAAAGTTGGTGAAGTTTCTGACTTTAGCTGTATGCTTTGAATTAAGAGGATATTTTTCATCGATTTTCTCCCAGGGATCAGTCTTAAGCTGCTTCATGCCGAGAGACATTTTACGCTCATCCCTGTCCAGGGTAAGGATCTGGGCTTCAACTTCGTCACCAACATTCAGGAATTCCTGGGCACTGCGCAGGTGCTGTGACCATGACATTTCAGATACGTGGATAAGGCCTTCGACACCGGCGGCTATCTCAACGAAAGCGCCATAGTCAGCCATAACCACAACTTTACCTTTAACCACATCACCTACTTTGAGTTTCTCATCGAGAGAATCCCATGGATGAGCGGTAAGCTGTTTCAGACCGAGGGCGATACGTTTCTTGTCATCGTCGAAGTCCAGGATAACCACCTGAAGTTTCTGATCGAGCTGAACGATCTCTTCCGGATGATTTACGCGGCCCCAGGAAAGGTCGGTAATATGGATAAGTCCGTCGACACCGCCGAGGTCAATAAACACCCCGTAGGAGGTGATGTTCTTAACGGTACCTTCAAGGATCTGTCCTTTTTCAAGTTTGGCAATGATCTCTTTCTTCTGCTGCTCGAGTTCAGCTTCGATGAGTGCCTTGTGGGATACAACCACGTTTTTGAATTCCTGGTTAATTTTAACCACCTTGAATTCCATGGTCTTGCCAACGAATACATCGTAATCGCGGATAGGCTTAACATCGATCTGTGAACCGGGAAGGAAGGCCTCGATGCCAAAGACATCAACGATCATTCCACCCTTGGTACGGCATTTAATGTATCCGGTAATGATTTCATCTTTCTCCAGCGATTCGTTAACACGATCCCAGGATTTCAGCGCACGGGCTTTTTTGTGAGAAAGAAGCAGCTGACCTTTCTTGTCTTCCTGGCTTTCAACGAATACTTCTACTACATCACCGGGTTTCAGGTCAGGCTTGTACCTGAATTCATTGAGACTGATAACACCTTCTGATTTGTATCCGATGTTAATAACGACTTCGCGCTTGTTCAATGAGATCACTGTTCCGTCTACCACTTCATTTTCAGCAATGGTAGAGAGGGTCTCATCGTACATTCTTGCATATTCCTTACGCTGACTTGCGTCGTATAACTCGTTTGAGTTGCTGTATTTATCCCAGTCGAAATCAGCATCAGACTGTGAGTCGTTGCCGGCAGCAACTTCCTTTTTCTCAGCTTTTTTAGCTGGTGCCTGTGTGGCAGGTTCTGCGTCCACTACTTCTTCTGCGACTACTTCAACAGGTTTTTCAGGAGTAGCTTCATCAATTTCTTCAGCAGGCTCTTCAGCCTTAATTTCTTCAGCCGGTTCCTCTGCGGTTTCTTCGGCTTTAACTTCCTCAACCTCTGCGGTTGTTTCTTCAGTTTGTGCTTCTGCTTGTTGTGTTTCAGAAGCCTGGTTTTCTACAGACTCATTCTGAGGAGCCTGTTCTTCCTGTGTTTTTTCTTTGTCAGACATTTAAATTTCAATCAATTAATAAGTTAGACATTATATTTTTTAAAAACAGGTTGCAAAGCTAAAATTTTCCCTTATAAAATACTAGTTATTAGGTAAAAATAATCAATGGAGCAGTGATTTTCACGATGTTCTGAGTCATTTTTTCATTTACCGGAGACCGTATAGATTTTTTTTATCCTTTAAGTTCTGCTACTTTTGAAAAACTTTTTACATCAACGATGAAAATAGCAGTTGTTGGAACAGGCTATGTAGGCCTGGTTACGGGTACTTGTTTTGCTGAAACAGGTGTCGATGTAGTATGTGTCGATATCGACACGGATAAAATCAAGAAACTTCGTGAAGGTATCATCCCGATCTATGAGCCGGGCTTGCAGGTAATGGTCGAACGGAATTTCGAAAAGCAACGTCTCACCTTCTCTACCAGCCTGAAAGACAGCATTAAGGACTGCGAGGCTGTATTTATCGCCGTAGGCACTCCCCCGGATGAAGATGGCAGTGCCGATTTAAAGTATGTGCTCGGCGTAGCCCGTGAGATCGGTGAGTCCATGCAGGATTACCTGGTAGTGGTAACCAAGAGCACCGTTCCGGTAGAAACCTCTGTAAAGGTGAAAGCAGCAATCCGGGAGGCGCTGGACAAGAGGGGTTCCGGTCTTGATTTTGATATCGCCTCAAACCCGGAGTTCCTGAAGGAAGGAACAGCAGTGGATGATTTCATGAAACCTGACCGCATTATTATCGGAATTGAATCCGAGCGGGCTGAAAAGATCATGAAACGCCTCTATAAACCCTTTGTGCTGAACGGACACCCCCTCCTCTTTATGGACATCACTTCGGCCGAGATGACAAAATATGCAGCGAATTCCATGCTGGCCACCAAGATCAGTTTCATGAACGACATCGCCAACCTGTGCGAACTCGTGGGCGCAGATGTCAATATGGTAAGAAGGGGTATCGGATCCGATCCCCGGATTGGGTCCCGGTTTATTTACCCCGGTGTGGGATATGGCGGATCCTGCTTCCCGAAAGATGTTAAAGCCCTGATAAAAACAGGACAGGAACGCAAACACCCCCTCCGGATCCTGGAAGCGGTAGAAGCCGTGAATAACGATCAGAAACTGGTGCTTTACCACAAGCTGAAAAAGTATTTCAAAGGCAACCTGAAAGGCAAGTCTGTAGGCATCTGGGGACTATCCTTCAAACCCAATACCGACGATATGAGGGAGGCCCCTTCCGAGCTTATCATCCGGAAACTTGCTGAAGAGGGTGTCAGAATTAAAGCCTACGACCCTGTTGCCAGGGAAGAAGCAGAAAGAAGGATGGGCAATCTTGCAGAATACTGCGGTGATATGTACGAGGCTGCCATTGACGCTGACGCTATCCTGCTGGTCACCGAATGGACCGAGTTCCGCATACCAAATTATAAAGTTCTCCGGAAGCTGATGCGCCAGTGCGTATTTTTTGATGGAAGAAACATCTACGATCCCCAGGAAATGAATGAAAACGGTTTTACCTGCATTGGCATTGGCAGAGCCAACTAATATGCTTTAAACAAGCTATGAAAAGGATAAGGAAAAAAATTCTGGTTACCGGCGGGGCAGGATTCATTGGCTCCCACCTGTGTGAGCGCTTGCTAAACGAGGGAAATGAAGTCATTTGCCTGGATAACTATTTTACCGGTTCAAAAAGAAACATCCTGCACCTGATGCAGAACCCCTATTTTGAATTGATCCGGCACGACATTACATCACCCTTCTTTATAGAGGTAGATGAGATCTATAACCTTGCCTGCCCGGCTTCCCCCATACACTACCAGTGCAATCCGATCAAGACGATCAAAACATCGGTAATGGGTGCCATCAACATGTTGGGACTGGCGAAACGCATTAAAGTACCCATCCTTCAGGCTTCGACCAGCGAAGTGTATGGCGACCCGGTGGTGCATCCCCAGACAGAAAGCTACTGGGGCAATGTAAATCCTATCGGGAACCGTTCATGCTACGATGAGGGGAAACGATGTGCCGAAACCCTGTTCATGGATTACCATCTCCAAAACCAGGTGCAGATCAAAATCATCCGCATTTTCAACACGTACGGCCCGAAAATGCACCCAAACGACGGCCGGGTGGTTTCAAATTTCATTATGCAGGCGCTGCAAAACCAGGCAATCACCATTTATGGGGACGGATCACAGAGCCGCAGCTTCCAGTATATTGACGACCTGCTCGATGGCATGATCCGGATGATGGCTGCTGACAAAAGCTTTATCGGTCCGGTTAACCTCGGTAATCCTAATGAATTCACCATTCTTGAGCTGGCTGAAAGGATTATTCGCCTGACCGGTTCGAAATCAAAGATCATCTTTGAGCCCCTGCCTGCCGATGATCCGCGACAGCGTCAGCCAGATATTACCCTTGCACGGAAGAAACTCGGCTGGGAACCACGGATCCAGCTTGAAGAGGGACTTACTGCCACGATAAATTATTTCAAGGATTTTATAAAAAATAATTAGTGACATTATGAAAGGTATTATACTCGCCGGAGGCTCTGGTACCCGCCTGTACCCATTAACAGGCGTACTATCGAAGCAGGTACTGCCCATCTATGATAAGCCGATGATCTATTATCCCTTGTCCGTGCTCATGCTTGCCGGCATACGGGATATCCTGGTGATCAGCACGCCGGCTGACCTGCCTATTTTTAAGCGCCTATTAAACAACGGCAGCCAATGGGGTGTGAAGATATCCTATGCTGAACAGCCCTCTCCCGACGGACTGGCACAAGCCTTTCTGATCGGTGAGGAATTTATTGGCAACGACCGTGTCTGCCTTATCCTGGGAGATAACATCTTCTATGGCCACGGATTTGGCAGGGAGCTGCTCAAAGTTACGGAATTCGAGGATGGAGCCGTTGTTTTCGGCTATTACGTTACGGATCCGGAACGCTATGGCGTAGTAGAATTTGACAAGAACCTTAAGGCCATCAGCATCGAAGAAAAGCCGGCAGTGCCAAAATCCAACTATGCAGTAACCGGACTGTACTTTTACGGCAATGACGTGGTGGCAAAGGCCAAAAGTCTTAAACCCTCCAAACGCGGAGAACTTGAGATCACTGACCTGAACAGGCTCTACCTGGAAGAAAACAGGCTGAAGGTCGATGTCCTTGGCAGGGGCATGGCCTGGCTTGACACCGGAACACATGAAAGTCTTGTTCAGGCTTCCAACTACATCTACACCATCGAAAAGCGACAGGGACTGAAGGTATCCTGTCCGGAAGAAATTGCCTATAAAAGGGGGTATATCGACAAGAAGCAACTCCTGGAGCTTGCCAAACCCCTGGCAAAAAACCAGTATGGGCAGTATCTGCAAATGCTTGCAGATGATAAAATCATAACCTTTGACTAAGAGACAGGAATGAAAGTAACTGAAACCGGGATCCCGGGATTAAAGCTTATCGAACCACGGATATTTGAAGATGCCCGGGGGTATTTTTTTGAAAGTTACAGTGAACAGAAAATGAGTGAGGCCGGTCTGGACATCCGGTTCGTGCAGGATAACCAGTCAAAATCAACCCGCGGAGTGATCCGGGGATTGCATTATCAGATGGCACCAAAGGCACAGACCAAACTGATCAGGGTGCTGCAGGGAACGATCTATGATGTAGCGGTTGATATCCGCAGGGGCTCGCCTACTTTCGGCCAGTGGTTCGGCCAGGAACTCTCCGATGAGAACAAACTGCAATTACTGATCCCAAAGGGGTTTGCACATGGATTTTCCGTATTGTCCGGGGAAGCCATCATTCTTTATAAATGCGATGAGTTCTATGCCCCGGAATACGATGCCGGGATCCGTTTTGATGATCCGGAACTGGGTATCGACTGGAAAGTCCCGATTGAAGAGGCCATACTTTCAGGAAAAGATTCTGCCCTCCCCGTCATGAGAGCGTCAATTAACAATTTTAAGTTTGAGGGCTGACCTTATAACGACAAAACACAAAGCATGAAAATATGGGTTGCCGGATCGAAGGGACAACTGGGAAGAACTCTCGGGGAACAGCAGGATAAACTCCCCGGAAGCGAATTCATCTATACGGATATCGAAGAGCTCGACCTGACGCAGAAAGAAGCCGTCCTGCGTTTCGCTCGGGACGAAAAACCCGACTGGATTGTCAACTGTGCCGCCTATACCGCCGTCGACAAAGCAGAAGAAGAGCCGGAAAAAGCCTTCCTCATCAACCGGGATGTACCTGCTATCCTCTCTGAGACAGCCGATCGGACAGGTGCCAGACTGCTGCATATTTCCACCGATTTTGTGTTCGGAGGCGATACTGACCACCCCTATAAACCAACTGATAAACCAAAACCACTTTCCATCTACGCCCAAACCAAGTTTGAAGGCGAACTGGAAGTACTGAAATACCCGCAGCATCTTATCGTCAGGACTTCCTGGCTCTATTCGGTTCATGGGGGCAATTTTGTAAAGACGATGCTTCGGCTGGGCCGGGAGAAGACAGAGATTGGCGTGGTTGCTGACCAGGTTGGATGTCCCACCTCCGCAACTGATCTGGCCTCGGCGGTGCTCGCCATCCTTCATAAACTTGGCAAAGAAAGAACTGCCACCCGGCAGATCTACCACTATTCCAATGCAGGCAGCTGCAGCTGGTTTGATTTCGCCTCAGAGGTTATGAAGGAGGCCGGATTGAAATGCAGGGTGAAACCCATTCCCACCGAAGCCTATCCCCTGCCTGCCAGGCGACCAAACTACAGTGTCATGGACCTATCGGCGATCCGGGAGGATTTTGGAGTTGGGATCCCGGAATGGAAGGAGAGTCTGGGGAAGGTTGTGAGGGGGTTGATGGAGTGATGAGGTGTTGGTGGTATTGAGGAACTGCATCGCCGTCGGCAAGCCTATGGCGACCGAGGGAGGAACTGACAGTACTTCCTGGGATTGATTGGCAGGGGTTCGGCAGAAGGTGTGGTAACCTGATAAGGATGACATGGTTGTTTTGAAACATTAATTACTGAACGCAAAACGAATTCTACACTTAAGAAATCAGATTCTATGCTTATGATAGTATTTTTAATTAAAAATTTCGGGCAATACTTGATCGAACATTTCAATTAAATAGGCTATGTATAGAAAAATACTCCTGAAAATATTTTCTTATTTATAATTGTGGTAATTATAAATTTAGTCTACAGTAAATGGTTTTATGAATCTGATATTCAAAAACACTCTGACATTATAAATTTGGTTAGAGATGTTCCAAATGATGCTGATATAATCTATATAGGTGAATCATCTAATAATACTTTTCGTTCTGATGACCTGGATAAGAGACCAATATCAGCTTTTATTGGTGACTTTTTCCCCGAATTAAATACTTATGATATTACTCTGCCTGCGAGCCATGCTGGTATATATTAAGTTTTGTTAGAAAATATCCCGAAAGAAAATCAGGTTAAAACTATAGTGGTTACTTTAAACCTGCGTTCTTTTAATGCTCAGTGGATTTATTCAAACCTTGAAACATCCTTACAAAAAAGTATAGTCCTACTCAAACCATATCCTCCACTATTCAATCGTATTTTACTATCATTCAAAGCATATGATAATAAATCAGAACCTGAGCGGGAACAACAAATTAAGAAGAAATGGAAAAAAGATAAATTTCATCTGCCTTTTAATTTTCAACATAGAAATGTTATGGAATGGGATGAATTTATGTGGAAAAATGGAATAAAAAATTCAGATGGCTCAAAAAATGAACAGCTTTCAGAATTAGCCTGTCATTATATTAAAACTTATGGATTTCAGTTAGATACATCAAGTAACCCAAGAATAAAGGATTTTAATGAAATAATTGAACTAGCCCACCGCAGGGGCTGGAACCTTGTATTCAATCTATTGGCTGAAAATACAGAAAGAGCAAAAGAACTTGTTGGGGATGATTTAATTTATTTGATTAATACAAATGCCGAAATACTGATAAACTACTTTCATAAAAAGGGTATCAAAGTGGTTAATAACTTAAACAGCGTGGATAATGAACAATTTATTGACCAGAATTGGACTACAGAACATTATGCTGAACAAGGACGGAAAACAATAGCAGAAAACGTTGCAGAGTCTTTACGAACATGGCACAATGATTTTTACGAAAAAATGAATTACAGCAATACTTATCAAACAGATTTTTTTAATGATTGTGAAAATAAACATGTAGTCTGGGGACAAATGCAAACAATAACAACCGAAGCTGCCTATTCGGGTAAAAAGTCTTCACAAACAGGTGCAGGGCATGATTTCAGTATTACCATGGAGTATCCTCTAAAAGTCATTCCTGACAGCTTGAAAAAAAATATTGCAATAGAATTAATGCTTCATCAAACATCCTTAAACCATGATGCACAATTGGTTATACAAGCAAGTGGATCTGATTTCAACAATTATTGGTGTCGATACGATATAAAAGAAAAAGTGAAGAAAGAGGATAAATGGTTGAAATACAATATGTTAGTAGATATTCCTGATAGCATTAAGCAAGCTGACTTACTAAAAATTTACGTTTATAACCCTTCGAAAGAAAAAATTTATATCGATGATTTCAGAATTGAGTTTGAGAAATAACCAACGCTGCTCCTGTAGATTGGGATTTCAATCCCGGCGACAGAGGACCCTTGCAAACCAGGTGCACGTACAATATTGTTAAGCAAGATAAACACTATTTGGTTGCAATCAATAATGGGTTTTTCCTACTTTTGTCTACTCAAAACAGTTTACCATTACTTATACATACAGACAATGAACTCAGGAGATCTTTTAAACGAAGTTAAAGCCAAGGCTCAGGTATGGTTGGAAGGCAATTATGATAAGGAAACGAAAGCGGCCGTAAAGAACCTGCTGGAGAACGATGAGAAAGAACTGATCGAAAGTTTCTACCGCGACCTGGAATTTGGTACCGGCGGACTGCGTGGAATAATGGGTGCGGGTACAAACCGCATGAACATCTATACCGTCGGTATGGCCACTCAGGGACTTTCCAACTATGTACTGAAGAATTTTAAGGATCTCAACCAGATAAAGGTTGCTGTTGCCCATGACTCTCGGAACAACAGCCGCCTCTTTGCCGAAACCACTGCGA
Organism: Bacteroidales bacterium; assembly: GCA_016931575.1. GTDB lineage: Bacteria > Bacteroidota > Bacteroidia > Bacteroidales > UBA10428 > UBA10428. The sequence continues at coordinate 58,391 of JAFGEO010000088.1, read as the reverse complement.
AAATCTTCGCGGCAAACGGATTTAAAGTTTATATGTTCGATGCCCTCAGGCCCACACCTGAGCTCTCCTTTGCCATCCGCTATTATGGGTGCCAGACCGGTGTGGTTATCACAGCTTCGCACAATCCCAAAGAATACAACGGGTACAAGGCCTACTGGGATGACGGGGGACAGATCATCGCCCCACATGATAAAAACATCATTAACGAAGTGCTGAATATCAGGTCGGTTGATGAGGTGAAATGGGATGGCGACGAAAGCGCCATTGAGATCCTGGGACATGAATTTGACGAGATCTATACCGACAAGATAAAAGGTCTGTCGCTTTCTCCTGAACTCATCAAAAAGTACAAGGACATGAAGATCGTCTATACCCCGATCCACGGTACCGGCGTTAAGCTGGCGCCCATGTCGCTTGCCAAACTCGGCTTTACCAATATCATCCACGTTCCGGAACAGGATGTGGTCGACGGGAACTTCCCGACCGTTCATTCTCCCAACCCGGAAGAAACAGCAGCCCTTTCCATGGCAATTGCCAAAGCTGAGGCCGAGGATGCAGAGCTTGTCATGGCCACCGACCCGGATGCTGACAGGGTGGGTATTGCCGTCCGAAACACAGAAGGAAAGTTCGTGATCCTGAACGGGAACCAGACTGCTGCCCTGCTGATCAACTACCTGCTGACCAAGTGGTCGGAGAACGGAAAATTGAAAGGCAAAGAATACATTGTCAAGACCATCGTAACCACCGAACTGCTGGCGGATATTGCCGCCAAATACAAAGTACCTCATTACGATGTACTGACCGGATTTAAATTCATTGCCGACATCATTAAGCAGAAAGAAGGCGAGCTGACCTTTATCGGTGGTGGTGAGGAGAGCTACGGCTACCTGGCAGGTGAATTCGTTCGCGACAAGGATGCCATCATCTCCTGCTCACTGATCGCGGAAACTGCTGCCTGGGCAAAGAGCCAGGGCAAAAAGCTTTATGAGATGCTCCTGGATATCTATGTAGAGTTTGGATTCTACAAGGAAGACCTGATCTCCGTAGTGAAGAAGGGAAAAGAAGGCGCCGAAGCCATCCAGCAGATGATGAAGGAATTCAGGAACAATCCCCCCTACTCCATCAACGGATCAACAGTTACCAAAATCGCCGATTACCAGTATGGCGAACTGAAAGATGTGGTGAACAACACCTCATCCGCCATTACGCTGCCAAAATCCAACGTACTCCAGTTTTTTACCGGGGACGGATCCAAGATCTCTGTCAGGCCATCCGGCACCGAGCCCAAGATCAAATTCTATTTCAGCGTAAAAACAAAGCTGGCCGGAAAAGCCGATTTCGCAAAAGTCAATGCCGAACTGGATGAGCGGATTGAGAATATTAAGAAGAGTCTGGGGATTGGGTAAGCAGGTTGTTAGAATGAAATCATACCGCAAAGAACTCTGGTTCGACACCAGCAAGAGAAGACAACTGATCAACATCACCCCCGATGTTCAGGCCTGCATTGAGGAAAGCGGCATCCGGGAAGGGCTGGTGCTGGTCAATGCCATGCACATTACCGCCAGCGTTTTCATCAACGACGACGAATCCGGACTGCACCACGATTATGAGGTCTGGCTGGAAAAACTGGCTCCCGAGAAACCATACTCTCAATACAAGCATAACGGCTATGAAGATAATGCCGATGCACACCTGAAACGCACCGTCATGGGCCGCGAGGTGGTCTGTGCCCTTACCGAAGGCCGGCTGGATTTTGGTCCGTGGGAGCAAATTTTTTATGGCGAGTTTGATGGCAAACGGCGAAAAAGGGTGCTGGTGAAGATTATTGGAGAGTAGAGACGCGATACATCGCATTGCTAAACAAACATCCAATCCGAAAAATTCACCAGATAAACCTTTTCTGTGGCCCTGGTCAGTGCGGTATACAGCCACCGCAAGTATTCCCGGTCGATGTTTTCCTTCGTCAGGTAGCCCTGGTCAATGAAGACTGCTTTCCACTGGCCTCCCTGCGATTTGTGGCAGGTGACGGCATAGGCATATTTTACCTGTATGGCATTGAAATACTCATTATTCCTGACTTCCTCATACTGTTTCCTTTTGGTTTTTAGTTGGGAATAATCTTCCAGTACGGCGAAGAAGAGTTCCTTATTTCTTTCGGTGGTGAGTGCAGGGGCTTCTTCGGTGAGCACGTCCAGCATGAGCTTGGCATCGATCTCCGTATTATAGTCGATAAGGCGCACGGTACATTCCACGAACCTGAATCCGTATAGTTCATAGTGCTTTTTTATCCGCACCACCTCCAGGATATCCCCGTTGGCAATGAAATCAAGCTTCTCATCCTCGCGCAGCCAGTAATAATTGTTCTTTACGACCATGAGGTAATCGCCCTGGGCAAGCTCCGATTCACGGTAGAGGATGCTGTTCCTGATGCCCTCGTTATACTTGTTGGCCCGCTTGTTTGAACGACTGACGATGATGGTATCTTCCATGCCGTAATTTCGGTAACACTGATCAAGGGTTTCAATCAGCTCCTCGCCGCTTAGCCGTTGAATATCCTTATAACCCGAAAGCTCAAATAAAGGCAGGGAATAGTCATCAAGTTCGATTTTTTTGCGCAGTCTGGTTGCATTGTGCAGGATGCCTGATTCTTTTTTCTGCCGGACGACTTCCGTCAGTTCAGCCGTTATGAGCGTGTCGGAATAGATCCTGAGGGATGGTTCGGCCAGAGCCGGACTGACATCAAGACCTACCGGCGGCAGCTGTGCGGTATCCCCAACCAGAATTAGCCTGCAGCCTTTCCCATTGTAAACATATTCAATCAGGTCATCCAGCAAACTTCCGGAGCCAAAGAGCGAATTTTCCTGTCGGTTCCCTGCGATCATCGAGGATTCATCCACAATGAATATCGTCCGTGTGTGAAGGTTACGGTCCAGCACAAAGCGTCCCATTCCGTCCCTGGAGGTTTGTTGCCGGTATATCTTTTTATGGATGGTATAGGCAGGATGTCCGGAATAAGATGAGAGCACCTTGGCTGCCCGGCCTGTAGGCGCCAGCAGTACCGATTTCATTTTCACTTCATTAAGCATTGACACATAAGCGCTTACCATCGTGGTCTTCCCAGTTCCCGCATATCCCCGGACCATCAGCAGGGCATCTTCTGAGGAATTCATCGTAAATTCAGATAATGCTATCGCCATACTTTCCTGTGAAGGGGTCTGCTCTCCGGCCAGGCGGGATAATATCAGAGAGCTCATATGATTTACTATCATTCCTTTATCAAATAGCGCTTTTATCCCTCTAATCTAATTTTTTTTTATAAATTCGCAGCTACTCAAAACAAGTAATTATATAATAAACAAAGATAAACTATGTTCCTGTTTTCGATTTACATTCTAGTGGCAGCAGTTGTACTAGGTGCTGTATCTATATTTTTAGGGATGAAATACCCAAAAACAACGCTTTATCTATCAATTATCTGGGTAATACTGGCTATTGGTGTTGGTTATAAGCTTGTAGAACGCATCAATGTTCCCATTAAATTTGAGAAAGAGCGTGAAAAAAGAGAAAATGCTGCAATTCAACGTCTGATAGATATCCGTGAAGCCCAGAAAGCCCATAAAAAGGTAATGGACGAGCGCGATGCCGCAAGGAGAGCAAAAGAAAATATTGCTTATGACATGAAGAAGGATACCATTCCGAACTATGCTCCGACATTGGATTCCCTGATCAATTTTGTTAAGTATGACCATATTACCAAAATTGATTATAATACGATTCCCGGAGTTGAATGGAATGCCGACTCGTTCCCGGACAAGGCAAATGCTGCAAAACTCGGAATGCTGGAAGAGATTGTTGTTGAGGTGCTTGTACTCAATGAAATTTTTGGCAAGGATTACCCCATCGACTCCCTCAAGTATGTTCCATTCTCAAATGGGAAATATGAGTTCAATATGAAAACTGCAGTTATTACCACCGGTGCCGGTGTTAAGGAGCACGTTTTCCAGGCCGACATAGAATACAAGAAACTATTCGAAGGGATGAACAATCAAATGGTAATTAACTACATAGTTAACCGCAGGAGAATCACAAATTCAGACCTCCTGAAAGTAGGATCACTGACAAGACCAAATATGACAGGAAACTGGGAAAAATAATCTGGTTTGATATGTCAGCGATCAATCTGGTAGATCCTTCATTAAAAAACTACGAAAACATTGTATTATCCATCCAGGCTGACCTGGATGGATTTTCTTTTTGCATCCGTTCAGAAGAGGACGACAGGGTCCATGCCTTCAGGCATTATAAATTCGGACATTCGACCCTACAGGAAGAGATCCTGAACCAGAGCCAGGATATCCTTCAGAAAGATGATCTGCTGAGGCTTCATTTCCGGAAGGTGAACCTGTGCTTCTTCAGCCGGAAATCCACCATCGTCCCTGCAAGCTATTCTGAGATATCCGGTTATAAAAAGATCCTGGAATTCAACCAGCCGATTGATGATTTCGATGAGATCCATTACAACAGTCTTCCAGCTTGCGATGCGAACCTGATATTCACCATTCCCAGCTATTTTGCCGGAATGGTGGCATCCAAATTCAGCAACATCTGCTACATCAACCAGGCAACACCCCTGATCCTTCAAAGTCTTAAGATGGCAGGCCATGAACCGACCTTTATCAGCCTACAGCTGAACAGGGAATTTTTCGACCTGGTAATCCTGCAGGACGGACAGCTGAAACTGTACAATACTTTTCTCTATTCCAATGCCACAGACCTGCTGTATTTCATCCTTTATTCCTGCAAGCAATTAGGCCTGGATATAAAGCATACACCGATATTGCCGACCGGAGAACATTCCGGGGATGAGAGTCTTATCAGGGATCTGAAACCCTACCTTTCGTCCCGGAAAATCCACTCGGCGACATCCGAACATAACCTGGCTCCCGCCCTGAAAAAACTGGACACAGGAAGGTTCTTTACGCTACTAAACCTGCATTCGTGCGAATCATAAGCGGTAAATATAAAGGGCGGCGGATTCCGGTCCGTAAGAATTTCCCTTCCCGGCCCACCACCGACTTTGCCAAAGAAAATCTTTTCAACATCCTCAACAATCATTTTGATTTTGAAGATCTCCGTGTACTGGACCTTTTCGCCGGAACGGGAAGTATCAGCTATGAGTTTGCCTCAAGGGGATCTGTAGTAACTTGTGTTGAACTAAACTTTAAATCACACCGGTTTATCCAGGAAACGGTACGTGAACTTGAGCTGACCAACATCAGGGCTGTCAGGGCCGATGTCTTTAAATACATTGAGAAGGAAACAGCCGGATACGACCTGATCTTTGCTGACCCCCCCTATGAAATGCACGGCCTGGAGAAAATCCCCGATGCCATCCTCGGGAAGGAAATCCTGAATAAAGATTGTTGGCTCATCCTGGAGCATTCCGACCAGAAAAAATTCTCCGGACATCCGAAGCTTATCGATACCCGCTGCTACGGCAGTGTGAATTTCAGCATTTTTACCAGGTAGCAGTAAAAGTTACTCCCAACCAGCTTTTTTCATTCTATCCCGACATACTCGGTTAATATGGTAGAGACAGAAACAGACTTTTCTTATCTTTAACAGTTCAGAATAAATCAAGGCCTTTAAAAATGAACAGTCGTTGTTTTCGATATACGGTTTATGGTATACTGATGTTGGTTTTCGCTATGCAATTGGGACTGCCGGAAACTATATTGGCTCAGAGTTCTGCTGTTACCCTGACACCTTCCGGGAAAACCTTTTCAGACAGATTATATTTTCAATCGCTGCCCCCAAATCTTGAATACAACTACATACGCTGCATTATGCGCGATCACAAGGGCTATATGTGGTTTGGAAGTCAGGACGGACTCATACGCTATGATGGAGTGAAGGTTTATGTATATGAGCACAATCCGAATGATCCGCAAAGCATCAGTCATAATGCCATTAACGCCATTGTAGAGGATGCAGAAGGTAATCTATGGATTGGGACTTCTTTCGGGCTTAACCTATACAACCGGGAGGAAGATGAATTTATCCGTATCGGGACCGATGATGAGCAAACCCAGCGTCTGAGCATGAATTATATCCGTGATCTGGCGGTCGATCATCAGGGCATGCTTTGGATAGGTACCTTCGGGGATGGGGTTAACATTCTGAATACCCGTACCCGTTCGCTCAGGCATATTGAATCCCGGGAAATCGATCCGGATCATGAAAATATCCTCCGGATTACCGATATCGTAGTGGATCAGGAAAACAATATCTGGCTGGGAAGTTTGGAGGGACTGTACTTCTATCAGGATTCTTTAAAAACTTTTACCAGCTATACCCATCAGCCTGATGATCCTTTATCTTTGAGTAGTAATCTCATAAACAGGCTGGTTATAGACTTTGAAAACAGGCTCTGGGTTGCCACCCTGGGTTCAGGATTGAACCTGCTTATCCGGCAAAACGGAGGAGTCTCTTTCAAACGCTATCAGCAGGATACCAAACCCGGGAGTCTTTCAAATAACTACATCCTGTCCCTCTGCGCCGATCCAGCCGGGTACTTGTGGGTAGGCACCGAAAACGGCGGACTAAACCGCCTCTGTATGGATACCGATCAGTTCGAGGTATTCCAGCTTGAGGAGGGAAATCCCTTCAGTCTTTCCAGCAACTCCATCTGGTCAGTTTATCATGATAATGAAGACAGAATCTGGATTGGTACTGCAAACAAGGGGGTCAATGTACTTGATGAGAACTTCAGCAAATTCCAGTCGTTTCGAAAAAATATCTTCAATAAGAACAGTCTCCCCGACAACGATGTCAAAGCTTTTGCAACAGACAGCAATGGCAGGTTGTGGATTGCCACGGATGGTGGAGGGATCTGCCTTTTCAATCCTACAAGCAACAAGGTAGAGCGGATCATAAAAAACGACGGAGCCTCATCGCCTCTGACAAAAAATGAAATTCAGACCATATTCTGTGACCATCGGGACTACCTCTGGCTGGGGACCTGGGCAGGAGGTGTCGACCTGCTGGATAAAAACGGCAAACGAATAAAAAACTATACCCTGTCACAGGAGCCGGGCAATACCTCAAACAGCGGGTTGACGATCTACTCTGATCCCTCAGGGAATCTGTGGGTGGGTACGGCAGGAAGCGGTCTTTTCAGGTATGATCCCGAAAAGGACGAATTCCAGCAGATCCTGTCAGAACCGGCGGAATCTATGTTAAACTCTACATCCTACATAACCTCCATGCTGAGCGATTCCAGGGGGAGATTCTGGGTAGGCACCCTCAACGGCCTGATAATTATTAGTTCCATCGAAAAAAACAAGGCGGAACTTATCGAAATGCTCTCACCCAACCAGACTGAAAACCTGAACAACAGGATGATAGAGACCATCGTGGAGGACAGTCGCGGCCGACTGTGGATAGGAACCTCCAACAGCGGATTGTTTTTATACAGCGATTCAGATAACAGTTTCAGGCTTTATAACAAGAGTGATGGCCTGCCCGGAAACTCAGTCAAAGCCATTCTCGAAGATAAAAAAGGAAATCTCTGGATCTCCACTAACCAGGGCCTGTGCCAATTCAATCCTGATTCCCTGAAATTTACCAATTATACCCGTGAGGATGGGTTAAATTCCAATGAATTCTACCAGAAATCATGTATCGTTTTACAGGATGACCGCTTTTTCTTTGGCAGCGAAGAGGGTTTCAATGCCTTTAATCCTCTCAAAATAAAAAGGAACCGGCATATTCCGCCCGTGTATTTTTCAAGTCTGAAGATCAATAATGCCGAAATGCAGGTGGGTGCCAAAAATTCGCCCCTGACCAGTCAGATCAGTGAGACCTCGAAAATCGTCCTGAACCATAAGCAATCTTCCTTTACCATTGAGTTCGTGGCCTTGAATTATACGCGTTCTGCCCGTAATCATTTCAGCTATAAGCTCGAAGGATTTGACACCAAGTGGACTAATTCAGGAACCGGCCGGAGCGCAAATTACACCAACATACCTCCGGGCAAGTATGTTTTTCTGGTAAAAGGATCAAATAATGACGGTGTATGGAACCCCGTTCCAGCGAAACTGTATATTGAGATCAACCCCCCGATGTGGAAAACCTGGTGGGCCATCAGCCTGTATATCCTGGTAATATCCGCTATCGTCGTCATCTCCCTTTTCATGTGGAACGGCAGAATAAAAATGAAGCATCAGCTTAAGCTGGAACAACTGGCGCGGGAGAGGGAACGGGAACTAAATGAAAACAACATCGAGTTCTTTACTAACATTTCCCACGAATTCAGGACTCCGTTAAGCCTGATCATCGGCCCCCTTGAAAGCCTGATCCTTTCGACATCCTCACGGGTAAAAGAACAGCTCACGGTAATTTACCGGAATGCCCAGCGCCTGTTACACCTGACCAACGACCTGATGGATTTCAGGAAACTGGAAGAGGGCCTTACAAAGCTTACCATTAAGAGCGGGGATGCACTGAGTTTCCTGCGTGACGTATCCTCCTACTTCAATAATAATTCCAGGCGCCGAAAGATCAGGTTCAAGATCGAGACGCAGGAAACTGACATTCCCGGATGGTTTGATCCCGGGAAACTGGAGACTATCGTCCTGAACCTCTTGTCCAATGCCTTTAAGCATACCCTTGAAGGCGGTAAGGTAATCCTTAAGATCGAGGTCCTTGAATCGAAGGACATTCCCGGGCGCTTTCCGAAGGCAGTACCGGAGAGGCTGAAAAGCAACAGCAGATACCTGTCGGTGGCTGTTATAGATAACGGTACGGGTATCATGGAGGAAGACCTGCCCCTAATTTTCAATAAGTTTTATCAGGCAGATAAATTCACCCGGAAAAATTTCGCCGGAACAGGGATCGGGCTCCCCCTCACCAAAGGATTGATCGAACTCCATTATGGGCAGATCAGGGCTGAGAGCACACCGGGCCTGAAGACCGAATTTTCATTCTTCATCCCCATCGATGAGACAGCCTATACGGATCAGGAGCTTGTCAGAGAGCCGGCAGACATTGTTGGAAAATCTGCCTCCTTCAATCCAGAACTGGTTGATCCTCAGCAAGAAACAGCGACAGCTACTAATCCGGAGCAAGAACAGGGACAAGAGAAGGCATCCATAATGATTGTCGAAGACAACCATGAACTCCGTAATTTCCTGACTACTGAACTATCACGGGCATTTTCCGTTACGGTAGTTTCAGATGGTAAAGAAGGTTTGGAAAAGGTCATTGAACTCCTTCCCGACCTGGTGGTCAGCGATATCGTAATGCCCCAAATGAGCGGCACAGAGCTATGCCGGTCCATTAAATCCGATGTCAGGACCTGCCATATTCCCGTTATCCTCCTTACGGCAAAAACCACCATCAACGATCAGATTGAAGGCGTAAGCCTTGGAGCAGATGCCTACATTACCAAACCCTTCAACATCCAGTTCCTTTTTACCACAATCAACCAGCTGATCCAAACCCGCAGAAAGCTGTATGCCCATTTTAGTCAGGATGTCTACATGATGCCAAACAAGCTTACCGACAATGAACTGGATAAGGAATTCCTCCAGAGGGTAATTGATTTCATCCACCAGAACATTTCGGATAACAAGCTGAGCGTGGAAACCCTCGCTGCTGAGATGAACCTGAGCCGCAGTAATATCTACCGAAAAATCAAAGCCTTAACCGGCAAAACCATCATCGAGTTTATCCGGATCGTCAAACTGAAACATGCCCTGACCCTGATGGAGTCAAAGAAACACTCGCTTTCAGAGATTGCCTACCTGTGCGGATTCACCTCACCTTCTTACTTCACTAAGAGCTTCAGGGACCAGTATGGAAAGCCACCTTCGGATTATTTGTCGTAGCAAGGTGGAATGGAGGTTGCTTTGTTGGGGCGATTGAGGAACTGACGGTTTTGCATGAGCTTGATTGCCATGTGTGCGAAGGATAGGTCGATGAATCGAAAGTTCTGATTGGGACGAAAGGCTAGATTCATGTGGCCAACCACTGACTAGCGACTTGTAACTGAAAACTCATTTTCTCTGGCAGCAGGATCGACTAAGCTAATCGACTAATCATTTTTGATGGGATTATGAGGTACCGGTTTTCTTCAAAGCACCGCTTTACCATGCCTGCAACATTATTTACAGCATTTGGCTGATCCCTTATAGCTATTCTGGACAGGTAAAAGTATTTTGCATCTACAATAGATTACAAACCGGATCTTGTTCCGGAATCACAAATGAACGCGTAGTGCTGATGGTAGGATTAGCAAGAATTTAACTCAGAAAAAAGGGCAATTAGGTAAGTAAATTATTTATCACCCAACTTGCTAATACTCAGTTGATGTGTCCCGGCAAATACCGGGACACCTTCAATCCCGAAAGGGTCAAACCAATATAAAGTATCCAGTCGATAGTATTCAGACAAGAACATGAAAATTAAACCACTCAACAGCTTTCCAGTCTTTCTGATAAACCGGATAGGATATCCTTATTCAATTGTTTATCTTTTTATCGAAACTAATTAATCAATTTCGGGTATGACACGATTCAGAACCTATTTTATTTCTTTTTGCACAGTATTGTTGGCATTCCCGCTTATGTTGGGGGCCCAGAGCGTCACAATTGATCTGGATTCGGTACGGCAAACCATCAGGGGATTTGGCGGCATTCACATTACCTCATGGCAGGGTACAACGCTTAACGGGGACCTGCAGGAAAAAGCTTTTGACAATGATCCCGGAGAAATAGGATTAAGCATCCTCCGCTTAATGATAGATCCTGATTCGAACCGGTTTGACAGTGAGCTGGACATCGCCCAGTACGCTGTTTCCAGGGGGGCACTGGTATTTGCTTCGCCCTGGAACCCTCCGGCTGAATTACTGGATCCGGATGCATCCATACGGAAAATCCCTCATGAAAACTATGGCGAATATGTGAAACACCTCAACCGGTTCGATCAATTCATGGCAGATCATGAAGTGCCCCTGTATGCTATCTCCGTGCAAAATGAGCCCGACTATGGGGAATGGACACGCTGGACAGCTGCTGAAATAGCAACATTTCTCAAGGAAAACGGACAGGATATCCAGACCCGGGTTATTGCTCCGGAATCCTTTCAATTCCGGCATAACTACACCGACAGCATCCTGAATGACGGAGCTGCGCTTGCCAACCTGGATATCGTTGGCGGCCATATTTACGGTGGGGGCCTCGAGGATTATCCCCTGGCCCGTGAACTGGGCAAGGAAGTTTGGATGACCGAACACCTGACCGGAAGCGGCAGTCCGGAAGAGAATACCTGGAATCTAGCCCTGGCCCTCGGTACCGAAATAAATTCCTGCATGAAGGCGAACTTCAACGCATACGTCTGGTGGTATATCCGACGCTTTTACGGCCTGATCACCGATGATGGAAACATCAGCAAGAAAGGCTACGTCATGTCGCAGTTTACCAAATTCATCCGACCCGGAGCCGTTCGGGTCGATGCCATACCGGAATCGACAAGCGGAATTGCAAGCACAGCTTATAAAACCGATACCAGCCTGGTAATTGTGGTTGTGAACACCAACAGTACAGCAACCAGTCTGGACTTTACCCTGAATAACAACCCGAGCATTGACAGCCTGACAAAATTTACCACCTCAGAGACGAAGGATCTGATCAATGAGGGCGGAGTATCAATCACAGGGAACAGCTTCAGCGCTGTCCTTGATGCACGCAGTATCACCACTTTCACTTCCCATAATGCCGGCGGCGGCAAATACGGAAATATCCCTCCGATAGCCTCAGCCGGACAGGATACGATTATTATCGACAGCACGGGGATCGGCATGTTCGACATCCTTCTGGATGCCAGCTCCAGCACCGATCCTGACGGGCAAATCGTAAATGTGAGCTGGTCCATCGATGAGCGGCAGGTTTCCTGGGAGATGACCCATACGGCAAGCTTTGGAGTAGGCGAACACCTGGCTGTGCTGACCGTTACCGATGAGGACGGAGCCCGCAACATTGACACCCTGGTCATTACGGTTATCTCGACCTTCAGCACAGAGATCTGGCTCGAAGCAGAGTGCGGAATTGTTGGTTCCACCTGGGAGATCAATAAGAATGCCCAGGCTTCGCACGGATACTATGTAAACACCCCTGCCGGAACAGAGAGCACAGCCGCTGCATCAAGCGATACGGCTGACCACCTTATTTTCAACTTTCATATCGAAGAAGCCGGACCCTACAAGGTCTGGGGAAGAGTGATCGCTCCGACAGCAAATGACGATTCCTTCTGGGTATTGATGGATGAGGATACTGTCTGGGTTGGATGGAATGGAATTGTAGGAGGCTCCGATTGGCACTGGGACGATGTACACGACTGGAACAATGAGAACCCGGTGACCTGGCAACTCGATACCGGCTGGCACAAACTGTCTGTCTGCTACCGTGAAGATGGTACATTGCTCGATAAACTCTACATAAGCAATACCGGCAGCACACCAGAGGGCCCCGGAGTGGAAGATACCACCTGCCCGGCGGATACCACTGAAGATGCCCTTCCTGCTTATCGTCATTCACTGGCAGACCTACTGATCTACCCCAATCCAACCCGCGACAGGGTGCAGGTGAGCTGGGAAGAAGGCTTCTCAGGTCTGAGTATCGCCTCAACAGACGGCAGGATCCTTCAACGAGAGGAATACCCAACAGAAATCCATAGCGTGAGTCTTGATCTGGATCTTCAGCCGGGACTCTATCATATCATTCTCCATAACAAGTACAATAGAATAGTTAGGAATTTTAGGATGGAATAGCAGGTAGTTTTCTTTCCTGTTGTAGCATTCGATAGTTAGTAAGGTTAATGTTAGAGAAGGGAACCCGGGAGGCTGGGTTCCTTTTTTTTGTGGTAGTCAGGGTGTAGCGATCCAATGATCGCTCTTTAAGGAATGCCGGGTACTTGACACTGGTTACTTGGCACTGGTTACCGGGTGCGGGCGAAGAGTGTGAAATTCTGACAGAATGAATTAATAGCAGCGTTTCAGGGTTTAAAGTACGGCATAAACCTCGGCACCTTTTGCCGGTAAGCCCTATATGCCGGATATTTCGACTGGCTGATGCTTTCGGTAAAGGCTGCGCTTCCGATAAACAGGAGGATAAGCAGCACGGACCCGATGAGCGTTGGATTGATCCACTGCCCAGAAGCAGCAACCCCAACGAAATACAGGCAAACCCAAACTGCCTGTTCAGCCGTATAGTTCGGGTGGCGCATCCGGCTCCAGAGTCCCTCCGAAAGGAAGCCCTGCTCAAGTGAACCTGCATACTTCATCCCTTTTCCTCCCCTTCCCTGTTTGGCCAGGTGGAAAGCGAACTGCTGGTTGTCCGCCACCATCTCCATAACAATGAACAGTAACAGCAGGCTACCGGCAAGGTAATCGAGCCAGTTGAAGGGAGCATGCTCATGCTTTGCTGCCAGCAGCATAGGCGTACAAAAAAGCATGATCAGCAGGTGCTGATACAAAGAAATAAAGAAGAAATTGAACACTGCGAATTTCCATCGGGGTTGCAGGGCAGGATTCTTTTGCAGCACTGACCAGCGGTAATCCTCCTCACCCCGCCATGGAACCCGGTTGTAACCACCTTTACGGGAAAAGTTATAGCTCAAACGAACTCCCCAGACAGTTACCAGCATGGCCATCAGCCACAACCTTCCGGATCCGGGAAAGGCCACCAGGGCAACGCCGGCATAAATAATGGGCATCATGCTCCACAGCTTATCTACCTGGCTGTAATTCCGGCTTATCTCAGAAACCAGGAAGCATACGATTACTGCAGCGGCCATAATAAGGAACCAGTGGATGGTCAGGCTTATGACTCCTTCGCGGCCCGATTGTACCAGGAAGGCAGCCAGATCATGGAATATGGAAGAGTGGATAGCTGGGAGCATGGGAGTTATAGTCTGAAGTATACAGTTTATAGAGTTTATAGAGTTTATGGGTTGAGAGGGTTTAGGTTGATGGGTTGATGGGGTTATGGAAGCAAGATGGTTAAAAAATTAAAGATTTCAAAGCGAAAAAATGATCCGAAAAAAAAACAGACCTCGGCTTGAAGAGAAGCAAAGGGCCAGTGATTGGTCGTAAAATCCTGGCATTCATTAGGCTTAGGTTTGAACGCCCGGGGAACCAGGCATACACATGATTTTTTTTTTCATTTTTGCCCGTATTCTATTGCAGGATAAAAATTAAGCGTTATTTTTGCAACGCTTAATAACAAAAGCAATACAGATTATTGGAATGACCGTGCTGTTGCCCGGTCGCACAAAAAAAACAAAGTAATCTGGTGTGGTAGTTCAGTTTGGTTAGAATATCGGCCTGTCACGCCGAGGGTCGCGGGTTCAAGTCCCGTCCACACCGCCAAAAGCCCTGCTAACGTAAAGTTGGCGGGGCTTTTGGTTACTAGCTGCCAGGAGAATACTCTGTAATTTCCCGGAGAAAGTTGTCGAAAACCAATAGCTGGTATAATCGCTCTGATTTGGTCATAATAAATCAAGTTTAAATATACCCTTGTTTAGAGTTCTAATCCACGCCACTCCTCTGGCATGATCTATTTTAATATCATCTATTCCATCGTCCTCGGGCACGGTTGAGATCTTTTCCCAGGTTGTACCATCAAATGTCAACAGACTATTTGAAGTAAATGCAGCTTTATCAGATTGCACAACCACAACATATAGTTTAGTATCATCATTATATAAACCTCTTACTGTGCCACTGACAAAATTATTCTTTGAATTCAATGGTCTTTCGTATATCCAATCATTTCCATTAAATTTCATTAGATTTTGATTTTCATTGTCATGCCCGGTGCCGATCCAGATATTACCATCTTTATCGGATACAAGACACCAAATATTTTGATTAGTTATAGTTGAGTTAGATGAGTTGTAAAATTCCCACATGCTCTCAGTATCAGAGATTTTGAGCACACCCCTGTTTTCCCATAAAGCAATCCAAATATTGTTTTGTTTGTCAATGTGAATATTTGTCATGCTATTTGTGGGTAAGGTTGAATTGTCAACCCTGTAATGAGTGATAGCCAAATTATTGTCTATTTTGTATAATCCGGTGTTTAATCCACCTGTCCATATAGTATTGTCTCTGTCAACAGCTATAAATTTCAATAAACCATCAACATTATTCAAATCAATTATTGTATCAATACTTCCACTATTGATTAGAAATAGGTTTTTCATACTCCTGGCCCACAGTTTATCGTTCTTATCAAATAGTATTTCGTTTATACCTATAAAATCAGGATCCAAAACAATATGGTCACTTGTCTCGGAAGACTGTTTGAACAATTGAACTTTTGAGGGCAGATAACTTGAATATAAAGGAATTTCAACTGTATTATCAAGCTCAGTAGTTACATAATAAAACTCATCTTTACTATTTAGCTCCATATCCACTAAATGAACCTCAGACTTCATTTTGAACAAATTGTATTGATAATCAGGCGAAATCTCTTCTTCGCAAGCTGAACAAAGTATTAACAGCAAGACCAACAAGTATTTAAATTTTTTCATACTGTAGTTTTTTTAGGTGATGCTCAATATTTTATGTGAAACCGGTTTTTTTGCATTCTAAATAGACTTTTAAAGAGGCTGGCAGCGTCTGCCAACGAACTAACCAAAATACCCGGATATCCGAGAAGGATGTGTCGGGGTATCTGACCGGACCTGTACTGATGATAAATGGCCGTATACATTGAACAGCTGTGAATCCTAATCAGTTAAGCGCACACCTCTGGTTGAAAAAGACAAACCCTGTTGTCCTTTGGTTGAAATCATTATTGCTTCAAACAAGGGGTCATCTTGCCCGCCTTTTATAATCCAGTCAAACATAAAGTTGGCACCAGAACCTCCCTCGGTATCATCCTCATTAATCACTATTTCGATTGTTTCCAGTGGAGACACATATACAGGAAATTGGAGGTACTCCCTGATTTTTTCACCAGCTGTATTATAATAATCTGCGGCAGTTAAAAAGAGTGTGTCAGTGGTTGATATGTTCCGGATGCTTACCGTAATGGTAAGATTAAAGCTTGTGTGATCGAACCTATGATAAATATGTGAATAGACGGGTAAATATGATCTGCCGGCTACCCTATCCTCTGACGTTGGAATTACAGCTTCACGTGCCCCCCAATCAATTTTTGCAGGTATCAGATCCTCCCCATGATTATTGCAGGAGAGAAGAAATAAATTCATTAGTACGATCAGTATTATCGCTTTCATTCGAAGATAGATTATAAGTACAGCACACCATTCGAAAAAATACTTCTGAAACATCTGACATGAAAAACAATCAATTATTTCAGGAATCCCAAAGGATCAGTAGGTTTCCCTAATTCTTTTTCCCAGAAATGAGCAGAAGCGTTGTTGATAGACACAACCGGCATGGTCACTTCATTAATGATGTGTTGAGCAAAAGCACCCAGGTAATTATCAAATTTGGAAGATTCCTTATGAGTCATTATTAAAACGGAATCAACATTATCCGGATTACAATATTTGATAATTTCCTTATATGCCAGAGGTTCCTCTTTTACCAGTAATTGAATTGTATAGGGGATACCGTTATCATCGTAAGTTTTCTTATATTTTTCAATCTTCTCATGGATCCTGCTGGATTTGGCTTTCTCTTCGCTGAAGAGAACCGAGATAAGATGTATTTTCGCATGGAATGTTAAGGCAATTGCAACAGAATTGTAAAGCTGTAACCGGCAGGATTGGTTTAAATCCAGCGGAACAGCCAGATTCTTAAAAATAGAATCTTCTTTCTCTGTTATGCTAATCACAGGCTGTTCGGCTCTCATGATTACTCCGGAAATTGTGGAACCAAGTACTTTTGTGTTTTTTGTTAAAGGATAATTATCCGACATAATAATATATCGGGCAGAGATCGCCATAGCATACTTTGAAATTTCAACAGCCCGTTTCCCGGTTATTACCTTTAATTCCGTATCCTCAGGTAACTCCTGCTCCTTTTTTAATAAAGTCAATTTCTCATTTGCCCCCCGGATAAGATCATCCATATTAAAAAAACCATCCCACCATGATTGAGATTCAACGACATGTAACAGATGTATTTTCCCTTTAAGAACAGCCTGTAATTTCTTTGCGTAATCAATAGATTTTAAACAATATATCTTAAAATCAACAGGTATCAATATATCCGTTTTTTGTTTTCCCATGTACCAATTATTTTTTGAGTCATTATAAAATTAAGAATTATAGATTTAATATGCAGTACCATACCCCTGATAAATTAATAATTCTGACCTTCTTTTTCATAACCCTGATCCAAGCTCAACAACCTGCTAATCTGTTTTTGGTATCTTGCCCTGCTTTTCTTTTCCAATCTCTACTGTCAAAACGAGTTTGCTGATGCCAGAAGGGGCAAACTGCCGGGATCCGGGCACAAGTGGAACAACAATCCGCAAAACTGCTTATCAAAAAAATAGCTGAGTTTCCATGACAAATCGTCATTTACAACTCATAGTTGCAGCTATACAACTATTAGTAGAGGCATTACAACTAATAGTGTTTGTTTTTTGAGTATCTGCAGAATAATTCCAGGTATCTTTGTATCGTCGACAAAGTAAAAATGAGTATGAATCAATAAAAAATACGAATATGTTAACAACAGCAATACTGGGTGATAGAATCGCCCATGCACGAAAAAAAGTGAACCTATCCCAATCACAGCTTGCCGGGCAATTGTTTATTAGTCCGCAGGCCGTTGGAAAGTGGGAACGTGGTGAGTCGATGCCCGATATAATTACATTTAATCGCATGGCTGAGATCCTGGGGGTAGACCTAAACTATTTCTCGGAAAGTTTTCCATCCCTTACCGACGGTACCGGGGACAATCCGGTAGCTCCGGCGGAGTCGGTGCCCGGACCAGGTGAAGAAACACAGTCCGGAAAGCCGGAGAAAAAACCTGTCTGGGATATGTCCGGAGGGAATTGGGTTGACGCCGACTTCTCAGGTCTGAAAAACCTGCATGAAAAATTCAGTTCATCCAACATGCAGCGTTGCCGGTTTGTTGGTTCCGAACTGTCCGGACTTCTTCTGAAAAGGAATAATGTTGAAAAATGTGACTTTTCCGGCTCCGACATCAGCGGCAGCAACATACAGCATTCCAATTTATCCAAAAATCAGTTTATTAGCTGCTCACTAAGGGAAGCAGCATTTTCAGGAAGCAATGTTGAAGGCTGCGATTTCTCTGGTGCCGACTTTTCCGGGGTGTCTTTCAGGTCGGCTGCTTTCGGGAGCAACAGCCTTGAAAATTCGATCTGGAACCGCAGCTCGTTTATTTCTTCACATATTGACAACATCGTTTTTGGCGGCACCCTTGAGGAGTGCTCTTTTGAAAACTGCGCATTTAGCAGGACGAAATTCGTGAACGCCACGCTGCTCAACACATTCTTTAAAAACAACAAAAAACTGAAGCGTGTGCAGTTCATAGATTGCAGAGCGGATAAACTAACCCTGGCCTTTCTGAAAAACGGGAATGCGGACCTGAAGAGGATCAGTCTGCTGGAGGGATAATTACTCTGCTGGGGACTGCCCTGTTCCGGGAGAAGTAAATTATCTTTACATCCTGATGCTACCTGCCGAAAGGACATCTCCGAATAACTTTCGGCACGGTAACCGCATTAAGGAGGAAAGATGACAGAAAAGAGCAATACACACGAGAGAAGAACCATGTGGGTGGTCCTGCTGACTGCCGTAACCATGGTGGTGGAGATCATTTTTGGCTTAACGACAAAATCGATGGCCCTGCTTGCCGACGGCATTCACATGGGTTCGCACGTGCTGGCTATCGGTTTGAGCTGGATAGCATACATCATGGTCAGAAGGGTTTCCGGGAGCGAAAAATTTAAGGGTAATTCCGGGAAGATCCTCTCGCTTTCGGGCTACAGCAGCGGGCTGATGCTGCTGATCTTTGCGGTGGTGATCATGATCGAGGCTGTAGAACGCTTCTATAATCCCGTAGATATTGTCTACCGGGAAGCCATTCTGGTAGCCTTCATTGGCCTGGCAGTGAACATCGCCAGTGCCTTTCTGCTGCACCACGATCATGAACATTCCGATCATAATATCCGGGCAGCCTACCTGCATGTGATTGCCGATGCGCTCACCAGTGTATCTGCGATACTGGGACTAACGGCAGCTATGATCTGGGATATCCCGTTCATTGACCCCATCGCAGCCATCATCAGCTCCTTTGTGATCATCAGGTGGTCGATCGGATTGCTGAAAGATTCAGGGAGGGCCCTGCTGGATATGGATCATTCGCATCACGGGCACGGGCATCATCATGAGTAGTCGGGTCAAAGGGTGGTCCCTGAGTTTATCAGTGGGGTGATGGGGTGTTGGTGCGATGGAGGAACTGAGGAATTGATGAACTGAGTAACTGAAGGTGCTGTCTGGGCAAATATTCCATGGATTCGGCTATACGGTAGCCCCTGAGAGGATAGATCGAGGAGTCGAATGTTCTGATTGAGAGCCGGTCCTCAGCGACCAGATTGCTTTCCTCTGGTCGCAATGACTCCATGTTCAATGTTTCCCCTAATCTTCGAAGTGGGGCTTTGTACAAGCCAGGAGGCCCATCCTATTGGCGGGGTACGATCACTTTCGCTCCGCCAGGGTTCTTCCTGCCTCGAAAGCTTTTAAATTCACCCCGACTACCTCCTCCCCTTTCCGGCCGAAGAAGGAACGGATGCCGTCCTTCAGCATCTCAGGATCAATCCCCAGAAATCCGGAAGCAGCACCCAGCATGACAATGTTGGAGCTTTTTGCATTTCCGCAGTCTCGGGCGATGGAAACAGCATCGATGATTTTTTTCCTTGGAAGCGCCTCCAGGGCATGGAATAGTAATTCCTCATCGGGGTAGTCCGGAACATTCTTAAAAGGATCAGAGGCGCTTATCACCCATCCCTCATCCGAAAGCCAGGAGAGGTAGCGCAGGCTTTCCATGGGTTCGACAGAGAGGATGATATCTGCCCTGCCCTGCGGGATCAGGTCAGAAAATATCTCGGAGTCGGAAATGCGCAGGTGCGATTGTACAGCACCCCCACGCTGGCTCATACCATGTACTTCCGCCTGTTTGATCTGGAGTTGGCTTTTCAGGGCTGCCCAGTCGATGATGGCTGCAATGCTTAAGATCCCCTGTCCGCCTACCCCGGCTAAAATGATGTCTTTTTTCATGATCCTGCTCCCGGTTAATCCTGAGTTTGTTTTTCTTGTTTCTTCCTGCGGGAGGCCGTCTGGATACATTCCCTTGAGGCAATGATCACCGATACTCCTTCGTAGGCCAACTCTTCCCGGTAGACCTTCCTGTTTGCTTCCCGCTTATTTTTAAGGGGTTCAATGCTGCGGATATGTGCAGGGTCTACCCCCAAACCTGCACAGATACTGTATAGCCTCCCGTGTCCCGGCGAATCCTGTCCGCCCGTCATGGCGGTGGTATGGTTATCCGAAATTACCACAGTCAGCGGCGATTTGTCGTTCACGGCATCCAGCAGACCGGTCATTCCGGAGTGGGTAAAGGTGGAATCGCCGATAACACAGACAGCAGGTCGGAGACCAGCGTCGGCAGCCCCTTTGGCCATAGTAACCGAGGCTCCCATATCCACGCAGGAGCAGATTGAATTGAAGGGGGGCAGGGCGCCCAGCGTATAGCATCCGATATCGGAAAATACATGCTTTTCGCCAAAAGGCTCAAGGACCTCGTTAAGGTCGAGGAATACGTCACGGTGACTGCAACCCTGGCACAATGCTGGCGGGCGGTTCACCAGCACTTCAGGTCGTGCCGGCACAGGCACTTCTTTCCCGGTTAGTGCCAAGAGTACTATATCCGGATTCAGTTCACCGGTGCGGGGTAGGGTGCCATCGAGTCTGCCCAGCAGCTGCCCATTATCAAAGTAACCCCGCATGAATTCCTCATACACAGGGTAACCTTCTTCCAGAATGAGGACCTTTTTGCATGCTGAAAAGAACTGCCTGATCAGGGCATCCGGCAAAGGGTACTGCGCAATTTTCAGTACCGGAAGTTTTAGGTCCGCCAGCTGCATGGCTTCCATGGCGTAATTGTAGGCAATGCCACAGGCTATGATGCCGAAATCCTTATGGTCGCCTTCTATCAGCCTGTTGAATACCGATGCAGAAGAGTTCCGTTCAAGTTCAGGCTGCATATCCACCAGTGATTTATACTGAACCCTTGCATTCACAGGCAAAATAATAAAGCGCTTTGTATCGCTGACGGGATTTAGCTGATTTTGTTGGATCCTGGTTTTCCGCAACACTCCGGCCCTGGAATGTGAGAGGCGGGTAGTCAGCCGGATCATTACCGGAAGCTTTACTTTTTCGGAAAGGCTGAAAGCTTCATAAACCATGTCATAGGCTTCCTGCTGGTTAGCAGGCTCCAATACCGGGATCATGGCAAAGCGTCCATAGTATCGTGAGTCCTGTTCGTTTTGGGAGGAATGCATCGAAGGATCATCCGCCACGGCAAGGATCAGGCCCCCCTGTACGCCGGTGATCGCCGAATTGATAAAGGGATCGGCCGCCACATTCAGCCCGACATGCTTCATGCATACCATAGCCCGCTTCCCGGCATAGGACATGCCCAGGGCAGCTTCGTAGGCGGTTTTTTCATTGGCAGACCATTCAGAACGGATCTTCCATTCACGAGCTTCTGAGGAATTTTGTACATATTCGGTAATCTCTGTTGAAGGGGTGCCCGGGTAGGCATAAATCCCGGACATGCCGGCATCAATGCCGCCCAGTGCTACCGCCTCATCACCTAAAACTAATGTCTTCTCCATGTGCAGGCTTTTTTCGTAATAACTTGTGTTAGCACGATGTATAGGGAGTGCTTGAAGAGCTAAAAATTACAAAACAACCCGCTCCTAAAATATGACGGATGACAGGGATGGGTGGGATGGTGTTGGTTTGCACAGACAGAGATCACCTGAATGCAATACTGTTTAGCACAGATTACCCGAATTGAAAAAAAACTTCATGTAAATTACCGTTGGTGAGCTCCCTTTGGTCGGTTTATGATATTAACTTCGTTGAGCCATAAAGGATTTTAGGGTCTGCCCACAAATACATTAAAAAAAACGAAGCCCTGTTTCGATATACTCGTACTGCCAGATCTTAAACAGAAGCGGATCGCCGGGGGGTACATCGGGTTCATTCTCCAGTAGCTTGTTGATTTGATTTTGATATTCAGCCGATAGATTATTTTTTGAAAATACCCTGATCAGGCTGTAGAAATATTTCTTTCCTTCAACATCGACAGGAAGAGCACCGGGAAGCTTATCCGGTTGATTGAACAGCTTAATCATTTGGTAACTTATTGAATCCCCGTCATATTCACGCAAATACCCATTATTGGTTATAGTTGAACCGGGAGCAATCCTGTTTGCGACAATGGTCCGGTACCCTGCTTTCTGAAAGCGGTTTTTAAAATGGAAGGAACAGTAGTTAATACCGATACTAAGTCCCATTTCCTTTGCGCTCGCCATGATTTCCAAAGCAGCCATCTCCGATTCCATCACCAGGGGTCTTTCCGCGCCAATCATGGTATATCCCCGTTTTATGAGGTGCCGGGCATTATGTTGGGTCATTCTCAGGTGGTGCAAATTCAGGTTGGTGACCCCTGCCCTGATCATCTGGGGCAGCAGGGAAATCAGGCGGTCTTTCTCTTCGGGAACAGAAGGGATCTCAATGGTAATATTCGGGATTATGCCTTTTGCCAGCCTCACCTTGTCCAGACTGAATCCTGTTGCCCCGATATCGAAACGGATCTCATCCAGGGATGCATCAGCCAGGGCTTTCAGATTTTGTTGCTTTGCCAGAATGCCATTTGTATACATCCATACATACAGGTCGCTCCGGCATTTTTGCCTGATTGTTTTCAGGTACTGATGAGTCCTGTCAAAATACAGCAAGGGCTCTCCCCCGCTAAAACTGGCTCCCTCAAATCCGAAATGATTCAGATAGTCTGCGTAATCTGCCGGATCATTAAATTCCAGTCCCTGCGTTGAAGGCTGCTCATCGTTTAGCTGTGGAGCAGGGCAGTAGAAGCATCCAGCATTACAGTTGTTTGTGATGAACAAACAGCTCCACTTTCCCGAGCCACATATCTCACAACCCTTAGATATGTGCCTGTAGAAAGGTTTGGTAGCCTTGAAAAGCAGGCTGTCCCCTACCCCTTTCATTAAAGCATCCCTCTTGTTTTGATATTCGTCTGCAGCATAAGAATTTGCCCAGTTTATACCTGGCAATTGAGAGAATTCAGCTTTGTTTTTATTCAGGAGTGAATTCAGCCAATCGTAGATTGCTTCCATAATAGTTCATAGCTTAAATAAGAAGTGGTACAAAAGAGGGATCATCCCGGTGCTGTCAGATGAAAGGAATAAATGCCGGTATAAACTGAACAGGAAGCTTATAGCTCGGAGAAAATAAAGAGGAACATCAGGAATTGTTCCAGAAAGAAAAGGGCTTTTCTTATTTTAAATTTTATCTCCATGATGTCTTATCAGCTGGCGCAAAAATACAACTTAAATTGGCAATTATCTGCCGGGGAAAAATTATCCCGCTGAATGATCAATTTACCAGATACAGCAATCTGATCAGCAGTAATCAGCTGAACTTCGGCTGCCTGGTGACCGAATTCAATATCTTAGACTGTCACCCAAAGAGAACCGGTTCTCTCCTCAGGGAGGGGATTGCAGAGAAGTAGGGCTGAAACTGATGTGATTGCATATTCCGTATTATCCCATTCTCTTCTCCTATATTGGAAAGTTCCACTCCTTTTGGCTCTTTCAATGTGCGCTAATCTACTGTATACCCATGTGTCAAGATCCCGGACCTGCAAAATGTATTTCGCATTAGGAAAAAGCTGATCAATCTTCCTGAGATCAATTGGAATATAATCACAAAAACAATCGTATTTCCTTAGAATCCTGATATTATCCCGATCCTCCCTTTTTATTCCATGCATTGAAGGAAGTCCAAGAGAACGAAAAAGGAAATGAAGTGATGAAGTGCCGGTTTTATTAAATCCTATAACGAAGACTTTCCTGTGTCGTATTCCCAGTTGATTTAATCTCTGACGGTATGAAATAATGAATCTTAAGTAGTATTTATTCATATAGCGGTATTCAAGGCATTCCGAAACTGGAGGAAGCTGGTTTCAGAAAAGATATCTCACATCATATTTAACGATATAATCATTTAGGCTTTCAAGGTCTTTCGTAATCTGATCATTAATAGCAGTAACAATCCTGAGGTAATAGGACCATCTGCCTGAATCCTGTAAAATGATGGGAAACAACTTATCAGTGGTATAGTGATTGGTCGCTTCAGGCACCCAGTAATCCCCGGAATAGTAACCTTTACTTGTTACCTGATAACCTATATTTATAAAATCCATGAGGATTTTTTCGTCCTTAATCGATAAAATGCAGGTAAAAGTACCGGCAGTATTATAGTTAATATACAGACTGTTTGTGAAAATAATTTTCCCGTCTTCAGGATTTGAATACAGATAGGCAGGAAACAAACCATAAGAGATAGCTAACCATTCAAGCGATCTGTTAAAAAGTTTCTCTTTGCTTATATCCTGAAAATCTGTGATATAAGAGTACTGCACTTCTCCAAGGTCATTAAGAGGCAGATCAGGATACTTAGTTGCAGCAAGGGTCTGATTCCATTTCAAGCCAATTTGCCTGAAGTCATCCAATGAAACCTCCTCAGCAAAATATTTTTGGTACAGAATGGCTTTCTCGATGGAATCGCTTTGTCCAAAAAGCTCTGATCCAATTAGTAAGGCGATAAGTAATGCATGGATTCTCATAATTATATTTATTTGGTTATCTGAAGCTATCACTCGGGCAATAATCATCTTAATTGCTATGAATTCCAGTTTCAGAAATTCAAAAACCATGCCTTATTTCAATCCATTTACTTTTGGCTGGTAACATCCTTACTCACTTCCATCTAATGACCTCACCCCCTTAATGACGTTTTATTCTCGTATAAACTAAATATCCTGTCCCTTTTCTATATTGATTGACAGGTCGTTGATAAACCGGGCCATCTGTGCTCCATCCATAATGTCGTGATCTAACAATACGGTTAAATTTAGTATTTCCCTGATGACAATTTGATCGTCCCTGACCACGGGTTTCTTTGTGATTTTTCCGATTCCGAAACAAATAGGGTGAACAGATATTGGAATAAACCATCCATTCGCCTTACCTACCATGCCGAGTGAAGTAATCGCCACATTGCCCATTTTGGCAAAAGCAAATCCTGGATGCCTTAACAGATACCTCCAAAAATATCTTCGCAGGAATCCCGGTAGGCGATAATAGAATCGTTCCAGTTTATTGGATTTATTCTGAAGAACAATGTCTTTATCTGAAAGGACCAGGTTTTTTGCGTCATTAATTTGCCGGGTTATCGACTCCAGGCTTCTGCCATTGGCTTTTTCTATTATCAGGGGGATGGGAACTTTCTGATCACCAATATTTTTCTCAACGGCAAGCGAGACATTCACATCATTAAAAATGATGAGTTTACGTTTCCCCTGAAGGAATGAAGCAACATTTTCATAATCTTCGATTGACCTGCTTATCACCTTAATCAACCAGGCTGTAAATGAGATGGCATTGCCGGTATCTTTTTTATAGAGTCTGATTTTCTTTCGGCTGTCTGTTACATCCACTTCAATCAGCGCCGCAATATGATGTTTTTTTACTCCGAGCGCGCAAACATCATTCGTCGCTATTCTGGATCTTGGGAATATGCTGGTTTTATAGTTTGTCATAAGTCTTTTTTATTTCCGGAACGCATCATATACAAATGTATAAAAGATACTTACATCCGTATCCCCCTTATGAGTCAGGCAATGAGGCAATGTTGCAGGATAACAGGTATGCCTGGAACATAGGGGTTCTGGGCTTCCAGACTGTTTGGTGTCAGGATACCAAGGGTTTCCGGTGGATGAAAAACCTGTTGAATTCAGTTTCAGTAATCAACTCGTGCCAGGAGTATACCTGTATCGAATGAAAACGGAAACATTCCTTGACAACAGATTGTGTATCGCAGGGTAAAAAAAAATAAACCGGGGCAGTAAAAACATTCCCGGATTTTTTAAAGTATTATAAGAAAACCTTCGCAGGGCGATTCACACTCAAGATACCTCAACCCCTGCAACAGTTACCCCTGAGCCGGCGAGCTCCCTGATCTGTCGCGGATCAACCCGGTTCCCTGCGATACTGACAAACTCAAGTTTTTCCAGGCCAAACAAGGGCGAAATATCCCTGATCTCATTATCGTCCAACGAGAGGGAACGCAAATTTACCAGGTTGCTTAAGGCATCGATATAGCCGATCTCATTACCGGATAAATTCAGTTCTTCCATATTCCGGCAATATGCCAGAGGCTCCAGGTCGAAAATACCGTTGTCGGAAAGATCCATTATTTTTGCATGCACACAATACTCCACCCCTTCCAGACTGTTAATTTCAGAGGAAGCGAGTTCAAATTCTTCGATATCTTCGAGGTAGTAAGTTGGATATTCAGTCTGAGTGTTACCAAAATGCCTGATTTTTATGGCATCGTAAAAGCTTACACCACGTGATCCGGCATTTCGTTCCTTAACAGGCTCTGAATCCTCCCCCTCCGGGTTTTCCACCCTGAAACCTTCAGCATCAAAATCCCATTCATACACCGGTGAATAATCGATGTCTTCAAGCGATTCATAAGCCAGCACCATTTCGTCGATCCTCTCCAGTTTCAGGATATGGGAATACCACAGTAATCCGTCAAAGTTATTTTCGCCCGCCAGTCGCTCGATCTCCGACCTGTGAAAATCTCCCTTGTCGGGATGGTAGAGCATCATCAACTTTGAGAAACCTTTCCCCTTGTCATCGATTTCTATCTGAATTATGCCTTCCAGCATTTCGGCAATTCTTCTCAGCCTTGAGAACTGCTGATCTTTATATAAACCGATAAGGGTGACGCTCAGTCTGTTCAGGTTTTCAACCGAGTAAGCAACCAATACGCGTTGTTTCAGAACTTTTATATCCATCTGTGGTCGCAGAATTATGTGAAAATGTCTTTTGAAGGCCTATATTACCTCACATGTTCAAGCTTACGGACCTCCCTGATTCCCTCGGCCTCAAAGACAAGGATAAGGAGACCATCCGGCATTCCTGAAAGATCAACAGGCAGCGTTGTCCTGCCCGAAGCAAGCGAAGGTATTGTTTTTGAATATACCTGGGTACCGATCAAATCGTACACCTTCAGGGTGCTGTTCCGGTATTCCTTCTTCAGGGTGAAATTCAGGTTCACAAAATCGGAAGCCGGGTTAGGAAACATGGTCAGTGAGTTGTCCCTGATGGTGGGTTGATCCACTCCATCACCAGACTGGCAAGCGATGTAGGGAGTGCCAGGTGAACCACCGATACATCCTGCGAACCAGTTTGCAGGATCATTCAGATCTCCTGCCGGATTCCGCAGCTCAAGGGTTTTTCCATTCTCCAAACCTCCCAGGGGCCAGGGGTAAATATCTGCATAGTTTACTTCGGCCACCAGATGATCGGTATTATCGTATAACTTAACAGCATCGGTCGGGGTACCCAATCCAAAGTTAAAAGGACCGGTAAAGTTGCTTACATCGGGGTACATCGCAACGAAATCATCGATATTCCTGACAATGACCAGCCGCGAATTTGAATCAATCTGCGCCATACTGCTGAAGCGAAAGATATGGTCCGACTCACTATCTGTGAAGTACCAACCATTCAAGCTTACCGGGGAATCGGAACCATTGTAAAGTTCGATCCAGTCGGTAGAATTTTCGTTGGTCCCGTTCTTGTAATGGATCTCGCTGATGGTTACCCCCTGGAAATTGTCGTTCGAAGCCTCGAAATTAGCCATGAAAGAGTCAGGCGCACCGCTAAGGTCCAGCAGACATTCCGGATTCAGGGGATCGGTTATGAAGCTGTTATTACTCCAGCTTGAGAATTTGTAACCCGGGTTCGGCAAGGCAGTGATCTTCACTGGGTTATCACTAAAATACACTCCTTTCCAGGGATAATTCACAGGAGTTATCGTACTGATCATGATCTGGCCGGCACCCTCAGGCTGAACATCGAGAATGACGTTAACCTGCCGGTCCAGGTCGAAATGTGACATCATGTGCTCCCGGACATGAGAAGTGCGGTCGTACAGCTCATTCCTGAATATTTCATGATTAGCATTATAAGTACTCATGGTCAGATTTCCCCACCGGGCAAATTCGGCTGGCATTTCCGGAAGCTGGTAATCGTAGATCTCCTCTTCTTTATCTCCGATAACCGAGAAAAGGTAGTTCTTATTCATCAGGTCGGCAAAGCGATTGATATACCCTATTTTGTATTCTTCATTTTGTATCAGATTATACCAGAAGCCGTTGTAGGGGAAATTACGCCCCTGGTCAAAGAGGAAACCGATGTGGTCGAAATCTGAGCTCGACCAGCCATTGGGCTGCATGGCCCATTCCACATCCTGCACGGCAAACTGCCACCTGAAGTTGGTTCCACTGCAGCGCAGTGCCCGTATGTTATTAAAAGGCCAGTCGGTATTGCCTATCCAGGATTGGGCAATCATATAGTCGGTATAATTTTCCAGGTCGAGGATGGAATCAACCCGTACCAGGTAATCAGCCGCACCCGGCGACAGCGTTTGAAAATACTCCCAGTTGTCCCAGAATGGTTCCACTGAACCCTCCAGCGCTTCCAGTACAGAGCCTTTGTAATATGAGAGGGTCAGCAGGTCCAGGGAATCGATATCCATCAGGTAACTCTCTTTGAACAAGTCGGCATTCAGCTTTTCCCTCAGCTCATACAGACCAAAATACTGGCCATTAATATAGGCTAC
Source organism: Bacteroidales bacterium (assembly GCA_016931575.1). Taxonomy (GTDB): domain Bacteria; phylum Bacteroidota; class Bacteroidia; order Bacteroidales; family UBA10428; genus UBA10428. Next base: position 29,369 of record JAFGEO010000088.1, on the reverse strand, counting down.
TATAACTGAATAGCCGGAATAATAAGTGTAGGTATTTTTTGCGATAGACTTCACCTGAACTCCATCCTTAAACGGCAGGGTATAGTACTGGTTGCTGCCGTTCCTAAGGTAGAAGGATGAATAATCTTCCCGGTTGGGGCGGTCGGGTATCATGGCATAGTTTACGTCACCATCGCCCAGGGTACCGTTTCCCGGTTCGATGCGCACCGAGTGTTGCGGATGGGTGCGGCTTCCACCAGCTCCTCCGTCTATCTGGATTCCGGCTTCCTGTTGGAAGATCAATTCCTTATTCTCATCGAAATATTCGATATAGCAAGACTTGTTCCAGTCCTGGTCGGTATTGTCAAATATACCTGTGGAACCGTAAAGATTTTCAGTGTTGGTACTAATGGAAATTACCGGTACGTCATGCTCTACATTGATGAAATAAGTCGCTGCCACTACCGGTCCGGGAAGCTTGTCAGTCGTACTGAAACACTTAGCCTTCAGGGTTTTGGTAGAAGAAATATTAATGACACTCCCGTTGTACAGACTTGAGTAGGAAGTCGGCACCGAACCATCGGTGGTATAGCGGATCTGTGCCGTAGGAGAAGTGGTTGAAAGGGCTACCTGGACTGTCGAAGAGTAAAACCCTGCCTGCACAGAAAAAACCGGTGCCGTTTCCGTTCCATGGGTATATGCCTGGGAAGTATTGTTGCTCTCGCCAGGCGTGGCTTCAGTAAAAATACCCGCTTCCGATGCCCCATCCGTAACCCTGCCATACGAGGTATTTAAGGGGATCCTGGGAACGGGCAGGGAATCCAGCACAGCACCTCCCGGTGAACTCAGCACAAGAGTTTCCCCATCGGGATCAAGTTTGAAACCAGTATGCATGAATTTCCCGGAATTTTTTGGGAACCAGCCCGGAACATCCTGAAAATATGAATCCCCTGTACGTATGCCAAAGCTTAGAAAGGGTATCAGGGAGAAGTCGGTCGAGCTTAAGTCCACATTATGACCCTCAATGGCAAGCACGTTGTTCCCCTCAACCCAGATATCCCGGATCAGCGCCATATCAAGAATGAAGCTTTCCGGGTTCCCCCCCAGGTACATGGCAGCCTCATGATTTCCGTCAGCCGGCGTATTCCAGGATGGTGTACCACTGATATTGCTCCTGGCAATTTCAACGCCGTTCAGGTAAGCAATAAAGCCATCGTCATAATCGACATGCAGGACAGCCCCCGAGAGGACAGAAGTATCAGCAATCCCGAACTCATGGCGGATATAAACCGAAGGAATGGAAGCATTGGTTACCGTATTGTCATCATCATCACCGTATCCAAAGCCGGCGGTCCCTTCTGCCCAGGAAGAATCATCGAATCCGGGCATATACCAGTTGGCAGGTGTTGAAGCATCGGGTTCAAGGTATTTGAAAACATTGGCAGGCAGTACAGCTGATTCCCAGTGATCCACCAGAACTACATCAGCGATATCCAGACCGGAAGCAAAAACCACTACAAACTGACCTGCACCCAGGATATAATCCGGAAAGGTCCACTTACCTATAATGTCTGCATTGTCTGTAATGCCGTATCCTGCGAGACTAACACCCGTGGCTCCGGCGTTGAAAAGCTCGAACCAGTCGTGTGTTTCGCCCTCATCATCATAAATCTGAGTATAATTCCGGGTCGACGCTTCGTTGATCACCACCTGGGCCCTGGTCCCTATAAAAAACAGGAATGCAAAAAATGCGCTAACAAAGTACCTCATGAGAAATGGTTTTGGAGGCACAAGATAGGAAAAATGTTCTTATGCAGGGTATTTAAAAGTCGGCTTGCAGGATGAAGGTAGTCAAGTGGCATACTGGTAAGGTCAGGTTTTCGGTTTGCCGGTGACTAAGCCTGTTATCTGTTATCCTGATTAAGCTGATAGCTGTAGAAAAACCTAATTTGGGCGTCTCTACCAGCCACTTCCCACATTAAGTAGAAACACTCAGGTTTTCTAAATTAAAAATCACCATCTTTGGCGTCTAAATATTTAGTATGCTGAGGGGAACGTTCGAAAAGGTGGCTATCCTGGATGGGAAAAAGAGTATTACCTATGGTGAATTAGCACAGGAAATTAGCCAGATAGGCAACTTATTTGCAGATTTTAAAGATCAGCGGGTTGCGATTTTTTCAGAAAACAGGATAGAGTGGATCTATGCCTTCTATGCCGTATGGAGTACCGGAAACATCCCTGTGCCCATTGATTACCTGGCTGGAAGCGACGACATTGCATTTATCCTTAACGACTGCAAACCGGAGCTGGTGATCTCCTCCGAAAAATGCATGCCGGAACTGCAGAAAGCATTGAAAGGTGTTATGCATGAACCGCGGGTACTGATCCTGGATGAATTAGAGGTTGCTGATGCGCCCGTTCATGAGCTATCTTTGAGCCCGGAAGAGGGGAAGACGGCTGTAATTATCTATACCAGCGGAACCACCGGGAGCCCCAAGGGCGTTATGTTAAGCTTCAGGAACCTGGTTGCCAACCTGGATGCTGTATCGAGAGATGTTCCGATTTATACAACAGATCAGCGGGTAATGATACTATTACCCTTACACCATATTTTTCCCTTGCTGGGAACCATGATCGCTCCGCTGTATACAGGATCTACGATTGCCATCTGTCCGTCGCTGAATGCCACTGACATTATTACCACCCTTCAGGCACACAAGGTTACCCTGTTGCTTGGCGTCCCCCGTTTGTATTCCCAGATCCACAAGGGGATCATCGATAAGATCAACCAGTCGGGCCTGGCAAAAACTTTATTTGCAGTCGCAGGTAAACTGAAATGGAAAGCCCTGTCGAAGAAGGTATTCAAAGCTGTCCACCAAAAATTCGGTGGTTCCCTGCGGTTCATGATTGCAGGCGGCGCACCCCTGGATCCCGTCGTTGCCGACGATTTCAATACTCTGGGCTTCGATATCCTGGAGGGCTATGGCATGACCGAAGCGGCACCCATGATCACCTTCACGCGTCCGGGAAAATTCATGAAAGGATCAGCAGGACAGGCATTGCCCTGTGCAGAGATTGAGGTCCGCGATGGAGAGATTGTAGTTCGCGGGGAAAACATCATGCAAGGCTATTACCATCGCCCGGAGGAAACTGCGGCAGTACTGAAAGACAACTGGTTATACACGGGTGACCTGGGATATGTTGATGCCAAAGGCTTTATTTTTATCACCGGAAGGAAAAAAGAGATCATCGTGCTCTCGAACGGGAAGAACATCAATCCGGCCGAGATTGAGCTGAAAATCCAAAACTCATCAGCGATTGTAAAAGAAGCGGCTGTATTTGCTGTAAAAGACAAGCTTAATCTCATCGTTGTCCCGGATGAAAGTTTTACTGAAAAAAATAAAATCGATAACCTGTATGAATATATAAAGAAGGAAGTCCTGAAGCCCTTCAATGATAGCACCAGTGCATCAAAAAAGATTGCCAGGCTCCATATAGGCATCGAAGAACTGCCAAAAACGCGCCTAAGCAAGATCAAGCGATTCGAATTGCCTGCCTATGTTGAGTCGATCAAGCCCAGGGAGGAAGTCCAGCATGAACCAATCGATTCTGAAGAACTGAAAACCATCATTGAGTTCCTTGCCGAGCAAACGAATGAAGAAGTATATCCGGAATACCGGCTTATTGACGATCTGGCACTGGATTCCCTTTCAAAAATTTCGCTTATCGTCTACCTTGAGAATACCTTTGGCGTAAAAATCGAGGAAGAAAACCTTGAGAAGTTCCAGCGGGTCCGCGACCTGAGTAAGCATATCATCGAACATAAAACACAACACCAGCATTTCCTGATCAACTGGAGCAACATCCTGAAGCAGCGGGTACATTTTCAGGTTCCAAAACCTGGAATATCGTTCACCTTTAGCAATATAGGATACAAAGCACTCATCAACTCGATGTTCCGTTTCCGCAAAAGCGGACTAAAAAATATTCCGGACGAACCCTGCATTATTGCTGCGAACCACCAGAGTTTCCTGGATGGTTTCCTGGTTGCTGCTGCCCTGCGACGCAAAGAGATGAAGAATACATACATCTATGCCAAGGAAAAGCACTGGAGGTCTCCGCTGCGCCGGTATATTGCCCGAAAGAACAATGTCATTTTACTTGACATCAACAAGAACCTGATGGAAAGTCTTCAGAAAATGGCGGAAGTTCTGCGCAACGGACAAAAGCTCATCATTTTCCCGGAGGGTACGCGTTCTGCTACCGGTGAGATGAGTGTCTTCAAGCAAACCTTTGCCATCCTTGCAAGAGAAATGAATGTGCCGGTAATTCCGGTTGCCATAACCGGAGCAAACACCGCGATGCCGGTTGGGAGCAGAATGCCACGTTTCTTCAAGCCTGTATCGGTGGACTTCCTACAACCTGTATACCCTGGAAACCTGTCATACGATTCATTAAAAGACAAAGTTCAGAATGTTATTGCCGGGCAGCTGAACCAAAACAGTAAAAAGAGCCTCTGATTTTAAGTACCGGTGAGAATTGTATTGGAATTATCCTTTCGGCAGGCCAACTGATACAGAAGTGTATTCATGGACTTTACTATCTATCGAGAAAGATCCCCCGCTGGCGAGTATAAAATCTTTCACCAGCTTCAATCCCAGTCCTGATCCTTGCTCATAATTCGTTCCATATGTCGTTAGGAATTCGGAATCAGACAGGATCTTCACAATATTTTCATCTGAGATCCCAACACCCGTATCCCGGATGCAAATCAGGATTTCTTCTGATGTTTCTTCCGTTGAAATTGAGATGCTGCCCTTTTCAGGAGTGAATTTAATCGCATTGGTCATCAGGTTCCGGATAATCAGCCTGATGATGTCCCTGTCGGCAATTACCAAATAATCTCCGGCATATTCCCTGAACTGGGTGATACTTTTCCGTCGGGAAAGCATGCTGACACTGTCAAGACATTCATTCAGCACCTCATTGATCTTCAAGACCTCTTTTTTAATCTGGATCTGATGCATGTTATGCCTTGCCCAGTTAAGCAGATTATCCAGGAGATCGTAGATATTCCGCGTCAGTTCCTGCTGGGAACGCAGGATCTTTGAAACATCCCTGACAGCAGGGGTTCCTTCTTCAGCAAGGAGATCGATGAAGGCCATCATTGAAGACAGCGGTCCTTTCAGATCGTGTGCAATAATTGAAAACAGCTTGTCTTTTGTGGCAACCAGCTCCTCCAGTTCATGATTCTTTTTCTCCAGTTCGGCCTGGAGAATTCTCTCCCGGGTAATATCCTGAACGGTTCCAATCGAGATCAATGGTTTTCCATGTTCATCAAAGCGTGTGTTACCGTTTTCAGAAACATACCTGATCTGTCCATCAGGTAAAACAATACGATGAATAATGTGAAATTTTTCTTTCTTTTCAAGGGCTTCTGCAAAAGCATTCTTAACCTTCTCCCTGTCTTCAGGGTGAATAAGTTCAAAATAACGATCGAATGTAGGATGGAACTCTTTCGGGTTAAGTCCGAATATCGTGTAGGTTTGATCCGACCAGGTAATTACATTATGAACCTGATCGAAGTTCCAATGCCCCATCCTGGCAATTTTCTGGGCAGCCCTCAACAACTCCTCACTCTCTCTGAGCGCTTCCACAGCCTTCTTTTTTTTAGTTATATCCCTGTCAATTCCCCTGTATCCAAGTATATTACCTTTTGAATCATAAAAAGGGGTACCACTTGTTTCGAGAATGACATCCTGCCCGTCTTTGTGACGATTAACATTCTCGAGGCTGTTAATAGTCTTTTTATTCCGGGTTATTTCCTGATAAACTTTTCTTAATCGTCCGGCTTCTTCTTCAGGCATTAAATCGAAGGGAGTCTTCCCAATGATCTCCTCTGCTGAATACCCCAGTATTTTTGATACCTTGGGACTGGCATACGTATAATGCCCGCTTGCATCCACTTCCCATATCCAGTCATTTGCAGACTCAATAATATTCTTGAATTTTTCTTCACTGACTTTTAAGGCAAGTTGCGCTTCCCGTTCGGCAGTAACATCGCTCAATGCCCCAAAATGGCCAAGTATCCTGTTTTGCTCATCATACAAACAGATATAATCCCCGGTAAGAATGATGGAAGAACCATCTGATCTGATCTCCTCGGTATCAATATGAAGTTTGCCTTCATCAAACAACCTTCTCCAGAGCTTTTTACGCTCCTCCGGTTTTTGCCTGTAAAAATCCATGGGTGTCAGACCGATGAAATCCTCCCTCCTGAATCCGTATTGTTTGAGCATTGCATCGTTCACCTTGGTTATCCTTTGGTGCCTAAAGACGTGATCGAGCATTTTATCCTTATCGTCAGATTCGTCCCATGCAAGCGGTTCATCGAGCATCATAAAGAAAAAACCGATTGCCGACTGGGTAAAGAACAGCTCAAGTCTTTGCCGGCTCTCCCTGAGTTCCCTTTCGAATTCTTTTCGTTCCGAGATATCCTCCATCAGGGTGTATACATGTTGCACATCTCCATTCGGGTTAAGCAGCGGAACGATATACGATGAAAGATAAGATTGTTTTCCCCAGACTGAGGTATATACCATCTCAATCTGTTGTTTTTCCTTTGTTTCAAGACATTTCCGGAAAGCTGCCGCATACCCGTTTTGAATAAGCGGCGGAAACTTCATTACGTTAATTTCCTTTGTCGCTTGTATGGAAGGGGATCCGAGAAGTTCAAGGAGCTGTCTGTTTCCATCAATAATCTGCCCCTCAGCATTAGCAATATAAATGCCCAAAGGCGACTGCTCGAAAAGCAACCTGAACTTGGCAATACTTTCGATAAATACCTGCTGGTTCCTTTTCTGGGTATCAATATCGGTATGAGTCCCGATAACCCTTGCAGGCTTCCCTTCCTTTGTCCATGAAATCACCTTACCCCTGTCCAGGATCCATTTATAAGTACCATCTTTACTCAGAACCCGGTGCTCGTTCGAATAGATGGGTGTTTTCCCTTCAAAATGCGCATTCAGGTCTGTGTGAACATTTTCCAGATCCTCAGGATGGACCCGGTTTTCCCACTCCGCCAGGCTTCCTTCGATCTCATGTTCTTCAAAGCCCAGGATCTTTTTCCATTGAGGGGAAAAAAATACTTTATTCGTAATGGCATTCCAGTCCCATAATCCAAGTCCACTTCCATCGACTGAAAAGTGCCACCTCATTTCACTCTCCTTGAGTTTTTCTTCAATCTGTTTGCGCTTTGTGATATCAATCAGGTTTGTGAGCACGTACTCTTTCCCCTTCATTTTAATGATGTTCGCTGAAATCAGACAATCCCTCAGTTCACCGGATTGATACCGAAACCTGAACTCCCTGTTTTGAATAGCCCTTTTCTGGCTGATCTCCTTCAGGAAACTATCCCGATCAGCTGCAACAGCCCACAAATCCAGTTCAAGGCTTGTTTTGCCCACAAAATCGTTATGTTTGTAACCAGTCAGATTGAGTAGTGCTTCATTCACATCGTAGATTAATCCATCAGGAAGCGAAGTAATGAGCTGACCGATCGAGGACTGATAAAATGCTGCCGAGAACCTTTCATTTGTTTCGAGAAGCTCCTCCTCTGCCCTCTTTTGTTGGGTAATATCACGAATTATCAAAACATTATACTGGTCGGCCCCCTCTGCATAAAATCCAAGATTCAAATCAAAGGGAAACTCTTCACCGTTTTTTCTTATTCCTGTTGTTTCGTAAAAGTTTGGGACATCCTCCCCTTTCCCTCTGGTCAGGAAGTAGGCTTTAACCCGTTCATGTTCAGCCGGAGCAATCTGCTCCAGGATACTTTTGCCGATCATTTCTTGCTTATCCTGATATCCAAACAAATGCACGTAGGCATCATTCACGAAAACATTGACCCCATCTTTTGATATCCCGATAGCATCCTGAGAAGTCTCGAAGATTACTTTGTATTTCTTTTCGCCTTCCACAAGCTCGCTGTAGGCTTTCTTAAATTGCCTAAGCTCCTCCTCTAATTCCCGTATCCTGAATTCTTCGGTTCCCAATTTGCAGGCCTTTATTTTTCTTTAAATTACTAAAACAGACTGTGAAATAAAAGCAATATCGCTGCAATTTAAAGAGTGAGGGACAGCATACTGCATGCTCTACTCCGGTAATCCGGAAAAATTTCATAAAAAAACCGGCGATCACATCGCCGGTTACATCGCCGGTTTCTTTATGTTTTGCTAATTTTAATTCACCCGGAGAACCATCTTTCGTGTTGCAGAAAAATCATCAGCCTTCAGGGTGTAGAAGTAAATGCCTTTTGCCAGATGACTGCCATTGAATTCAACAGCATGTATGCCTGCCGGATATTCCTTTCCTGCCAGTTCAGCGACTTCCTCACCCAACAGGGAATAGACTTTAAGAGATACAAAAGTACTCTGTGGAATCTCGAATGTGAGTGTAGTCATGTCATCCATCGGATTCGGATAGTTTTGGTTCAGGGAATAGCTACCGGATTCCGTGAAATCATCGAGGGCAAGAATGTTGTAGGGAACAGTGGTTGTATCCGGCTCACAGATGTACTCGGCCTCCTCACCCTTTTCTCCCGGGGGATAGAAGAAGGAGGTAATGCTAAGCTTGTCGAACTTCACGTTCGTTTCGCGGTATGCAACGGCGATAGTGTGTTGCCCGGCAGTGAGGTCGACCGCTGCAAACTTTTTCCATTCCCAGCCTTCGGTGAGGAGACCAAAAGTATACACATAATTTCCACCATCGATCTTTATCCATATGGCATCGTTGTCATAAGTCGGACAATTCATACGGCCGTAAATATAGTATGTGGTATCCTTGGGGATGTTCACGTCAAAATAGATGGCAGCTCCGCTGTCGGTGGGTGCTTTAGTATTGGTAAAGCCATCCTTTACAACAGCATAACTTCCGTTGGATGCCAGCTCGTCCAGGCGCACGTTCCAGGCTGCTCCCACTGTGGCACATTCTGTCTCGTACCATACTTCAGTGGCATTGCCCCTGTCCAGCACGGGGAAATAAGGATCGCCTTTCCCCCACCAGTCGGTCCAGAATTCAGGCACCACATAATTGTAAGGATGAATGCCGATATTATCCGTATCGACCAGGTCATCGCCAAGGAGGAACTTATCCACAAAAGCTTCCAGTTCGGGGTATTGAACTGCAGGAAGTGCACAGTGGCCATGACCGGCTACAAAGGAAAAACCGAACCGGTCCCCGATCCCAAAGTTTTCCCATACCTTTTTGGCAGCCTCACAGCTTGTATAGCCCGCTTCCTCACCCAGCCATACCATATCCGGGTTTCCAAGGACCAGTACAGCACGTGGTGCAATCATGGCCAGCGTTTCATGATGGTCGTGCGGAAGCTTGGAAACATTTTTATTGGCAAATTGCCACATAGATTGCATAAACCACAGATCATCTGTAGCAGAGAGTTTTTCTACGCCATCAAGCGTTTCCATCAAACGCCAGGCAGCAACACCGCCTCCTCCTGATTCCTGAATGACTGTCAGCGCAATACGCTCATCCATTGCTCCGGCATACATAGCCATCTTCCCGGCAAAGGAACAGCCACTGATACCTAAATGCTGTAGATCAAGGTTTAATGAATCGGAAATCATTTCCAATCCGTCGATGAGGCGACTCACACCCCATGGCCAGGCTGCATAAGCACCCATATAACTCAAATCGGGATACAATTTATTGATCGGTTCATTGCCACGACTTTGCTGGTGGGCCATCACTTCCGAATAATTGAAAGAAGCCAGTGCTATATCTCGTTCAGTAAATACAGAAACCGGCAGACTTCCTGCACCATAGCCTATTCCAATAAAAACAGGGAATGGCCCTTCACCTTCAGGAATAGTCAGTGTGGAATTCAAGGTTAGGGTATCTCCATTTTCAATGATGGAAATAACCAATAAGCTATCACCATATAAAAAGGCTTCAATGGTGTCCGGACGTCCCGGTTTGGGACCGACCTCATAATTTTGCACCTCGTCAAAAATTTCATTTCGTCTGTGTTCCCAGTTTTTGAAAGTGGTGTCCCGTCCACTACCATCTGACCATTCGAAGGGATCGGTAAGAGGGATAACTACAGACAATTCTTCAAAAGTAGGCAGAACAGGAGCCGGACATGTGTCTCCTGTATTTTCTACACTATAGACTAAAGGAGGTACCTCTTGTGCCTGGACAGTTAAAAATGCACCCAAGCTAATCAGTAGAAACAAACCTACAGCAGTAATTTTCATTTTCTTTCTCATTACAAATACATTTGGATTAATAGTACAGATTAATAATTGGTTAATGTAAAATATGAGAGCAATCAGTCAAGATGTAATTCAACCTTTCATTTGCATTCAAATAAATATACATATTATTTGCAAATACCTCCCGAGTGATTGACGAATCAAATACATTCAAAGAGTTTAACATACTATAGACGTTTATAAGGGCATGAACCCTTGCGCCAATCCAAAAGATTTGTCAGGAAAATTAAGAGATTGCTATTCCCTTCATTACGATTCGGTAATGCCCTTTGATCACCCTCGGCAGGTCAACATGATACTGGCTGATGTAGCGCTCAGGCCATAGGATATTCTGAAGAAGTCCGAGCATCTGAGACCACAGGATAATAACGATCTCCTGTTCTGAAAAATCATGGCGGATGGAACCGTCTTTCTGACCAATAAGGATCACGTCACGAAGCACCCTGAGGGCAGGTTCCATGAGCTGACTGCTATCCTCTCCGTCCTTGATATGCGGTTCAGCAAGTTCAAAGCCCAGGATCAGTTCGAAATGCCTGGGATAATCTTCAGCGAAACGAACGAACTCATCCCCCAGGTCCGACAATTGTTCCTTGCCCGTCAGGCCGGCTATTAAAACACCTTTCAACTTGTCTGCAAGGATGTCCACTCCCTTTTCCGCCAAAGCATAGAGGATGTCAGTCTTGTTCCGGAAATAGAGGTAGAGGGTGCCCTTGCTGAGCTGTACCTTTGCAGCCACATCATCCATAGTTCCGGTATCACCATTCCCGGCAAAGAAAATTTTCTCCGCAGCATTCAGAATGGCTTTCCTGCGCTGCCTCTTTTCTTTTTCTTTTCGTTCAGCAATTCCCATAAATAACGAGTTAACCACAAAAGTAATCAATCATTAAAATAAATAATGACTCTGAGTCATATTTTTTACACTGGTCATTTACCTTATTCATTAATATTCTTATATTTGAAGGAGTATATATCGCCAAAAGTTCCTTAATCATCAGTAAACATCTTCATAAAAAAAGAATAGAATGATCAGTTCAAATTTTTCAATTACGGAATATCATGATGTGAAGCAGGTGTACGATAAACTGGACAAACTTGTTAAGCAGCCTGTACGACCGGTAAGCAGAGATCATATGGAGATCTACCTGGACTATTTCGATAAGAAATGCCCTCAATCCAAGAAGCTGATCGACCATGCCGTGAAGTATATTCCGGGTGGAGCTCAGCACAATCTGGCTTTTAATTACCCCTTCCCTTTGGTATTCACCAAAGCCGAAGGTGCCTATCTCTATGACATGGATGGAAATAAATACATTGACTTCCTTCAGGCAGGTGGTCCGACCGTTCTGGGCAGCAACTATCCCGCCGTCAAAGAAAAAGCCATTGAGGTGATTAACGAAACGGGGCCTTCCACAGGGCTGTTCCACGAATATGAATTAAAAATTGCTGAATTCATTTGTAAGCATATCCCTTCCGTTGATCAGTTCCGCATGCTGGGTAGTGGCACTGAGGCAGTAATGGCTTCTATCCGTGTAGCAAGGTTGGCAACAGGAAAGAAAAAAATTATTAAGCTGGGGGGCGCCTACCATGGATGGAGCGACCAGATGGTTTACGGAATGCGGGTACCCCGGACCGGCCGCTTTGATGCTCATGGCATACCCAGGGCCTGTACAAGACATACGCAGGAAGTCTATCCGAATGATATCAAAGCCCTTGAAAGGAAATTACGCTGGAACCGACTTAGAGGCGGAACTGCAGCCGTAATTCTTGAGCCTTTGGGAACCGAGAGTGGAACCCGCCCGATGGATTTCGGGTATAATGCAAAAGTCAGGGAACTATGCGATAAATATGGCGCCCTGCTCATCTTCGATGAAGTGGTCACTGCCTTCCGCGTGGGACTTTCAGGTACCCAGGGTTATTTTAATGTAATGCCCGACCTGACGGTATTCGGGAAAGTTGTTGCCGGAGGGTATCCGTCTGCCGGAGGACTTGGAGGCAGGAAAAAATATATGGCCTACCTTGCTGCCGGACTTCAGGGAGCTAAAAAACGGGCGATGGTTGGTGGTACCATGGCTGCAAATCCCCTCAGTTCAGCAGCCGGGTACCAAACCCTGCTGGAAATTGAAAAGACCAATGCCTGTGCCCGGGCCGGTGAAGCTGGTGACAGGCTTACCAAGGGCCTACAAAAACTGATCGGGAAGTATAAGCTCCCCTTTGTTGCTTACAACCAGGGATCGATCTGTCACCTGGAAACCTCGGCTGTCCTTTTCGTAGATGTTAACTTCAGCAAACCCTGGACACTGCCCAAGGCTCTGAAACAGATCAAGATCAGGAAACATATGATGGAGGAGATGGGCGCCGCCTACATGGCCGAGGGCCTGGTAACCCTTGCAGGCAGCAGGATGTACACCAGCATGGCAGACACCCCTGAAATAATCGACGAGGCACTGGCCCGTTTTGAAAGGGTATTTCAAAAAATTGAAGGTGTAAACGAACAGTAAAACCATGGATAGCCTTGTCATTTCCCATGATGTCGGTACCAGTTCGGTAAAGACTGCGCTTGTCAGTCAGAAGGGTGAAATTATCGCCCATCATGTTACCGGGTACCCTTTTCAGTATCCAAAACCCGGATGGGTAGAACAAAATCCGGAAGATTACTGGAAGGGTATTGTTGAAAACACCCGGGCAATTATGGCAAAACGGGGAGCAGATCCTTCCGGTGTCATCGGCATGGTATTCTCCACGCAGGCCATGGGCATCATCCCCATGGATCGTGACAGCAGGGTATTACATCCTAACATTACCTGGGTAGACGGCAGAGCTGAAGAAGAGGCACAATGGCTGATGAAAAAGCTGGGGGGTAAAAAGATCTTCAAAAAAATAATCGGCGTAGAGCTTACAGGCAAAGATGTGATCCCAAAATTACGCTGGATAAAAAAGCATAAGCCTGAAGTTTATGAAAATACCGAATACTTTCTTGATGTCAACGGCTACCTGAAATTCAAAGCTACGGGCAAAAAAGCCTTCGAATGGACCGGGGCTTGCTCCTACGGCTTCAACCTGAAAAAGAAAGACTGGGAGCGAGTGGTCTTTAAAGCTGCCGGGGTTGATATCCGGAAGCTGCCTGAACTGGTGCGTTCTACCGATAGGGTCGGGACGTTGACCCCCGAAGCGGCCAGGGAGCTAAACCTTCCGGAATCCATTCAGGTTTTCGGCGGCTGCGATGATACCCAGAGTGCAGCCATGGGATCCGGGGCAAACGGTGAAGGCAAAGCCCATATCTACCTGGGTACTTCAGCCTGGGCCGGTATCGCAACCTCCAGGATCCTGAAGCATAAAAATGGTGCCTTCTGCCTCCAAAGTGCCGATCCTGATAAAAACCTGCTCGTAGGAATTACCGAGTCTGCAGGTTCGAATATCGACTGGCTGATTGACAACTTCTACAAACTGGAGAAAGCGGATCCGAAAATTCAGAATATCTACCATTTTATCGATAACGAAACGGAGGGCATCCCCGACGGCTCGGACCACCTGATTTTCACCCCCTGGCTGCTTGGTGAGCGCTGCCCTGTAAGCACCACCACAACCCGGGGAACGATCTTCAACCTTAGCCTGGAACACAACCGGGGCCATATGGTAAAAGCCCTGCTCGAAGGCATAGGGTACAACCTGAGGTGGATCCTGGAAAACTATGAGCGTGATTTTGGCCTAAAGACGGACAAGCTGCGGGCCATAGGTGGCGGTTCGGTAAATGACAACTGGATGCAGGGTATTGCCAACATTAGCGGCAAGGCTATTGAAACCATTACGGAACCAAAAATGGCTGGTGCAATAGGGGCAGCCAGCTGCGCCTTTGTTGGTGCCGGAAATTTTACTAATTTTTCGGCCGTATCGGAGCTCATCCGGGTGGATAAGGTTTTTAACCCTGAACCCGGAAAAAAAGAGGTGTTCGATACATTGTTTGAAACGTACAAAGCCATTTATACCGACCTCAAATCAAGCTACAAAAACATTAACCTCCACCGATTTAACAACTAAAAACTATGGAAAACATACCCGAATTAAAAAGACAGGTTATCGAGGCCGGCATTAAGCTGGTAAAAGAAGGTTTGGTTGCCCGCACGTGGGGGAACATAAGTATCCGAGCAGATGAGGATCACATGCTGATCACCCCGAGCGGTCGAAAATACGATGAGCTGCAAGCCAGTGATATTGTCCTGGTAAATATTCACACTTCCAAATGGGAAGGACATATAAAACCTTCTTCAGAACATAAGCTCCATTCCGAAATTTACCGTACCCGTGACGGCATAAATGCCGTAATCCATACACACCAGATGAATGCTTCCACCTGTGCTGCAGCAAGAAGGGAAGTCCCTCCGATCCTTGATGATATGGCCCAGATCATCGGCCCTTCAGTACGTGTTGCAGCCTATGCCCTGCCTTCGACAAAAAAAATTGTCAGGGCAACGCTGAAAGCCCTGAAGGGAAGGACAGCCGCCCTGATGGCCAACCACGGTGCAGTATGCATTGGCCGTGATATCGAAGAAGCATTTTTCACCTGCCAGATCCTGGAAAAAGCCTGCAAAGCTTTCATCGATGCTGAATTTCTGGGCGGAGCCAAAAGCATCAATAAATTCGAAGCTCACCTGATGCACCAGATCTACCTGAAAAAATATTCGGCAGCAGACAAAAAGAACAGGTAAACCTTCAGGGCTTAAGCCTGCGTTACATCATATTTTCAAGCACTAATTCATTATAACATGAAACTCACACCTGTCGATATTGCCACGCTCCTGCTCCTGATCGGACTGCCTATTGTCGTGAATGCTCAGACAGACTCACTTTCAAATGAGGCAAAGAAAGCCGATTCATCCCTTTTTGCTTCCGATGAATACATTGCCAAAACCGGTTATAACCTGGCTCCCCTGCCTGAATTTATGATCGACCCTTTCATCGGGCTTTATGTAGGTATTTACTCCACAATTTTCGACTATGGCGATGGCAAACGCTATCCCAACTTCTACCAGTCGCTGACCATTGCCGCTGCCTATGGGACCAAAGGGAAAACAAATTTCGGCCTGGATTACCTGAGATATGGCAACAGGCTGTTGTCAGCAAAAATTTCGCACACCCGATCAACCCTGTACCCCTTCTATGGATACAACGGCTATCAGACCATCTACGATGCCGCATACCACGATCCGGTAAGTGATTCCTATATCACATCACCCTTTTATAATTATGAGCAAAAAGTCAGCCGGTTGGCAGTCTATGTTCAGGATACCATCCCTGGGACCTATTTTAACTGGCAGCTTGGCTTTGACCTGGGGCATTATACAACCTCAAGGGTTGATTTCGTGAGAATGAATAAGGGCGTTGAAGAAGCTGAACAAGTTCCCGATGTGAACACACTTTATGATCACTATGTAAACTGGGGGATCATCGGTGAAGACGAAAGTCACGGTGGATGGGCAAATTCACTCAGACTTGCTCTGGTATACGATTCGCGCGACCGGATCACGAACCCCATGAAGGGTATCTGGACTGATCTCACCCTGAAGTATTCGCCATCCATAGTAGGGAATTACAACCCGGCGCTACAAGTTGCTTTTACGCACCGTCAATACCTAAGCCTGATTAAAGAACGACTCTCATTCGCTTACCGCATCCGGTATGATGCCTGCTTTGGAAAGCTCCCCTTCTACAGCCGGCAGGTCCTCGCTGATGGCATTGAAGGTTTTGGGGGAACAGGAACACTATGGGGGATCCATCAAAACCGGATTGCTGCAAAACAGTTTGCCACACTGAATCTCGAGCTTAGGGCAAAACTTATCCGTTTTAAATTCATCAGTCAAAACTGGTACCTGGCCGCCGTTCCGCTTTTCCATGTTGGTTACCTCATCGAGCCGATCGAAATGGACCTTTCCCTTCTGAGCATGGAAGAGATGGATCAGTTTATCAGCCATGATACTAAGAAATGGTATCCTTCCTACAGCCTTGGCGGAAAGATCGTTATGAATGAGAACACGGTTATCGGACTGGATTGGGCCCACTCCATTGATGAGGGTGCCGGAAACAATGCCGTCTATATCGGGTACGGATATACCTTTTAAATCGGGTCTATCGGTCTGGCTTTTTTCATGAACGGGCTCTCCTTCAGGAAGAAAACCACGATAAATGAAATCAGGGCCAGGATAGAGAAAGCGATCATGAACTTACCCAGGTAAAGACAGTTCTTTACACTCATCCCTAAAACAAATATCATCCCGGTAAGCTGCCCGATCCAGAGTAAAATGCCCTGTGAAGTGGATTCGGGGGCCGGGTAGCTAACCTCTGCAGCATACTGGAAGCCAACAGGACCGGCACTCATCACAAAGAATCCCAGGATAAAAGCAGATACCAGAGCCAGGGTATAAACCTGATCTGCAGACTGGCTCAATTCCGGGGCAAATGCCAGCCCTGCCACCCCGGGCACCATTCCGGCCAGACAAATAACCAGGAACAGCCTCCTTTTCCTGAAGAAGTCCGACAAGGTGGGGATGACAATAGCCCCAATAATGCCACCAATAAGCATAAGTCCGCCGATGAGACCATCGGAATCCTTAACCCCCATGTGGGCCGATATGGAATCCGTCATAGAACTGATGGCATTGAAAATCCCGAGGCCAATAAGAAAAAGAAATATCGTGATCATCATGTTCCTGTTGCCCAGGATAAGTTTCAGGCCTCCACCGAAAGATGCCCTCTCGCCCTTATTCAGCGTAATCCCTTTCGGTGTCTCCTTGATAAAGATCAGGAACAGGGCTGCGGTACCCATCCCAATGGCAGCGTAGAGCCAGAGCATATCCTCAAAGCCTGCTCCGTAGCCGGGTTGTGAAGGATCGGAGCCTATCAGCATGGGTGTAACCAGCATGGCCAGGACGATCCCTATGTATTGAGCAAGCGCCGAAAATCCTGCAGCCATCGCCCGTTCATTTAAAGGAAACCACCTTACTGTAAGTGCCGTCACCGCATTCAGAATAAAAGGCTGGGCAACGGCTAATCCTGTTTGCGCAACGACTACCATTGTAAAGTTGGCAGCAAAAATTGCTTTCAGAAGGCTGAAGGCCCCCAGCAGTGAAGCCCCTATTTGAAGCCCGGTGCGAATACCAAAGGTGTCGATGATGTAGGAAGCGGGAAAGCTCATGACCAGAAATACCAGCATGTATACCATGGCCAGGAAATCGATATTCAGAAATGAATCAGGATTAAACTGTCCGGCATAGAATACCCCTGCAGGGCGTGCAACCGCAGCATGGCTCAGCCATTGGATCTCAATGGCAATGGTGATCAGCATAAAGACAGCGAGTATAAGAAAACGGTAAGCAGGGTACTTGACGGGCGCGTTCATGAGATGAGAATTTCGTTAGTACTTGGTGATTAGCGGGGAATCCGTAAGGATATCCTATCCTTACGGATTCCCTGTATTCATGCCCTGAAAATACTTAAAATCCGTCTCATTTTCCGGGGAAAACGAAGAAAATATTTGCTGGAAAGCATTATTTGTAGCCACAAAGTGTACGAATTTGCAGACAATACCCATTTGTGCAAATTAGTGGAATTAACTTCGTTAAGCCCTAAAGGGATTCGTGGCTGGGAAAGTCTATTCCTTCAGCACCATATCAATACACATGACCGCTGCCAAAATCAATATGCGGATCGGGTTATCCTTTGGCACCCGCTCATCGATGCTAAGCATATAATTATCTGCTGAGGTAAAAAGTTCCTTCCCGATTCCGGCCCATTTCTTACTCACATGTGCAAATTCGACATTGTCCTTGATAAACCTGAAATCCCAGCTCGTCCATTTCCCTTTCAGCATACAAAGCATCTCCCCTTTAGGATCGAGGATGTTGAACTTGCCTCCAATGGTAAACAGCTTTTGTTTGAAGATCCCTACCAGCTTTCCGTTTTCGTCGAGGACCTCCACGGTTGACCTGAACCAGGCAATGCCCCTTTTTACCGTTAAGATCTGCTCCCCTTCCGTGGTTTTTATTTCGATATGAAAAGGGGTCATCCTTTTATAATTCGTAAAGCGGAGAAGCTTTGTGAAAAAACCGAGTTTTTCTTCCCGGCAGGTCATGATCATTCGCTGGTTATCCGGATCATAGATGTCATAATTATTGGCAGCTTTAAACATGCCTACGTGCTCTTTTACGAAAAAGAGGTTAAGATTTAAATTAGCGTTCATGTAATTGGAATTTAGTGAGAATAAAAGATTTCATGATAGCCCCCGGCTGATAATCTTAGCGGCTAACCCGAAAATATACGCAGTAAACCCTGATCGGTTACGGGAATTGTTAATTCTATTTTTCAATATGAAACCTGCTTTTCTCATGATAATAGCGTTCGACAGCGTCAATTTCCCCTTCAGCATGCATTTTTATCAAATCGGACTGGATGGTAAACAGGGTATCTTCCAGAACAAAATAATCGTTTTCCTGCATTTCAGTCACCCGTTTATCATACTCCAGGTAGCTATGCAGTAAAAAGAGAGAATCGGTCCTGATCTTAACGAGCTTAAAGAAATAGTACCTTTGCTTCTCAGTCTGATCATCTTTTATTAAATAAACATCACCAACCATTGGTTCCTGGATATATTCTGCAGTTTGCCTCTGATTTTTCTGATTAAAATATATTACCAGGAAAATTAAGCCTAAGGCCAGTATCAGACCGGAAAACATAAAAAGAGGTGTTCGCGCTTCCAGAAGATAATCCTCCTTCTTCTTTGTATTGAAGCTGTCATTACAGAATGCACAGGCACAGCGGATGGCCTTTTTCCCAAGGGGAATAAAGGGAATGCCAAACACGTGAAAACAGGATTGATCAATCGTAAACACCTGGTGGTATTGCCCGCAATTTTCACATTTGATAGAATAGTCATTGATCTTCCTGATCCTGACTTTCTTTTTTCCGTAAAGTGCCTGTTTATTCATTTGATAGCCTGATATTTAGTTGACAAAAATGTACCGCCAGGAAAAGGAATACTCATTCCTTTTTCCTGCCGGCAAGATAGCATAGATTATAGAATTTATTTAGGAAACATTCACCCCTGTGGCGATTTCAGTCAGGCTTCCTGCTATTTTACATGGGCTTCGGGGTTTTGGAATTTAATAACGAACACCTGTCAACTCCTCTGAAAGCTCCCAAAGTCTGCGGGCAGCGGCTTCTTCTTTGGACCGCTTATTCGAGTCTACCCTGACCGGATGCCCCCTCATCTCTTTGAATCCACCGGGGCCATAATAATCACCTGATTTAGCCTCCGGATCTGTGGCAGCCCTCAGGGTTGGGAGGGTGCCGTCTTCTACTTTCTGAGAAATCAGCGGACTTACAAGCCTAAAGAGCTTTGAATGTCGCATCAGTTCAGTCTGGGTTACTCCTGGATGCGCTGCGATCACCTTGGGAGCATCTTCCTGTCCATCTAACTTTCTGTCCAGTTCGTAGGTGAAATACAGGTTCGCCAGCTTGCTGTCGCCATAAGCCCTGTTGGTATTGTACCTGCGTTTTTCCCAGTTGATGTCCGAGAAATTGATGTTCCCCATGTTATGGGCAATGCTGGAGGTCGGGATAATTCTGGAACCCTTGGTTTTTTTAAGCAGGGGCATCAACAGACCCGTAAGGGCAAAATGTCCGAGGTGATTGGTTCCCATCTGGATCTCAAAGCCATCGTCGGTTTTAGAGTAGGGACACATCATGATCCCCGCATTGTTGATCAGGATATCCAATCGGTCGAAATCCCTGATTATTCCTTCCGCAAAAGCTTTTACAGAGACAAGGCTTGTCAGGTCAAGCTTCCGGACAATCAGCTTCGCATCCGGAAATTCTGTACTGATCGTTGCGGCGGCTTCTTCACCCTTCGCCGTATTCCTGACTGCCAGGATTACTGTGGCTTTCTTTTCTGCAAATACCCTGGCTGCTTCTTTACCCAGTCCGCTTGAGGCCCCGGTAATGATTAGCACTTTTCCTTCCTGATCAGGGATGAGCCCTGAATCCCATTTTACTTTTCCCATAGTATCGTGTTATTCCTTTCACAAATTAAACTCTCGCAAAACAACTCAAAGTCTTTTAAATGAACAAGTATTTATCGGTCTGTTGGGGAAAATAGCCGGTAAAAATCCCATTTAAGAGATAAATAAGACAATTCCAGCTATACTTCCCGTAATGAATCATATCCTGACATTAAAGATCTGTATATCTTTATTTAGTTTTATTTTAAACTACTAAAAACATTCCATGGCTATAGGTCAGAAGGATCTATTTATCCTATATTTGATATATGGGAGTGAAAAGTCTATACGGGTTTATCATCCCACCCAAAGGATGGAGGAACACTGTGATAATTCTTGCAGGCATGTTTTGTGGATTGCTTGCCTATTCCATCTATGTATCCAAAGCCTGGTCCTATGCCTCCGACGATCCTGAGGTGTGTATTAACTGTCATATCATGGCCCCGCAGTACTCGACCTGGATCCACAGTGCTCACAGGGAAAAAGCAAATTGTAACGACTGCCATGTTCCCCATGACAATGTATTCAGGAAGTATTTTTTCAAGGCCAAGGACGGTCTGCGACACGCAGCACTTTTCACGCTGAGGGCTGAAAGGCAGGTGATTTTTATCGGGGAGGACGGTAAAAAAGTTGTTCAGGAAAATTGCAGACGTTGCCACGCAGTACTTTTTGACCGGGACAAGCTTATCTCACAAACCCGGGGACTTTACCTTGATCATTCAAATGACCGGCAATGCTGGGAATGCCACAGGGAAACGCCTCATGGAAGGGTAAGCAGTCTGTCGAGCGTGCCAAACGCCCAGGTTCCTTTACCTGAAAGTCCGGTACCGGCCTGGCTTCAAAAACTAACCGAATAAGCTATTGCTATGAAACCAATCAGAGAACAGGTTAAAAACAAACCATGGGTAGGCTGGGTACTATTCTTTGCCTCCATGATCGTAGTATTCTTTCTGGGACTTCTTGCTTCCAGCATCATAGAACGCCGGGCAGAGGCCGTCTTTACCTATACCCCCCAGGTAAAGCTCAGTGAATGGGAACCCCGAAACAGTGTTTGGGGAGAGAACTACCCAAGGGAATATCAATCCTACTATCAGACAAAGGATGTTTCATTCAAAAGCAAGTATAATGGCAGCGCGATGATCGATATGCTTGAGGTTGATCCCAGGTTAGTTGTTTTATGGGCAGGCTATGGATTTTCAAAAGATTACAGCCAGGGCCGCGGGCATTATTATGCAGTGACTGATGTAAGAAACACACTTAGAACGGGTGCCCCGGGTGTCACGGAAGATGAACCTATGCAATCAACATGCTGGACCTGCAAAAGCCCGGATGTTCCCAGGCTCATGCACTCCCTGATGGATAGCATGGGAACAAAAGAGGGGGTTGCAGAGTTTTACCGTGGAAATTGGTCACGCTGGGGCGAGGAAATCATAAATCCCATCGGTTGTGCAGACTGCCATGATCCCGCCACAATGAGCCTGAGGATTACACGGCCGGCACTCACAGAAGCTCTTTCAAGGATGGGCAAGGATGTTTCGCAGTTTTCCCACCAGGAAATGCGCAGCCTGGTTTGCGCACAGTGCCATGTTGAATATTACTTCAATAAGAATAAATTTGAGAACAGCAACTACCTGACTTTACCATGGGATAAGGGACTCAGCGTCGATGCAGCAGAGGAGTATTATGATGAAATGGGGTTTTCCGACTGGACCCATTCCATGAGCCGGGCACCAATGCTGAAAGCACAGCATCCCGGATATGAGATATACATGACAGGCGTGCATGCTGACCGGGGTGTTTCCTGTGCCGACTGCCACATGCCTTATATCAGCGAGGGAGGCATAAAATATACCAACCATAAGATCCAGAGCCCCCTGAACAATGTCGCCAACTCGTGTCAGGTATGTCACAGGGAGGAAACCGAGAAGCTGGTCCGCAATGTTTACGAAAGACAGGATAAGATCCTGCAGAACCGCGACAAGCTTGAAGAACTGCTTGTCAGAGCACATGTTGAAGCTAAAAAGGCCTGGGACCTTGGGGCTACCGAGGCACAGATGCAATCCGTTCTGCAGGATATTCGTCATGCCCAGTGGAGATGGGATTACGCCGCTTCCAGTCATGGAGGTTCCTTTCACTCACCCGTTGAAACCAGCAGAATTATCGCTACCGGCATAACCATCGCTCAGGAAGCCCGGATCAAACTAACCAGGATCCTTTCCTCCTTCAACTATTTCGATGAAGTCCCCTACCCTGATATCGCCACCAAAGCGAAAGCCCAGGAATATATCGGTCTGGACATGGACAAACTAAACTCAGAAAAGAAAGAATTCCTTAATACCACAGTCCCTGACTGGCTTGAAAAAGCCCAACAACGGGAAGACCGTTGGGGGATCGTACGTTTATAATCTCATCGCATGACAGGAAACCCGGAGAATAGAAGGATGTGGTCCGGAGTATGGGGCTACCGGGAAAGTATTAGCATCACAGGAGGATTGTTCCTCACAGGCATCGCACTGGGATATGCCCTTAAGAGAGAGGTAACGGCTGTTCAATGGCCCGCCAACCTTTTCTTCGGGCTGTTCTTCATTCTGATCATTGGCTTTTCAGCTGTTTTTTTCAGGAAGTCGGATACCTTCAGATGGCTCTCGGGAAAAAAGAATGCCATTTGTGCCATCGCCTGGTACCTCATCGTTATCACCCTGCTTGGATTTGTCCCTCAGAAGACTGAACCTTCGGAAGACCTGCTTTATCGGCTTGGCTTTTCTCATATCTTAAGTTCCCATTATTTTCTTTTTGCCCAGGTTTACCTTTTGATGTCCCTGGGTATGGTCACTGCCAGAAGGATGAATAAACTTTCGGTGCGGAACCTCGCTTTCCTGATCAACCATTTCGGGCTGTGGCTTACCCTCTTTGCCATCGGTTTAGGGGCGGGTGACCTGCAGAGGGTCAGAATGATCATCAACAAAGAATACCCTGTTTATGAAGGCTACGATGAGCATCAGGAGGCTACCGGTGACCTGGGATTAGCCATTCAGCTACTTGACTTCAGCATCGATTTTTATCCCCCGAAAGCGTATATCATCGAGGGAAGTTCGGGGGAGGTTTTGGAGCATGATACCTACCTTTCTCTCAAAGAGGGTGAATACGGAGAAATAAACGGATGGAAAATCCACACTAAAAAGTATTTGGAATATGCCCTGGGCATGGAAGAACAGTATTTTCCGGTTTATGAAACCGGCGCCATGCCTGCTGCCTATGTAGTTGCAGAGTCGCTAGATGGGAGTATCATTTCAGAGGGCTGGATCAGCTGCGGGAGTTACCGCTTTCACGGCAGATACCTTGAACTCACGAAAGGACAGCTGCTGGCGATGGCTCAACCGGAAGCAAAAAGTTACCGGTCCGAAATTAAAATATACACGCAGGAGGGAGATATTTTCGATGCCGGTCTGAGCGTTGGTAAACCGGTCAGTGTAAATGGCTGGAAGATCTACCAGACAAGCTATGACACTGAAAGGGGACGATGGTCGGAGATCAGCATTGTCGAGCTGGTGAAAGATCCCTGGATCAGTGTGGTTTATGCCGGAATGATCATGATGGTCCTGGGTGCATTCTATTTAATCATTACGGGTAAACGAAAACAGGAATGACTGAAACGCTGAAAATATATGCCGCCATCATCCTTTCCCTGTGGGGACTGGCCCTAATCCTGCTTGCATACGATGTCCTCAGGGAATTTTTCTTCAGAAAAACCAGCAGGCCCCTGGCCGTCATTTATCATGTACTCACACTGATCGGTTTCGGTCTGATCGTAACCTACACCCTTTCATTATGGATTCACCTGCAACGCCCGCCCATGCGAACTACAGGGGAAACCCGGCTATGGTATTCCCTTTTCGGGATCCTGGTCTCCTATTCTATTTTTCTGGTATGGAAGTATAAAGCTCTGTTGGGAGGTGGATTGTTCTTCGGGATATTGTTCCTTGCAATAAACCTGTCCAATCCGGAAGCCCTGAGCAACACCCTGGCTCCTGCCCTGCAAAGCAACTGGTTTATTCCGCATGTTATTGTGTACATTCTGGCCTATGCCATCCTGGGAATGTCCTGGTTTGTGGCTGTTATTGCACTGATAACCCGTAAAAATCCACGCTGGGGCGGAAAGGAGTTCAGCATAGCGGATAACCTGGTGCATATCGGCTTCGGATTCCTGACCCTGGGACTGGTTTTCGGGGCCTTCTGGGCTAAGGAGGCCTGGGGGCATTACTGGACATGGGATCCGAAAGAAACCTGGGCGATGATCACATGGATGGCCTATTTGCTTTACATTCATTATCGTCTGGTACACAAAAAAGACAATACACAGGCTCTATGGATCCTGGTCATTGCCTTTGTCCTTTTGATCGTCTGCTGGTTCGGCATCAACTACATCGCGGTGGGTGAAAACAGCGTGCATACCTATTCAACCAACTGATCCTTCAACAATGAAATAGCTATTTCTCTTCTCGCTATTCCTGTTATCAGCCTGCTGATCACCTGCGATGTTGACGACCCGGTACCGGAAGGATCCGGAAATGTCGTGGAGATCACGGATAACATCCCAGTCCGACTACCTGGTATGCAGACTCTGTTTATGTCATAAAAGAATATGACGTCTGGGTTACAAGTACCCTGACCATTGAAGCGGGAACCATAATTAAATTTATCGATGATGGTCCCGGCCTGGCGGTTGGTTTAGGAGGGGCTATTGTAGCGCATGGAAACAGTACCGACCCGGTGGTATTTACCTCGATCAAAGACGATGCCCATGGCGGGGCAAATATCCTGTATTCAGAGACCTGTAATTAGAAAACCCGGCGTCCCGGATTCGTAAAAACTATCTAAGGATACCAGATCAGACCTGAGGTCTGAGACTGTTTTCTGAACCTTCTATAAACCAGCACACGGGACAGTAAATATAGGGTGGTGAATTGTTTTTTGACCAAGCTTTTTGCTGACAGAAAGGAAAGTGATAATATTGCGCGATCAATTTCCAGTATGAAAGCACTACACACAATCTCCCTCCTGGTCCTGTCCAACACCTTTATGACATTTGCCTGGTATGGCCATCTGAAATTCAAGGATATGAAGTGGTTCAGTGACCTCCCACTGATGGGAATCATCCTGATCAGCTGGAGCATAGCCCTTTTTGAATACTGTTTTCAGGTTCCGGCCAACCGCATCGGGTTCAGGCAGTATGGCGGTCCTTTCAGCCTGGTGGAGCTAAAGGTGATCCAGGAGGTGATCACGCTGATAATTTTCATGGCTTTCTCCCTGATATTCTTCAAGACTGAAACCTTCAAGACGAATCATATCATCGGTTTTATCTTCCTGGTCCTGGCGGTTTACTTCATCTTTAAAAAATAATTTGGCTGCCTGCAGGAAACATCTTTCCGTTTTTTTCTGCTCCGGCAAACAGAAAACCGACACGACTGTTAGTTTTTTTTTAACCGGGGGATAATATCCACAGTGTTATCCGGATAGTTTCCGGAAAAATGACGAATTTCAATTCCGGATTCATGATTAACGGTAAAATGTATGCATTTTAAATAACCAATTCCCGCTACTTCCGTACACATGCAATGTTAAACTAATACGTATGAAAAAAATATACACCACACTGATCCTGGCATCTATTGTATTTTTTAACCTGAATGCACAAATCAACCTGGCTACCAACGGTGCGAATGCAAGTGCATCAGATGAAATATCCGGGGGCGAAGCTGCTCTCGCCTTCGACGAAGACTCGACGACGGGATGGGTGGTTACATCCTCACCGGTTCAGTGGATCCGGTATGATTTTGGGGAATCTGTACTCGTAAACGGGTATGCCATGCATTACCTGGTAGATTCCATTCCGGGTTTCCAGCCGGTATCCTGGACCCTGGAAGGTTCAACTGATGGCAGTTCCTGGACCCCGCTGGATACCGTTACGGATAATGCCATATTTGCAGAATGGGAAGAATTTGAAACATTCAATCAGGTTTCATATCAATATTACCGGATGAATATCACCGCTGCCGGGGCCGATACCCTCGCTATCGGTGACCTTCGCCTATACGTTATAAGTGCTCCGACCGTAGTGACCGGTGAGGCTAATTACATTACTGCCGAACTTGCATCCTGCAGCGGAACAGTTGTCCAATCGGGGGGCACACCAGTCCTGCAGCGGGGAATCTGCTACAACACCGTCGGAAATCCAAGCCTTGGTGATTCATGGCACACCAGTTCTGCCGGTATAGGATCGTATAACACATTGTTGGTCAATCTGTCTCCGAATACCACCTATTATTTCAGGGCCTTTGCCAGTAATTCCGTTGGCATAAGTTATGCCGCACAGGTAAAAGCATTTACCACAAGTAAGCTGACCCAGGAGATTACTTTTGCGGAGCTTGAAAACGAAACTTACGGCGTTGCGGATTTTGATCCGGCAGCAAGCGCGTCATCCGGACTGACGGTAACGTATACCAGTTCAAATAACGAAGTAGCCACCATCATCGCAAACCAGGTCCATGTTATCGGAGCTGGTTCCACGTTAATCACCGCCATGCAGAACGGAAACAGCACTTACAATGCCGCCGATCCGATAGAACAAAGTCTCACCATCGAAAAGCTTAAGATTCAGGCTATCGCCGACAATATGAGCAAAGTGTACGGAACCGAAAATCCCTTCTTTACCATCAGCTATTCCGGGTTTGTAAATGCCGATGATGCCGGTGACCTTGATGTTGAACCTGCGGCCATCAGCGAAGCAGGCCAGTATAGTTCCGCGGGGAGTTACTTCATTACTCCCACTGAAGGATCGGATAACAACTATTCCTTTGAGTATGTTGCGGGTTACCTTACGGTAACAAAGGCTCCGCTTGATTTGATCGTAAGCAATTCTGCACGTGAATACGGAGAGGAAAATCCGGAATTCAGCTGGATTTACTCCGGTTTCCTGAACGGGGATGACATCACCGGAATCGATGCCCTTCCTGAAGGATCCACAACGGCAACACTAACCAGCGACGTTGGCATCTACCCGATCACTCTGGTCAATGGAGGAGATAACAACTATGAATTTGTGATCGCTGAAGGATCCCTGGAAATCACTAAAGCCCCGCTCAGTGCCAGTGCCGATGATAAAGTTAAAACCTACGGGGAACCCAATCCTGAGCTCACCTGTAGCTTTTCAGGTTTCAAAAATGATGATCAGGTTTTGGATCTTGATTCCATTCCCTACCTGTATACCCCGGCGGATGAAACCAGTGTAGTGGGTGAATATTCAATTGCTATCAGGCCTTTTAATGATAAAAACTATGAGCTCAGCTTCGGGGAAGGGATCCTTACGGTAGAACAGGCATTCCTGAATGCAAGTGTTGAAGACCTAAGCCGGTTTGAGGGCGATCCCAATCCTGAATTTGTGATCCAATATTCCGGTTTTGTAAATGATGATACCGCCGTGGATATTGATGAAGCTCCTGTGGCAACCTGCATTGCCGATGAAACCACTGCCCCTGGAAATTATGCTATCGAGGTGAGCGGTGGAAGCGATGACAATTACTTCATTCTCACCTATAATGGATTGCTGACAGTAATCGAAAAACCGGATGCCCTGAATGAGGCGAGCGGCAACATGCTCCGCATCTATCCCAATCCGGTCAGTGAAACCCTCTATTTCGAGGGAGAATTCAGGAATGCTGATGTTATGCTGACTACGCTTGGTGGCAGTGTCATCCTGAACCGGAAGCTTTCCGATCAGGGTATCGACCTGCGGGCTGTTCCTGCCGGGATCTACCTGGTACGGGTGGTTGAAAACGAGCAGGTCTTACTTCAGGGAAAGATCAATATCAACCGGTAAACCTGCTGGCAGATAAAAATATAATCCTGGCACAGTGCATAACTGCGCCAGGATTTTTTGCTTATGGCCATACCCAGGTAAAGTATATCGGGAAGATCGGCTAACTCTCAGGTATTCCGTTTAATATTTAGACCTGCCATTTGCAAACTTGAGTATCCCACCACTTTTCACATTCAGAACGAGCTTTTCTGACCTGCCTTATTCAGGAAAAGCCTGCTCTTAAGCAATACGATCGGCGAGATAAAAAGATCACCCAACAGCGCGCTGGCAATGGCAGATGCTGCCATAATCCCAAAATCGCCTATGAATTTACTGGCAGACAGCTCCAGGGGAAAGAATAGTGAGATATCCCGGTCCATGAGTTCTTCGATCGAAGAATCAGTAATAATATCCCCCCCGGCATAGAACCTGCGACCGGTCCTTTCTTCCTCAGCAACAATGAATTTTGAAAACTCACTGTAAAACTGACGATGCGGACTATCCGAGCCCTCGTTGAAAATACCGGGCAGGTCGATCATCAGGGCCGTAACCGGATGATCAGCAGAAACAAAAACTCCTTCATAGAAGGGATTTCCTGACACCCGCTTCTCAGCGTCTGTGCAACTTTCTGCTGTAAGGCTGTCCATGTCAAATAAAGGTCTTGCCTGCAAGCCCTCATCCCCAGCTTCGATATTAATCGCACTTACCAGCGAGCTTACCTTAGGTACCCCTGAGATGCTCCTTAGCTTTCTCTCAAAATTACCGATATAAGGGATCTCACTTTCATAATTATTTTAGTTTGATTTAACTAACTATTTAAACAAAAAAAATCTATTTGAGCGACTGCATGGCCTTATTTAACAGGACGACCATGATTTCCTTTTCTGATTCCGAGAGCCCTTTGGTAAGATTCCTGGCAATTTTTTGGTGAAGCTTATCATGCAGTTGCCCGGCGACCTTTCCCTTTTCAGTAAGGTGGACATGGGCTGATCTGCGGTCAAAATCAGACTTTACACGCAGTACGTATTCATGTTCCTCAAGTTTATCGATCATGGCTGTCACTGAAGGTTTGGTGATCCTTAGCTTTTCAGCAAGTTCCGATAAACCGGGATTTTCCATTTTATAGATAAGCTCGATACACTGTAGCTGTTTTACTGAAAGGCCTTCAATTTCAGACTCCTTCTTCAGGTCTTCTTCCAT